>JAZLBZ010000001.1:0-21690 GCA_045613945.1 Bacteroidaceae bacterium
TTTGCCTCTTCGATAGAAGCGATACCGTTCTCGTTAAGTACAGCGAGGATCTGCTTGATACGACGATCCTGACTTTCAAATTTTACGGGTCTTATCATAGCTTGTGTCCTCCTTATTCTTTACGTGGGTCAATATACTTAACTGCACCTGCCTCCTGTGAGAAGCGGCCATAAGACTTTGTCAACTTCTTGACAGCCTCGTTGGCGTCTGTGCCCTTCTTAATCTCATCCATGAGCTGGCCGAGGTTGATGAACTCGTAACCGCAGATCTCATCGTTCTTGTCGAGAGCGAGGCGTGTGATGTAACCCTCGGCCATCTCCAAGTAACGTGAACCCTTTGCCAAAGTACCGTAGAGAGTACCTGTCTGGCTGCGGAGACCCTTACCCAAATCCTCAAGACCTGCACCGATAATCAAACCGCCCTCTGAGAAAGCAGACTGGCTACGGCCGTAAACGATCTGAAGGAACAACTCGCGCATTGCTGTGTTGATAGCGTCGCAAACAAGGTCGGTGTTCAATGCCTCAAGAATAGTCTTGCCGGGGAGAATCTCAGATGCCATAGCTGCTGAGTGTGTCATACCTGAGCAACCGATTGTCTCAACAAGAGCCTCCTGGATGATACCGTTCTTGATGTTCAATGAAAGCTTACAAGCACCCTGCTGAGGAGCGCACCAACCAATACCGTGTGTGAAACCAGAAATGTCGGCAACCTCCTTAGCCTTGATCCACTTACCCTCTTCTGGGATTGGAGCAGGACCGTGATTAGGACCTTTCTTCACAACACACATGTTTTCTACTTCGTGTGAATAAACCATAATTTTATATGTTTAAAATGTGAAACATAATCTCTTTCAGTCTGCGAAGATAACTAAAATAATATCTTTAGCAAAGGTTGTGGCATTTTTTTTACTCACGTTATGCGCATATCACTAAAATATATACTATATAAATATTTATTAACACAAACAGGGGGGCTTTTTGCTGTTTTGTTTGTATCTTCGCGCTTGAATTTGTCTTATTAAAACTATGGAAATTGTAAAGAGGCTTTATACTGCGTTTATGGCAGTTCTAACTGCAATGGCTATGTGGTCATGCGGTCCGGCAGAGATTGGGTATACCGAGGATGGTGATATCCTGGGACTGTTTAATATTGGCAAGGTTGATGATATTACCCCCAGGACCACAGTGGCTCTTGAATTTGTCGACACTTTCTATGTTGTGCGTAATGCCGGCATCTTTGACCTTGAGGATGGTGACCGTGCGTTGCTGAAGGTGCATTATTATTACAATGCCTACAGCGGGCAGGCGACTCAGTGGAATATTGAGCAGGTGATAAAGAAAATACCAGTCTATCCTTTGTCGATGGGGACCGAGATTGACAGCGCTAAATACACTACTCCTGTAACTGCGCTCGAGCCGTATTATTTTTACGATGAGTTCAAGGCCTATTCCTGGGTTTGGGACGGCAAGCAGAACATTAGTGTAAAGTTCAAGGGCGTTGAGGAGACAGCGGAATATGCAATGACTGTGCGTGGCGTCAAGGACGGCTGTGTGGAACTTGACTTGTGGGTGGCTGCCGAGGAGGCAGAAAAGGAGACCCAGGTGCTCCTGACATTCGACATCTCTAATATTGCCGATTTTATTGACCCTGCCGACAAGAGCGTTGTTCCTGCGGATGTTGACAGTGTAAAGACTAAGATTTATGTCAGACGCATGAAGAACGATGCCCTTATCGATGATGGCGTTGATGGAAACTACGTCGTTTTCTTCTAATGGTGGTTGTGATTTGATATATGGAGAAGAAGATACCTAACATAAACATAAAGAACAAGCGTGCTACGTTCGACTACATCTTTACCGAGACTTACACGGCCGGTATTGTGTTGACGGGAACGGAGATAAAGTCGATAAGGCAGTCAAAGGCGAGCCTGGTCGATACCTACTGCACATTCATAAACAATGAACTTTGGGTCAAGAATATGCACGTGGCCGAGTATTTCTATGGCTCGTACAACAACCATGTGGCAAGGCGCGACCGCAAACTGCTGCTCGACCGCAAGGAACTGCGCAAACTCAGGCAGGCGGTGAAGAACCCCGGTTTTACGATTGTGCCCACACGCCTGTTCATAAACGAGAAGGGGCTTGCCAAGTTGGCGATTGCGCTTGCGCGAGGCAAGCACGAGTATGACAAGCGTGAAAGCATTAAGGAACGCGATGACAAGCGCGAGATGGACCGCATAAGGAGAAACTTCTGATAGCAGGTATTTTACTCTATCCTCGGGCGAGGGTAGAGTAAAATGCTATAATGCAATGATGCCGATGGCTGTGCCCTGAGCATCATTACCACACTTTTTGACAATGACACTAAAAGAAACTTTAAAAGATAGAATACTGGTGCTTGATGGCGCTATGGGCACAATGGTGCAGCGCTACGGGCTTGGCGACGATGATTTTCGCGGCACGCTGCTTGCGGGGCACGACAGGCTTCTCAAGGGCAACAACGATATTCTTGTGCTCACTCGCCCCGATGTGATACGTGAGATACACACGCGCTACTTGGCAGCGGGTGCCGATATCATTGAGACATCTACATTCAACGCCAACCGCATATCGCAGGCCGAGTATGGCTGCGAGCACTTGTGTGCCAGGATAAACCGCAGCGCCGCGCAGATGGCGCGCGAACTGGCCGATAAGTTCTCGACACCCGACAAGCCCCGCTTTGTGGTGGGCTCTGTGGGGCCCACAAGCCGCACCTGCTCAATAAGCCCCGATGTGGAGAACCCCGCATTGCGCAATGTGACCTTTGACATGCTCGCCGAAGCCTATCGCGAGCAGATGGTTGCGCTCATTGAGGGTGGTGTGGACGCACTGCTGTGCGAGACAATCTTTGACACTCTCAATGCAAAGGCGGCGCTCTATGCTGCCGATGAGGCTTGTGCCATTGCGGGGCGCGAGGTGCCTGTGATGCTCTCCTTTACCATTGCCGACAAGCAGGGACGCATCCTCTCCGGGCAAACAATAGAGGCTTTCCTGGCATCGGTGTCAAGTCGCAATCTGCTGTCGGTGGGCTTGAACTGCTCATTTGGGGCAAGGGAGATGAAACCTTTCCTTAAGCGCCTGAGCGATATTGCACCATGCTATGTGAGCGTGTACCCCAATGCCGGGCTGCCCAACGAACTGGGCGAGTACGACCAGACACCGCAGGAGATGGCTGCCATTGTGCGCGAATATGTCGATGAGGGGCTGGTGAACATTATTGGCGGATGCTGTGGCACTACCGATGAGTATATTGCACTGTTCCCGGCACTGGTTGCCGGCGTGCAGCCACGTGTCCCGGTGGCAAGGCCTGCCGAACTGTGGCTCTCGGGTCTTGAGCGCCTGGTGGTGAACAGCGGGATGAACTTTATTAATGTTGGTGAGCGCTGCAATGTTGCCGGTTCGCGCAAGTTCCTGCGCCTCATAAACGAGAAGAAATATGACGAGGCGCTCGGCATTGCCCGCAAGCAGGTCGAGGATGGTGCGCAGCTGCTAGACATCAATATGGACGATGGCCTGTTGGATGCCGGTGCCGAGATGACCACATTCCTTAATATGCTTGCTGGCGAGCCGGATATTGCCCGCCTGCCGATAATGGTGGATTCGTCGGACTGGGATGTCATCCGCGCCGGTCTCAAATGTATTCAGGGACGTGCGGTAGTGAACTCCATCTCGCTCAAAGAGGGTGAGGCACTCTTTGTGGAGCGTGCCATTGAGGCGCGCCGCCTGGGTGCTGTGGTTGTGGTCATGGCTTTTGACGAGCGAGGGCAAGCTACAACATACGAACGAAAGATTGAGGTTTGCGGCAGGGCCTTTGAACTGTTGACAAAGAAGGCGGGCTTTGAACCCTATGAGATAATTTTTGACCCTAACATACTTGCTGTTGCAACGGGCATTGAGGAGCACGCTGCCTATGGCATCGACTTCATCCGCGCCTGTGCATGGATAAAGGAGAATCTTTGCGGCGCGCACATCAGTGGCGGAGTTAGCAACCTGTCGTTCTCGTTCAGGGGCAACAACTACGTACGCGAGGCGTTGCACGCAGTGTTCCTCTACCATGCGATAGCCGCAGGAATGGATATGGGCATTGTGAACCCGCAGACATCGGTGCAGTATGATGATATCCCATTGCCGTTGCGCGAGGTGCTCGAGGACGTTGTGCTCAATCGCAAGGCCGATGCTACGGAGCGCCTGATCTCTATGGCTGGAGAACTGAAGGAGCAGGGCGCGACAGTGCAGCAGGCAGCCGATGATGTCTGGCGTGAGTTGTCTGTAGAGAAACGTCTTGAATGGGCGCTGCTCAAGGGCGTTGGCGACTATTTGTCAACCGATCTTACCGAGGCTGTTGCTAAGTATGGTAGCGCAGTAGATGTCATTGGCATTCCCCTGATGGATGGAATGGGGCGTGTGGGTGAACTTTTTGGTGAGGGAAAATTGTTTCTTCCTCAGGTTGTCAAGGCTGCCCGCACAATGAAGCAGGCGGTGACAATGCTGCAGCCATTGATTGAACAGTCGCGGCACAGTGCTGCCGGAGCGGCAGGCAGGGTGCTTGTGGCAACAGTCAAGGGCGATGTACACGATATTGGAAAGAACATTGCAACAGTGGTTATGGGCTGTAACGGGTACGAGGTCATTGACCTCGGCGTGATGGTTCCGCCCGAGGCTATTGTGGCGGCTGCAATAGAGAAAAAGGTGGATATTGTGGCATTAAGTGGCCTTATAACTCCCTCGCTCGAGGAGATGACAACTGTTGTCAAGGAACTGAAGGCAGCCGGGCTTGATATCCCTGTCATGATTGCCGGTGCCACTACAAGCCCGCTGCACACAGCCTTGAAGATTGCTCCTGTGTATGACGGAGCGGTGGTGCATGTAAAGGATGTGTCACAGAATGTTGTGGTTGCTGCCGAACTGCTTGGCGGTGATGAGCGAAGGAATGCCTACGTTGCGGCGCTGAAGGAGCAGCAGCAGGCTCTGCGTGAGAGCGCAGCGCAAAGGACCGCTGCGCCATTGCGCTCGCTCGACGAGGCGCGCGCAAACAGGCCGAACCTTTTTTAAGTGAAACTATTAAATAACTAGGATAGAATGTTAGAGGACAAGATACAGGGACTTACTACTCAACAGGTCGAGGAGAGCCGTCGCAAGTATGGCGAGAATATATTGACTCCGCCTGCACGTGAGTCGCTATGGAAAAAGTTTCTTGAGAAATTTGAGGACCCCATTATACGCATCCTGCTCATCGCCTGGGTGCTTTCAATGGTGATTTCGGGAGTGCATTGCTGGGGACCGGAGCAGGCCGGTTTCTCGGCATTCCTTGAGCCCATTGGAATATTCTTTGCAATAGTGCTGGCAAGCGGCATCGGCTTTATCTTCGAGGTTAAGGCGGCGCGTGCATTCGATGTGCTAAACACTGTCAACGACGACGTGATGGTGACGGTGAAGCGTGACGGCAAGATTCTTGAAGTGGCCCGCAGGGAAATTGTCGTTGGTGATATTGTCCTGCTGAACACAGGCGACGAGGTACCTGCCGATGGAGTATTGCTGCAGGCGCAGTCGTTGCAGATAAACGAGTCGACACTCACCG
The DNA here is from genome assembly GCA_045613945.1 of Bacteroidaceae bacterium. Taxonomy (GTDB): domain Bacteria; phylum Bacteroidota; class Bacteroidia; order Bacteroidales; family Bacteroidaceae; genus HGM04593. The sequence goes on from JAZLBZ010000001.1 coordinate 5,617, forward strand.
GTGAGCCGGTAATAGCAAAGACAACCGTTGAGGCCGATTTTGATGATGAGGCTACATACCCGTCGAACAGGGTTCTGCGCAGCACAACAGTCGTTGACGGCAATGGCATTATGCGAGTGGAGTGCGTGGGCGATGCAACAGAGTATGGCAAGGTAAACGAGGGCGCGCAGATTGAGAGCGGGGTAGAGACCCCCTTGCAGATTCAACTCAACCGTCTGGCCGGTGTGATAAGCAAACTGGGCTATGCCGCCGCAGGCATCACATTCGCGCTCTTGTCAATAAAGACCTTCCTCGCCTTTGGTAATTTGTCGGCAATGGACATTGTGTCGGATATGCTGCACAACTTTATGATTGCTGTTACGCTCATTGTAGTGTCTGTGCCCGAAGGGCTGCCAATGTCCGTTACGCTTAGTCTGGCCCTGAGTATGAACCGTATGCTCAAGGCAAACAACCTTGTGCGCAAGATGCACGCATGCGAGACAATGGGAGCGGCAACAGTAATATGTACCGACAAGACCGGTACTCTCACGCAGAACAGGATGCAGGTACACGAGAGCAATTTCTTTGCTCTTGCAGGGCAGGCGCTTGGTGGTGATGTGGTCAGCGCGCTTGTCAAGGAGGGCGTTGCGGTCAATGCAACGGCGAACCTGAACCGCGATGGCGGCGACGTGAGGACAATTGGAAATCCCACAGAGGCGGCCTTGTTGCTGTGGCTCGACAAGCAGGGGTGCGACTATATGCCTCTGCGTGAGCAGGCAACGGTTCTCAGCCGCCTCACATTCTCAACCGAACGCAAGTATATGGCAACGGTTGTAAAATCGCCACTGCTTGGCAAGAATGTGCTCTATGTTAAAGGGGCCCCGGAGATTGTGCTTGCCAACTGCAACCGCGTAGAGGTTGCGGCAGATGTTTTTGCAACAGTGACAGAGCAGCGCCCGATGGTTGAGGCCAAGTTGCTTGAATACCAGAATATGGCAATGCGTACTTTAGGATTTGCCTATCAGATACTTGACGATGATGCCGGCACTGCACCATATGCCGATGGCCGTTTGAGTGGCGTTGACTTGACATTCCTGGGCTTTGTGGCAATATCGGACCCTGTACGTGCCGATGTCCCCGAGGCGGTGAAGTGCTGTCTTGAGGCCGGTGTGGATGTGAAGATTGTTACCGGTGACACTTCGGGTACGGCGCGTGAGATTGGCCGTCAGATAGGTATATGCGACAATGATACACCTGCCGATGCAGTCATCACCGGCCCCGAATTTGAGGCCTTGAGTGACGAAGAGGCTGCAAAGCGTGTCATGGCCCTGAAGATTATGTGCCGCGCACGTCCTATGGACAAGCAGCGCCTGGTGCGCCTGCTGCAGGAACAGGATGCTGTAGTTGCAGTTACCGGCGACGGTACAAATGATGCTCCGGCGCTGAAGGCTGCGCAGGTTGGCCTGTCAATGGGTGACGGCACCTCTGTTGCAAAGGAGGCGAGCGACATCACCATCATTGACAACTCCTTCAGCAGTATCACGCGCGCAGTGATGTGGGGGCGCTCGCTCTACCGCAACATACAGCGCTTCCTGCTGTTCCAACTCACAATCAATGTGGCGGCCTGCCTCATTGTAATGATTGGTTCGCTCATTGGAACTGAGTCGCCGCTCACAATTACTCAGATGCTGTGGGTGAACCTTATCATGGATACCTTTGCTGCGGGTGCGCTTGCTTCGCTATCGCCAAATTGGGCGGTTATGAAGGAACGGCCGCGCAAGAGCGGCGAGAATGGTGATTTCATAATCACAAAATCTATGGCGCTCAATATATTTATAGTAGGTGCGCTGTTTGTGGCTGTACAAGTGGCGTTGCTGCTGTGGATGTCAACAGAGGATGGTGGATTGTCGCAGTATGCGCAGTCGGAGTTCTTTACCTTCTTTGTGATGCTGCAGTTCTGGAATATGTTCAATGCAAAGGCATACCTGACAGGGCAATCGGCCTTCAAGGGGTTATGGGAGAACAAGAGTTTCCTCTTTGTCTGCCTTGTAATAGTGTTGGGGCAGTTCCTTATTGTAACCTTTGGTGGCGAGATGTTCAACGTTGTGCCCTTGAGCGCAAAGAGTTGGGGGGTAATAATTGCCTCGACATCGTTGGTGCTGTGGGTTGGTGAGGCTCTGCGCCTTGTTCGAGTAACAAAAAGCAAGAATATTAAATGAACAACAATATATAACAAACAGAAAATAAAACTTTTATGGAATCGTTAATACAATTTTGTCTTGACCACTTGAACTACTGGACGGTTACGCTTTTTATGGCCATTGAGAGTTCTTTCATTCCTTTTCCCTCGGAGGCTGTTGTCCCACCCGCTGCCTGGAAGGCTGCAGTGACCGGCGAAATGAATGTGTTCCTTGTTGTTGTATTTGCAACTGTTGGAGCACTCATCGGTGCATTCGTTAATTACTATCTTGCGGTGTGGTTGGGTCGTCCCATCGTCTATAAGTTTGCAAACAGCCGCATTGGCCACATGTGTCTCATTGATGAGGCTAAGGTGCAGAATGCCGAGAAGTACTTTGACAAGCATGGTGCTGTGTCGACATTTGTCGGTCGTCTTGTTCCGGCGGTGCGTCAACTTATCTCAATACCCGCCGGTCTTGCCCGCATGGGACTTGGACGCTTTGTCCTTTATACATCATTGGGTGCCGGTGTGTGGAATGCAATACTTGCGGTGCTTGGCTACTACATGGCATCAATTCCGGGCATGCAGACCGAAGAGGCTGTAATGAACAAGGTGAAGGAGTACAGCAGTGAGATTGGTATTGTCTTTATTGTGCTGGCAGTGCTGATTGTTGGGTATCTCCTGTACAAAGGCTTGAAGAAAAAGTGATATTGTACTTTGTGTAAAATCAAATGAAGCACCCCAGGGGTGCTTCATTTGATTTATTTGAGTTCGTATTTTACGGTTGTTACCACGCGTATGTTCTTTATCTGTGGGGTTGTCTCGTCGCTGGTTATGCTGAACTGTCCCTGTGTGGCCTGCCTGATGTTGCCAAGACTGCAGCCTGAGTCATCGGCAAATTTCTGTGCCACAGTACGTGCATTGCGTGTTGCCTCTTCAACCATTGCCGGCTTGATGTCGTTCAATGCAGTGTATTCGAATTCAGTCTGGTAGTTGTACTCGTTGCTGATTATCACTCCCTCCTTCATGAGTTCGCCCTGCTTGCCCATGAGTTCTATCACCTTTTCGACCTGTGGCGATATTACTGTTATCACGGCCTCGGCCTGGTAGCGGAACTGTATGTTGTCGGGGACATAACTCTGTGCAAGACGGTCGGTGACAGCCGGTGCCGATATGACTATCTCATTGTCGGTTATACCGCCTTTCCTGAGGAAACGGATAACCCTGTCCCTGATGTCCTCAATATCCCAGTAGAGTGACTGTGTGTCGTTGCTGACACACTTGTAGGGCAGTGGCCACACCACTTTGTTGGCAAGTACCTCGCGCTCGGCAAGGCCCTTGACTGTGACGTATTGCTCCTGGTTTGCAATTCTTGTAAGTCCTTCTGAGATGAAGTATCCAAGCAGTGCAAGGCCTGCTACAATTGCTATGCTCAGCAGCAGAGTCCTGCCGCAACTACATTTTCTTTTCTCGCAACTTTCCATAATCATATCTTTTTAGTGTCATTCAATATCTTGTCAAGATTTGCGCGCTCAAAAATCTCGAGTTTCCCGCCGCGTGTGGCATTGTATATCTTTACGCCTTGCTTATCGCACTCTCTCCTTGCGCATGCGTAGGCAAGCAGGTTGGTGTCGACTTCGGGGGGGGCATAACTGCGGCTGCTGTTGAACAGGCGAGGGTCGAAATAACTCTCCCCGGTGATAACGGTGTTGCCACTCGAATAGTTGCAGTCCACTCCAATGAGGTATATCTCCTTGAATCCCATATAGGCTGCGAACTGTATCATAGAGTATGTCACGGTCTGGCCGCTGTATACAACCTTTGATATGTCGTTTGAGAACCCGGTGGGGTTATAGAGCATATTGTAGTATGTCACGCCTTTTATGTGGTAGCGGCCTGCATAGTGAGCCTTTACAAAGCGGGTGCCGTTGTAACGGGCAATTTCCTCCTTGTTGTCGAGGATAATCTTGTTGTCCTGTGCAAAATAGTAGGTGGGGTAGAAGGGTATTTCATCGAACAGTCTTATCAGCGAATTGCAGGCGAATGTCACTTCGCCAAGTTCCATTAGTCGTTTGAGGTCGCTGTGTCTTAGGCTCGGGCCGTTGCCGATGATGAAACAGCGTCCGCTATGGCTGTTCTTGCAGGAACGTAGCCGCTTGCGGCTGCCTGTCAGCAACGTGCCATAGAGGTAGTTCATTGCATTCCAACATTTTTGCCAAGTCTTGCCCATTGCCGTTGTCTGTGGTTAATGGTTATCTTTCGGGTAGTACCCTTGCTGCAAATTCAAAATCCTCGGGGTTGTCAATGTCTATGCCCTCAATGGGGTCTACAATTGCCATATATGGATTCTCGCCTATGCGTTGGTGTGCAGCAGTCCACACCTCTCTGCGGAATATGTAGAATGCGCTTGTCTCAAAGTATACCGGTTCAATGGTTTGTGTGCGTGGTATCTCCTTGAGATTGTAGTTGAGAGGCATTCCTTTGTACCAGGCGAATGTCTGCACTTTCTGTGCGCTGAATGCCGAGTCGTGACCGCCCTCGGTAACCTGTTTGACAGCGTTCTCTATTGTTGTGGCCTTTATGAATGGCGAGGTGGTGTGTGCGAGTACATATACATCGGCATCCACATCCTTTGTAAAGGCGTCATAAATCTCCTGTCCCAATGTCTCGTCGCGGTCGAGCGATTCGTCGCGCTTGAGGAATTTTACGCCCTCGGGGAGCAACGGTATGATATCCTCATTGCTGCAGTATACATAGACCTCGTCAATTACAGCGGTGCTGTTGAGCGTGTCGAGAACGTACTGCAACAATGGCTTGTCGCCAAGCATCTTCAGATTCTTGCCGACAACGCGTTTGCTGTTTAGTCTAATGGGCACAAATGCAACAACCTTCATAATGTTCTGTTTTTTAAAGACAACTGAAGGCATCTATTACACCCACAAGCCTGTTGTTTTCATTTACAACAATAAGCGATTTTATATTGTGCTCGCGCATGACCTTCTCGGCCTGTGATAGTTTTGCATCCTCTTTTATGAGTTTGGGATTTGTGTTCATCAAATCCTTTACTGTGAGTTGGAAGAAGTGCTCCTGGTCGCGTTGCATTGTGCGGCGTATGTCTCCGTCGGTAACAACGCCAATGATTTCGTCATTCTCTATGACCACAGCAATGCCCATCTTGGTGCGGCTAATTTGCATGAGCGTGTCGCTCACCTTTGACTCCCTGTTTACAACGGGCAGGTTCTCTGTTGTCATATAGTCCTTGACTCTTGAGAGCAAGCGGCGTCCAAGCGAGCCACCGGGGTGGAACTGTGCAAAGTCCTTTGCTTGGAAGTTACGCACCGTCATCAGGGCACAGGCAATGGCATCGCCCATAGCAAGTGTTGCGGTGGTTGATGATGTTGGTGCAAGGTTCAGCGGGCAGGCCTCCCTCTCGACAGCCACATTCAGGTGACACTCGGAGTATTTTGCAAGCAGCGATGCGGGGTTGCCCGACATTGATATGATGGGGATGTTTCTCTCCTTCAGCAACGGTATGAAACGCAGCAGTTCATCGGTCTGTCCCGAGTTTGAGATTGCCAATACAACATCGCCCTTGCCAATCATTCCCAGGTCGCCATGAAAGGCGTCGAGCGGGTTTACAAAGAACGCAGGCGTGCCAGTACTTGCCATTGTAGAGGCAATCTTCGCACCTATGTGTCCCGATTTGCCCACACCCGTCACAATGAGCTTGCCCTTGCTCTCGATAATAAGCTCAATGGCTTTTGTGAAGTTGTCATCCAAATTGGGGATGAGGCTTAGAATGGCCTGGGCCTCGTCCTGAAAGCACTTCTTTGCGACATCAATTACGTTTGTCATATATTGTTGCTGTTTTTGAAATATCTAAATCAATGATTACTTAACTGCGAAGATAGTAAATAAAAATGAAAAGCCGCTCCAAATTCCCAAAATATATGGCTATACGGGAAGAGGATGGCTAAGAAACTCAAAAACACGATGGCGGCCCAAAACATTTGGGGCCGCCATCTTATCTCATTCTATGCAATGCTGTCTTTAGATTTCGGCGATTACCTCGACCTCGCAGAGAACGTTCTTTGGGAGTGTCTTCACTGCAACGCATGAACGTGCCGGTTTGCTTGTGAAATACTCGGCATAGACAGCGTTGAAAGCCGCGAAGTCGGCCATGTCGCTGAGGAAACAGGTTGTCTTTACAACCTTTTCGAATGATGTGCCTGCCTCGGCAAGAACTGCTGAGAGGTTCTTCATTACCTGTGTAGCCTGGTCTGTGATGCCCTCTGCCTCAACCTCGCCTGTTGCTGGGTTGATGGGTATCTGGCCCGATGTGAACAACATATTGCCACAGATGATTGCCTGTGAGTATGGGCCAATGGCCTCAGGGGCATTGCTTGTATAAACTTTCTTCAACATAGTTATTTTATTTTTAAAATTATTAGTCAAGGATATTGAAACCGGCAGCGGTCAACGCTGATTTTATCTTGTTGATGTGCTCGAAATTACGTGTCTCAAGGTCAATGCGTATCCAGCAGCCTGTTACGCCGGTGTTGGCATTTGTGCGCTCGTGGTGCACACCAATCACGTTACCGCCAAGGTCGGCAATAATCTTTGATACCTGTACCAACTGACCGGGCTTGTCAAGGAGTTCTACCTTGAGCAGTGCCGAACGGCCCGATGTGAAGAGACCACGCTTGATTACACGGTCGAGGATATTAACGTCAATGTTACCGCCCGATACCACGCAGATAACGTTCTTGCCCTCGACAGGAATTTTGTCGAACATCACTGCTGCTGCCGCAACTGCGCCTGCACCTTCAGAAATCAACTTCTGGTGCTCAAGCATTGAAAGGATTGCCGATGAAACCTCGTCGTCGGTAACGGTCACAATGCCGTCGACATACTGGCTGCAGAAATTGAATGTGTTCTCGCCCGGCTGCTTCACTGCAATACCGTCTGCGATTGTCGATACAGAGTCAAGGCGCTCAATCTGCTTGTGCTCAACAGAGTTCTTCATGCTTGGAGCACCGGCAGCCTGTACACCGTAGACCTTGATGTTTGGGTTCAGTGATTTCAATGCAAATGCAACACCCGAGATGAGTCCACCGCCACCAATGGGCACAACAACAACCTCAACATCCTTCATCTGGTCAATGAGTTCGAGACCGATTGTTCCCTGGCCTGCAATGACATCAATGTCGTCGAATGGGTGGATGAATGTGTAGCCCATCTCGTCACGCAACTCAATGGCACGCTTGTAGGCATCGTCATATACACCCTCTACAAGGCAAATCTCGGCACCGTAGCCTCTTGTTGCCTCAACCTTAGAGATTGGAGCACAGTCGGGGAGGCAGATTGTCGACTTGATACCGTTTCTTGTCGCTGCCAACGCAACGCCCTGAGCGTGGTTACCTGCCGAGCATGCGATAACGCCCTTTGCCTTCTCCTCGGCCGAGAGCTGTGAAATCTTGTAGTATGAACCGCGTACCTTGAACGAACCGGTCAACTGCAAGTTCTCGGGCTTGAGGAATATGTTACCCTTCTTGTTCAAATAAGGAGCCGGAATGAGTTCTGTGCGACGTACCACGTCCTTGAGGACGTACGATGCGTGATAGATTTTGTCGAGTGTAAGCATTGTATTATTGTTTAATATGTATTGTTTGCTGTTTTTACACACTGCACATTGTTGTCATTTCGACGACTATGGAGAAATCTCTTTATGCGTAGTTCTTTTGAGATCTCTCGCATATGCTCGAGATGACAAGTCAATAGAGTATGTAATACTCTTTTGTATTTACTCGTTTCGCAAATTTACAACCATTTTTGATTTTAAATTACACTTTCTCAAATATTTTTATTAAAAAATAAGTAGGGTGTGTGTTATAACCTAAAAAATATGCATCAGGGGGCTAGACAATTGCCTATCCCTCTGATATCAAGTGGTGATTAAAATTTTAGACTTTAAAACTCATAGCCGAGCTTGAAAATAACTTCACTGCCTCCAAAATAATCTTCGGAACCGACTTGGAATGCCGCGTTCACTCCCATTCTGTTTTTAAGAGCAACTCTGATACCCAATTGAGCTCCTAAATAGACATACGCATAATCGTCATAACCATAGTCAAATCCTAGTTGTACGCCTGCAAATGGCGCAACTCGTTTTTGGGGTAGATATGCTCTAAAGTCTGCACCAAGACGGAAGTTGAAGTTTGGTTCATAGCGTTCTTTATAAGTATGACCCCAATAACTATCGTAGGCCCAATATTTCTCATAAACTTCAATAGTTCCCAAACTTACGAATCCACCTAAATATATATATGGATTGAACTGGTATCCATGAGTAGTGCTTAATTTGAACAGATAATTACTTTCTATTGTTCCTACTCCATGTCCCATTTCTACCATGCCGCGATAGCCCTTTGACAGGTAGCTGTCAGAAGAATTACGTGCAAAGCCAAAACTGTTTCCATGAGCACTATGTCCCAACATTTGTGCCGTTGCCGACATTGTGAAAAACAGCAAAAGTATAATTCCTATTATTCTTTTCATGGCTTATAAGTCAAATCGCATTTTCCAAATGTTGAATGCATCACGTTCGTTGGCGCGTGATGATATGAAATAGATGTGCTTGCCGTCCTCGGACCATACGGGGCAGCAATCGTCTGCCGGATGGTATGTTAACTGGATAAAGTTTGTTCCATCCCTCTTTACAACAAAAATATCGAGATTATTCTTTTTTGAGATTGATGACTTGCTATTGCCTTGGCAAAGAATCCATTCTCCATCGGGTGAGAGGCATGGGTTTGAGAAACCTCTGTTCTTGTCTGTCAGAATTAGAGTCTCCTGTCCTTTTTCATAGTTTACGAGCCACAGTTCGCTTGTGCCGAAACTTGAGTTTCTTACGCATATAAACTCTTCGGAACCGTCACCTACAGGGTATGGGTTGTAGCCACGGCTGCACGATGTGATTGCTCCGTTTGACAAGTCATAGGACCACACTGATGCTCCCGATTTATCTGTGCGGGTAAAGTATATCTTTTTACCGTCGTTTGATAGAATAGGATTGCTGTCAAAATTATTGCTAGTGTGCTGTCTCATGATGCTACCGGCATGTGCATCGGTAGAAGAAATTTGAGAGCGGTTGTAGTCAACAGCATCTCCAAAGTATAGTTTGTCGTCAATACCCCATGAGAAGTCGTTTACGCTTCTGAATGTTCTTTGTGTTGCACTACCTTGTGGACCGGACTTACGCACCATTACATTCCACTGGTTGTTTATGATTGAAACAAATGCCAGTTCTGTTCCGTCGGGAGAAATTGCCAGCAAGCGACCAGTTGACCATGCGAAAGACTCATTTTGACAATAACCCCAACAATCGGATTGAATAGAATAAGAACTTGTTTTGTTACCTGCTACGGTGTTGGTCGCTTCGTCGGTAATCTTCATGAGATTAAGTCCGCTCTCTTCGGGGACATAACTTGCAGTAAATTTAGGGGTGTTGCAAGATGCTAATGAAAGTAATGCAAATAAAATACCCCCCCCATTCTTAAGTAATTGATTTTCATAGTGTTGTGTTTTTTAAATTCCTGTGTAGGAATGGTTGGATATTAAATGATTTGTATAATTTTGAGTAATTGTATGTATGTTGCACGAAGGGCCTCTTTCATATTTACTCGTTTCGCAAATTTACAACCATTTTTGATTTTAATTTATAGATTACCGTTTTTTTTTGAAAAAAAGTAAAAAATGGGGTAGTGGACTGCTAACGATTGCTGTATATACAACAACTGCGATGAGCAGCAGCTCATCGCAGTTGTATAAGATAAAAACTCAGTTTGTTACTTAACTGTAATCGTCTGAATATTGAGTGTACCTGTTACATTGAATGTAACGCTGCTTGCACTACCGCTCCATTTGCCAGCGCTGAATGAACCTGTGTTTGCGCTCATATCGCTTACTTTGCCACCCTCGAATACTATGCTTGACATTGTACCCTCGCTTACGCTGACGGTGATTGTTGAACCATTATATGTACGCAACTCAACATCGCCGCCTGTTCTTGTCCAGAATCTCACAGGTGTACCTGCAGAACCCTGTGAAACTTTTACAGTTACACCGCCGTTTGTGAATGTGTACTCGCTGGCTTCAACGCCTGCACCCTGTGTAGAACCAGCCGCAACTGTTGCACGCTCAACCGATGGTGTAAGAGCCTCAGGGTTTGTAAAATCGAATACGCCTGCCTCTGCTGGAGTATCTGGAGTAACAGGTGTCTCTGGCTCTTCTGGGGTCTCTGGGGTCTCAGGAGTCTCTGGCTGCTCGGGTGTTGCACCTGTGCCGCTTGCAACAACTACGTTCTTAATTTCCCATGTGCTTGAGTTGGCTGTTGTTGACATATACTTGAATGCAATTACAACAGCGTCTTTACCCATCATTGACTCGGGGAGTGCAATGTTGCCTGTGTTCTGGAAAGACCAACTGTTGTTGTTGACTGCACCATAGTTAACCTCGGTCCACTGTGTTGTTGCAACATCACCTGTGTAGTTGCTTGTGATGAGAAGTTTGTGGTTTGCTGCCGCTGCACTTGCATCACCCTTGTTGATAACATAGTCGAATGCAATGTATGCAGCTGTCTCGTTTGTAAAATTGATTGCAGGTGAAATGAGCCAACTTTCTGCATCCTGGCTTGCGCCGTCGGCATAACCCGATGCCTTTGCACCATACTGGGCGTCTGATACCCATGGATAGTTGCCTACAGTCTCCTGTGTGGTGAATGAACCGAAACCGTTTGTGAATGCCTCGCTGATGTATGCACCTGCCGGTGTCTCAGGCTCTTCGCTGCCTGCGCCTTCAACGATACCACCGTCGGTTGTTGTGAGTGTAACATCATCAACAAGGATAGACGCACCTGAACCATATTTAGAGTTCATGATGATTACAGCAATCTCAGTCTCTGTCTCAAGTGTGAAGCTTTCGTATGACTGTCCCCATGCAGATGGAACCTGTGCTGCACTTGTTATATAGATGTAGTCGTTCTGTGTGTCAGCTACAACGCCGTCTGTGAGCTTTGCATATCCAAGACGGAACTGGCCTGCTGCGTCGCCTGTGCTCTTGAAATATGCTGCAAGTGTGTATGTACCGGCCTTAAGTGTGTAGCTCTTTGAAGCCAAACGCTTGTTTGATGATGCATTACCCTCAAGGAGAACTGATGCAGAACCTGAATTTGCGTCAGAAGACTGGCTGTATGTGCCGTTTGTAACTGTCAGACCCCAACCAAGCGGCTTGTTGTTTTCCCAAGCCTCGAAGCCTGAATTCTCCAACAGGTTTTCTCCCTCGATTGATGGCTTGTTGACAACAGGGTTGTACTCTTCAGTTGCACCAACTTCGCCGGTAACGAGGACATTGTTTACTTCCCATGTGCTTGATGTCTCTGTTGTAGAGATGTATTTGAATGCAATGACAACATTTTCTGCTCCAATAAAATTAATAGGCAGGCTTACGTTGCCTGTTTTTTGGAAGCTCCAGCTGTTGTTGTTTACCGCCCCAAAGTCAACTTCAGTCCATGTTGTGGTTTTTACATCACCGGTATACTCGCTGGTAACCATAAGTTTGTGGTTTGTTGCAGCTGCAGATGCTTCGCCTTTGTTGATGACATATTCAAAAGAAACATAAGCCTTTGTTTCTTTGCTTAGGTCAAAAGAAGGAGAAATCAACCAACTGATTGCATTCTGGCTTGCGCTGTTTGCAAAGCCTGATGCTTTTGCATAACCGTTACTGTTGTATACTTCGTGTTTCCAAGCATAGTTGCCAACCTCTTGCTGGGTTGTAAAGGCGCCAAGGCTTGTTGCAAAGGTTTCGTCAATGTATGCGAAACCGTTAGTTGTTGTACCGCCACCATTGCCTGTGCCACCGCCCGGGTTGTAGGGCGCCTCGGGGGTCTCGGTACATGCAGCAAAAGCAAGTACGCTAAACGCTGCAAAGAAAAGTTTCCTAAGTTTCATAATGTTTTGTTTTTTGTTAGTTATAAATTATTGTTATTCACTTATCTGTTCGATGTCGTCTGTTGAACTTAACAAAAACTGCCAAAAGTCATTTTCGTCATTGTTCTTGCCGGGGTTTCTGTATCTGGTAAGTACGCCCTTTATGTTCAATTGGCCTTTTGGCATTGCCACGTTTGCGAAATCGGCGTATGTGCTCAAACGGAATATTACTTTTTGACTGCCTACATAAACGTTGCGCTCAACTGCGGTGTTGGTTTCGCTGATTTGTTCTTCTTCGGGCGCATAAAGCCTTTCTCCATCAGCCTCCTTGAAATTGACGTTCTTGAGTTCTACGTACAAAGGTGTTATGTTCTTGTTGTTTTTATCGGCAAGAAAATCTTCTGTAATAGCCATTGGAGTCAATTCCGGTGCATTGGGGTTTACTTCGCCAATTATTCTTACGTGCTTTTGGAAATCCAGTTTTGTCATTCGGCCTATCTGCCACTCCCCATATTTGGTGTTGAAGTATTTTGTTCCAATTTGTGCTAAACTTCCATATCCTCCAATATAGAGGTCCTTGCAGGCGATGCGTACACGCTGGCCTACCGGCATTGTCGCATAGATGCCGACATCGTTTACACCAATGATGATTGCGCCTGTTGCATCATTGATTACAAACTGTTTATAGACATTGCCTTCTTCGTCATTGGCAACAACGACTCCTTCAATGATTATGTCATCGGTGAATCTTGCTGTGTCGTTATTCAGAATGACAGTCGCATAATCCTCTTTCAGTTTTGCGATGGTGGTGTTTGCCTCGCCAATCTCGTTGTTTCCGAATTGTGGCTCGCTGAACTGTGGGGTATCAAAATCGTTCATGCAGGATGTTGCAATGAGCGACAAAGCGAGAAGTGATAGATATTTTATTGCTTTCATAATTTGCATTTATTTATATATAAAGGTCTTGTTAGAAACGGAAACCGACGTTCAAATAGAAGTTGAATGCGTTGGCATAGTAGAGGTATGGGTTCTTTGAGAACTTGTATATGCGCTCGGTACCATCGGATTTGTTGTCGTCGCGGTTCTGTTCGTAACCACCGGTAATCATATTGGTGTTGTTGAGCAGGTTGCTGAGTTGGAGGTTGAGGTTCAGTTTCTTGCCACCGCGAAGGTTGATGCTCTTGCCAATTGAAGCGTCAACGATGAAACCGCCTTTGCCTTTGTACTGTTCCGGGAAAATTTCTTCACCTGTTGTAGCATCAATGCCCGGTGCTTTAAGACGTGCATATTTTGATGCGTCGATGTAGATTCTGTCGTAGTAGTTCACGTTCGCCTCCAAGTACCAGCCTTTGATGTTGTACTCAACACCCAGGCTTGCTGCTGTGAGTGGGGTGCCGTCGAGTTTGGCACCCTTCATATATACAACTTTATCTTTATCCCATACTGCCTCGTTCTCGCTGATGAGCAATCCGTTGGCATTGCTGGTGTACTCGGCATCGCCTACTGATGCGATGGCGTTGATTGAGAGTGACGATGTGATGTTGTATACAACAGCCGCCTCAAGGCCGTAGTGCAGTTTGTTTACGCCTGTCATTGTAAGGTATGTGAACTGTGACTCCTGGTCGTTGTAGAATGCGCTCTGCTCCACGCCGCTGTTTATCATTGTTCCGTAACCGCTGATTTTTGCGCTCACGGGGCCTGCATTGAGTTTGTAAGAGATTTCGGCATTGAAGATATTCTCGTTGGTGAGGCCTGTTACAAAGTCGTTGCGCATACGTGGCGCGATGAATGAGTTGTAGGCGAGTGGTGCGCGGTTCTCATATCCGCCGCCAATCTCCAATGTGTTATATGCGTTGAATGTGAATACCATGCCAAGTTTGGCACCGCCGCCAAAGAACATTGCTGTGCCGCTGCTGCCCTTAGAGAAGTTCTGCGCACGTCCGTTACGCATGTGACCATAGCGTTCCATTGTTGTTCCCTCGGCGTGTGCACCGGCAAAGAGGTGGAAGATGCCCTTGTTGTACTGGTGCTGATAGAAGAGTGTTGCCTTGTTAACGTAAAGGTCATAGTTATAACCAAATACGTCACCCTCCTTGATTTGGCGGTTGCGGTGGTCAACATCGTTCTGAACATAGTCGCTATTCATGCCAAAGTCACCAACCGAGAACTTGTCAATGTCGGTATATTTGTTTGCACCCATAAGGTCGTCCATTGTCTTGTAGTGCATACCCTTGGTTGTTCCAAGTTGCAGGCCGGCTGTACCCTTGTTGTGACGGTTGTAGTTGATGTTGAGAGTTGAACCAAGATTCAGCGTGAGCTGGTCGTTGTGACGGCGCTCTACGTAGTAGAGGCACTCGCCGCCTGTTGCATTTGCCTGCTGGTTGGCATAGTACATGTAGTCCCAGTTGATCTGGCGGTTGGCCTTGCTTGATGTCCAATAGTCGATGCGGGCGTAGTAATCGGCCTGAACATCGGCGCTGGCATCGTTGATATCAAGGTCCCATACATTGTAAGCCGCACTTGGCAGGTTCTGGTAGTAGTTGGGGCGTGGGTCGGCTGCATTGCCGTTCCATCCGAGTGCTGATGTGCTGTACATCGAGTACTTGCCGAACACTGATGTTGTCAGCTTCATCTTGTCGTTGATGTTGTAGTCCCAGGTGATAATCATCGCAGGCTCGTATGAGTTCACAACGCGTGCGTTGCGCTTCTTGCCCTGCTGGTATCCCCAGTTGGGGTTGTAGTAGTGTGTGCCGGCAAGCCAGTAGGCTTCCTCGGTTGCCGCTCCCTGCTGTGCGCGCTCTGTGGGCGAGCCCCATGTGGCAATAGAGATGCTGTGGCTGTCGTTAATCTTCTTCTCGCCAGCGAGGAAATATGCAAATGAGTTGTAGAATGTACCCTCAATGACGCCCTCGTTTGCCCAGCGGTATGATGCCGAGCCTGTGAATGCCCATCCGTTCTGCATGAGGCCTGTTGAGCCTGTGTACATTGCGCGGGCAAGATAGTTTCGGTTACAGCCTACAAGTGATGCCTTGTGGCCGGCAGCATACTGGCTGGCACGCATGTTGATGTTGCTTGCACCGCCAATTGAACCAATACCGAAGTTGTTGTGCTCGGTGTATGTGGCACCCTCCTTGTTGCGTGTAGCATCGTTGAGGCCGCCAATCATGCCATAACTGAACTGGCCTCTCTCGGCGTCGTTGAGCATCACACCGTTGGCGTATACATTATTATACTGCGACTCATAGGCACGTGTGCGGAAACGCATTGCACTGAATCGGTATCCTACCTCGGAGAGGAAGTAGTCGTCGTTTGACGAAATCATTGCAGTTGTGCCCGAGAAATCCTCATCCTCGCCAAGCTGTCCCTCGGAGAAAGTGTAGGACTCGTTGTCGTCGTTAATGACAATGATGTTGTCCATTTGGTTTGACTTGTTGAGCAAGGTGTCTGCATGGAGCATTCTTGCTGGCTGCTCCTTTAGCAATTTGCCTTGTGCAACAGTTGTCGCTTCCTGTGCGTTCGTTGCTGAGACGAAAAATAGCAACAGGAGTGCAGCAAATTTTGTTAGTTTAGTCATAGTAATATAATAAGTTAATTTACAAATACTTACTAATGTGGAAGCGTGCTTGTGTGGAAATCTCTTTGCACAACAACCCTAAAATCATACAAAGATGATAAAAAAAGTGGATATATGTGAAATATTTTTAATTTTTTTATTGTGGGAGCGGTGTAAAAAAATATGACCGACAAGGCTGCCGGTCATATTCTGTTATATTTTTGATTCAGGAAATCAGTTGTTCTCGGGGCGGAGCTTGCGCACTACGGCACCTGCCTGCCACATCTCGGTCTCGCGCATCTCGCGGAGTTCCTCCTCGAGTTTCTGGCGGTAGTCGGGCTGTGAGTTGGTGTCGATGCTGCGCTGTGCCTCGTTAC
>JAZLBZ010000002.1:0-94018 GCA_045613945.1 Bacteroidaceae bacterium
GCATTTGTGGAGATGTGGCATAACTTTGCAGCACTCGGAGTATTTGTTGTAATCTTCAATCTTCTTGCTACCATAACATATAAGAAACAGACATAAAACGACAATGGCTACCGTAATTAGTTATTTTGACAACTGAATTATACTCTAATTATTCAATCTCCTCAGTTGGAGACGGCAAGAAATCCGTCGCCTTTGATGATGATATAACAGAACGACCCAACTTCTCCTCCAACTGCTTGCGTGCTACTTTGGCAACGCTACCACCTTCCCTTGCTATTGTAACATTCTGTTTGAATACGTGAGGATTCTTCTGTTTTGATATTTCTGCTGTTGAGGCTTCGGCAAGGATGTTGAGAGCAAGTTCAACATTGGTCATATTATCACGCAGATTCTCCTTTTTAAGACCTTTGAGTTGCTTGTATTCCTTCGTGCGCATATCGCTCCATTCTCTTGTTATAATGTCTGTGAGCGTAGCAAACTCAACCCCTTCCTTAACACCTGTGCGCTTCCATTCATCAGTGAGTTCCTTACGTACCTCTATGCTTTTGAGTCGTTGGTTAATCCAAGCGTCAGAATAACCCAAACGCTTGTAATCCACCATTGCCTGCTCAATGGATAGTTCTGGGTCTTGCATTTGGTCTATACGCACGCTTGCAACGTGTGCCATCCACTGTTTGAACGGTTCTGCTTTTGGCGAAGGGATAGACTGAATCAGACGAAAAAGTTGTTCGGTATCAGCAACATCTGTCAAACGCATTTTGCCATCAAGAGCACGCATTTTGAAAGCGTGACAGTTTGTCACGGTTTCATTTCCCTCTGCTTTAAGACGCTGTTTTAACTTTCTCCAATATGCTGTTGCATCTTTGGATTCCGTTAGTATCTCAACCGTATCTACAATGGAGAAATACCACTTTTCTTGCTCATCATCCCAAACAGTGCGTATCTTTCTATCTTCAAATATCTGTAAGGATTGTTTTTGTGTCATAATATTATTCGTTTTTACAAAAGGAGTGAGATATACCACAAAAATAATAAATCAAAATCCGTTTGTCAAGTATACAAAACAAAAACGAGTCCCAAAGATCTTTGGGACTCGTTTGCGGTGCGTACGGGACTCGAACCCGTGACCCCATGCGTGACAGGCATGTATTCTAACCAACTGAACTAACGCACCAGATTTTTAAAGAACTGCTTTGTTTGTGTCTCAAAGCGAGTGCAAAGGTAGGGCTTTTTTTTGAATCTGCAAACGTTTTCGAGTTTTTTTTCAAGAAAATGCGATTTTTTTTTGTTTTTTCGGTCAAAAAAAGTCTATTCGGCGAGTTTCTGTACTAAAAAGACATTGCAAAAGCCGTTTTCTGTGCGTTGCCATTGCTGTAGCAGGGTGCTTTTCTTGAAGCCCTTTTTTTCAAAAAGTTTTAAACTTTCTTCGTTCCACTCGGGGATGAAGGCATAGAGTTGGTTTATGTGCAGCATCCTGAATGCGTAATCGCTCAGTAATGTCAATGCGCGTGTTGCAATTCCTTTGCCTCTGTGCTTGCCAAGCAGGCCTATGCATACCTCGGCGCGGCTGTTGAGCGGGTCAAAGTCGGCAAGGTCAATCATTCCGGCTGCCTCGCCGCCTGCCAGTTCAATGACAAAGCGTGCCTGGCGTTCGGCAAAGAGGTCCTGCTTGCTCTGCTCAAGGTATGCGCGTAGGGTATACCGTGAGTAGGGGAGTGTGGCATTGCCAATGCTCCACAGAGTGGTGTCGTTCTCCATTGCGTACATCAGTTCCAGGTCTTCGGGTTCCGGTGTACGTAAGGATATTGTATCGTCTTTTAGCCAAGCGGTGTTCATCTTTTTGCTTTGGTGTTGTCATAATCAAAGACTTGCTCTTCGGTTATGAGTTTCTTTGTTCTTGATGAATATGTGCCGAGACGTAGCCTGTGTCCTGTTTCTGTATTCAGCAGTCTTAGGATGGTGCTGTACCTGTATGCCTCGGTGTCATATACAACAGTGTTGTAGCCTTCAAGGTCAATATTGTTGCTTGTGTGTCCCAAAGGCATTGTCTCTTCTGTTGCTTCAATGAATGTGTGCTTGCCGTTGCCCGGCAATATCTCCTTGACCTGGGCGATGGTGCTGCTGCTGCCAAATACAATGCAGTTGATGTCCGGGCTTTCCTGTACTGCCTTGCGGTGGATGAACTGGTTGCCGACATATGCAAGCATTGCGCGTGTCCATATTGCTATGTTGATTGGCAGGCTCACAAGCAGTGAGTAGTGCGAGTAGTGTTTCTTGAAAAAGAGCTGCATTGCGCGGTAGAATGTATGTACATAGCGGTATGTGCTCTTGTTTGTGCTCTCGCCCTTGTAGTGAAGTATACGATGAGGGAGGTAGTAGTTGCTGTAGCCCTCTTTCAGTATGCGGTATGAGAGGTCTATGTCCTCGCCATACATGAAGAAGGATTCATCGAGTGTGCCTGTTTTCTCTATTGTGCTGCGGCGCAGCATCATATATGCTCCTGAAATTATTTCTATGGGGTTTATCTCCTCCTTGTTGAGGTATTGCATATAATAGCGGCCGAATTTGCGCGATTTGGGGAAGAGGCTTGACAGGCCCGACATTTTGCAGAATGCCACGAATGGTGTGGGCAGTGCGCGGCGCGACTCGGGGGCAAATGTGCCGTCTGTGCGCTGCATGTATACGCCGCAGGCACCGGCATCGGCGTGTGTCTCCATGAACTCTACACAGCCTTCAATGGCCTCTTTGGTGACAATGGTGTCGGGGTTTAGCAGCAGTATAAATTCGCCTTTGGCCTGTGCGATGGCAATGTTGTTGCCCTTTGAGAATCCGTTGTTCTCCCGGCAGGCCATCCATTTGATATCCGGAAAGCGTGATGTGATATACTCTGTAGAACCGTCGGTAGATGCATTGTCGACCACAATCACCTCGTGGTCCACTCCTGCGGCAGCCTGCTCAAGCGAACAAAGGCACTGCTCAAGGAAATGCTTTACGTTATAGTTGACAATTACTACCGATAGTTTCATTGTACGCTTTATTTTGTTCCGTTGCCACTCCTGTACTCATCTATTACCTTGCCGGTTGGGTAACTGTAGATGAGTGCTCCAAAACTGAGGATGGCGCAGTACATTGCACCGTCATACTCTATGCCGTAGTAGACGAATATGTTCGCCACCAGTGCAATAAAGAGCAGGAACATACGTGTGAGGCTCCATTTGCCGTATAATTTGAGGAATGCATCGGTCTCGAGTCCTGCACCTTTTTTCATTGCACGGCTGAATCCTTTCAGCGAAAATGGGATTATGGCTATTGTGAGCATTATGGCGCTCACCTCAATGTAGTACATGTCATCGGCTGTAAGGTTTATGGCCAAAGCACCTTTGGTAAGGTACCCGGTCTCGAATGCCGCAATGGCTATTATTGCTGCGAAGATAGATGTCGCGAAGTTGAATCTCAAAGATTTTAGAACGTTATCCCTGTTCATTGCATTATATTGTTTTGCCGGTGAAAGGACGGCGGTTGATTATTGAACTGCCTAAAGTGACCTCGTCGGTGTATTCGAGTTCGTCGCCAATGGATATTCCGCGTGCTATTACGGATAGTTTGACATCGTACTGCTGCAGTTTGCGGTAGATGTAGAAGTTTGTAGAGTCGCCCTCCATTGTGGAACTGAGCGCAAGTATCACTTCCTTCACCTCGCCTCCGGCAACGCGCTCAATGAGGCTGTTTATGTGCAGGTCGCCGGGCGAAACGCCATCCATTGGTGATATGACACCGCCAAGTACGTGGTATACACCCCTGAACTGCATGGTGTTCTCAACGGCCATCACATCCTGTATATTCTCGACAACACAGATGAGGCTGTGGTCGCGCAGGGGGTTGGCGCAGATGGGGCATATATCGGTGTCCGATATGCTGTGGCACTCCTTGCAGTATTTCGCATCGCGTTTCAGGGTGATGATTGCCGATGAAAAACTCTCCACATCTTCCTCCTTCTTGCGCAGCAGATGAAGCACAAGGCGTGTTGCCGTCTTGCGTCCAATGCCCGGCAGTTTGGAGAACTCCCTTACTGCCCGCTCCAAAAGTGTTGATGGGTATTCCTGGTTCATTGGTGTATTCTATCAATTTGCGGTCACGAAGATAGTCAAAAAAACGTCACTTTGCAAATTGCCGGGTGGTGTTACTTTATATCAACTGTAATACCTGCCGGGAACACGCGTTCCGGGTCAAAATACTCGGCACAACTCTCTACCATTGCTTTAATTGTTGGTGTCACCTTGCTGTTGAATGCAACCTTGCCATTGATGATAACCTTTACGGGTTGGGTGAAATCGAACAGTTTCTCGCTAAGGTATATTGTTACATTTCCCTTTGTGGCCGGTGTATAGCTCTTTGAGAAGAACATTGGGATGTCGTATATGAGTTGTGTTGTGGTGTATGTCACGTTCTGCACAGTGAGGCTAATGGTGTTTCCATCAATGCTCATCTCGTAGCATGTGCGCTCTTCGTCATTGTTTCGTGATGTCTCATTCACCTTTAGGTTATAGAACCCGCTGCGGTGGCGCCCGTACATGTCATAGTCCTCCCAATAGAAGTATGTAGGGTGGGCATTTCGGCTGTGCTGCTTTAGCCAGGGAGTTGTCTTTTCGTAGTTTATACTGTGTCCCATATTAGGTACCAGTTCAATGAAGTGGTTGTACAGGCCGGGGTGTCTTTTTGAGAGGCTGTCTATTGTCAATGCGGCATTGTAGGTCATGGCATTGCGTGCAAAGCCATAGTCCTTCTCGCCGGTGCGCAGGGAGAATGCAATGTTTGCAAGGTTCTCCATCGGTGCATTCTTCAAAGGTTCTCCACCAGCCATTGGACCTGCTCCCGCCAGGTAGTCGGCATAGAACGATGCCAGTCGTTGGCTGCCGTATCCGCCCTCTGATATGCCATAGAAATATATTCTGTTGGCATCAATCTCTTTATTCACGAATGCCAAGCGCAGCAGTTTCTCCCAAGCCCACTGCTTGCTTTGTATTGCCCAGCGGTAGAGTTCGCCATATCCGTTGGGAATCTGTGGAATAAAGTGCAGCGACGGTGCATCGTCGTAACTGCTGCAAAGGCGTATTCCGGCCTCCCACTCATGTTGCTTGTTGCCCGACCCATGCATATACAGGAACAGTGGATAGCCCTCCTGTGGCTGTTCGCCTTTCTTGATGAAATAGTATGGCATCAAGGCATTCTCCTCAAGGTTCTCGGGGAGTCTCCAGTAACCGGTGTCGCGTGGCTCATTGATTGCGAAAGGGGATGTGAGTTGCTCCTCGCCGGTTGCCTGTACTGCGCTGCGCCAGCGCTCCCACACCGCGTTGCGGGTGGCTTCAATCTTCTCCGGCTTTATATTGTCGTTGCCTTTGTAGATAGTGTTCTCTCCTTTGAGCACCTTTGAAAAGTAGGCATCAACCTTCTTTGTCTTGCTTTTTGAAATGGCTTGCGCATTGCACTCTACATTTGTTGCCAATGTTGCTATGGCGACAAGCGCCGATACTATTATTCTGTTCATTGTGTTGATATTTTGTGCGAAAATAATCTTTAGCGTCCAATGAACCAATTTTTATTGACATAAATACAGAATGACGCGTCATTCTGTATAATTCCTGATAAGTTTTTTACTAATACCTTTGTGGCGTTTTTGCTTTTTTTTGAGATATTTTGTTAAACATAGGCTCACTTTTAACAATTTGTTGTGATTGTGGCTGTTTTGCCGGTGAAGTAATTTTGCAGCCGCAAAACAATAGATAAAATTGATATATGAAAAGAATATTTACTTTGCTTTTTTTCTTGTTCTTGGCTTTTGTTGTGTATGCCGGTGACCCGATAGGCATTAGAGAGGGTAACAAGATTATGGGGCACGTCGTTGAGGAGGGGAACGAGGAGAATATTGCCTACGCTGCAGTGCTTGTTGTCGAGACAGGCGAGGGAGCAACCAGTAACGAGAACGGTCAGTTTGCATTTACCAATCTTGCAGCGGGGAAATATACCTTGCGAGTTACGGCAATGGGTTATGAGACAATGACAAAGGAGGTTGTTGTGAGCAAGGATTATACTGCGGTTGTGCATTTCAGGCTAAAGAGTGACAATTTTGTAATTGACGAGGTGGTTGTTTCGGCCAACCGCAATGAGATTAGTCGCAAGGAGGCTCCTGTGGTGGTCTCGGTGGCCGCCCTGCCGCTTTTTGAGGCTGTGAACTCTGTTGACCTTGCAAAAAGCCTGAATTATATTACAGGCCTGCGTGTCGAGAATAACTGCCAGAACTGCGGCTTTCCACAGGTACGCATTAATGGTCTTGAGGGTCCCTACTCGCAGGTGCTCATAAACAGCCGTTCGGTGGTGAGTGCACTAAGCGGTGTCTACGGTCTTGAACAGATACCAGTGAACATGATTGAGCGTGTGGAGGTTGTGCGTGGTGGCGGTTCGGCGCTCTTTGGTGCAAATGCGGTAGGCGGTACGGTGAACATCATCACCAAAGACCCTGTGAGCAACTCTTTCTCTGTGACAAGCAACTTTGCCGGTTATGGCGGCAAGGCTTGGGAGCAGAGCGTGGGCGCCAATGTGTCACTTGTGTCGCCCGACAACAAGTATGGTATGGCGGTATATGCCAATTACCGCAACCGTAACCCGTATGACCACGATGGCGACGGTTTCTCGGAACTTGGAAAACTGAACATGAATACTTTTGGCCTGCGCACATACTACCGCCCTGCATACAACGGCCGCCTGAGCCTGGAGTATCACACCACCAATGAATTGCGTCGCGGTGGCAACAAGTTCGGCTTGCAGCCTCACGAAAGCGATATCACAGAGCAGACAAAGCACGTCATAAATAGCGGTGGCGTTGCCTATGACCATAATTGGGACGGGTACAAGCATAAATTGTCGCTCTTTGCATCGTTGCAGCACATCAACCGCGACAGTTACTATGGCGCTCAGCGCGACCCCAATGCATACGGCAAGACCGATGACTTAACCTGGGTGACTGGTGCAACATATACATGGCAGATTGATAAATTCCTCTTTTCGCCGGCAACATTCATGGCGGGAGTGGAGTACCAGGAGAACCGTCTGCACGATGTGATGACGGGCTATGACCGCGATATGCGTCAGGATGTGCGCATAGGCAGTGCCTTCGTGCAGAACGAATGGAATGCCCGCTACTTCTCGTTGCTGATGGGGTTGCGCATGGACAAGCATAATCTCATAGAGGAACCAATCTTCAGTCCGCGAGTGAATTTCCTCTACAAGCCGTTGAAGGACTTGCAGGCACGCCTGACATATTCAACAGGTTTCCGAGCACCGCAGGCCTATGACGAGGACCTGCATGTGACAGCTGTTGGTGGCGAGGGTGTGCAGATTGAACTTGCCGACGGATTGAAAGAGGAGCGCTCCAATAGTTTCAGCGGTTCGGTAGACTGGACGACACGCTTTGGGCACTGGCAGGCAAATTTGCTTGTGGAGGGATTCTATACCGATTTGGACAATGTCTTTGTGCTTGAGGATGTGGGTGTGAATGACTATGGCCACGCCATAAAGGAGCGCCGCAATGGTGCCGGGGCGCGTGTGTATGGAGCGAATATTGATGCAAAGATTGCGCATGGAAAGCATTTCTCCCTGCAACTTGGCTTTACGGCACAGCAAAGTCGCTACAAACAGCCCGAGGTCTGGACCGAGGTCGATGGCCTTGCCCTTACAACTAAGCGAATGATGCGCACCCCCGACTGCTACGGTTATTTCACAATAACATCATCACCGCTGAAAAGACTCGATCTCTCGCTCTCGGGAACATACACCGGTTCAATGATTGTGCCTCACTATGCAGGCTGGATTGAGAAAGACCGTATGGAGACAACTCCCGATTTCTTTGACCTCAACTTAAAGGCGGGCTATACATTCATACTGCACGACCACATAAACCTGCAGGTGAATGCCGGTGTGCAGAACATCTTCAACAGTTTCCAGCGCGACCTCGATAAGGGTGAGTTTCGCGACTCGGGCTACTTCTATGGTCCCACGCAGCCAAGAACATACTTTTTGGGCGTGAAGATTTCGCAGTGATATTGCATAAAGGGAGTGCGCGGCTAAAACCTTTGCGCTCCTTTTGTTTTATTGAATATCGTTGTATCTTTGTACCTGAAAAACATCAACAACATGAGCACACCAATTGTAAAGAGCGCGCGTTTTGTGATAAGCAATACCGACATTAAGAAATGTCCGCAGGACGGCAAGCCCGAATATGCCTTCATTGGCCGTTCGAATGTAGGAAAATCGAGCCTTATAAATGCGCTTACAAACCAGAAAAAACTGGCGCAGACATCGGCAACACCGGGAAAGACTCTTCTTATAAACCACTATCTCATCAACAATGAATGGTACTTGGTTGACCTTCCGGGCTATGGCTATGCAAAGCGCAGCAAGTCGCAGAACGAGCAACTGGAGCATATAATCTCTAGTTATGTGCTTGACCGTGAGCCTATGACTCTTTTGTTTGTGCTCATAGACTGTCGTCACGAACCGCAGAAAATTGACCTCGAGTTTTTTCAGTGGCTTGGCGAGAACGGTGTGCCGTTCTCAATAATCTTCACAAAGGCCGACAAGTTGGCAAAAAGTGCTCTTGCTAAGAACATTGCCGCCTACAAGGCAAGGCTTCTCCAGGAGTGGGAGGAACTGCCTCCGGTATTTGTTACATCGTCCGAGAATGGTCTTGGAAAGAATGAGGTGCTGGGGTATATTGCCGAAATTAATTCCACACTATAAAAGATAGTCCATCTTTTTGAAAAGAATATGAAAATGCAGTTCGGGCAAGTGTATCAATATGCACTTGCCTGTTTTTTTATGAAAAAATGCGTATGTTATTATTAACATAACGCTAATAATTTGTATCTTTGCGGCGGTTTTTGTTAATTAAACGAATAAAAACTTAATATTTATACTTTTGTGGAATGTGCCACGTGCTACGGCATTGCCTTGTTGCTTTTAGAATGCAAGGCTGTGTTGCGGTATGTGGGCATCTTTTTGTGTGGTAGAAAAACAACTTTTTTATAGATGAGAAATAGAGTATTTTTGCTGTTTGCCATTCTCTGCGCATTTATGGTGCAGTCGGCCTGGGCGCAGTCCTTTAAGGTGAAGGGTAGGGTTACCTCTTCCGAGGACGGCGAGGGCATGATTATGCTTACCGTTATGCAAAAGGGAACATCAAACGGCGTAGTCACAGACTTTGACGGAAATTATGAGATTGAAGTCAAGGGTGCTGCCGAGGCGCAGTTGCAATTCTCCTATGTGGGCTATACCGCCCAGGAGCATACTGTGAACAAGGAAACAAATGTGCTGAATGTGGTAATGGACCCCGAGCAGACAACAATGGATGAGGTTGTGGTGGTTGCATATGGTGTCCGTAAAAAGGGAACAATCTCTGGTTCGGTGTCAACTGTAAAGGCCGAGAAACTTGAGAATGTGCCTGCAGTAAGTTTTGATCAGGCTCTGCAGGGTGCAACGCCGGGTATGACGGTGATATCAAACTCCGGAGAGCCAAGCAAGCCGGCTGTTTTCCAGATTCGCGGTACCAACTCAATCAACTCGGGAACCTCTCCGCTGTTCATTCTTGATGGTGTGCCCATCACAAGCGCCGATTTCAATGCCATCAATCCCGGTGACATTGAGTCAATCAATGTGTTGAAGGATGCTTCGTCCACATCAATCTATGGAGCCCGTGCAGCAAACGGTGTGGTGGTAATCACAACCAAGCGCGGTACCTCTACTGAGAAGGTAGACGTTACCTTGCGTACACAGCAGGGTTTCTCAAATCTCGCTCATGGCGAGTGGAACATGATGAATACTGCCGAGAGAATCCAGTTCGAGAAGGAGATTGGCCTTGATGCAGGACAGGACTACAATATTCTTGGCCAGACTGATATCAACTGGCTTGATGTGGTGTTCAATGACAGGGCTCGCCTGCAGGGATATGACTTGGCTGTCAGCCACGCTACCGACAAACTGAACTACTTTGTTTCGGGAGGTTACTATGACCAGGACGGTATTGCACAGGGTTCTACGTTCTCGCGCTACAATATGCGTTCCAATGTCGATGCAAGGGTGGCTTCATGGTTGAAAATCGGCACCAACACAATGTTGACATATGAAGAGGCACAGCAGGCCGATGACGGCGAATATGCTCTGTACACTCCAATCTCGGCGTGCCGCTTTATGCTTCCCTACTGGAATCCATATAAGGAGGATGGTTCGTTGGCATCTTCAAAGGATGGCAGTTGGAAGGGTACATCCTACAACCCGCTTGAGTGGATGGAGAACAATCCGCTCGACAACAAGAAGTACAAGGCGCTCAGCGTGCTCTATGCCGAGATTACTCCGATACGCAACCTTACACTGCGTTCACAGTTCGGTGTGGACTACTCTCACTCTACTGCCGACATGAAGTCATATCCAAGTTTCGTGGGTAACAACGGTGTGGGTGCAGCGGGTCGCAGTTCATACACCACAGTGAACCTTACCATAACAAATACCATCAACTATAAGTTCGATGTTCAGCGCTATCATCACTTCAATGTGATGCTTGGACAGGAGGGTGTCGACTATCGCTCAGAGGGTTTCCAGGTGGTGACACGCGGACAGAACAATGATGCATTGACATTGCTGTCATCGGGAACAAGGGCTTCGTCATGGGCTAATTCATATTCAAGCCATGCGTTCCTCTCTTTCTTTGCACGTGGCGAATATAACTACTACGACCGCTATTATGCCGACTTCTCGCTCCGTAGCGACGCTTCTTCACGCTTTGGAAAGGATGGCCGTTGGGCTACATTCTGGTCGCTCGGTTTCATGTGGGATGTGCGCAAGGAGAAATTCATGCAGTCATGCAGCAAGTGGCTTACCAATGCCCAGGTGGCATTGAGTACCGGTACATCGGGTAACTCGTCAATCCCCGACTATGACCACCTTGCTCTTGTAGGCGGAGGCTCCAACTACATGGGTGAGGCCGGTATAGCTCCTGCCACACAGGGTAATGA
Source organism: Bacteroidaceae bacterium (assembly GCA_045613945.1). Taxonomy (GTDB): domain Bacteria; phylum Bacteroidota; class Bacteroidia; order Bacteroidales; family Bacteroidaceae; genus HGM04593. Next base: position 11,061 of record JAZLBZ010000002.1, read on the forward strand.
GAAGTTGAGTTGGGAGCAACTGTGGACATCGAACCTTGCTATCCATCTTGGTTTCTTTGGCCGTATGACTGCCGACATTGAACTTTACCACAAGAAGACAACCAATATGCTCATGCTTGTGCCACAGTCTTATGTGAACAATGGTTTTGGAACACGCTGGGATAATGTGGGCGCAATGGTGAATCAGGGTTTTGAGGTGTCATTGGGCGCAGATGCTATCACCACGAAGGATTTCATCTGGAATATCAATGCCAACGCAAGCTATAACCATAACGAGATTACAGAACTCTATGGCGGTCTCGATGAGTATGAGATGTCAAACACATCGACAAAACTTGTTGTGGGTCACTCAATCGGTGAGTTCTACATAAATAGGTATGCCGGCGTGAACCCGGCAAACGGTGATGCTCTTTGGTATGACAAGGAGGGCAATATAACAAACGTGTTCAGTGAAGAGGATAAGGTGCTGGTTGGCAAGAACTACAATGCGCCCTGGCAGGGTGGCTTTGGCACTTCAATGCACTACAAGGGTATCTCGTTGACAGCAAATTTCAGTTGGGTGGCCGACCGCTGGATGTTCAATAATGACCGTTTCTTTGAGGAGAGCAACGGCCTCTACTCGGCATATAACCAGTCGAAGCGCCTGCTTTACGACCGCTGGAAAGAACCGGGTGATGTTACCGACATTCCACGCTATGGCGTTACTCCGCAGATGGACTCGCGTTTCCTTGAGGATGCATCGTTCATGCGCTTGAAGAACCTGATGCTCAGTTATGACTTCCCGCGTGCATTGCTTGCAAAGACCGGTTTTATGAGCCGTGCCCGTCTCTATGTCCAGGCGCAGAACCTGTTCACATGGACAAAGTTCACAGGTCTTGATCCTGAGTCTACAAGCAACGTCTACAAGGCGCAGTAACCAATGTCTCGCCAATACACATTTGGTGTTGAGGTTACATTCTAAATTCAGGAGGGTTAAAGATGAAAAATATAATTACCTATATATTATTGGCAACGATGCTTGTTGTTCCTGTGTCGTGCCTCGACAAATTTCCCGAGAGTGCAGTGCTCGAGGGGTCGGCAATTACAAATGTTGATGAGGCTAACCAGGCTGCGGTGGGTATATACTCAGCATTCCTCAGCGGCGCGCTCTACAGCGGCTATCTTACTCTGCTGCCCGATATCCAGTGCGATATGGTCTATGCAGTGAATGGCTATACAAATACATTCGGTGATGTGTGGCGCTGGGAGATTCTTGCTACAAACCCGCAGATTGAGGCAGTGTATGGCTCTCTCTATTCGGTGATCGGTAACTGCAACTTCTTGCTCGACAATGCCGAGAAACTGGAAAAGACACTCACTAATGATACGGAACTCGATCGTCTGGAGTCGTATTGTGGTGAGGCATACTTTGCGCGTGCCCTTGCATACAGTGAACTGATAAAACTCTACTGTGTCGATTACAAGAGCGATGAGGCTGCCAAGAACGAACTTGGTGTCGTGCTCAAGACAAAGTACTATGAGAATTTGCCAAAAATTGAGCGAGCAACCCTTTATGAGTCCTATCAGCAGGTACTCAGCGACCTTGACAAGGCTGCGGAATTGCTGAAACTCGACGAGGATTATGACCCTGCTATAGATGGTGCACTCTATAACAACTCGGTCTACTTCAACGAGTATACAGTATATGCCCTACGTGCGCGTGTCGCTCTTTATATGCGCGACTATGAGGCTGCCATCAAGTACTCGTCAAAAATCATTGACAGCGACATGTTCTTCCTTTCAAGCGTGCATTCGCAGTACTCTTCGACAATGAACTATTACGACTATATGTGGCAGTATGACCTCTCGTCCGAGGTTATATGGAAGGTGGGCTTTACATCTACCAACTACGGCGGTGCTCTTGGAACGGTGTTCTTCAACTATGACTATCAGTCATTCAAACCCGACTATGTGCCTGCCCAGTGGGTGCTCGACCTCTATGGATATGGCGCAAATGACCTGCGCTACAACACATTCTTCTATGAGGCGCAGACCGGTTACAGTCATGGCCTTACCTGGCCGCTGCTCTACAAGTATTGGGGTAACCAGTCACTCTACAGCGAGGCACAGTTGCTGAACGTTTCAATGCCTAAGGTGTTCCGCCTGTCCGAGCAGTACCTTATACGTGCCGAGGCCTACTGCCAGCTTGAGACGCCCGACTACGCAAAGGCCGGCAAGGATATATCAACCCTTCTGGCTGCACGCTGCACTAATGCCTCGGTGGCATTGAATGCAAGCAATGCAATGGATATAATTGAGGAGGAGCGCATAAAGGAACTTTATATGGAGGGCTTCCGCCTGCAGGATCTCAAGCGCTGGGGCAAGGGCTTTGAGCGCACTCCGCAGGATCAGTCTCTCTCTAATGGCAGCAGCCTGAAGATTGCGGCAGACAACCCGCTCTTCGTGTGGCCAATTCCACAGCACGAGATTGAGTCTCCTGGTGCCAATATTCAGCCCAATGAAAGTAACAGATAATAGCAGTGAGATATGAATATAAACATTATATATAATTTATCAAGGAGAGTCTATGGCAAGGCGGTTGCAGCCCTTCTCCTTTTGCTTGCAGTTACAACCGGTATCACTGGCTGTGGTGATAGAAGCCTGACATATTCGGGACCTGACTATGTGCTCTTCTCGGACACACTCTATGTGTTGCCTGTGGCTGACGACGTTGAGTATCATAATATTCCTGTAGTTGCCACAAAGGCCTGCGACTATGACAGGACCGTTGCTGTTGAGATTATTGATGCAGCCAGCAACGCTATTGAAGGCAAGCACTATTCTCTCGAATCGAACACAATTACCATCCCTGCCGGCGAACTTGTTGGCAATGTGCGAGTACGTGGTTATCACAACAACATCGATGTGTATGACTCTTTGGGCTTCAAGTTGAATCTCATTGTACCCGAGGAACTGCAGTGGGATATCTATGGCGCCGAGGCAAATGTGCTGTTGCAGAAGGCATGCAAGTTCGACATCAATGCCTTTGCCGGATATTGTGTAGTCACATCTACCTACATAATGAACTACATGGAGGTTGACATGAGGCTGGTGAAGGCAGAGATTGACCCTGAGAATGAGAATACAGTAATTATGAGGAATTACTTCTTCGATGGCTATGATGTTAGAATAAAATTCAACCCTGATGATATTATGAATCCGCTTGTTGAAATGGAAGACCAGGTCTTTGGCCCTACATCTGCGGCTTTTGGAACACTCTATGGTGAAGGATTGATAAGAATGTATCAGCCAACTGCATATACATCATACTTCAGCAGTTGCGAGAAGTTTATCTTCCAGTACATGACGCTCTATGTTCCCGGTATGGCAGAAGGACAGAACACCGTTGGTACATTCGTGAATGCGGTTGAGTGGATTAGCGATGATGAGGCTGAGAAACTCAAGCGTGAGGGATACTAAAAAGATGACACATATGAAATATATAAGCAAATGGTATATTGCCTGCCTTGCAATGGCTCTCTGTTGCCTGGGTGTGGCTTGTTCCGATGACGAGGAGATTGTTCCTGTTGAGGTGTCGTTTACCGCACCGGGTGAATTTGATATGGCATCACTCGACAGCTGTGAAAGCATTGTCAGCTCGTTAGAACTTACTTCAAATGGTGCCTGGAGTCTCTGCAGCGACAAGATGTGGGTAAAACTCTCATTGCAGGCCGACGGTGAGTTCTTCAACGACATTCAGGGTGGTGAGGGTACACACACCGTATATATAAAGGTTACTAACGACGCGCGTGGTTTCGGCGATGCAAAGGCCAACGTTACTGTTATTGCCGGCGGTGTGTCAAAAAGTGTAGCGACTATTGAACGCAAGGGCAAGGAGCATGAGTTTGCGCTCTTGTCACGTGAAGGCGAGGCGCTTGACAGAATTGAGATAGGTACCGATGCGACTGCTTGGGTTGCTCCTGTTGCCAATTTCGATTGTTCGATACTCGATTGTCCCGCTTGGCTTGCAGCACCAGTGGCGCTTGACGGCGGTTTTACCTTGAATGTGGCTACAGCCTATGTTCCATTTGAGAAAGAGGGAACTGTCATCTTCGGTAATGTTGACCGCAGCGTAGTTTATGAAGTTCCTGTAGCGTATGTGGGTATGGAGCCTACACTGATGAGCATTGAGGGTGACTACACTCCTTGGGGCTGGAAGGTGTCGCCAGACGGAAAGACATTCCTGCAGGAGACTACATCGGCTTCGGGCGAGAACATTGAGACTGTGGTTGAGAATGCACTCACCTTCTCTGTAACCTGTTTCAATTATGACTACAAGCTGGTACCACTCCAGGTGAACGAAGGAAAACTTGCATTGATGGGTGCCGATGAGTCGTGGATACGTGCATCGCAGAATGAGAATGAGCCTTCGAAGTTGAACGTCTCTGTTACCGAAATGGAGGCGACATCACGCGCCGGCTACCTCTTTGCCGTCCCTGCTGCAATGTATGACAACTTTGCCGATTCACTTGCTGTAAGCAGCGATGTAGATGCATTCGTCGATTCAAATATCTCTTATGTTGTGCTTGAGGTAGAGCAGAAGAGTCTTGAGGGTACCGATGGTTTCATCATTACCGATGCCGATGGTGCTCCTGTAGCATGTAATGTGGAGGAGGAGTATTATGAGTGGCTCTGCAGCGAGTTCTCGATAACCGATCTCACAGCCTGTGAGCTTGTTCCAGGCAAGAGCTATACAATCGTGACAAGGCTCAATGCCAATGACTGGCAGGGTGATTTCGCCTTGGAGAATATTGATGACAGGACATCTGTGCGTCTGAAATCATGGGGTATTACAGCTTCCAATAATCCTGTGCTTGGCGAGGATGGCCTGTACAGGTTTAACATTACAGTTCCTGCATCACTTGGTAAAGAGGTCATGTTGCGTCTGTACACACCTCAGATTGTAAACCTCAAGGCTCTTGTCATAAGACCTGTGACAGAATGATAAACGGATAGGATTATGAATAGAATACGAATATATTTGATGTTGTTGATGATGTCGCTCACAGGAGTGGCATTGGTTGGCTGTGCCGAGGAGGAGAATGACCAGCAGGTGCAGTATGGCTATGTGCAGTTCAAGGTTGGACAGGCAACCCGTTCTGTCGATAGGCTTGAGAGCCTTGCCGATGCAAAGAAGGTAAAGGTATATCTTCAGTACGACGGCCGCATAATTGAGCAGACCCTTCTGCTTAATGCCTATGACAGTGAAACTGCCGAGTATGGCTTGCGCAGTGACAAGTTGCGTCTTCTGGCGGGTGAGTACCGCCTTATCGGTTATGTACTCTACAATCAGCTCGACCAGGAGATTCAGCAGAGGGATGTCGAGGAGTGCTCGTTTGAGATTGTACCCGGCGGTCTCCATGTACAGCATATAACCCCCGATGTCGTTGAGCGCGGACGCGTATCGTTCAAGCTCGTCAAGCATGGCTTGCAGACACGTGGCGTGGGCAATGACGGTTACTATCCTTTCAGTGATATCAGGGCTGTTGACATTACTGTGCAGAACCTCTTTACAAAGGAACTGACAACCTTTGAAAAGATTGCCGTAAAATATACCGAGGGCTTTGGTCAGGGCTCGGCCGACGAGACCCTCTATCCCGGTGAAAATGCCGAGACATCATACGCGTTGTGCGATACTCTTGTCTGGCTCAAGGCCGGTGAGTACCGTGTGCAGTACTGCATCACCTATTCCGACAAGAATGGAAAGGCAATGCTTGCAACAGAGTACAACAACACAGATGAAACTTTTGTGGTTGAGGATGATGCCGACACAAAGGATGTGAATGTGCCTGTAAATCTTTCCGAGACTGCCGAGTATATCAAGGATTATATTGCGCTGAAAGAGATTTGGCTGGCGCTTGACGGCCCAAACTGGAGCTATGCCGGCGATGTTGAACCCGAGGGCGTGAACTGGAATTTCAACAAGGATATTGATTTGTGGGGTCAGCAGCCAGGTGTGCAACTCGACGCCAATGGCCGCGTGGCAACAATCTCTCTCGAGGGCTTCGGCCCAAAGGGTGTGGTGCCCGATGCGATCGGTCAGTTAACAGAACTTTCAATCCTGTATCTTAGCAGCCACTCCGACCTCTTGGGTGGTCACCTTTTCGGCCGCATAACACCTTCCATGACTGCCGAGCAGATGAACTCAATCCGTATGGATTATGCCGACAGGGTTCTCGACAAGGACTTCCGCACCGGTTATTCACCATTGTGGCAGAAGACTATCGAGCTTGACCCCAATGAGAAACCAATCCGCAAGGGTATCTCTTTGAAGGGTATCCATTTCGGTGATATGACAAACGGTATTGTCGGTATCTCAAAGGCACTGCAGCGCTGTACCAAACTGCAGCAGTTCTTCATTGCTAACTGTCCAATCACAGTCGAGGGTTTCTTCCGCGAGATTGAGCCGGAGTCTCCTTTCTACGATGGGTGCGACACTCTAAGTTGGGAGAAGATGACAATGCTCACAGACATTGAGATCTTCAACTGTCCAAAACTTACGGCGCTCCCAATGGAAATGCTTGCCTCACTACCGGAACTGCAGATGCTCAATGTTGCAAGCAACAAGGGTATCCCGGGCGATACGTTGAAGGCCAACTGGGAGGCGTTCATTGATGGTAACAGTGGCGACAAGTTGCAGGTGCTGTATCTTGGTTACAACAATCTCGAAGTGACACCGGACTATGATTACCTCAAAAGAATGAGCAAACTTGGAATGATTGACTGTACCAACAACCAGCTGAAGAAGGTTTATCCGTTCGGTAAGGAGATTGCGCTTGCAAAGGTGTTTCTCGACTACAACCAGATTGAGGAACTGACAACTGATTCTCTCGGCTATTTCTGTGGATTCTCGCAACTTGAGAGTTTTAGCGCTTCAAACAACAAGATTACGAGTTTCCCCAACATATTCAATGCGAAGTCCTTGTATGCGTTTGAATCGGTTGATTTTTCATATAATCAGATATCTGGGTTTGATGAAGGTTTCAGGGGTATAAATGCCTCGATGGTTAATCTTACCAACAATAGGCTCAAGACATTCCCTGCTGAAATCTTCAAGACAGCCTCGCCTGTGACTCAACTTATTCTTGCGGGCAATGGAATGACGGAGATTCCCGAGGGCTCACTCAAGGGCGACAAATCCTATATGCTCACAGCGCTCGACCTTAGTTATAACTATCTGAGCGAGCTTCCTGATGATTTCGTTGGACTGCAAACTCCTTTCCTTTCGGGAATGGACTTGAGTTACAACCGTTTCTCGGAATTCCCGCTGAAACCGTTGAACATTGCCACGCTGAGCCGTTTCTTCATCCGCTATCAGCGTGATGAGAATGGTAACCGCATACTCAAGGAGTGGCCTACAGGACTTTATACCTGCCCCTCTATGGTCGTGTTCTGTATCGGAGGCAACGATCTACGCAAGATTGATGATACCATATCGCCTTATATCATGTATTTTGAGATTGCTGATAATCCTAATATCTCAATTGATTTGTCATCAGTGTGTGATTACATCTATGCCGGATATTATACTCTCATATACGACAGGACTCAGGATATTCGCGGCTGCGATGCTCTTGACCTTGAAAAATAACATTAATGCATAAAGGTTATGATGAATAAATTATATAAGATAGCATTGGGATTTATTATCTCAATCTCGTTTGTTGCCTGCAACGATAACGAGGTAGATGGTGTTGCCTTCTCTTTGGACAAGAACGAGATAACATTAGGTGCAGAGGGCGGAACTGATATTGTGCTTATTGAGAGTAATGACAACTGGACTGTGTCCGCCACAGCGCCCTGGCTCTCGGTCTCTCCTGCAAGCGGAGTGGGAAATGCAGCCTGCAGGGTTGCTGTCGACTCGTCGCTTGTGAATGATATGCGTACCGCAGAAATACGCTTTGCACCAGCAACATTGCCTTCAATGTCTGTAACTGTAAAGCAGATGGGATATGACAAGAAGATTGTTCCTGAAAGCGATGAAATAACGATTGAGTCATCGGCAAAGATGGAGGAGCGCTACTTTGAGACAACCGTTACTACAAACGTGAAGTTCTCGGTTGTGGTAGATCTTCTTGGTGCCGAGCAGAAGTGGCTCACATCCGAGAGTGTATCGATAGACCTTGACAAAGGCGCGCGTCCACGTACTGCAAAACTGCGCTTTGATTGGAAAATGAACAAGGACCCGGAGTCGCGTGTAGCAGAGATTAGGCTTATTCCTGTAGGTGATGGTGCCGAGGAGGTTGATACAGCAGTGATATCAGTGATGCAGAAACCGGCCATTAAGATTGAGGATAACCGCGCAGGTGACTCAATTACACTGGTGCTTATGTATGAACTTATGAACTGCTGGAACAATCCTTGGGATACGAGTGAGAACATGCAGTACTGGGACGGTGTAAAACTGTGGGAGGCCGGTGATAAGGACCTGCCTGCTCCCGAGGCGGTAGGTCGTGTGCGGGCAGTGCAGTACAGTTTTCTTGTAACAAAGGAGAGTATTCCTGCCGAGATTCGCCATTTGAAATATCTTGAGTCGTTGGATATTTCAAGTAACTCAAGCACAATGAATCTCGATATTAGGCTGGGCAGTGAAATTTGCGGACTCAAGCACTTGAAGTATCTTAGAATGTTCTCATACGGCCTTGTGTCGTTGCCCGATGATTTCAATAGGCTTGGCGAAACACTGGTTGCTCTTGACTTGAGCGCGAATAACTTTACTGAGATTCCTGCGATACTGACACCTAAGAACTTCCCTAAACTCAAGTCGTTGAGCCTTTTGGGATCGCGCCGTTGGCATACGACCGACCTGCGTAACAAGGAAGAGTACAAGAGCAAGGGTGGTATTGGCCTGAACATTGATGCAAGCACAGACAATGCGTTCCGTCGCCTGCTGCTGTGGGAGAATCTTGAGGAACTCTCTTTCTCAAACTGCTATATTGAAGGTCAGATTCCCGATTTCAAAGTAGGTGAAGATAGCGTTGTAGCATATACTGCTGCTGATATTAAAGCGTTGAATGATTCTATAAAGGATTATACGGTAGACTACCTTCTTGGCAAGCCAAAGATTCTGCCAAACTGTACAATGCTCAGGCTTAACCTGAACTTCCTGACAGGCAGTTTGCCCGACTGGCTGCTCTATCATCCCCATTTCATCGATTGGGTACCCGAGTTGCTTATATTTAACCAGCAGGAAAACGGCTTCAACACAGCCGGTGAACGTGCTCGTTTTGATAATGTACCGCTGACTTTCGACTATTATTACGATGCATTCCCTGGTGCAAGAGCAAAGTATGAACTTAAAGAAGAGATAACTGAGGAGTAATTATGAAAACAAAACTATTTATATATTCGGCGCTGCTTGTCTTGTCATTGTCATCTTGTAATGACAGTGATGTTGTTTCAAACGCACCTGAGACCGAGCCATCTTACTCATTGACTACCGATGCTGTTGACGGTGAGTTGCTAATAAAGTTCTCGCCCGAGATGACCGGCATACTCGACGGTTATTTTGCTACACGTGCTGCTGTTGCCGGCAAGGCTACACGCAGCGGTATCCCATCGACCGACGAGGTGCTTGCTATTCTGGGCACATACAGTTTTGAACGTGTTTTTCCCGTTGACCCACGCACTGAGGAGCGCACACGAGAGGCAGGCCTGCACCTTTGGTACAAGGTCTCTTTCGATGAGAATGTTGACCTTAACGTTGCAATGAAGGAACTTGACAAGCTTGGTGAGATTTCAAAAATACAATGCAATAAAAGGATTTACCGCATAGATAACAGAGTGGCAAGGGAGAGCCTACCTGTGGGTGGTGCAACACGTGCTGCCAACGGCTTGCCATTCACCGATGAGTATCTCCCATTGCAGTGGGGCTATATAAACATGGGCGAAGATGCCTATAATTTTGAGACAGATTGGGCCGGGGTGTTGGCCGGTTGTGATGTGGGTTGTAAAGAGGCATGGAAACTCTGCACCGGTGACAGTTCTATTATTGTAGGTGTCATGGACGAGGGCGTGCATTGGGAGCACCCCGACCTCAGGGCCAACATCTGGGAGAACGAGGACGAGGAGTACGCATCGGCAGCAGATAATGACGGCAATGGATACAAGGGCGACCGTTATGGCTACAACTTTGCATCTGATCGTGGATATATCTCTACAACATCGACTAACGACACAGGTCACGGAACACACGTTGCCGGTACAATTGCCGCCGTTAACAACAACGGTGAAGGTGTTTGCGGTATTGCCGGTGGCGATGCAGCCAATGGCAAGGGTGGCGTGAAGATTATGTCGTTACAGATTTTTGACGACAACCGTGCTTCAACCGTTGCAATGGAGGCGAAGGCGTTCAAGTATGCTGCAGACAACGGTGCTGTCATCATGCAGTGCAGTTGGGGCTACAACTCGGCCTATTCAAACATTATGCAGGGCTACACTCCCGGTCCGGCTTCGGAGAAGGAGTGGGAGACTCTTTATCCGCTTGAGAAGGAGGCTATCGATTACTTTATTCACAATGCAGGCTCACCCAATGGCGTGATTGACGGTGGTATCGTTGTTTTTGCGTCCGGCAATGAGTTTGCCGGTATGTCGGCCTATCCGGGTGCCTATTCAAAATGTATCTCGGTGAGCGCTATCGCTGCCGATTACACCCCTGCGACATATTCAAACTTCGGCGCCGAGGTTGACCTCTCTGCTCCCGGCGGTGACGGTGACTATTACGGTGAACCTGGCAGCAGCTACGACAATGGCGGTATGATATACTCAACCTTGGTTGTTGAGGGAAAACCCACTTATGGATATTACGAGGGCACATCAATGGCTTGTCCTCATGTGTCGGGTGTCATTGCTCTTGGTCTCTCCTATGCTGTTGAGCAGCGTCGTCATTTCCGTGCCGAGGAGTTTATAGACCTTGTATATAGCACAGCAAGGGATATTGACATTTATTTTGTTGGTGATAAACTGTCCTACTACAACCACACTTCACCAGGTTCGGCTGCGACAAAGACCGAACTCTCCAAGTACAGAGGCAAAATGGGACGTCTTGTGAATGCTGCAGCGTTGCTGCATGCTGTCAAGGATGGCGGACACGACATGAAACTTCCTAATATATACCTTGCGCCTGCCGAGAACCAGGAGATTGACCTTGCGCGTTTCTTTGTGAATGGCGAGTCGCTCTCTTACAGTGCAACCGTTGCCGATGATGCTGTTGCTGCGGTGAGTGTCACTGCTACTACAATGACAGTAACCGGCGTTGCCGAAGGATTTACCACCATTGACATTGCTGCCGGTGGCGAGGTGTACACTGTGATTGTCACAGTACGCAATGGCGCCAACAGCAATGGATGGATGTAATGCTATGAAATGATGAAAGCCAAAGTCCTGTATTCCCTGCTTGCGCTGCTGTTTGCAGGCAACATCGTGTCGCTGGCACAGGATAAGCGTTTTGTGTCGCGCGAGGCGCTCGATTCGCTTATGTCGCCGCAGGTTTTGCCAAACGGTGCTGCTGTGTTGCGCTTTGAGGCTTTGCAAAAGGATTTTGGTGTGATATATGAGACAGATTCTCCTTTGGCGGTGGACTATCACTTTGTGAATGTCAGTGGCAAGCCTGTTGCCATTACGCGCATTGCAACCAACTGCGGGTGTACAGTCGCCGAGGTTGGAGACTCTCTGTTAAGTCCCGGTGAAAAGGGAATAATAAGGATAAAATTTAACCCCCGTAGGCGTTCGGGAACTGTCGACACAAACAGTTTTGTATACACCTCGCTCTCAAGCAAGGAGCCGGTGGCAAGGCTCACCCTATTGGGTAATGTGATAGACAATGATGAGTGGAATCATCTGCCTTGCAGAATTGGTGCTTTGAAACTCAAACGCAAGGATGTGGCCTTTGAACCGGTAAAGGCTGGAACAAAGCCCCAGCAGCGCATTCCTTGTGCCAATGTGGGTACTGTCCCGCTGTCGCTTTCATCGGTTGTACTCCCCGCTTTTGTCTCTTTCAATACAGAACCATCGGAGATTGCACCAGGCGAGGAGGGTGATATAATAATAACTATAGATGGCGATATGCTGCCACCTGATGCCCCACGTTGTTTCAAGGTGGTTGTAGATGGCTTGAAAGGGCGCATATCGGACAGGACACTTAATGTAAAATTAGAAAAATAGATATAATTATGAAGAGATTCTTGAAGACAATAGCATTTATGCTTGTTCTTACCGGAGTTCTTTCTTGTTCTCACGATGAGGATTTGACTCCACAGTCGCTCGAGGTTACTCCCAACAATATTTCGGGTGTGTGGAAACTTGCCGATGTAAATGGCGTGGCGCTCCCCGATGGTGTTTACTGCTATATGCAGTTTGTACGCAGGGACAGGACATTTACCATGTACCAGAAGTTCGACAGCATGTATCCCCGCCGTCTCACCGGTTCATTTGAGATAACCAAGGATGAGTACAAGGGATACATCCTTAGCGGAAAGTATGACTACGGTACAGGCGACTGGAATAACTCGTACATCGTGACAAGCCTGTTCGAGGAGTCTATGGTGCTCACTGCCGATGCAGAGAATGGCGACGTATGCAAGTATGTGCGTTGCAATGAGGTGCCTGAGGAGATTATCGACTGGTTCAATTCGGTGGGTGCCGAATGATGTCAATATAACCTGTTAAGCAAATGAAAAAGTCCCTCTTGTTGCTGCTGGCGACCTGCCTGTTTTTTTCTTGTTCAAAAAAGAGCGATGTATGTACAATAAGCGGCAGTTATGCATCGGCGCCCGATGGAACGGTGCTCTACCTGACCTCTGTAGATGATGTTGTGAACCCGCTCGATTCGGCTGTGGTTAGGGGTGGAAAGTTTGTCTTTTCGCTCTCCGACACTGTGCGCGCAGTGCGTTTCATATCCTCGCAGCAGGTGCTTGATGGCGGCTTTGTCGTTGTTGAGCCGGGTGTGGTAAAAGTTGATTTTACCGGGGAGACATTTGTGTCGGGAACTGCGTCAAATGACCGCTTGAGCCGCTTTATGAATGAGAAGGGGAAAATTGTAAACCTCAAAAGGCTTGGCGAGCAGGAGGTGCTGGATATGATGGTGGTTGAAGAGTCAATGCGTGACAGCATTAAGAATGTGGTAATGTTTGCCAGCGATGTCTTTGAAGCATATGCCTTGCGTGAGATAGGCGAGAATATCTCCTCGCCGCTAGGCTGTTTCTGCCTTTTGCAGTCAGTAGGTGTGGTGACCCCTGCAAAATTGCTACCGTTTTTCAAAGAGATACCTGTCGAGTATCGTGGTGCGCTCTATAATGCTGTGCGCAGCAGGGTGGAGACCGAGGTGCGCAATGCCGCAATAGCCGGCGTGTATCTTGATGAGATATGGAAGAACCGGGAGGCTACTGCTGTTGGCAAGAAATTCCAGAATTTTGAACTTGACAATGTTGATGGCGGTACTGTGCTGCTCTCAAATGAGGTCTTTACAAACAGGTATACTCTTTTGCTGTTCTGGGCCGGCTGGCAGGGAGATTCCAGGGATTACCTGCCGGTGCTTTCGGCTGCGTATGACAAATACAGGAATAAGGGCTTGCAGATAGTAGGTGTGTCGCTCGATGATAATGTCAAGGAATGCCGGGAACTTGTTGATGAATTGGGGGTGACTTGGGTGCAGTTGTGCAATCCGGCAGGCGGCAGCGCCGAAGTGGCTGCTGCATATGGCATAACAGAATTGCCTGCGGCTGTGCTTGTCAACAAGAAAGGAACCATAATCTCCAGGATGGAGACAGTCGGGGAGATTATGCATAAGTTTGAGGATTTGTTCTAATCCTTATGCTGCTTGAGCCCTTTGTGCTGATAGGCACAGATTGCACTGCTTGTAAAAAAAATACAAAAAAACGGTAGTTTTTAAACAAATTAGTTATCTTTGCATTATAATTAGTGCAGGACATTCTTTGTTTTGCCGTATCAATCAAATAAATATATCTTTTTTCAGATTTTCATTTTGTGGGCTTTCCCGTCTTTGTGGGCAAGCATCATCATCTAATTTATGTATCATATAGAACAATTAAGAAGCAAGGAGATTGCCGATTTGCAGTCAATTGCTCAGGATTTAGGAATTAAAGGAATCAAGTCGCTTGGTCGTGACGAACTGATTTATCGTATTCTTGACGGTCAGGCTATGCAGAACAGCAAAAGCGGTGCGCCTGCTGTGGTAAAGGAGGAGAATAGAATGAACCGCCGGGAGCATCGCCGTAACCGCATTCATTCCGATGCGCCAAGCAAGGTATACACTGCCACAGGCGATAAGGCAGTCAAGGCTGAAAAGGATGAACCTAAGAAACAGAAACCCGAGCAGGAGGCTGTAAAGGCTCCCGAGAAGGCTGTTGCACAGCCTGCAGTGGAGGAAAAGAACGTTGCACCGGCACCCGAGGCTGCCGCTCCCCAGGCTGGTGATGGTTCTCCAAAACAGAAGAAACGTGGCCGCAAATCAAAGGGTGAAAAGGCAAGTCAGGAGACTGTACCGGCCGAGTCTGTACAGGCAGAAAGTGCTCCCGTAGAGCAGCCTGTGGAGACCGAACGTAAGGAGCAGGAACCAAGTAATGAGCAGGCTCCCAAGAAGCGTGGTCGCAAACCAAAGAACAAGGCGGTTGAGCAGCCGTCAGAAGCGGCTACGGCAGAGCCTGCGGTTGAGCCGGTGTCAGAGGACGAAGGTGAGGCTTTCGTTGCAATAGAGAACCTGCCAAGCGATTCAACGGAACTTCCTGCAGAACTTGCCAACAAGTTCGAGAAGAGCAACAAGGAGCATAGAAAGAACGACAAGAAACAGCAGTATCAGAACAATGAAAAGCGTGAGCCGGTACAGCCCGAGGAGCAGCCAGCGCCAGTCAAGCAGTATGATTTTGCCGATGTGCTGCGCGTTGAGGGTGTGCTTGAGATAATGCCCGACAACTATGGCTTTTTGCGTTCTTCCGACTACAACTATCTTGCATCGCCCGATGATGTATATGTCTCGCAGTCACAGATTAAACTCTACGGCCTAAAGACCGGCGATGTTGTCGAGGGTATAATACGCCCCGCATCGGCCGGCGAAAAATATTTCCCGCTTGTAAAGGTTAACCGCATCAACGGTCTCTCGCCCGAACTTGTGCGTGACCGCGTGTCGTTCGAGAACCTCACCCCACTGTTCCCCAATGAGAAATTTACACTCTGTGCAGGCAGTTACGATAACCTGTCGGCACGTGTTGTGGACCTCTTCTCGCCAATTGGCAAGGGACAGCGCGGTCTCATTGTGGCACAACCCAAGACCGGTAAGACAATGCTCTTGAAGGATATTGCAAACGCTATTGCTGCTAACCACCCCGAGGCATATATGATTATGCTGCTCATCGACGAGCGCCCCGAGGAGGTTACCGACATGGCGCGCAGTGTGAATGCCGAGGTTATTGCCTCTACATTTGACGAACCAGCCGAGCGTCACGTGAAGATTGCCGGCATTGTGCTTGAGCGTGCAAAGAGAATGGTTGAGTGTGGTCATGACGTGGTTATCTTCCTAGATTCAATCACACGTCTTGCACGTGCTTATAATACCGTTTCTCCCGCATCGGGCAAGGTGCTCTCGGGCGGTGTCGATGCCAATGCACTGCACAAGCCCAAGCGTCTCTTTGGTGCTGCACGTAACATTGAGAATGGCGGTTCGCTCACCATCATTGCAACAGCCCTCATTGATACCGGCTCAAAGATGGACGAGGTGATTTTTGAGGAGTTCAAGGGTACCGGTAACATGGAGTTGCAACTCGACCGCTCGCTTGCAAACAAACGCATTTTCCCTGCGGTGAACATCATAGCATCGTCTACCCGTCGCGACGACTTGTTGCTTGACCGTCAGACACTTGACCGCATGTGGATTCTGCGCAAGTACCTGTCGGACATGACACCGATTGAAGCAATGGAGTTTGTCAAGGACAGGCTCGAGAGAACAAAGGATAATGACGAGTTTCTTTTGAGCATGAACTCTTGATTTTGGAATGACTAAAAAGATAAACTTCTGCGTTAACGCAGAAGTTTATCTTTTTAGTCATTCCAAATATTGATAACTTTGGTATGTTACAACTGAAAGGGCAGAGGATATAGAGGTAGCTCCAGACTATTTTGGTAATATAACTCTTGACAAAGACGCCTTGGACCAGTATTTTAGGTTTAGCAACTATCAAGATATCTATCGTGATGTTCCTGGATGGTAAATTTAAGCGGGTGACCACTTTTAATGGTCACCCGCTTAAATTTACCGTATCACTCTTTAGAATGGCAGGTCGTCGGGGTCGTTTGCTGCCTTGCCGAAGTCGGGTACCTCAACCTTTGGTGCGTTGATGACCGGTGTCTCTGCCGGTGCAGGGGCTGCGCCACGCTCTACTCTCCATGCACGGATGTCGTTGTACCAACGGCCGTTGTACTCGCGTGCGTTGATGTCGAACGATACTGTGAGCTCGTCGCCTGCCTGAATGTTAAACTGTGATATCTTGTCTGCGCCGAATACGTTAAAGCAAAGTTTCTTTGGGAACTGCTCGTGTGTCTCCAATACGTATTCCTGCATTTTCCACTCGTTTCCTGTCTTTGATACGCCGCCTCTCTCGGGAAGCACTGCGATGATTTTTCCTGTAATCTCCATAGTTTTCTTTAAATTGTGGGCGAAAATAGTTCTTTTATTCACGAAATGCAATTTTTTTCGCTTCATTTTTACTACTTTCTATATATTTAGTTTATCTTTGTAGGTACTACGCGCGCGAGCGCGAAGACTATTGAACCGCAAATTAATTAAAATTTTTATACTATGAATTTTACAGTATCAAGCTCTTTGCTGTCGTCTCGCTTGCAGACTATCAGCCGTGTAATCAATTCAAAGAACACTATTCCTGTGCTGGATTGTGTATTGTTCGAACTTGAGGGCAACAAACTTACTTTGACAGCCTCGGACCCCGACAACACGCTTAACACTTCTCTTGAGGTTGTGGATTGCTCAGAGGATTTCAACTTTGCAATCTCTTCGAAGATTCTCATTGACTCATTGAAGGAGATTTCGGAGCAGCCTATTCGTTTCGATGTTAAGAAAGAGACTCTTGAGATAACAATCTACTACCAGAACGGTAAGTACAGCCTTGTTGGACAGAATGCCGACGAGTATCCATCGGCTGCTGTGCTTGGCGAGAGTGCTGTTGCTATCAATGTGCCTACAAAGGTGCTTTCTAGCGGAATCTCTTGCTCTTTGTTTGCGGCTGCCGACGATGAGGTGCGCCCTGTGATGTGCGGTGTGTACTTTGACTTTGCTCCCGAGAGCATTACATTGGTTGCTTCTGACGGCCACAAACTGGTTCGTTGCCGCGACTACTCGGTAACCGGTGCCGAGAAATCGGCTTTCATCCTTCCAAAGAAGCCTGCTACACTCTTGAAGAACTTGCTTGGCAAGGACGAGCAGGAGGATGTTGCTGTTGAGTTTGATGGCCGTTTTGCAATCTTTGATATGGGCGAGTACAAGCTTGTATGCCGCCTCTTTGATGGCCGTTACCCCAACTATAACTCTGTAATTCCACAGAATAACCCGCATAAACTCACTGTTGACCGCGCTGCGCTCATCAGCACATTGCGCCGTGTTGCAATCTTCTCTTCACAGGTGAGCCTTATCAAACTGCACCTCGAGGAGAACAAGGTGGTCATTTCGGCTCAGGATACAGATTTCTCAACATCGGCCGAGGAGAGCATCGCTTGCAGTTATGATGGCGCTACAATGAACATTGGTTTCCGCGCGTCGTTCCTCATTGATATTCTCAACAACACTCCAGGTCAGGATGTGGTAATTGAACTTGCCGATCCTTCACGTGCCGGTGTTATTGTTCCTGCCGAGCAGGTTGACAAGCAGGAACTCCTGATGCTGTTGATGCCAATGATGCTTACAGACTAACAGATAGTTTATGAAACTGAATCTGGTAAAACCGATAATATTCTTCGACCTTGAAACAACCGGTACCGATTTCTCAAAGGACCGCATTGTTGAGATTTGCTACATTAAGGTGTTCCCCGATGGTAGGGAGGTCGAATATACAAAACGCATCAACCCCGAGATGCATATCCCAGAGGGTGCTTCGGCTGTGCATGGTATTTATGATGCCGATGTTAAGGACTGCCCCACATTCAAGGAGGTGGCACGCGAGATTGCCAATGAGTTTGAGGGTAGCGACGTTGCCGGTTTCAACTCGAACCGTTTCGATTTGCCAATGCTTGCTGAGGAGTTTCTGCGCGCACAGGTTGATATTGACTTGTCACGTCTGAGGGCTATTGATGTGCAGGTGCTCTATCACAAGCGTGAGCCACGTACATTGTCGGCGGCCTATAAGTTCTACTGTGGCGAGGTGCTTGAGGATGCGCATAGTGCGCTTGCCGATACCCGCGCTACATACGAGGTGCTAAAGGCTCAGTTGTCGCACTATGACGATATGCCAAACGACATTGAGGCTCTTTCAAAGGAGTCTGCATTTACCAATAATGTCGATTTTGCGGGTCGCATTGTGTATGACGAGAAAGGCAAGGAGGTTTTCAACTTTGGCAAATACAAAGGCATGCCTGTTGATGCTGTGCTTGACCGCGATCCAAGTTATTACAGTTGGATGATGAACGGTGATTTCTCGCTCAATACAAAACAGGTGCTTACCCGCATAAAACTTCGCGGAATGAAGAAATGAGCAAGGTGGCAGCAGTGCGCTGCCCACTTTGTATAAAACTGAAAAAAAGGAGATGCTAAAAGGAAAGAATATAGTTTTGGGTGTGACCGGCAGCATTGCCGCCTACAAGGCCGCAGTGCTTGTGCGCCTGCTGGTTAAGGAGGGCGCTACAGTGCAGGTGGTTATGACACCGTCGGCAAAGGACTTCATCACTCCGCTTACAATGTCTACATTGTCGGGCCGTCCGGTGATGTGTGACTTCTTCCAAAGCGACAACGGTGCCTGGAACAGCCATGTGGAACTTGGCCTTTGGGCCGATGCCATGATTGTTGCGCCTGCAACAGCATCGACACTTGGAAAGATGGCAAATGGCGTTGCCGACAACCTGCTTGTCACAACCTATCTCTCAATGAAGGCTCCGGTGTTCATTGCCCCTGCAATGGACCTTGATATGTATGCCCATCCGTCGACACAGCGCAATGTGGAGATTCTCAAGGGGTATGGCAACCACATCATTGAGGCTGCGTCGGGCGAACTTGCAAGCCATTTGCGCGGCAAGGGACGCCTGGAAGAGCCCGAGGCGATTGTTGAGCGCATCAAAGATTTTTTTTTAGGCAGTAGGGCGCTGGCGGGCAAGAAGGTGCTTGTGACAGCGGGTCCTACATATGAGAAGATTGACCCGGTACGTTTCATAGGCAACTACTCAAGCGGCAAGATGGGATTTGCCATTGCCGAGGAGTGCGCGGCGCAGGGCGCCGACGTGACGCTTGTTGCGGGCCCGGTGTCGTTGGAGTGCAAGCATCCCGGAGTGAAGAGGGTAGATGTCGAGTCGGCGCGCGAGATGTACGATGCGGCGATGAGTGCCTTCCCCTCTTGCGATGTTGCAGTGCTTTCGGCGGCTGTCGCCGATTACCGCCCAGCGCAGTGCGCGCCGGTGAAGATGAAGCGTACAGCCGATGATATGTTCATTGAACTTACTCCAAACAGTGACATTGCAGCATCTTTGGGTGCTGTCAAGGGTGAAGGCCAGATGCTTGTTGGCTTTGCTCTTGAGACAAACAATGCCGAGGAGAATGCACGCCTGAAACTTGAGAAGAAGAACCTTGATTTCATTGTGCTCAATTCGCTTGAGGACAAGGGCGCTGGTTTTGCCTGTGACACAAACAAGGTTACAATCATAGACAGGAACGGAAAGAGTGATTTCCCGTTGAAGAGCAAGAAGGATGTGGCAAAAGATATTGTCGCGCACATTGCAAGATTGCTGACTGTGCTTGCCTTTATGCTGCTGCCCCTGTCGGCAAGTGCCGAGGGCGAGGAACTCAATGCCAATGTAACACTCAATGCCTCAAAGGTGCAGGGCTCGAATACCGAGGTTTTTACACAACTCGAGGAGGCGCTCAAGGCATTTATCAATGACCGCAAGTGGACTCCCAATGTATATGAGGAGGCCGAACGTATCAACTGCAATTTTACATTTGTGGTGAACTCCTATGCCAACGATGGCTCTTTCGACTGCTCTCTGATGGTGCAGGCTTCGCGTCCGGTATTCGGTGCGTCGTACACATCGACGCTTTTTCTCTACGAGGACAAGAGTATAAAGTTCAAGTATCAGCCTTTTGACCGCCTGGAGTTTGTAGAGGACAACCTTGATAACAATCTCACAGCAGTCATTGCGTTCTATGTGTACCTGATTGTTGGTATGGACCTTGATTCTATGGGAGAACTTGGCGGCAGCGAGTTTCTTAACAAGGCGCTTACGATAGCAAATAATGCGCAGACTCTTGGTGATGTGGGCTGGCGTGCCGGCAGCAGCAATAATAACCGCTATTCCATAATCGATGATTATATGAACGGTGCAATGGAGCCTGTGCGCAAACTTATGTACAAGTACCATCGTCTAGGTCTGGATACAATGTTCAAGAGTGCCGATGGCGGGCGCAAGGCAATAACGGAGAGTATTTCCCTGTTGAAGAAGGCATACGAGGATCGTCCAATGGCCTATTTTACAAAACTCTTTACCGAGTATAAGGTAGATGAGATTGTAAACGTCTATTCAAAGTGTACCCCCGAGGAGAAGAAGACTGTTGTCGAGATACTGACGGAGATTAATCCTTCGTTGTCTTCGGAGTGGGACAAGATAACAAGAAGCAATAATTAAGAAGCACATAATGCTTAGACATATATCAATACGTAATTTTGCACTTATAGAGCGTGTAGAGGTTGATTTCTCTACAGGCTTCTCTGTCATTACGGGTGAGACCGGACATGGCAAGTCGGTCTTTCTTGGTGCAATGTCGGTGCTGTTGGGGCAGCGCTCCGATGCAAAGGCGGTGCGCGAAGGTGCCGACCGCTGTGTCATTGAGGGCTGTTTCGATATCTCCGATTTTGCGTTGCAGGCGTGGTTCGATGAGAACGACCTGGACTATGACAACGAGTGCATTGTGCGCCGCGAGGTGGCTGCAACGGGGCGTAGCAGGGCATTTGTCAACGATACTCCGGTATCGGTGGCTCAGCTTAAGGAACTTGGCGCACGCCTTATGGATATACACTCGCAGCACCAGAATTTGCTGTTGGGCGACAGGAACTACCAGCTCCGTGTGCTCGATATTCTCTCCGGCAACAGGTCAATGCTTGACGGCTACAGGGTGCAGTATGATGAATATCGTGCATTGAACGGCGAACTTAAAAAACTGAAGGAGGCGCTTGAGAGTAGTCGCCGCGACGAGGAGTGGCTCCGTTTTCAGCTTGAGGAACTCGAGTCTGCGAAACTCACCGATGGCGAGGTGGAAAGTCTTGAACAGGAGGTGAGCGAACTGTCGCATGCCGAGGAGATACAGGCAGCACTCTATGGCGCTTGTACCGGTATTGACGGCGAGGGCAACAGTCTTGTACAGGCATTGCGCGAGTCGGCAAGTGCTCTTTCGCGCATATCGTCGCACTACAGTGCGGCAGGCGAGTTAGCCGACCGTCTTGAGAACTGCTACATTGAACTCAAGGATTGCTGCAGCGAGATGGAGCAGCGTGCAGGGCGTGTGCAGTATTCGCCCGACAGGCTGGAGTATGTGGAACGTCGCCTGGCTATGATATATGACCTGCAGAAGAAGCATCGCGTTGAGTCGGTTGCTGCTCTGTTGGCTCTTGCCGCCGATTTTGCCGTACGTCTTGAGAAGATTGAGTGTGGCGATGATGATATCAAGGCGTTGGAGCGTCGCATAGATTCGCTTGGCAAGGAATTGACAAAGTCGGCCGGTGAAATTACAAAGGTCCGCAAGGCGAGTGCGCAGCATCTGCAAAAGGAGATGGTGGCAATCCTGGTCAATCTTGGCATGCCAATGATTCGCTTTGAGGTGAGTTTTGAACCCACAGATGGTTTCACTTCTCTCGGTTGCGATGTCATCACATTCCTTTTCTCGGCTAACAGCAGCAGTGCGCCGCAGCCGTTGAGTGATGTTGCATCGGGTGGTGAGATGGCACGTGTCATGCTTGCCCTAAAGTCTCTTGTAGCATCGGGAACCAGTCAGCCTACGCTCATTTTTGATGAGGTGGACACCGGCGTATCGGGTGTGCTTGCCGAGCGTATGGGCCGCATGATGCAGCAGATGGGCTGTGCCAATCGTCAGGTGCTCAGCATTACACATCTGCCACAGGTAGCGGCTTTGGGCTCGCGTCACTACAAGGTGCACAAGGAGGAGACCGCAAATGGTACAGTAACAGATATAGTAGAACTTGAACAACAGGAGAGGGTGCGAGAGATAGCGCAGATGATGAGCGGAGAGGTGCTCACCGATGCTGCGCTCAATGCAGCCAATCTATTGTTGTCACAATCTTAATAGAGTTTAATCATGATAAACACAAATGAAATGATATTCGGCGTACGCGCCGTTCTTGAGGCTATTGAGGCCGGTAAGGAGGTTGATAAGATTCTTGTAAAGCGCGACTTGCAGAGCGAGTTGTCGCGTGAACTGTTTGCGGCTCTCAGGGGACGTACAATTCCTGTTGTGCGTGTGCCGGTAGAGAAACTAAACCGCATTACCCGCAAGAACCATCAGGGTGTGATTGCGTATATCTCGGCAGTAGAGTATGCAAGTGTAGATACACTTGTCCCAACTCTTTACGAGGAGGGCAAGGTGCCTTTCCTTGTGCTGCTCGACGGTATTACCGATGTGCGCAATTTCGGTTCCATTGCGCGTACATGTGACTGTGCCGGTGTCGATTCAATAATCATCCCTGCTCATAACAGCGTTACTGTGAATGCCGATGCAGTGAAGACTTCTGCCGGCGCCTTGCACTTGCTGCCTGTGTGTCGCGAGAAGAACATTACAGAGACCCTGAAGTATCTCAAGGCATCCGGTATACGCATTGTTTGCGCAACAGAGAAGGGTAAAATCAACTATACCCAGGCCAATTTCACCGAGCCTGTATGTGTGGTGATGGGTGCCGAGGATAAGGGTATTCCACAGGAGCATCTTGCGCTTTGTGATGATTGGGTGGCGATACCGCAGTTCGGCAATATCGAGTCGCTCAATGTCTCTGTGGCTACCGGTGTCATACTTTATGAGGCTGTACGTCAGCGTCATCTGAATGATTGATTACGATGGGAAAAAGAGGAATGCTGTTTGTTGCAATGTGTTTGTCGGCACTCACAGTGCTGGCCGACAAGTTGCCCAAGAGTGTTGAGAAGGCACGCCAGGCTGTTGCTAGTGTTGTGACATACAGACAGGGCGTCATGCTTCACAATGGAACGGCTGTGTTTGCCGGCGAAAAAGGCGATGTGTTCTCATCGCGCTCGCTCTTTGTTGGTGCCGACAGTGCCGTTGTCATTGACTACAAGGGCGTTGCCCGTCCGGTAAAGAACATTGTGGGCGTGAACGAGGTCTTTGACTGTATCAGGGTGCGTGTCAGCGCCGACAAGAAACTCAAGCCGTTGGCACTCTCCTTATCCCCTGTTGTTTCTGCCGAGACCCTTTACCAGTTGGGCTATGGCGTTGGAAAGAACGGCTTTGTTGAGCCTGCCAATGTTGCGAGGGTCGACTCGGTCTACTCTTGTGCCTATTATACGCTTGCAAAGCCTATGGAATTGCGTTTCAATGCGCTGCCATTGGTTAATGAAATGGGCGAACTGGTCGCTCTTATGCAAGAGGCTGCGGCGAGTGATACAGTCAGCAGTTATGCCATAGGCGCCTCTCTCTTCTCAATGCTGACTCCCTCTGTCCAAACCTATGGAAGGGGATATTATCCATCTATGGGAATACGCACAGCCTTGCCGGCAGGGAAAGACGAGGCCTTGTCATGTATGTATATGCAGTCTATTGTCGGTGACAGCATCTCGTGCCGGAATGCTATTTGGGATTTTGTTGCGCTCTATCCCGAATGCTACGAGGGCTATATGTCAAAGGCCGAGTATGAGGCTGTTGTACTCCATAGGCTCTCTGCTGCAGAAGAGTCTTGGAACAGGGCCTTTAAGTTGGCCAAGAATCCCGCCGAGGTTCATTTTGGCAAGGCTAAAGCAATGAATACCCTTCTCCTGCAAGGAGATTCCCTGTCGCATCCTATGCTCTCATTGGATAATGTGCTGGCAGAGATTGACAAGGCTATCGCTGCCGATGCCCAGCCGCTCTTTATAAATGGCAAGGCCGATATCCTTTATTCGCACAAGGATTTTGCCGCTGCTGCACAGTGTTATGAGATGCTTGCATTGACAGATATGCGCAGTGCCGATATATTTGCAAGGGCTGCGCAGTGCTATAAGGAACTGCAGGATTATGAGAAGTCTGTGGCCATGCTCGACAGCGCTGTGAACTGTTTCGATTCCACAAGGGTGAAATCATCGGCTCCTTATGTGCTCACACGCGCATTGGTCAATACTGCTGCCAAGAACTATCGTGCTGCCGTATATGATTTCAATACCTATGAGACACTGTTGGATGGACGTCTTGGTGCCGAGTTCTACTATCTTCGTTACCAGACCGAACTGAACGCAAAGATGTATCAGCAGGCTCTTAATGATATTGACACAGCAATATATCTCTCACCTGAGAATGTGGCCTATTACATAGAGAAAGGCCTGTTGTGCTACCGTGTAAAACTTGCCGATGAGGGTCTCAGGAGTTTGAAAGAGGCCGAGGGTGTTGCTCCTGCTTCTCCCGACGTGTATTATCTTCAGGGACGCCTGTATGTGCAGAAGGGTGAGAAGGAGAAGGCGCTCTCCTGTCTAAATAAAGCCCTTGAACTTGGGCATCCCGATGCTGAATCTGTTCTAAAACTTCTTGAGGAGTAAATGTTATGGAACGACTGTGTGCGCGTCTGCTCTTATTGTTATCTCTGCTGCTTGCAATGCCTGTTGTGGCTGCTGTTGCGGGCAAACCTGCTGTGTCCGAGGTGTCGGATACACTGCGCAGCGAGGGCTACCTCAAAGGGCTCGAGGCATACAAGGCCGGTGATTACGCCGGGGCTGTTGATATATGGAAGTCTGAGGCAAAAAGAGGAAATGCCTGGGCACAATGCAACCTGGGGGCCTGCTACTATTCGGGCAAAGGAGTAGAGCAGAATTACTACAAGGCTTTCAAGTGGTTCAAGAAATCTGCAGCGCAGGGCAATGATATGGCGTTGTGTAACCTGGGCAACTGCTACCACAGCGGGAATGGTGTGGAGCAGGATCTTGAGGCGGCAACCAAATTGTATTTGCAGGCCGCAGAACAGGGAAATGTGGTGGCAATGACAAACCTCGGCATCCATTACAGGTTGGGCGAGGGGGTGCCCGCCGATAGTTCAAAGGCTTTCAATTATCTTTATAGCGCTGCCGAAAAGGGGTATGACGTTGCATGGAACGAGGTGGGCGACTGTTTTTTCTATGGTATTGGCGTGTCGCAGAACTCTGATGAGGCTTTTTATTGGTATAAGAAAGCGGCCGGACAGGGATATGATCCGGCCCAATACAATCTGGCGATGTGCTATGCCTATGGCGATGGAATTATGAAGGATGACGAGAAGGCATTCTACTGGTTCCTGCAGTCGGCCCAAAAAGGTAATTCAAAGGCGCAGTTCAGTCTTGCCGAGAGTTATTATAACGGTGTTGGGGTGGCAAGGGATTCTCTAAAGGCTGTAGAGTGGTATGAGAAAGCTGCGCTACAGGGAAATGTCGATGCACAGTATATGCTTGCCTGCTGCTACTATTCGGGTGACGGTGTAGAGGAGAACCACTCGTTGGCGGCAAAATGGTACACAAGGGCTGCAAATAAAGGTGATGCCGAGTCGATGTGCCAGCTTGCAGGGTGTTACTATTGGGGTGATGGCGTGGCCTGTAATCCCGACAAGGCAATCAAACTATATGAGAAGGCTGCGGAATTGGGATGTGCCGAGGCTATGTTCTGCCTTGCCGAGTACTCCTGCCAGGACGATGATGGGGTGTATGACTACAGAACTGCGTTTGAGCAATATATGAAGGCTGCCGAGTCGGGATATACTCCGGCATATAGCAAGATTGGGGATTTCTACTATTACGGCATGCTGGACAGCATTAACTATAACGAGGCTGTCAAGTGGTACAGGCTGGGCGCCGATGCCGGGGATGCCGATGCGCAATATAATATTGCCCAATGCTACTATCTGGGGCTTGGAGTCAAGCATAATTTTAAGACGGCCGCCCAATGGTGCACAAAGGCTGCCGAGGGCGGGAGTGCCGAGGCGCAGTATATGATGGGTTCGATGTACTATAAAGGACAGGGTGTTACGCAGAACTATGAAAAGGCAGTCTCGTGGTACGAAAAGGCTGTTGAAAAGGAGCACCCTGGAGCGCAGTACGATCTTGGAATATGTCTCTTCTATGGCCAGGGTGTGGCAAAGAACAGGGACAGGGCTGTTGAACTGTGGAAACTGTCGGCCGAACAGGAGTTCGAGGATGCTGTCAGGCTACTGAGGGATTTGAGACGATGACCTGCTTATAGATTCCACTCCAGGCGCAGAACTTCTTTTGTCTTTTCATTTATGCAGCAACGTGCCGATGGACGTTCGTTAACCAGCCACACAATCTCTCCTTTTGCATCGGTAACTACCAGTTGCTTCTGTTTCTCGGTAATGCTCTTCTTGCGGTCAGTCAAGTAGTCACTCACAAGCTTTGTACCGTTCATGCCAAAGGGAGCAAAACGGTCTCCGGTGCGTGTGTTGCGCAGTGTGAGCGGCTGGCATACTCTCTTTGCATCTAGTGTGGCAACGTTGCGCTGCTTCCCGATGTTGCCGTCAAATGCGGCTCTGAAAACGCTCAGTGTGCCTTGTGAGGTTGTGACGGTGCCTTCCTGTGGGAGTTCTGTCTCAACTTGCTCAACCTCCTCTCTTGGAGTGATTCTCAATACTTGTCTCTCCTTGATGACTCTCCACTTTGCAGTATGGAACTGTTTGGTGCCTTCGCCGAACATTGAGTGCGCGATATCCTCGACCTGTGTGCCGTTAAAACCGTAGGGAGAGAGAATTTCGTGCAGAATGCTTGCCGGTGCAATCTCCTCGGCAAGGGCAGTGATGCTTATTTCATCTCCCTGCCTAACACGTTCCACAGCCTTTTTTACGGCATTGCTGTATATCAGTTCGGCATCGCTGATGCGTTGTGCTGTGGCTGCAAGTGTCGCAAGTATTGAGGGGTTGATTTCGGCGAGTCTGGGTATTACTTCAAGCCTTATCTTATTGCGTGTGTAGTCGCAGGTGAGGTTAGTGCTGTCGGTGACAAAGTCTTCGCCACGCCACTTCAGGTACTCCACAATCTCATCGCGTCCCACGCATAGCAGTGGACGGATGATGTTGCCGTTCTTTGGCTGTATGCCGCGCAGGCCTTTGATTCCGGTGCCGCGTGTCAGGTTCAGCAGCATAGTCTCTGCCGAGTCGTCGCGGTGATGCGCTACTGCGATGCATTGTGCGCCAATGGCTGCTCTTTGCTCCTCAAAGGCTGCATAGCGTTGTTCGCGTGCGGCCATCTCAATTGAGATGCCTTTCTCTGCTGCGTAGGACTTTGTGTCAAAATGTACAATATGTAGTGCTATTTTCAGTCTTTCGCACAGTTTCTTTGTGAACAGCTCGTCGCGGTTACTCTCCTCGTCGCGCAAATGAAAATTGCAGTGAATGGCCTTGCAGTCATATCCAAGTCGGTGAAGCACGATAAGTAGAGCGACAGAGTCGGCTCCACCGCTTATTGCAACAAGCACTTTGTCGTGCTGTTTCAGCAATCCATGCTCATCAATGAATCTCTCAACCTTGTGTCTCATTGCTTGATTTTAGTGCGAAGATAGACAAAAAATATCCTTAATAATAAAATAAATGCTTAAATGTAGCCTAAAAAGTTAAAAAATAGGCGTCTTTGTTTGTTCTTCACAAAAAATGTCTTACCTTTGTCATCGCTTAACGCAAGTAGTCGCTAAAGCATTCGGTACCTTGGATGAGTGGCTTAGTCAGTGGTCTGCAAAACCATGTACGGCGGTTCGAATCCGCCAGGTACCTCAAAGAGCTCTAAAAAGGGCTCTTTTTTTATTGTAATTACTTCCCGGATTATGGCCGACAACTATCTCGAAAAGCGAATGGAGCAGTATCGCGCTCGCTATTCATCTTCTTCTACTAAAAAGGAAGGACTTGTATCCCTTCTTGTAAAGAACCGCAGCACAAGGGGGTACGATGCGTCGTACATAGTGCGTGCCGACCAGCTTCGCCGTATTGTGGCGGTGAATTGCAAGGTGGCATCTGCACGCAACCGTCAGCCGTTGCGTTTCAGGCTGGTGGCAGCCGATGAGGCTTCAAGAGTGCTGCCTTTCATTAGAATGGGTGCGGGCTTGAAGGAGTTGCAACTGCCTCTTGAGGGAACAGCCCCCAATGCCTTTATTGTGGTTTGTTCAACCATTGAACCACGCAATAGCACATATGTTGATTTAGGAATCTCGGCGCAGAGTATGCTGCTGCAGGCTGTTGAGATGGGATTGAATGGCCTTTGTATAATGGATTTTGACAGTGCCGGGCTTGTGGATGCGCTGCAGCTGCCATATAAGCCTCTGCTTGTGATTGCTGTTGGAAAGAGTGCCGAGAGAATAAAATTGGTGGATATAAAGGAGGGTGATGACCGCTCATACTACCGTGAAAACGGTGTTCACTATGTTCCAAAGGTTGTTGTTGAGGATTTGATAATAGAATGAATATTATGAAAAAGAAGAACGGACGTCTGCTTTCACTCGACGTGTTGCGTGGATTTGATATGTCATTTATCATGGGTGGCGAAGTTGTGCTCATTTGCCTTGCATCGCTTTTCCCGGGTCTGAAATTCCTTGGTGAGCAGATGGGGCACTCACAGTGGGATGGTTTCACGTTCTATGACCTGATATTCCCTCTGTTCCTGTTCCTTGCTGGTATATCTTTCCCTTTCTCAATGGCAAAACAACTGTCGCTTGGGAAGTCCCGAGGGAGTATCTCGCTTAAGGTTGTTAAGCGCGGCATGATACTTGTACTGTTGGGTGTCGTGTACAACGGCTTGCTGCAGTTTGATTTTGAGACGCTGCGTTATGCGAGTGTGCTCGGGCGCATCGGATTGGCATGGATGTTTGCCTCATTGCTCTATATATGGCTCAAACGCAAATGGCTGCTGGCGCTGCTCTCGGCTGTGATTCTGCTTGGATATTGGGCGTTGCTTGCGCTTGTAGTGGCACCCGATGCTCCTGATGGTGCATCATCATTCTCAATGGAGGGTAGTATTGTCGGTTATGTTGACCGTTACTTCTTGCCCGGCGCATTGCACAATGAAATACATGATCCCGAAGGCCTGCTCTCAACCTTGCCGGCAATCGTGACTGCCATGTTGGGTATCTTTACCGGTGAATTCGTGCGCTCAAAGAGTTTTGCAAACGAATACAAGAAGGTGTTGGTGATGTTTGGTGCGGCAGTGGCGTTACTTGCAGTGGGTTATCTGTGGGATATTGTATTCCCTATTAACAAGAACCTTTGGAGCAGTTCGTTCGTGTGTTGTGCCGGTGGCTGGTCGCTGCTGTTGTTTGCGCTTTTCTATCTTGTTGTGGATGTCGTGGGGTGGAGTAAGTGGGCGTTCCCTTTAAGTGTGATAGGAATGAACTCAATAACAATATACCTTGCACAGCAGTTCCTTGATTTCGGGAAACCTGTCAATACATTGTTTGGCGGTGTGCTTAAATTATTGCCCGAGGATTATTATGCACTCGGCTGGTGGTGCTCTTATATGCTTGCCAGTTGGGGATTGCTTTATTTCCTCTACAGAAAGAATTTGTTTTTGAAAGTATGATTTCGGGTCACTTGCAAAATTGGGGGGTGTTTAGGAATCACTCGCAACCGCTTGCCGTTATGTTTTACAGCAGTCCTCAACCTTAATCGATCACTTGTATTTTCTTCATGTCTTTCTATACGTTCTTTTCATAACTGAAAAGAACCAAAAGGTTCCGTCACCGGCAAAATCAGTCATAACAGCCTTTTGCTCACGAGTCGCAAGCGACATCCCTCGGTTGGCTGTTGTTTGCCAACAAATCCTTTCATTCTGTTTTTTGGTGGTGCGGAACTCCTTCAGTTAGCCACTCGCCAAAGCGAGCATCTAACTAGCAGTCAAACAGTCCTGGCCACTTTGTCCAAAAACAGAATGGGATTTGTCTGTGATTTTGATGGTGCCGGATTTTCTTTGAAATTACCAAAGTACGCGCTAAAGTTCGTGAAACATATCATAGCAAAGGTTCCCCCAAACTTTGCAGGTGAGCCCTTTTTTAGTGTACAAGTGTATAAAACAAAAAAACGAGCCGATTGGCTCGTTTTTTTGTTTGTACTGTTATGCATCGATGTTTGCGTATGTCGCGTTTCTCTCGATAAATTCGCGGCGTGGGCCTACATCGTCGCCCATAAGCATTGAGAAGATGTAGTCGGCCTCCTGTGCATCGCGGATGGTAACCTGCTTCAGTGTACGTGTCTCGGGGTTCATTGTTGTGTCCCACAACTGTTCGGGGTTCATCTCACCAAGACCCTTATAGCGCTGGATGTTAATCTCCTTTTCGTTGCCGCCACCAAACTCCTGGATGAAAGCCTCTTTCTCCCTGTCATCGTAGCAGTATTTCTTTACCTTGCCCTTTGAGCAGAGGTAGAGCGGGGGCATTGCCTTGTAAAGGTGACCGGCCTCAATAACCTCGGGCATGTAACGGTAGAAGAGTGTCATGATAAGTGTTCCAATGTGCGCACCATCGACGTCGGCATCGGCCATCATGATGATCTTGTGATAACGCAGTTTCTCGATATTCGCCTTCTTGCTGTCCTCGGGGTCAAGTCCAAAGCGCACGCCAATAGCCTGAATAATGTTGTTTACCTCATCGCTCTCAAAGGCCTTGTGCCACATTACCTTCTCTACGTTCAGAATCTTACCGCGCAAAGGAAGGATTGCCTGGAACTTGTTCTTGCGTCCCTGCTTTGCCGAACCGCCCGCAGAGTCACCCTCCACAAGGAATAACTCGCAGTTTGCTGGGTCCTTGTCGGAGCAGTCGGCAAGTTTACCGGGCATGCCGCAACCGCCCATAGGGCTCTTGCGCTGTACGCTCTCGCGTGCCTTGCGCGCCGCGATGCGTGCTGTTGCTGCAAGGATTACCTTGTCAACGACCATCTTTGCCTCTTTGGGGTGCTCCTCGAGGTAGTATGCGAGCGCCTCGCCCACTGCCTGGTCAACAGCACCAGTTACCTCGCTGTTTCCAAGTTTTGTCTTTGTCTGTCCCTCGAACTGTGGCTCGGCAACTTTTACCGATACAATCGCAGTCAGACCTTCGCGGAAGTCCTCGCCATTGATTTCTACCTTTGCTTTCTCAAGTGCCTTAGTGTCATCGGCGTACTTCTTGAGTGTGCGTGTGAGCGCCCTGCGGAATCCCGCCAAGTGTGTACCGCCCTCGTATGTGTTGATGTTGTTTACGTATGTGTGTACATTCTCGCTGTAGCCTGTATTGTAGAGGATTGCTACCTCAATGGGGATGTTGTTCTTCTCTGTGTTGAGATATATTACATCTCCAATAAGCGGTGTGCGCGATGCGTCAATGTGACGTACAAACTCTCTCAAGCCTTCGGTCGAGTGGAATGTCTCGCTCATGTAGTTGCCGTTCTCGTCGGCCTCACGCATATCTGTCAATGTGATGGTGATGCCGGCGTTGAGGTATGCAAGTTCGCGAAGACGTGTTGCCAGTATCTGGTACTTGTACTCCGATACGGTAAATATTGAGTCGTCGGGCTGGAATGTCTGCTTTGTGCCTCTGATATCTGTCTCGCCCACACAGCGCACTGCGTCAAGCGGCTTGCCGCATGAGTAGTTCTGCTCGTAGTGCTTACCGTCGCGGAAGACCTCGGTCTTCATATGGGTTGACAAGGCGTTTACGCACGATACACCTACACCGTGAAGACCGCCTGATACCTTGTATGAGTCCTTGTTGAACTTACCGCCGGCGTGCAGCACTGTCATTACTACCTCAAGGGCAGAACGGTTTTCCTTCTCGTGCCAGTCGACAGGGATACCACGACCGTTGTCCTGTACTGTAATTGAGTTGCCGGGGTTGATTGTTACGTTTATGTGGGTACAGAAGCCTGCCATTGCCTCGTCAATAGAGTTGTCGACCACCTCGTATACCAAGTGGTGGAGTCCCTTCTCGCTAATGTCTCCAATGTACATGGCGGGACGTTTGCGGACTGCCTCAAGACCTTCGAGTACCTGGATACTGTCGGCCGAATAGTTGGCTGCTGCGTTTTTGTTGATTTCTTCGCTCATAATGTTTTATTACCAATATAACTGAACAAAGTTAACAAAAAAAGCGCTATTTGGCAAGCGCTTTATGGTAAATATTTCACTGTTTTTGTGGCTGTTGCACAATGTCTGGGTGTTGTGTCTGAGGCCTGCTCTTTTTGCGTCGGGAACACTGTTGAAATAGGCGCAAAGACGAAAAGGCTGGATGTTCTCCAGCCCTTTCTCAGGTAAATATATTTGTTAAAAAATTAGGCTAATTTTGCAATTTTAGCGCAAAGACCTGACTTGAGGTTTGCAGCCTTGTTCTTGTGGATGAGACCACGCTTAGCCATTCTGTCAAGCATCTTCTGTACCTCGGGATACTTGGCCAAAGCCTCGTTCTTGTCGTTGATAGCGCGCAAGCCACGAACTGCTGAACGCATATTCTTACCCAAATAACGGTTCAAAAGATTTCTCTTCTCTGTCTGTCTGATTCTCTTAAGTGATGATTTGTGATTTGCCATCTCTTCAATAATGTTTTTTAGTTTTAATTGTAGCCCATAGGGGAATCGAACCCCTCTTTCAAGAATGAAAATCTTGCGTCCTAGCCGATAGACGAATGGGCCATCCTTTGTTGAAATCCCTTTTGAGGATGGTTTTGACTCTTTAGTAGCCAAAAGCGAGTGCAAAGGTAAAACCTTTTTTTGAATTGGCAAACAATTTGAGGAATTTTTTATAGTTTTGCCGTATAAATTATAGTTCAGCCGCCATGATTGAGAATTTTGAAGGTGTTGTTTTGCGCACACTTAAGTATAACGATGGGCTTATGATTGCCGATTTGTACACGGCGCAGCGTGGCAGGATGTCGTTCCTTGTGCCGGTGTCGCACAGCAAACGCAGCAAGGTACGCAGCGTGCTGTTCCAACCATTGTCTATGCTCTCCTTTACTGCAACGGTTAAGGCCGCCCGTTCCTTGCCCCGTATATCAGAGGCTCGTCCTTTTGCATTGTACTCCTCAATTCCCAATGACGTGGTGAAGACATCAATAGCGCTCTTCATAGCGGAGTTGCTGACGTTTGCGCTGCGCGAGGATGGCAAGGATGAACCCCTGTTTACATTCCTTGACCGCTCGTTAATGCTGTTTGACAATCTTGAGTGCGGATATGCCGATTTCCACCTTGTCTTTATGGTGCAGTTGCTGCATTTCCTGGGTATATATCCAAATATTCAAGATTATGCCCCGGGGCGATATTTCGATTTGGCTCAGGGGTGTGTGGTGCGCGAGCATCCGTTGCATCCGGATTTCCTGTCGCACGAAGATGCATCATCCTTTATGGCCCTGCTGCGCACCGACTATGACTCCATGCACCTTCTCTCATTAAACAGAGGGTTGCGAAGTGAATACCTCGCAACCCTGTCCCGTTATTACCAATTGCATGTACCGGAGTTTCCGGAACTGAAATCGGCCGCTGTCCTGCGTGAACTGTTTGATTAATTTGCAAGCAACTGCTTTACAATTGTTGAGATTGTTCTGCCCTCGGCCTTGCCTGCAAGTTGCTTGGTGGCAACGCCCATGACCTTGCCCATGTCTTGTGGGCCGGCAGCACCAACCTGTGCAATAATCTCCTTGATGACAGCAGTTACCTCCTCCTCGCTCATCTGCTTTGGAAGGTATCTTGACATTACCTCAACCTGAGCAAGTTCCTCTTGTGCAAGTTTGGGGCGGTTCTGGCTCTGATAGAGTTCGGCCGACTCCTTTCCCTGTTTTACCAGTTTCTGGATAATCTTGATTGCTGTCTCGTCGCTTACGGTGTCGCCTGCTCCGGGGGCTGTCTTTGCCTCAAGCAGTACCTTTTTTATGTTACGCAGTGTGTCAAGTGCAACCTTATCTTTGGCTTTCATTGCATCCTTGATGTCGTTGCTGATGATGTCAAACAAATCCATACTGTTACTTATTATATTATTGGGGTTTATACTATTTTACTCAAAATCATTGTAGAAAACAGGGCGGCCTACATTCTCGTCTTCGTCATCCTCTTCTATTGTAATGCCGCTGTCTGGGATGTCGGCGGCACTCTCCTCAACAGCAGGCTCTGCTGCAGGCACCTCGTTCACGTTGCTGAATATTGAGACCATTCTCTCCAGGTCCTGTGCGGTGCGGCGGTATGTCGGCGAGTTGTCAAGCGCAGCAAGGAACTCCTCGTTGTACATCTCGTCACCCTTGAAGATGTACATCTTGTAGTCGGGCTTGTACAGGACGCTTACCATCTGGTTGAGTTTCTCGTTCTCCTTGTCTATCTTTGCCTGCTCCTGCTGTGTCAGTATCTCCTCTTCACGCTCAATGGCCCTTACCTCGGGTTCCATGTCGGGGATATTTTTCATGCCAAAGCCCGATGCAAGCACAGTTACCTTCACCTGTCCGTCCTCAAGGCTGTTGTCCTTGCTGTAGCCCCAGATAACCTCAATGTTCTCATTGGTGAACTGCGACATGAAGGTGTTGACCTCACCCATCTCTTCAACAAGTATTGGCGTGTTGGGGTTCTCGTAGATGTTGAAAAGAATCTTCTTTGACTTGTGAATGTCGTTGTTGTTGAGCAGTGGCGAGTGGAGTGCCTTGTAGAAAGCGCGCTCAACACGCTTCTCTCCGCTCTCAATGCCGTAGCTCATAATGGCTACGCCTCCGTTCTTTAGAATCTTCTTCACATCGCGGAAGTCGAGGTTGATGTCTCCTCGTGCAGTGATAATCTCTGCGATACTCTTTGTTGCAGTGGTGAGCACCTCATCGACCTTCTTGAATCCCTCGGAAACAGAGATCTTTGGGAACATGTCGATGAGTCGCTGGTTGTTGATGACAAGCAGCGCATCCACGTGCTTTGATATCTCAATGACACCGCGCAGCGCCTGCTTGATTTTTCCGGCCATCTCAAACTTGAAGGGGATAGTCACGATACCCACTGTCAGGATGCCCTTGCTGCGGGCAATCTCTGCAACAACCGGTGCTGCACCTGTTCCGGTACCGCCACCCATGCCGGCAGTGATGAATGCCATCTTTGTGCCGTCGTCAAAGAGCCTTTCAATCTCGTCGCGGCTCTCCTCGGCTGCCTTGCGTGCAACAACGGGGTCATTGCCGGCACCAAGTCCTTCTGTTATCTCTATACCTAACTGCACTTTCTTGGGGATAGGTGAGTTCTGCATTGCCTGCAGGTCGGTATTACATACCGCAAACGATACATTGTGTATTCCCTTGCGGTACATGTTATGTACTGCATTGCTGCCACCGCCGCCAACGCCAATAACCTTTATTATTCTTGGCGCATCGGTTGGTATTGCAAATGGCAGATTCTGTCTTACTGGTTCCTTAATTTCCATACTCATGTATCATTTATTGGTCGTTGTCGTTGTTTTCTTCCTCATTTTCATCCTCGCTTGTAGCATTGGCTACAAAAGTCTTCGCAAAATCGAAAAGTGGCCCAAAGAATGGATTGCGCTTTGGCCCAGGTTTGGTTATTTTCGGTCCTTTAGTTTGATTCTCTGGCTTTTGTGCTTCTGGCTTTTTCACCTCTTCTGCAACCGTTGTTTCTTCCTTGCTCTCCTGGTTGTTAGGTTCTTCTACAATCTCCTCCTTAATCACCTCCTCTGTCTGTACAGGTGTTTCTTCTGCTTCATCGTCAAAAATCAGCACGCCCTTCTGCAGTGCATCTTGCTGAGCAACTGTCAGGGTCTCCTCGCAGCAGTTTGCCTTTCCCTGTTTCAAGAGCCCGTACAGTGCTGTGGTGATGACTCCAAAGACGTTCACGCCGCTCTCGCTTATGAGGTTGAACTGCGGTTCGGGCTTGATGTCGGTGCTGTAACTTGGCATGAACTCTTCTACCAGCAGTTTGATATTCTTGAGCTTTGAGCCTCCGCCTGTGAAGACTACATGGTGGATGTTCTCGCCCGACTCCTCAATCTGATAGAGCACATTCTTGAGAATCTCTCCCATGCGGGCATAGATGACCTTGTCAACGGTCTCATTAGAGATTTCGTTGTTCTCGGTGCCTGTAGACTTGTAGCCACGTATGAATTTTGTCTCTTCGGCCTGTGCGAACGGGATGAGTTCTGCTGTGAGGTCGCGTGTTATGTTGTTGCTTCCAAGCGGCAGCACTGTGAGCATCTTGGGCTTGTCGTTGTTGTAGATTGATATGGTTGTGGTTTCTGCACCAATGTTTACAAGAGCACATCCATTGCGGCGCAAGTCCTTTGATAGAAGTATGTCGGCATCGAAGTGTGCAGCACAGAAACTGTCCTCAATCTCAATGCGTGCCTGTGCAAAACTGTCGCATAACTGTGTGTAGAACTGCTCCTTCATTACAATGTTCAGGTAGTTGCACTCTATTGCCTGCGTGTATGCGCCAATGGGGTTGTAGTCTACATTGCCGTCGAGCTTGTACTCCAGTGGGTCAACCTGCAGCCTTTTATAGCCATTGGGGGTCTGGAATGTTTCCAGGTTCTCGCACTCCATTTCGTCAATGACTTCCTGTGTAATCTTGACATACTTGCCAAAATCGCGGCACACCTTTGACTTTATGCTGTGCACGCTGAGTCCGGCAAAGGATACGTATGCCTTCTTGATGCTGATGTTCTCCTGAACTGCATTGTGCAAATCGGTCTCGAGCATGTTGATTATGTCGTTGATTGCCCCGCTTGTCTTGTCGACATTGCGCACGATTCCCTTTGAGATGAAACCGTCAACAGGCACGCTTGCTGTTGCCAGAATCCTCATTCCCTCTGTTGTCTCAATTCCTACAACACCGGTAATCTTTGAGGAACTGAGTTCAATGGCTGCTATGTAACACGTATTTCCCATATCTATTTATCACTTTTTGTACAAATGACTTTATCGCTTATTTTAATGTTCAGTTTGTTGTATTTGTTCCATCCTACTGTGTTCAGGCCCTTTATGTAGAATGTCTTCAGGTTGCTGAGCTTCTCGTCAAGATTCTTTACTGTTCCAAGCTCAATTGTGTGGTCGCCCATTCGGGGGGTTATGATGGCCTCCTTCTTGTCGTTGAAGTATATCTGCTCAATCTGTGCAACCCAGAATGGGTCCTTTGCTATTGACTTTACTACCTGCAGCAACTCCTTGCCGGCCATCTTCTCGTCAATCTCGCCCGATGCAACCGGTAGCAGCAGGGGCTTCTTGATGTCGCTGATTTTGCGTCCTTCAATGTCAAGGAAGTATGTTGCCCCGCCCTTTTCAAAGACGTTGAGCACCGGTTCGCGGCACACGATGTCTATCTTGATTTTTTTATCATTGCACTTGTATACCTGGCACTCCTTAATCAATGTCAGTTCCTTGAT
The DNA here is from genome assembly GCA_045613945.1 of Bacteroidaceae bacterium. Classification (GTDB taxonomy): domain Bacteria; phylum Bacteroidota; class Bacteroidia; order Bacteroidales; family Bacteroidaceae; genus HGM04593. The sequence continues at coordinate 48,852 of JAZLBZ010000002.1, forward strand.
GTAGTTCTCTATGTCGCAACATCTTATGCTGTCTATGTTTATCCCTTCGGGGTGTAGTCCTCTGCTGTTGAGCATGTCGACGATGTCGTTGTTGCTTATGGTGCCGAACTTATTGTTGGTAATGCTTATGACAAGGCTGTTGCAACTGTCATTGTCCTTCCTGAGCGGAACGATGACAAATGCAAAGGCAATGTAGCATACAATTGCTGCAGCGATGATGTATTTCAGAATCTTCTTCAGCATTATCTGTCTGTCAAAATCTGTTTTATCTGTGCTATCTCATTCTCAATGTCTCCTGCGCCAAGAGATACAAGTATCTCAATGTTGTCCTTCTCCTTTTTAACGGTACTGAGCACGTCGGCACGGCTGCACATTGCTTTCTCTACACCTGCATTGAGGTGGTCATATATGAGCTTGCTTGTAACGCCGGGGATGGGTTTCTCTCTTGCCGGGTATATGTCTACAAGTATTACCTTGTCGAACATTGAGAGGCTCTGGGCAAATTCCTTGTAGAAATCGGCTGTGCGGCTGAAAAGATGTGGCTGGAACAGCACTGTCACTTTCTTGTCGCTGTAGAGTTCCTTGATTGACTTTGCGCAGGCACGTACCTCGTCGGGGTGGTGGGCATAGTCGCTGATGAGTACAAGGTTGTCCTCCTTTATGTGAAAATCGAAACGGCGCTCTGCACCCGCAAAACTTTTCATGCCCTCTTTCATCTCAAGGGGAGTGGCACCACATATCTCGGCCATCGCCATTGAGGCAATGCCATTTTCAATGTTAATGCTCATGGGCACGCCAAGCTCTACATCCTCAATCCTCTGCTCGGGCGATACGTAGTCAAAGAGAATCCTTCCGCCTCCGATGCGTATGTTCTCGGCGTGGAAATCGCCCTGCTCGCGGCCATAAGTAAATGTCTTGACGCCGGGCTTTGTACGTGGCTTGACCTCAAGACCCTCATGGATAATCAGATAGCCGTCCTCGCGTATCCTCTCGGTGAACTGCGCGAATGCCTCAAGGTAGTTCTCCTTGTTGCCATAGATGTCCAGATGGTCCGGGTCGGCCGATGTTATTGTAGCAACATATGGCTGTAAGTGCAAGAATGAACGGTCATACTCGTCGGCTTCAATCACCACAAAGTCACTCTTGTCGGTTGTGATGAGGTTGCTCTTGTAGTTCTTTGATATGCCGCCGAGGAATGCTGCGCAATCAACAGATGAACTATGCAGCAGGTGGGCTGTCATTGTTGATGTTGTTGTCTTGCCATGTGTTCCGGCCGCACACACGCCACGCTTGCCATTTGTTATGATGCCAAGCACCTCGGCGCGTTTCTTTATTGCAAAGCCTCCCTCGCGGAACAGGCTCCACTCCTTGTGGTCGGTAGGTATTGCGGGTGTGTACACCACAAGTGTCGACTCAGGGTCCTTGCATTCTGTGGGGACAAGGTCTATGTTCTCCTCAAAATGGAGCACTGCGCCTTCCTCAATGAGTTTGCCAGTGAGTTCGCTTGGGGTGCGGTCATAACCGCCCACAAACTTTCCCTCGTTAAGGAAATATCTTACCAGGGCGCTCATGCCAATCCCGCCGGCCCCCAGGAAATATACCGATTTGATATCCTTCAGTTTCATTTGCTACAAATCACTTTTTTTCTTTTCAATGTACTCATCGGCAAGTCTTAGCACCTCGTCGGCAATCTCGCTTGCAGCATTGGGCTTGCCCATCTTGATGATATTCGCCTCGAGCAGTGAAATCTTCATCTCGTCGTGCACTGTCTCTATGGCCTTTTCTATGAGTTCCTCCTTTACATTCGCATCGGCAACACATATTGCTGCATCCTTGTCGACAAGGGCCATTGCGTTCTTTGTCTGGTGATCCTCGGATACATTAGGCGACGGAACAAGGATTACTGCCTTTCCAAGCAGCGCGAATTCTGATATTGAACCGGCTCCCGCGCGTGAGACAACGAGGTTTGCGGCACTGAGCGCGTTTGCCATATTTGAGACGAAATCCGTAATAATCAAGTTCTCGGGCTTGCCCGCCTCGGCTGCCCTAGCCTTCATCTCCTCGAAGTAGAACTTGCCTGTCTGCCAAACGAACTGTATATCCTTGTTCTCCCTGATTTTCTCAAGGCTTGCAATGATGCCCTCGTTGATGCTGCGCGCTCCTAGGCTGCCGCCAACAATGAGCACGCACTTCTTGTTCTCATCGAGCCCCATCTCCTTCATAGCCTCCTTGCGGTTGGCGCGCATCTCGAGCAGGTTCTTGCGCACAGGGTTGCCTGTGAACTTTATTCTGTCGTGCGGGAAGAAACGCTCCATGCCGTCATATGCCACGCAAATCATCCTTGCACCCTTTGAGAGAATCTTGTTTGTTACACCGGCGTATGAGTTCTGTTCCTGAATGAGTGTGGGTATGCCCATGCTTGCTGCCATCTTCAATGTGGGGCCGCTGGCATATCCTCCCACGCCCACAGCTGCCTGTGGTGCAAACTCCTTGATAATTTTCTTTGCCATACGCTGGCTCTTGAAAATTTTCCACAGTACCTTGAAGTTTTTCAGCAGGTTCTTACGGTCAAAGCCGGCAATGGGCAGGCCAACGATGTCATATCCTGCATCTGGAACTCTCTGCATCTCCATTCTGTTGTCGGCGCCGACGAATAATATTTTCGCATCGGGATGCTTTGCCCTTATGGCATCGGCAATGGACAGGGCCGGGAAGATGTGTCCTCCTGTGCCTCCTCCGCTAATGATTATTCTATACTCCTTCTCCATAAAAACTATATTTGCGGTGTTATTCAATTGTATCCTTTTCTGTTACGGCCTCTGTCTCAGTCTCGTTTGCAGCGCTTGTGTATCTGCTTATGCATAGCAGAAAACCTATATAGACACTGTTTATGAGGAACGATGTTCCACCCTGGCTCATGAGCGGCAAAGGCTGTCCGGTCACGAAATTGCCCACCGATATATACATGTGTAGCAGTGCCTGTGTAACAATTATCATGCCCACGCCCATTGACAGGAAGGCGGTGTAGGGGTCGTCGCACCGTTTTGCAATCTTGCCGCTGGTGTACAGCAGTGTCAAGTACAGCAGCATGACTATAGTTGCTCCTAGCAGTCCAAGCTCTTCAATTATGACAGCGAAGATGTAGTCCGAGTATGCGTGCGGAATGAAGTCGCGCTGTATTGAGTTGCCGGGGCCACAGCCAATGATGTGGCTCGATGCTACTGCGATGTGCGAATAGGTCTTCTGCTCGTTATCATTCTCATCATACTCCTCGGCTGTAACAGGGCCTGAATTTGTGGCATCAACAATACGGTGCTTCCAGGTAATTACCTTGCTACCGAAACTGCCCCAGTTCTTTGCGCTCTCTGGCATCATCAGTATAGTCGTGAGGCCTAATGCTCCCACAGCAAATCCGACGCCGAGCGTAATCAGCAACTGGCGTCTTGGCACTCGGCCAATGAACATCATCAGGAATATTGTCAGTGCCAGCAGGAATGCCGACGAGAAGTTCTCCTTCAATATGATGAGGATTGGCGGTATGCTGTATTTGAGAATCTCGACAAAAGCCTCGGGGCTTGTGCCATCCTCGCCCTGGTGCCTGGTGAGTATTCTTGCAGTCATCATCACAAGCCCCATCTTGGCAAGTTCCATTGGCTGGAATGTCAAGCCAAAGCCAATTGGCAGCCATCGGGCACTGCCGTTGAGTTTTGAGACCCCGAATATGGCCAGTATCTGTGCCAGAACGAGTCCTATGATGCCGGCCCAGTATATGACTTTGCTTGCCTTGTCAATCCATTGTGCCTTGAGGTTGTGGATGAACCACGCCACGAATATGCCGCCAATGAGGAATCCGGTGTGCTTGATGATAGGGCTCCAGTAACTTCCGCTGCCATAGGTCTGGCGGCTGGTTGCACTGAACACCTCGACCCAGGAGATGGCGCAGAGGGTGATAAAGACAAACCAAATGACTTTATCACCTTTGAACAATATGCGTTTTAATTTATCTCCTCCCATTCTGTCTATAATTTACGGACTAAATCCTTGAATTGTCTGCCTCTGTCCTCGTAACTCTTGAAAAGGTCGAAACTTGCACAGCAGGGGCTCAGCAATACCACCTCTCCGCTTTTTGCCATGCGGTGTGCCGCAGCGACGCACTCCTCAATGCTGTGTGTGTCTGCAATTGGCAATCCGTACCCCTTGAAGAAGTCAAGCAACTTGCTGTTGTCGGCTCCAAGAAAGACAAGTCCGGCACACTTGCTCTTTACAAGTTCGGATATCTCGCTGTAGTCGTTACCCTTGTCTTTGCCTCCGAGTATCAGTATCGTTTTTTTCTTCATGCTCTGCAGCGCATACCAACAACTGTTCACGTTTGTGGCCTTTGAGTCGTTGATATACTCCACACCATCAATTGTCGCTACTTTTTCAAGCCTGTGCTCCACGCCAGTGAAAGTGCTCAGTGCCTCGCGTATGGTCTCCTTGCGTATACCCGCAACGTTTGCCGAAATTCCGGCTGCCATTGAGTTGTAGAGGTTGTGCTTGCCTGTGAGGGAGAGTTCTTCCAGTTCCATGTTGAACGGGGTTGGCTCGGTGAAGACAAGTTTCTCCTCGTGAGTGTAGGCGGCGCTTCCTTCTGCTCTCTTCTCGGCAAATGGATAGAGTTTGCCATGACTGTACTTATGCAGTTCCTTCTTTATTATTGGGTCGTCGTTCCAGTAGACGAAAGCATCGTCGGGTTTCTGGTTCTGCAAGATGCGTAGTTTTGCATCCACATAGTTCTGCATGTCGTATCCGTAGCGGTCGAGGTGGTCGGGGGTGATGTTCAAAAGCACCGCGACGTTTGCCCTGAACTCGTACATGTTGTCGAGCTGGAAACTGCTCAGTTCCACAATGTAGTAATCTCTGTCGCCTTGTGCAACCTGCAGTGCAAGGCTGCTGCCGATGTTGCCAGCGAGGCCAACATCAAGCCCGGCCTCGCGGAAGATGTGGTATATGAGCGAGGTGGTTGTTGTCTTGCCGTTGCTACCGGTGATGCACACCATCTTGGCTCTTGTGTAGCGTCCCGCAAATTCAATCTCCGAGATTATGGGGATGCCGGCATTCATTATCTGCACAACGATGGGGGCTTCGTGGGGTATGCCGGGGCTCTTGATGACCTCACCGGCATTGAGTATGAGTTCCTTTGTGTGCTTGCACTCCTCCCAGGGGATAGCGTGCTCGTCTAGCATCTGCTTGTATTTGTCGGCAATGGTGCCATAGTCCGACAAAAATACGTCGAATCCCAGTTTCTTGGCTAGAATGGCTGCTCCGCATCCGCTTTCGCCACCTCCGAGTATAACTATTCTCTTTTCCATTATCTTATCTTCAAAGTCATAAGGGTGATTGCTGCCATGACAATTGTCGCAATCCAGAATCGCAGGGTTATTTTTGCTTCGTGCAATGGTCTTTCGGGGCCCTTGAATACATACTTGCACTCCTTGTCAAGTTTTTCCTCTCCAATATTGTAGTGGTGGTGCAATGGAGCGCGACGGAACAGGCGCTGCTTCACGCCCTTTTTCTTTCCGCTCTTGAAGTAGGCAACCTGTGCCATGACCGAAAGGTTCTCGGCTACGAATACGCCGCAGAGCAGAACAAGCAGAATCTCCTTGTGGATGATGATTGCCACAACTGCAATGATTCCTCCAATTGTAAGGCTACCTGTGTCGCCCATGAATACCTGCGCCGGGAATGCGTTGTACCAAAGGAAACCAATCAATGCTCCAATGAATGCAAAGGTGAATATTACAATCTCCTCACTGCCTGGCAAGAACATGATATTCAGGTATTCGGCCCAGTCGACGTGGCTCGACACGTAGGCAAGTATAGCCAGGGCTACTCCTATTATTGCAGCGTTGCCGGCAAGCATTCCGTCCATTCCATCGTTCAGGTTGGCTCCGTTTGAAACGGCAGTGACAACAAGGATTGTTACAATAACAAACAGCACCCAGCCGGCCTCTTCCTTGTAGTCGCCACAGAATGACATGATCTCGCTATAGTCAAGGTTGTGGTTCTTTATGAAAGGGATGGTGGTCTTGTTCAGTTTCTCCGACTTTGCCCTGTGCTGTACGACCTCGGTGTTGTTCGTCTTTTCAATAACGATGTTCTCGCGCATTACGGCCTGTGGGCTCAGATAGAGTGTCAGGCCTATAATGAGGCCAAGTCCGGCCTGGGCTATAATCTTTACCTTGCCAGGGATGCCATCCTTGTTCTTCTTGAACGTCTTTATGTAGTCGTCGGCGAATCCAAGTATACCAAGCCACACTGTTGTTATGATGAGCAGCAGCATGTACACATTGTCCAGACGGCCAAACAGCAGGCAGGGCACAAGGATTGCTATTATTATGATGAGGCCTCCCATTGTAGGCACACCGGCCTTGAGATTATTCTTGTCATACTCACGCAGCGTCTCTGTAATCTGCTTCTTCTTGAAATATTTTATAAGATAACTTCCGAACCAGGCCGACACGATAAGTGAAATCACAATCGTGAGCAGTGCGCGGAAAGATGTGTACTGCATCAGTCTTGCACCAGGCAAGCCCGACTTTGCAAAGATGTCAAAAATATAGTACAGCATAATCTCTTATTGGTTGAATATTTCGTTTACAACTTCCTTGTCGTCAAAGTGGTGCTTGACGCCCTGTATCTCCTGGTAATTCTCATGTCCCTTGCCGGCGATGACCACAACATCATTCTTTTGTGCAAGTGCGCAGGCTGTCCTGATAGCCTCCTTGCGGTCAACTATTGTAATGGTCTTTTTCCTCTGTTCGTCGTTGAGGCCTGCAAGCATGTCATTGATAATCTCCTGCGGGTCCTCGTTGCGTGGGTTGTCCGATGTGAGGATTACTCTTCCGCTGGCTTTTGCAGCCTCGGCTGCCATCAATGGGCGCTTGCCTTTGTCGCGGTTGCCGCCTGCACCAACAACTGTGATGATGTTACCACGACCACGCAATACGTCATTCACGGTGCTCAAGACATTCTTGATGGCATCGGGGGTGTGGGCATAGTCGACGATGGCCGAGAATCCATCGGGTGAGTGCAGTGCCTCAAAGCGTCCCGAGACAGGTTTCAATGTGCTCATCACGCGCAGCACCTCCTCGGGGTCCTTGCCCAGTTCTATCGCGGTGCCGTAGATTGCGAGCAGGTTGCTGATGTTGAAGCGGCCTGTGAGCAGTGTGGCGAATTCGCGGTTGTTGAACTCAAGCAACATCCCGTCAAGGTGTGTCTCCAGAAGGCGCGCCCTGTAATCGCATATAGTGCGTGTAGAGTAGTTCTTTACATCGCCCCTGCAGTTCTGCACCATCACTGAGCCGTTCTTGTCGTCGAGGTTGGTGATGGCAAATGCATTGCGTGGCAGGTTGTCAAAGAAACTCTTTTTTGCCTTCAGATAGTTGTCCATATTCTCGTGATAGTCCATGTGGTCACGGGTGAGGTTTGTGAATATGCCACCGGCAAACTCCAGTCCTCCTGTGCGCTCTTGTGCAAGTGCGTGTGAACTAACCTCCATAAAGGCATACTCGCAACCGGCCTCAACCATCTGTGCAAGCATCCTGTTCAGGGAGATTGCATCGGGGGTGGTGTGTGTCGACGGGTATGCCGTGCCGTCAATGTAGTTGCACACTGTTGACAGGAGTCCGCAACGGTGTCCCAGTTTGCGGAACAGTTCATAGAGTAGTGTGGCAATGGTTGTCTTGCCGTTTGTTCCGGTCACGCCCACCAGTTTCAGCCTCTGTGATGGGTTGCCGTAGAATGTGGTAGCGAGCTTGCCCGCAACATTCTGCACGTTAGGGAATGTTATATATGCAACATTGGGTGAGAGTTTGTCGGGTGTCTTCTCACAGACTATTGCAACAGCGCCTTTTTCCTCGGCTGCGGCAATGTATTGGTGTCCATCGGTCTGCGTACCTCTTATGGCAATAAACATATCTCCCTTCTGTACAAGTCGCGAATCGATGTTTATTCCCAGGACATCAACTTCCTCTTTTGGAAGTACCATTCTGGTGCTTTGTGTCTCTCTTAACAGTTCACTTAGTCTCATTATATATATTCCTTATGTTTCAATACTATTATGGTTGCAGTCTCAGTCTCACGGTATCGCCTTCAATAGCCCTCCGGCCCGACGGTATGCTCTGCAGCCTGACGGTGCCATATCCGTTGATGACTACATTCAGGCCGCACTTCTGCATGAGATAGATGGCGTCTTTTGCGCCCATACCCTCTACATTGGGCACTATTCTTGTGTCAACATCTCTTGCCGATATGTGGGGTTTGCCTTGCTTGTCTAGTCTTACTTCGCCCCATTGCTCGCCCTTTTCGCTCTTGGGCAGGCTGTCCTGTATTCCAATGCTTGAAAGCAGATGCTCTACTTCGTTTATGTTGCCTCTTTTTATTCTTGGCATTGCCGGATTCTTGTGGTCTATGGCCCCATCTATGGGGCTGAAGAACTTGTCGTTCATGATGTTCTCGGCAATCTCCTTGAATGCAAGTGCCGATGTGCTTCCGCCGCCATAACTGTTTGCCCTCTGCTCACTCTCGGGGCGTGGGTCGATGTCCTTGTCGTACATCATCTGCACTATGAGCGTGTACTCGGGTGCCTCGGCAGGAAAGAAACCGCAGAAACTCATCAGTTTCTTGTTGCCGTCGTATGCCTTTGCTGTTCCTGTCTTGCCGGCGATAGTCATCATGTCGGAGTGTGCATTCTTTCCTGTTCCGTCACGCTTGCCTTTTCTCCAGGGATTTACCTTGTCAATGCTTATGCCGTTGACAACTGAATCGAGCATGGCTGTCACAGCGTCGGCAACCTCTTTGGGGAACAGGTGTTCGTTGATGACTTCTGTGGGGAACTCCTCAACAATGTCTCCGTTGTCAAGAATGGCCTTTACCAATCGTGGCCTCATTTGCTTGCCGCCATTTGCAATGGTGTTATAGAACGACACCATGTTTATGGCTGTCATTCCAACAGCGTAGCCGAATGACATTGAGTTCATACTGTATCCGTTCCAACGCTTTGTGCCCGGCAGCGTCAGGTATGGTGTCTGCTCGTTGTCTGTGAGATAGTAATTCTCTGTCAGGCCAAACCTCTGCAGGGTGTTTGTGTACTCTTCCGGGTTCTTGGGATAGGCTTTTTTGATGAACTGCACCATGCTGATATTGGATGAGTACATCATTGCATCGCTCATGCTGTACTTGCCTGTTCCATTGTCGCGGTACATCTCATCGCTTATCCTGTGGCCATTGAAATTGTGTTTCATGCTCTCATATGCAATCACCGAGTCCTGCGTCGTCAGCTTGCCATCGGCAAGCATTGCTGTCATTGCGACGGTCTTGAATATTGAACCTGGCTCATTCAGGTCGCAGAGCGCGTGGTTGGCGGTGCGGTTGTACTTGATGTTGCCTATTGTGTCAATATACTCAACTTTGCCGTTGCTCTTTGTGTGGCGTGAGAGGTTGACGATGGCCTTGATGTCGCCGGTCTTTGTCTCCATGAGTATTGCCCAGCCTGCGGCAAGGTGCTTCTCTCTCAAGACGTGCTCCAGTGCATTGTGGCAAATGTCGAGCATGCGTGTGTTGAGGGTTGTCTGTACATCGAAGCCGTTGACTGGGTGCTTGTCCTCGCGGAGGATATACCTTCCTCTCATCTTGGCTCTTGTTCCGTATCCCGGCTCGCCCTTCAGATAGTCATTGTACTTCTTTTCGAGTCCATTGGCCTCTACGCTCTTCTTTCCGTCTATCTCAACATCTCTCACAATGCCGAATGTGCTGTTGCCGGTGTTGCCAAGAATGTTTTTTCGCTCAATGACCTCCTGTGTGTAGCAGCCGCTCAGTTTCTTGCCTTCCCTTATGATGGGCAGTTCCTTTATCTTGCGGTACTGTGAGTATGAGATGCTGCCTCTGTAAGGCTGGAAACCACCTCTTTTCCTTCCCTTTTTGTTGGGTGTCAGTCCAATCCTGAAACGCTCCTCAAGTTCCTGGACGCTTGTTCCGGGAAGTATCTCGTTGAGCCCTATGCACAGTTCTCTCAGGTGCTTGTTCCAGATTGAGTCCCTCTGGGCGTTGACTGCCGCTTCATCGGCGAGGTCGTTAGGGTTCTTGTATTCAAAGTCAAAGAGCATTCGGTATCTTGGCAATGTGCTGACAATAAGCCCCCCGTCATCGGAGAGAATATTGCCTCTGTGTGCTTCAATGGGCACATTGTGCTTGATGTTCTTCTCTTTTATCTTGTTCCAGTCGTCACGCTCAATGAACATTATTATTGCAGTCTTGCCAATAATAATGATACCTATTGTGGTGAACAGGAATATCACCAGCAGGTTGAAACGGAGAATAACATCTTTGCGGAACTTGAACATCTTCACTTGCTTTTATTTATTATATAAGGTGGGTCGGGCAGGGCGCGGAATTCACTTCCTTTTTCGGTCAGCAGTTTTTCAATCTCTGACAGTCGGCATTGGTATGCAAATTCGCTTTTTATTGTCAATAGGTTGTTTCTTATTTCGTTTTTTCTCTTATTTAGTTTGTATATCCTCACAATCTCCTGCTCGTGCTGATAGCGATTGCCTACGTAAAGAAAACTGTACAGCACAATCAGTCCCATGAGCAAGGCGTTGTTTGTAAAGATTCTGAAGATTCGTCCACCCATGATGGTGTTGAATATACCTTCTTTGCGTTTTTTCTTCTTCTTGCCCATTATTCAGTCTCCTTTTTTATTGCAATCCTTAGTTTTGCACTGCGTGAGCGCGGGTTGCGCTCCATCTCCTCGTCGGTTGGCGCAATAACCTTCTTTGTGTCGAATGGCGATGTGGTGTTGCCGAAGAAGTCCTTCTCCACCTTGCCTTCGAAGTTGCCGCTTTTCATAAAGTTCTTTACTATGCGGTCCTCTATCGAATGATAGGTGATTACCACAAGGCGTCCGCCCGGTTTTAGCAGGTCTTTTGCTCCCACGAGCATCTCCTGCAGAGCCTCGACCTCCTTGTTAATTTCAATGCGCAGTGCCTGGAACACTTTTGCCATCTCTTTCTTCTCGCGCTGTGGCGGGCAGAAGGGCTTGGCTATCTCAATGAGTTCGTTGACACGCCTGATTGGTTTCTCGCTCCTTGTCTTCACAATCCTTGCTGCAAGCTTGCGTGCACAGTTCAACTCGCCATAGAGTTTGAATATTCTTGTCAGTTCCTCTTCTGTCGCGCGGTTCAGCAGGTCGGCGGCAGTCTCGCCGCCACGCTTGTTCATTCGCATATCCAGGTCGGCATCAAAACGGAATGAGAAACCACGTGTCTCGTCGTCGAAGTGATGTCCCGATACTCCCAAATCGGCCAGTATAGCATCGACCTTTGTGGCGTTATGGTAACGCATAAAGTTGTAGATGAACCTGAAGTTTCCACGCACAAAGGTAAAGCGCTTGTCGTTGGGCGCGTTCTGCTCGGCATCGGCATCCTGGTCAAAACTGTAAAGGTGCCCTTTTGCTCCCAGACGCGAGAGTATCTCGCGTGAGTGTCCGCCTCCGCCAAATGTAACGTCAATGCAGGTGTTGTTTGCGGCAATCTCCATTCCGTCCACGCTCTCCTTGAGCAGTACCGGGGTGTGGTATACTTCGGGGTTATTCATTAAAGCCTCCTTTCTCTGTCATTATCTTTTCGAGCGCGCGACCAAAATCGGCCGGGTCCATAAACGGTTTGTCCAGTTTCTCCTTAGCCCAAATCTCTATGGTGTCGTCCATTCCTATGAAACGTACCTCCTGGGCTATGCCGGCCATTGCCATGTATCTCTTTGGCAACAGGATGCGGCCGTTGCTGTCAATGCTCAGTTCCTCTACATCGGCAACAAACTGGCGGAATATCATCTGGTGTGCTGCGTTCCAACGGTCGAGACGGCTGCGCAGCAAGTCAAGCTGTTCGTTCCAACTCTTTTCGGGGTAGAGTACAAGGCACTCCTGGTATACATCCTTGCGCAGCATGACCTTTTCGCAGCCCGCCTCTTGCAGGATACGACGGAAACAGGCCGGCAGGAATACTCTGCCTTTGCTGTCGCTTTTTGCCTCTATGTTACCAATGAAACGCATACTTTTAACCGAAAATATAATATTCGTTTCAAAATTACACAATTCCCCACAATTCCCCACAAAAAACAAAGGAAAAATAAAATAAAGTTTTCAACAGCCTGTTAAGAATGCTTTTGTTTTTCTACTGTGTTGTTTATCATCTTGATGTATAGAGCATTAATTTATGTGCTATGCAGATGGCCTATGGTGGGGTGCGGACTCTGTTTTTTTATGCAGTGCCGGTTGCATTCTACTACTAAAAGAACTATTTTTGTGCAAAATAAGACTTTACCGTTATGTCAAGATTCCCACTGCTCGCAGTTGTTCTTCTTCTGCTTTCTTTTAGTGCCTCTTCTCAGAAATACATAGAGCGAGGATACCGTACAATTCTATCATCCGATGCCAGGATTTTTGTCGAGACGCTTGCTGCCGATTCAATGCAAGGGCGTGATGCCGGCGAGGAGGGCGGCCGCATGGCTGCTGCATACATTGTGTCATTGCTCAAGGAGTGGGGTATTGAGCCTCTTGATAATGAAGGCTATCTGCAGCCATTTGCGGTCGAGGATTGCGAAATGAACAATATACTTGCCATAATTCCCGGCAAGAGTAAGGAGTTTGTTGTTGTAGGTGCGCATTATGACCACGTTGGTGTCGGTGTGGCTGTTGATGGCGACAGTTGCTATAACGGGGCCGATGACAATGCCTCGGGCGTATCTGCGGTGTTGCAGATTGCAAGGGCGGTCAAGGGTATGCACAAGACTCCTGAGCGTGGCATAATATTTGCCTTTTGGGATGGCGAGGAGATGGGGCTGCTTGGCTCGCGCCACTTTGTTGAGAATTGCGCCTTTTTATCGGATGTTTCGGCCTATATGAACTTTGACATGATAGGTCGTGGCCCGTTAGATAATCCCAAGCACCTGACCTATTTCTACACAGCATCGCATCCTGTTTTTGGCGATTGGCTGAAGGAGGATATGGCAGTGCGTGGCTTCTCCTTTATTCCCGATTATCGTGCGTGGGACAACCCCACAGGCGGCAGCGACAATGCCTATTTTGCCAAAAGCGGAGTTCCTGTTGTGTGGTATCATACCGAGGGACACCCCGATTATCATCTCCCCTCGGACACAGCAGATAAAATAGATTATGAGAAGATGACAGACATCACTCGCGCAGCCTTCCTGTGTGCGTGGCGCTTGGCGAATGAAAAGTATTGATACGAAAAAAGGAGTTGCGACGCAACTCCTTTTTTCGTATATTCTTTTTGCTTATGCCTTTTTGGGCAGGTAACGGCTGAGCAGAAGGCTGCCAACTACAGCCGAAATTAGCGAACCGCAAAGAATGCCCAACTTAGCCTCGGCAAGCAGTGTTGTGCCATTGCCCAGTGCTGCATAGGAGAGGTCGGCGATGAAGATTGACACTGTGAGACCGATGCCGCACAGCATGCATACCGATGCAAATGACTTCCAGTCGGCTCCCTGTGGCAACTGTACAAATCCAAGTTTGATGGCAATCCATGAGAATGTGAATACGCCAATGAATTTGCCGGCAACCAGTCCAATGATAACGGATAGCCCAATGCCGCCAAAGAGGCTGCCAATGCTCATTGCAGAGAGGTCTATGCCCACATTCGCAAATGCAAAGAGCGGGATGATGAAGTAGCCGATGATGTTGTGCAGGCTATCCTCGAACTCCTGCAGCGGGCTGATGAGTTTGTCGGCTGCAGACTCAATGCTCTTGAGCTTGTGAATCTCCTCGTGTGTGAGTAAGGCTGTGTGATGCTTGCCCACGACGTGCACCTCGTTGAATCCGCTTATGTTCTCCTTTATGCGCTCGATATAACGTACTGCTCCCTTGCGCAGCGAACCCGGTGTGCAGAACGCCACAATTACTCCTGCAATTGTTGAGTGTATGCCCGAGTTGAGCATCAGGTACCACAGTACAAGTCCGGTAACAAGGTAGAAGTTCTTGGACATTATCTTCTTGTGGTTGGCAATCATTAGCACGGCCACGCAAGCTCCGGAAAGCAGCAGGTAGTTGATGTCTATTGTGGATGAGTAGAAAATAGCAATGACAATGATGCCGCCCAGGTCATCGGCAACTGCAAGTGCGGCAAGGAAAATCTTCAGGCCAATGGGTACTCTCTTGTCAAAAATTGACAGCACTCCAAGCGAGAATGCAATGTCCGTTGCCATTGGAATGGCAACGCCTCGCATCATGTCGGGGTTGTTGGGGCATGTGAGCCAGAAGAACAGCACCGGAATGAGCATGCCGCCACATGCGCCAATGATGGGCAGCATTGCTTTTTTTGCCGAAGAGAGCTCGCCGACAAGTATCTCGCGCTTTATCTCAAGACCTACAGACAGGAAGAATATTGCCATGAGGAAATCGTTGATAACCTCAATGAGTTTCATTGGGTGCCCGTTGTGGCTGAAGAGATTGAATTCCCCTATTGAGAGAGATACCTCCTGGCTCCAGAAACTGAAGAACTCGTCTTTTAATGGCGTGTTAGCAAAGATAAGAGCAAAAACGGTACAGATTATGAGAACGGCACTGCTGTTCACATACTTCTTGACCATGCTCTTGAAACTGTAGTTGTGTGTCATGTCCTATGCTTTTTCTTTTCCGGTTGCAAAAGTACCCCCTTTTTTGCTGATAAGGTGTGGCAATTCATTAATAATTACGAATGGTGTAATCGGTTTTAACAATGAAACGCTGCCTATGCGGGCAGCGTTTCATTATGTTACTGTTCGGGTGTGAACATTGGGTCCCAAGCCGGAAGCATGATTGGTTTCTGCTTGAGAACGTCAAGAACTTTTGCGGGAACATATTTTTTGTCCACCACAAGGCGGAACATATACTCATTGAACCACTCGTCGGTCATTATGAGTGTGCCGTTGAAGCCCGATTTTGCGCCCCAACTGTTCTCTACCTGCCACTTCTTGGGCTTACCGTCGGCGTCAAGGTCCACAGCCATAAGTGTCATTGCGTGCGATGAGCCGCTGTCAAATGTGATGATGCGCTCGCGCTTGTCCATTCCAAACTCAATGCCAAAAAGTTCCTCGTACTTGAAGTTCGCAAGGTCAAGTGTTCCGCGCTCCGAGTTCAGGTACTTGCCAACGTCGCAAGAGAAGTACATCATTGTGCTGTCCTTGATTGACGCGATGGCCATAGCCTTGATTTCCTCAATTGGCAGGTTTATGTATAGCCAGTTATGCCCGTCATATAGGTGGCGGTCATACTCAATCTCATAGCACTTCCAATAGGGGCGTGCAGGGTCGTTCATGAACATTATGTAGTCGTCCTGCATGTTTATGTTCACGTACTTCTCATAGAAACTCTTTGGAGTGTACTTCTGTGGCTCTTCGCGATACTTGCCGTTCGCATCCTTTGGTGCCCACATGAACTCGGTTGGTGGAACACCGTAGACATTTGCAAGCATCTTGTAGACTGTCTTCAACTGCTCTTTCTTCATGTTGAGCAGTTCCTTCTCCTTTGCTCCGTTCTCATGTGCCTGGCGCAGTTCAATGGCGAACTCGCGCAGCTTGCGTGTGAGCAGTGAAGAGAATGCGCTTGTGTTGTCACTGCTGTAGCTCTCTTTCATCACGCCTTTGGGCACAACGCCGTACTTTGCAACGAGGTCGGCAACGCCGGTGAATGTGCCGCCGTCGCTCAATGGGTGCTGCAGCAGCCACTCAACTGTGCGGTCGTCAATGGGTTTTTTGCGTGTGTCGATGATGCCCTGCAGGAAAAGGTTCGATTTCTCCAACTGGTCGAAGAAGAAGTTGTATACTTGCGAGAACTCGAATGCACCAAGATTCTCGCTTGCAATCATCTTTGCGCGCATGACGTTGAGGCCGGTGAAGAGCCAGCAACGTCCCGATGACTTCTGGTTTGTAATGCCTTTTGATGGCACGCTGTGGCTGAAATAGGTGTCCAACTCATTGAGGTTCTCCTGGTTCAGTGCCAGTTCCTTGATGGGCTGTGAGAGCAGGATGTTCTGCAGTGCCTTTTCGGCGGTAGTGGGGTTGTAACTGTCGCTGAGTTCCTTGAGCATCTGTGAGTTGATGCCGCCGTTGTTCTGCGCAATGGCGCTTCCCGACAGCATGATTGCAACTGCAATACAACCAAATAGTCTTCTCTTTTTCATTTTGCTATATTTTAGATTATTGTGTATTTTTTTGTTCTATTTTAAAATGCAGACGTGCCGTTGTACCTCCTCAATGAAAGCAAGCGCCGTCTCTACATTTTTCACGTTTTCAACGGTGATTATGCAACGCCCGTCGCCCTCACGCACCTTGCACTTGAACTGGCTGGTGGGTATGTAGCCCATGATGCCGCCAAAGAGTTCGCTTGTGTAGTAGCGCTCGTTACGGGTGTCCACAAGGAACAGGTTCATCCTGCCGCCTTTGAGGAATATCTTCTCAATGCCCAGTTTCTGCGCCTTGTGACGCAACTGTACAACCCTGATTAGTTCCTCGCCCTCTTTGGGGATTGCGCCAAAACGGTCCTTCATCCTTGCTCTGAAGGCCTCAATCTCCCGGCTGTCGGTGAGCGAGTCGAGTTCGCGGTACAGCAGTATGCGCTCGTTGCTGTCGGGGACATAGAGGGCCGGGAACAACAGTTCAAGATCGCTCTCTACAAAGCACTCCTTGACGTAACTATCGGCGGCTGTCTCGCTTTCCTCTTGCATGAGTATGTCGGCAAACTCATCCTCTTTGAGTTCCTGAACTGCCTCGGCAAGAATTTTCTGGTATGTCTCGTAGCCCAGGTCGGCGATGAAGCCGCTCTGTTCGGCGCCAAGCAGGTTGCCTGCGCCTCGGATGTCGAGGTCCTGCATTGCAATGCTCATTCCGCTGCCCAGGTCGCTGAAACTCTCAATGGCCTCCAGGCGACGACGCGCGTCGGTGTTGAGGCTCTCGCGTGGCGGCGTGAGCATATAGCAGAAACCCTTGCGCTTGCCGCGTCCCACGCGCCCGCGCATCTGGTGCAGGTCGCTGAGTCCAAAGTTTTGCGCCTGATTGATGATTATGGTATTGACATTGGGGATGTCTATGCCGTTCTCCACAATAGAGGTGGCTATGAGCACGTCGTGGTCGTGGTTGATGAATTCGTAGAGTCTCTTTTCAAGCTCTGCAGGCTCCATCTGGCCGTGACCTATGCATACGCGTGCATCGGGTATGTGGCGCTTTATCATATTGGCAAGTTCCTCCATGCCCGATATTCTGTTGGTGATGAAGAATACCTGTCCGTTGCGGCTCAGTTCAAAGTTTATGGCTTCCTTTATTACCTCTGCGTCGAAATTGTGTATCTCGGTGTGGATAGGATAGCGGTTAGGTGGGGGTGTCTGTATGATTGACAGGTCGCGTGCTCCCATTATTGAGAACTGCAGGGTGCGCGGGATGGGGGTTGCTGTCATTGTTAGCGTGTCAACATTCACCTTGAACTGGCGCAGTTTTTCCTTTACCGCAACACCAAATTTCTGCTCCTCGTCAATGATTAGCAGTCCCAAGTCCTTGAACTTGACCTCCTTGCTCGTGAGTTTGTGGGTACCGATGATAATATCTGCCTTGCCCTCCTTTATCTCCTCAAGAACCTTCTTTGTGGTCGATGCGTTGCGGGCACGGCTCAGGTACTGTACGTTGCAGGGGAAGTCCTTGAGTCTCTCCTTGAATGTGAGATAGTGCTGGTATGCCAATACGGTAGTTGGGACAAGCACTGCCACCTGCTTGCCGTCTGTGGCGGCCTTGAAGGCAGCACGTATTGCCACCTCGGTCTTTCCAAAGCCCACGTCGCCGCAGATGAGACGGTCCATAGGGCGCTTGCGCTCCATGTCTTGTTTCACCTCGTTGGTAGCCTTGAACTGGTCGGGGGTGTCCTCGTATATAAAACTTGCCTCAAGTTCGTTCTGCAGGTAACTGTCTGGTGAGAAGGCAAAGCCCTCTTCCTTGTAGCGTTGCGAGTACAGTTTGATGAGGTCGCGTGCAATGTCCTTTATCTTGTTCTTGGTGCGCTCTTTCATTCGCTCCCAAGCGCCGGTGCCCAATTTGTTCACCTGTGGCGCATCGCCCTCCTTGCCCCTGTACTTTGATATCTTGTGCAGGTTGTGGATTGAGACAAAGACCACGTCGTCGTTCTTGTATATTAACTTTATGGCCTCCTGTGTAACCTCGCCGTTGGGTATGCGCACCAAACCTCCGAACTTGCCAATGCCATGATCAATGTGCACTATGTAGTCGCCAATGCCGAACTCCTTGAGTTCCTTGATGGTGAGCGCTGCCTTGCCGTTTCGGGCACGTTCGCTGCGCAGACGGAAATTATGGAATCGCCCGAACAACTGATGGTCGGTGAAAAGGGCGATTTTTAGCGTGTTGTCGCAGAATCCCTCGTGTATCGTGTGTCCGATGGGTGTGAACGGAATCTCGTCGCCGCGCTCCTCGAAGATGGCTTTCAGGCGGTCGGCCTGGTGAAGGTCGTCGGTGAGGAACATGAGCCTGTAGCCTTCACCGAGCAGGCGCTTGAAGTTCTGGCTCACAAGGTCAAAATCCTTGTGAAACAGTGGCTGGAGCGATGTGTCGAACTTGACCTTCGTACAATTCCCAATGGATTGCGGGCGCAGTTCCCAGTGTCTGGTTCTCTTGGCATACTGCTCAAGCTCGTCGGCGCTCATGAGTTCCGGCATCTGTGGCAGTGCGTCGTTCGACAGCCTTGCCTGCAGGGCAAAGCCCTCGTTGCCAAGTCTGTCAATGCACCCCTTGACAAATGCAATGTCCTTTGTTACAAGAATGGCATTCTTGGGCAGGAACTCTGTTATTGCAACCGCCTGGCTGCCGCTGAGTTTGGGTACAATAGTGGCCTCGCCGGTGCGCTCCTTTGAGAGTTGGTCCTCTACAGTGAATGTCCTTATGCTCTCCACCTCATCGCCAAAGAAGTCTATTCGGTAGGGATACTCCGATGAAAAGGAGAAAATATCGATGAGGCTGCCTCGTACGGCAAATTCGCCTGGCTCGTACACATAGGAAACCTCCTTGAACTTCAGAGCGGCGAGCCTCTTTTCGACTTCGTCGCGGCCAATGCTGTCGCCCACTGCAATTGTGAGGGTCTTCTCCTCGAGCTGCTGTTGCGACACCACCTTCTCGGCAAGGGCGTCGGGGTGTGTGACAATGACAAGTCCCTCCTTGCGGCGGCGGTTGGCAAGACGGCTCATTACCTCGGTGCGCAGAATGCGCTTGGCGTCATCCTCCTGGCCATATTTCATGGCGCGGCGGAATGATGACGTGAAGAAGTGGATGCTGCCATCGCCGGTAATCTGCATCCTCTCGTGGTAGAAATATCCGGCCTCCTCGGCATCGTTCATCACAACAAGCATTGTCTGCTCAGGGGCACGTTGCTTGAGTCCGCAGAGTGTCATTGCTGCCGAACTGCCCAATAGTCCCTCGAGGAGAACTCGCTTTTTGCTCCCCTCTTCGCGCAACTGCATCAGGGCGTCAACCCCGGGATGAGCCGCGTAGATATTTTGAATATCTTTCGCTTCCATTCGTTTCAACCATCGCAAAAATAGCAACAAACCAGCGAAATAATATCAAGTTTTACTTGAATATTTCACAGCGAGTGCAGTATATTTTCGAACTTTGTCCCAAAAATAACAAATAATATCTATAAATTTCTTAAAAGACTTCATTAATTATTTTATTGTTGTATATTCGCGGTAGAAATATGCAGATTTTATGGAGAATTACATCTACAGACTGGAAATGAAGGTGCGCGACTATGAGTGCGACATTCAGGGTGTGGTAAATAATGCCAACTATCAGCACTATCTTGAGTATGCGCGCCATGAGTTCCTTGAGTATATTGGCGGCAGTTTCTCGCAGATGCACACACAGGGTCTTGACATGATGGTGTCAAAGATAACCATGCAGTATAAGCGTCCTTTGCGTGGCGGTGATAGGTTTGTGGTGTGCATAGACACAGTTCGCAAGGGTGCAAAACTTGTATTCCTGCAGGATATATACAACCTTGCCGACGGTGCACTGGTGCTGAAGGGTGAGGTGGATGTCATCTGCCTGAAAGATGGCCGCCTGACACGTGGCGAGGTCTTTGATGAAATGTTCGCGAAGTTCGTTGCCAAAAACAATGCTTGATTATGGGTTCAGTAGTCTCAATTCTGGTAGTTGGTGCAATATACCTGGTTGTGTATGTTGTAAAGAGCCTGGGAACTGCTCCGGGAAATGATGGCGGAAAGCCTTTTGGCGAAAGTTTTCCAACGATAGAAATCCTGGAACCGGAGAAGGCTGGCCATGCGCCGGCACCTGCTTCTGCAGTTGCCGCTCCCAAGCGCCCGGCCCGGAAGCCCGGCCCGCAAAGGCACAGTGTGCAAGGACCGGTGCAGGTTGCAGCACCATCGGCTCCCAAAAAGGAGAACCCTGAGCCTGGCAGGAAGGAACGATTGGTAAAACTTGGCAGCAAGTCCGATGCCAAGCGGGCATTCCTGTACTCCGAGATATTCAACAGAAAGTATTGATTGTTAAAGATAATTGCTATGAATTATCCTATTATAACAGCAGCCGAGGCTGCTTGTTACATAAATAATGGGGACGGTGTGGGAATTAGCGGCTTTACCCTTTCGGGAACGCCCAAGACGGTACTTCCCGAGGTGGCAAAGCGTGCCGAGGAGGCTCATGCTGCCGGCAAGCCATTCAAGATAAACCTGTTCACAGGTGCATCAACTGGTGAGTCCATCGACGGTATGCTCTCACGTGCACAGGCCTTGAATTTCCGTGCGCCATTCATCTCGAACCCAACAATGCGTGAGGCCATCAACAACAAGGAGGTCGTGTATAACGACCTGCACCTCTCGCTTATGGCGCAGGACTTGCGCTATGGCTACTTGGGCAAGGTTGATGTGGCTATCCTTGAGGCGATAGACATTACCCCCGATGGAAAGGTGTACCTGACCACCGCCGGCGGTATTGGCCAGACTGTTGCCAACCTTGCCGACAGGATTATCATCGAGCGCAATACGTTCCATCACACGATGGGGCTGCACGATGTGTATGAACCGCAGGACCCGCCATACCGCAAGGAGATTCCAATATACAATGCTGCCGACAGGATTGGCAAGCCATACGTTCAGGTCGACCCAAAGAAGGTTGTGGGCATTGTGGAGGTGTGCTTGCCGAATGAACAGGTTGTCTTTAAGGAACTTGACCCTGTTACACGCAAGATTGGCGAGAACGTTGTCAATTTTATACTGGATGATATAAGGCGTGGGGTAATTCCTGCAACAGGCCTGCCCATTCAAAGCGGTATCGGTAATGTCGCAAACGCTGTACTCAAGGCGCTAGGCGACAATAATGAATTGCCGCCGCTTGATCTCTATTCCGAGGTACTTCAGGATTCGGTTATCAATCTTATGGAGTGCGGCCGCATAAAGGCCGGCAGTACCTGCTCGCTCTCCTTGAGCCAGGAGTGCCTGCAGCATGTATATGATAATCTTGATTTTTTCCGCGACAGGCTAATCCTGCGCCCGTCAGAGATTTCTAACCATCCCGAGGTTATCAGGCGTCTTGGCCTTATTGCAATGAATACGGCTATCACCGTCGACCTGGCAGGCTGTGTAAACTCATCGCACCTGTGGGGAACCCGTATTATGAACGGAATTGGCGGTTCCGGTGACTTCGCACGCAACGCCTTCGTTTCTATATTCTCCTGTCCTTCAACCCAGAAGGGCGGTACTGTAAGTTCAATAGTGCCAATGGTGACCCATGTTGACCATACCGAGCACGATGTAAAGGTTGTGGTGACCGAGTGGGGTGTTGCCGACTTGCGTGGCAAGGGGCCTGATGAGCGTGCAAGGCTGTTGATAGAGAATTGCGCTCATCCGGAATACAGGAACTATTTGTGGGACTATCTGAAAATATCCAAAAAGGCTCATCTGTCGCATAATCTTGCGGCAACTTTCGCAATGCATACCGCATATGAGCGTGAAGGTGATATGAGAAAAACGGACTGGAGCAAATACCTATGAACCGGAAGAAACTTGTAACAGAGATGGGGCGTATTGACCGCGATACGTTTGCCCAGGCCGAGAAACTCCCGTTGGTGGTTGTTCTTGACAATGTGCGCAGCCTCCACAATGTGGGGTCTGTCTTTCGCACAAGCGATGCTTTTCGCGTGGAGCGCATAATGCTGTGCGGCATAACGGCTACACCGCCTAGTGCCGAGATTCACAAGACCGCTCTTGGCGCCGAGGATGTTGTTGAGTGGCAATATTTTGAGTCGACAATGGATGCGGTGGCGGCATTGCGTGAGCAAGGTTATAATGTATACTCAATAGAACAGTGCCAGGGCAGTGTTGCTCTGCAGGATTTTGTGGCAACTGTGGGTGAACGCTATGCCGTTGTGCTTGGCAATGAGGTCAAGGGAGTGCTGCAGGCAGTTGTGGATGCCTCGGACGGTGCAATTGAAATCCCGCAGTTTGGTACAAAGCATTCGCTGAATGTGTCTGTCACCGCAGGAATGGTTATTTGGGAATTTGCAAAGAAACTGGGACTTGTTTAGTTGAGGTGAAAGGGTAAAGGTGAAAACTGAAAGGTGAAAACGGAAATCTCAAAACATCCGTTTTCACCTTTCAGTTTAACCTTGTTGCTCTGGGTTGTTCTTGTAGTACTCGTTCCACTCTTCCAGAACTTTCTGCCAATCAACGGCTTCGCCGTCAGCAATGGCTTCGGCCTGTTGTACGGCCTCGTCGTGCAGTTTCTTCTCGGCATGGCGCAGTTTCATCGCCTCAATTGTGGCATCGTCAAGCACGTGTATACGTCCTCGGCGCAAGCATTCGTCAAGGTCAGCGGGGCCAAAGGCCTGGCCTTGTATATTGAAATCTGAGATATTGAACTCAAAGACTGTGCGCAGGGTGTGGCGTATGATTTTTTGCTGTGCACGGTTAGCACGCATCTTGCTGCCGAGCAACTTGCGTATGACATCGAACTCTTTTTGTGAAAATTTCTTTCTGCCCATTTTTGCTGTTCTGTTTTCTTGCAACTGTAAAAGTAACTGTTTTTTCTAATACGGGCAATAAAAAAGTTCCAGTTTTTATTGCCGGGGTGCCTTTGCCGGCATTCATATTTTGTTACATTAACGTTAATTCTTGAATTTATAGTATATTATATAATAAAAAAGACGTAACTTTGCCGGGAAAACGTTTTTTACATAAGTAAACAAAAACTTTCTTATATGAAGGAATTCTTTAAAGTCCTGAAAAGGTTTGTGCCGCCTTACAAGAAGTATCTGATACTGTCGGTGGTGTTTACCTTGCTGTCGGCGGTGCTGAATGTCTTCTCGTTTATGGTGCTGATACCTATTCTTCAGATTCTGTTCAAGGTGACAGAGCCCGTTGAGGTTGAGTTTATTGAATGGAGTATGGCAAACTCGGACAACGTAAAGGAGGTGGCGATGAATAATCTGCAGTATTATATGAATGATTTTATTGCCGGCTATGGTGCGTCGTCAATGCTGTTGCTGCTTGGCGTTTTCCTGATTCTTATGACTTTGCTCAAGACTGCCAGTTATTTTGCTTCTTCGGCAGCCATAATACCGTTGCGTACCGGAATTGTCCGCGACCTTCGTACCAGGATGTATGACAAGATTGTGGCTTTGCCATTGGGCTTCTTTTCAAAGGAAAAAAAAGGCGACATAATTGCGCGTATGACCGGCGATGTTATTGAGGTCGAGAACTCCATAGTGACTTCGCTCGATATGCTTATAAAGAATCCTATCTTCATTGTCATATATTTTGCCACACTGCTCTATGTAAGTTGGGAACTCACTCTTTTCACCATATGCGTGACACCGGTGCTTGGCTGGATTATGGGTGCTATTGGACGCAAGCTTAAGGCGAAGTCTTTGGTCGTGCAGCAGAGGTTTGGCGAGACAACCTCGCAGATGGAGGAGACAATTGGCGGATTACGCATTGTAAAGGCCTTTGTTGCCGAGAAGAAGATGTCCGGCCGTTTCAAGGCCTGTTGCAATGAGTTGCGTAGTGCTGTTATGCGTGTTGCAATGCGCCAGGCACTTGCGCACCCAATGAGCGAGTTCCTGGGAACTTTTGTCATTGTCATTGTGCTGTGGTTTGGAGGAACATTGATTCTCAGTGAGAACTCTATCATATCGGCTCCGGCATTCATCTATTACCTGACAATGCTCTACAGTATCATCAACCCCTTGAAGGAACTCTCAAAGGCGTCATACTGTATTCCACGTGGCTTGGCCTCTATGGAGCGTGTCGATGCCATTCTGCAGGCCGAGAACCCGATCGTTGATGGCGAGAAAGGCGTGGAACTCTCGGATGTCAACGATGGCGTTGAGTTCAGGAACCTGACTTTCTCATACGATGGCGAGCGTGATGTGCTCAAGAATATAAACCTGAAGATTGAGAAGGGCAAGACGGTTGCGCTGGTTGGCCAGTCGGGCAGTGGAAAGTCTACACTGGTAGACCTCGTGCCGCGCTACTACGACGTTGAGCATGGCGAGATTTGCATTGATGGAGTGAATGTGAAGGATATGAAGGTTAGGTCTTTGCGCGCTCTCATTGGAAATGTGAATCAGGAGGCTATTCTGTTCAATGATACTTTCTACAACAACATCACCTTTGGTGTTGAGAATGCAACGATGGAACAGGTGGTTGAAGCTGCAAAGATTGCAAATGCCCACGATTTCATCATGGCTACCGAGAATGGTTATGAGACCAATGTGGGCGACAGGGGCTGCCGTCTTTCAGGCGGTCAGCGCCAGCGAATAAGCATTGCACGTGCAATTCTCAAGAATCCTCCAATCCTGATTCTTGACGAGGCTACATCGGCACTTGACACAGAGAGCGAGCGTCTTGTGCAGGAGGCGCTCGAGCGACTGATGAAGACGCGTACAACCATTGCTATTGCTCACCGCTTGTCGACAATCAGGAATGCCGATGAGATTTGCGTCATGCGCGACGGCGAGATTGTTGAGCGTGGCAAGCACGACGAACTTATTGAACTGAACGGCGTGTACAAGCGCCTTAATGATATGCAGACATTGTAGGATATGAGGAGTGTTGCTGTTTTTTGTGCCGCATCGGAGAATATTGCTCCGGGTTATTTTGAGGCTGCCGCAGAGGTGGGCGCCATGCTTGGCCGCATTGGTGCGACACTTGTTTATGGCGGTGCGCGTTTTGGTCTTATGGAGGCTACGGCAAAGGCTGCAAAGGCATCGGGTGCCCGCGTGGTTGGTGTAGTACCCGATATTCTTGTGGAGCGTGACAGGGTGAGCGCCCTGCTCGATGAACAGGTGCCTTGCCGTAACTTGAGCGAGCGCAAGGATATAATGCTCAAGCGAAGCGATATTCTTGTTGCCCTGCCGGGTGGTGTGGGCACCCTTGACGAGATATTCCACGTCATGGCGGCCGCAACGATTGGCTATCACACGAAACGTGTGGTGCTTTACAATGTGAATGGATTCTGGAACTCCCTGTGCGCAACCCTTGACGAAATGCTGCAGGCGGGCTTCGTGCGTGGCGAGTTTGAGAAATATATAGCTGTGGCAAACAACTTGAAAGAACTTGAGGATTTGATAAAATAATAACTAGGAAATGGCTAAGGTAATAGGAATTGGAGAGACAGTCTTTGATATATTGTTCAAGAATAGTGCACCAGTAAAGGCGGTGCCCGGCGGTTCTGTTTATAATTGTGTGATCTCTTTAGGGCGCTGTGGCGTGCAGACCGAATTTATCAGCGAGGTTGGTGATGACCGCATTGGCAACATCATCCTTGAGCACCTGCGCGACAACAATGTGGGCTCGTCGGCTGTGTGCAGTTTTTCAGGCGGCAAGTCGCCACTTGCTCTTGCTTTCCTGAACGAGAATAATGATGCAGAGTATCTCTTCTACAAGGACTATCCCAACAACCGTCTCGAGGTGGAGTTCCCGGTGATAAAGGAGGGCGACATTGTGGTCTACGGCTCATATTTTGTGCTGAACCCTGTATTGCGCAACAAGACAAAGGCATTCCTTGAGTATGCGCACGAACAGGGTGCTGTGCTGTTCTACGATATCAACTTCAGGAAAAACCACGTCAATGAACGCATTAAACTTGCCGAGGCGCTCATTGAGAATCTCGAACTTGCCGACATTGTGCGCGGCTCGGCCGATGATTTCAGGTATCTCTATGAGATGGACGATGCCGAGAAGATATACAACCAGAAGATAAAATTCTATTGTCCCAATTTCATCTTTACCAATGGCGGTGGCGATGTAAGGTTCTTCACACGTGATGTGAATGCTGTTTACCCGGTGAAGCCGGTTGATGTAGTGAGTACCGTTGGCGCGGGTGACAACTTCAATGCCGGTGTGCTCTATGGCCTTGTCAAGGGTGGGGTGACACGCGAGACCCTCACACAGCTTACGGCTGCAGAGTGGAATACCATAATGTCGAATGGACTCGATTTCAGTGCGCACGCCTGCACGCTCATCGAGAACTATGTTGACAAGGAGTGGGCGAAAGAGTATATAAAGGGGTGATTGAATCCCCGTTGGACAATTAAACAGATTACTATGAAAAAGATACTTTACATTATTGTTGCGATTGTTGCCTTGTGCGGATGCGCGGGGCACACTCATCAAGGTGCAGACGCTCACGAGGAGCATCTCCACATGCACTGCTATACTGCTTATACACACAATGCCGAGTTCTTTTTGCAGCACGAAGGCCTTGAGGTGGGCAAGAAGGCCTGCATCACGCTCTATGCTACAGGACTGTCCGATTTCAAGCCGCTGCAGGCTGATGAGGCGAGTGTGCTGCTGAGGGCCGGTGGCAAGAGCCACACCGCCACAGTCCATGCTCACCCCCAGGGCAAGTTCCACTTTGAGTTCACTCCCGAAACAGCAGGTGCGGGAATGCTTTATGTAACCGTTGGCGAGGAGACTGCGCACTTTGATGTCGCAGTGACAGAGCATTGCGAGGGTCATGCACATGAGCACAGTCACGAAGGCCACAATCACTCAGGTCATTCACATGCACACGAGGGGCACAGTCACGATGGTCATGACCACTCGGGTCATACTCACGCGCACAGTCATAGCCATGCTCCTCATCCCGGCCATGGCAGCGAGACTCCTGCCAAGAGCGGCGATGTGTCGTTTGCAAAGGAGCAGAGCTGGAAGATTGACTTTGCAACAGAGGTTGCTGCAGAAAGCAACTTTGCAGGCACTGTGAAGGTTGCGGCTAAGGTTGCGGCTCACCCAAGTGATTTCACAACAATTGTTGCCACCACCAGCGGCAAGGTGCAGTTTGCGGGCAATGTGCTTGCCGGCATGCAGGTTGCTGTCGATGAGCCGCTGTTCTATCTTGATGGCAGCGATGTTACCGACAATGATGCTGCTGTGAAATTTGCCGAGGCCGAGAGTAACTATGAACTCGCAAAGGCCGATTTTGAGCGCAAGAAGCATCTTTTCATCGACAAGATAGTGTCTGAACGCGAATATCAGGCTGCCGAGGCTGCCTATCGCCAGGCCGAGGCACGCTTTGAGAGCATGAAACGCAACTTTGGCGAGGGCAAGGTAACCCTGAAGTCTTCAATGGATGGCTGCGTCGCGACGCTGCTTGTTGCCAATGGCGATTATGTAGAGCCGGGCACGCCGCTTGCCGTTGTGCAGCGTGAGGGTGGTGTGAACCTTGTGGCGGAATTGCCGGTGCGCTATGCTGCGCAGTTGCAGAAAATATCAACAGTTAATGTAGAGACAGCGCAGGGCAATGTCTATGACATGGCCGATTATGGCGCTGTACCTGTTGTCGGCAATGTGGCTAACAGTTGCAATATGCTGCCGGTGACTGTCTCTTGTGCGGCTTTGCCCGGTGTTGTGGCGGGCAGCATAGTAACACTCTATCTGTCGTCAGAAGATGAGGCTGCTCATCATGTGGCGATTCCACGTACGGCACTTGTCGAGGAGATGGGCAATATGTTCGTCTTTGTGCAGAACAACCCCACATCCTTTGAAAAGCGCAGTGTAAAGGTTGGTGCTACCGATGGCCGCTATGTGCAGCTGCTCTCTGGCGTTGTTCCCGGCGAACGTGTTGTGAGCAAGGGTGGTGTCATACTGAAACTTTCGCAGGGTGCAGCAGCGCTTGACCCCCATGCCGGTCACGTACATTAATAGAATGGTATTGCTATGCTGAACAGGATAATAAAGTTCTCTTTGAACAATAGGCTGCTGGTTATGCTGGCGGTAATACTGGTTGCCATCGGCGGTACGTATTCCACAAGGAATATCGAGGTTGATGTCTTCCCCGACCTGACAATGCCGACTGTGGTGATTCTTACCGATGCCCACAATATGGCCCCCGAGGAGGTGGAGCGTCTTGTGACATTCCCCATTGAGACTGCGGTGAACGGTGCAACCAATGTGCGACGTGTGCGTTCGTCCTCGTCGCAGGGATTCTCTTTTGTGTGGGTTGAGTTTGACTGGGGCATGGATATATACAGGGCCCGCCAGATAATTAGCGAGAAGATGGGCCTGCTCACCGGGCAACTGCCCGATGGCGTTGTGCCAATGCTCGCTCCCCAATCGAGCGTGATGGGCGAGATTATGTTCGTTGGAATGCAGTCCGACACTACATCAATGATGGAGTTGCGCACGCTTGCCGAGTGGATAGTAAAGCCGGCTGTGCTTGCAACGGGCGGCGTCTCTAATGTTACCATCATTGGCGGCGACTACAAGCAGTATCAGGTGCTTGCCGACCCGGTGAAGATGGATATGTATGGCGTCTCAATGGAGGAACTCGAAGGCACTGTCGCTGCAATGAGCGTTAATGTTGGTGCGGGCGTTGTGCGTGATTATGGCAACGAGTACAACTTGCGTGGGATGGGACGCTCAAGCGATGTTGGTGAACTTGGAAGCACGCTGGTGAAGATGGACGGCGATGCCGCAGTGCGTGTTGCCGATGTTGCCGACGTTGTTGTTGCTCCTGCCGTTAAGCAGGGATATGCTGCGCAGAACGGAACTCCTGCGGTCATTCTCTCAATCTCAAAGCAGCCGGGTATCAACACCCTCGAGGTTACGCAGAACATTGAGCGCAACCTTGTGAGCATACAGAAGTCGCTGCCTGCGGATGTTACGGTCGATACAAGAATCTTCCGTCAGGCCGACTATATACAGTCATCGGTGAACAATGTGGGCCGCTCGCTCATTGAGGGTGCAGTCTGTGTAATTTTGGTGCTCTTCCTTTTCCTTACAAGTTTCCGCACAACGGTTATCTCGCTCTTTGCAATCCCGTTGTCGCTCCTGGGCACTGTGATTGTGCTCTACCTGCTTGGCATGGATATAAATACAATGACACTTGGCGGTATGTGCATTGCCATTGGCTCGCTTGTTGATGATGCCATCATCGACGTAGAGAATGTATACAAGCGCCTGAAAGAGAATCATCGCTTGCCTGTAGAGGAACGCCGCCCGGCACTGCAAATTGTGTTCGAGGCATCGTCCGAGATTCGTGCGTCAATCATACACGCCACACTCATCATCATGGTGACCTTCACCCCGCTGTTCTTCCTCAGCGGCCTTGAGGGGCGCATGCTCAAGCCACTTGGCCTGGCCTATCTCATAGCGCTTGTGATGTCGCTTATTGTGGCAATGACCGTTACCCCGCTGCTCTGCAAGATGATGCTCTCGGGCGACGGCTATCTCACCCGCAACGAGAAGAAGAATTGGGTAGACCGCTGGCTCATAACCGGCTACAGCAGGGCATTGGCATGGGTTATTGGACACTCACGTATGGTTGTAGGTTGCGTGTTGGCTGTCTTTGCAGGCTGCATGCTGCTCTTTACACAGATGGGACGCAGTTTCCTTCCCGAGTTCAACGAGAGCGCCCTTACAATCTCTGCTGTCTCACGCCCAGGCGTGTCGCTCGAGGAGAGCAACAGACTTGGTGCTGTGATAGAGAAGGAACTCCTGCAGATACCCGAGGTTACAAGCACTGCGCGCCGCACCGGCCGTGGCGAACTCGACGAGCACTCGCAGACCTCAAACGGTGCCGAGATTGATGTAAACTTCAGGCTCGATGAGCGCAGCAAGGCCCAATTTGTTGCCGATGTGCGTGAGCGCCTTTCAAAGGTTCCCGGCGTGGTGACATCTGTTGGCCAGCCGCTTGAGCACCGCATTGACCACATGGTATCGGGCACACAGGCCGACTTGGCAATAAAGATTTTCGGCCCCGACCTGAGCACCCTTTTCCGCAAGGGCGTTGAGATTCAGGAACTGCTGAAGGCTTTCCCCCAGGTTGTTGACGTTAACGTTGAGCAGCAGGTTGAGATACCGCAGATTCAGGTTCGTGCCAACCGCGAGAAACTGGCATACTTTGGTGTTACAATGGGCGAGTTCAACTCCTTTGTAGAGGCTGCTTTCCCCGGAAAGGTTGTCGGCAGCATATATGAGGAGGAACGCAGTTTTGACCTTGTAATAAGACTCAACAAGGACTATACCGAGACGATTGATGGCGTAAAGCAGGCACTTATTGACACACCTGACGGCAAGGTTCCGCTTGAGTCAGTTGCCGACGTGGTGTCGGTGGGAGGCCCTGGCAGCATCAGTCGCGAGAATGTGCAGCGCAAGGTTGTTGTGTCGGCAAACATTGCAAGCGGTGACGTCTCGGGAACTGTAGAACGTGTGGCTGCTCATCTTGAGAAGGAACTGCAGTTGGCCGAGGGTTACCGTCTTGAGTATGGCGGACAGTTTGAGAGTGCCGACTCTGCGTCGCGCACCCTGTGGCTCACCACGCTTGTGGCAATACTTGTTGTCTTTGTGCTGCTGTACACTGAGTTCAAGAGCATGATTCTGTCAACAGTAGTGCTGCTCAACCTGCCATTGGCACTGATTGGCGGTGTGCTTGCAACATACTTTACATCGGCGGTAATGAGCATTCCGGCAATCATTGGCCTCATCACTCTCTTTGGTATTGCAACACGTAATGGTATTCTGCTTGTATCGCGCTATCAGCATCTGCGTAACGAGGGTGTTGTCCTGGAGGATGTTATAATAAGAGGTTCGGCCGACAGGTTGACTCCTATTCTCATGACCGCCTTTACATCGGCCCTGGCGCTTGTGCCAATGATTATCAACGGCTCGGCATCGGGCAACGAAATCCAGAGCCCAATGGCTGTGGTGGTTCTCGGTGGCCTGCTATCGTCTACACTGCTCAACATCTTTGTAGTGCCTGCGGTATACCGCTGGGTAGTGCGCAGGGGTTGGGTATGATGTATTTTTGATAGGGGCGGTAACTGGCGCATGCCTACATTGGATGAACTAGATGAACTACTCGACAATTGCACCTGGAGTCGGACTACCCAAAACGGCGTAGACGGCTACAAGGTCACCGGCTCCAACGGCAACAGCATCTTCCTTCCCGCTGCGGGTTATCGCGACGGAACGGGAGTCTACGACAGAGGCAGTTACGGCGGCTACTGGTCGTCCTCGCTTGGCAGTAGTCTCAGCGATTACGCTTACTACTTGCTCTTCAACAGCGACAATCGCGTCTGGAGCTTCATCTACCGCTACATCGGTCTGTCCGTTCGCCCCGTTTCAGAATAAGCAGAAAGGTGAAAACTGAAAACGGAAAGGTTAAAACTTTGATTTATTTAAAGCGCACGTGGCAACACGTTGCCGTGCGCTTAATTTATTTAAACTTAATTTTTTCCAATTGGAAAAAATTTTTTGCCCTATAATATAGCGGTAACCCTTGTCGTTCTAACTACTGCAGGAGAAGAATCTATAACTGCGTTTTTTGAGATTCTTCACTGCGTTCAGAATGACACCGCTCGCGAATTTGTCATACTGAACGGAACGTAGTGCAGTGAAGTATCTCATTCCGCGAATAAATAGATTTTTCGCTTCGCTCAAAATGATAGCAACGCAGTATTCTTTTTCTGCGTTGCTGTTTTGTGATTTAAAATCGGCGGTTCATTTATTTTATAATTGATTTTAACATTCGTTAACGCGAGTGCGCTTTTTTATACAATACCTTCGCTCTTGGATTAAACATTTGTGTATGAAAAGGTTATTTTTATTCTTGTTTTTCATCAATATAATGCATTTGCCTGTTGCTGCAGGTCCCGACAAGGATTTGGTTGTTATCACCTCTGATGCAACATCCAGGTCCGGACTTAAAAGTATAAGGCGCATTACATTTGAGAATGGTGTGATGCTTGTTGATATGAAGGATGGTTCCTCAATGAACTGGAACACTGATTGGGTGAGTTGTGTTATGTTTGGTGAGAATGCTGGGCCGGAAACATCTGTTGCCGGTGTGCTGCAGTCGACCGTTTTTACGGTGACGGACAATGTGTTGCAGGTCGATTGCTGTAAACTTACAAGGATACAGTTGTGTGCATGTGACGGCAATGTGGTTTATGACGGGATGTGCAGCGGTGAGTTCTCTTTTGATATGAAGGCATTGCCTGCCGGAATATATCTCTTGAAACTGGATGGTGCAACCTATAAAATTCTGAACCGATGAAAAAGACATTGCTTTCTATTATATTTATATTGTCGGTGCTGTCTGTTTTTGCCGACAAGGATGTGCGTTTCCACATGAAAAACGGTGAGGTTAAGTGTATTGCTCAGGAGCGTGTAGACAGCATATTTTTCGATGAATCCCAGGAGTTAGTTTTCATAGCATTTGATGGCGGCCGACAGGAACTGCTTGCCATTGCTGATGTCGACAGCATAAAGTATGCAGTGCTGCCGCAGATGGTGGAGGTTGTCTATGCGGGCAATTGTGCGTCGGTTGTCAATCCTTTTGCTTTTGACAGCGTTGGCGTAAACATTGATGGCGCTAAGGTTACAGTCAACTCGCAGACAACAAAGGAGGTTGATTACGGGTTACAAGGCGCGAGCGACAATGGCTGTTTCAAGATTTATGGCTTGCGAAAATATAACCTTTATCTCAATGGCGTGTCGCTTGTCAACGGCAGCGGTGCGGCAATCAACAGCCAATGCAAGAAAAGGGCAAGAGTCTTTGTGAATGAGGGTACAGTCAATACCTTGACCGATGCCGCTAAATATACAACCGTTTCGGCTGAGGATGAGAAGGGTGCAATTTTCAGCGAGGGTCAGATTATATTTGAGGGCGCAGGCAAATTGGTTGTCAATGGTCTTTATAAACACGCTATCTGTAGTGATGACTATGTCGAGTTCCGGGGTGCAACGGTTGAGGTTGCTAAGGCTTCGAGCGATGCTGTGCATGTGAACGACTCGGTTATTGTCAAAGGCGGCAATCTTCTTCTCAATCCGCAGGGCGATGGCATAGATTGTGATGGCTGTGTAAAACTGCTCGGCGGAAAGGTCAATATCTCTACTGCAGGCGAGGATGTCAAGGGCGTGAAAGCAGCAAAGGATGTCATTGTCGACGGTGCTGAACTCTCGGTGCTTGTAGAGGGCGATGCTTCAAAGGGTATAAAGAGCGGGCGAGGTTTTAGTTTGTTTAGCGGTGTGGTAAATGTGGAAGCGACCGGAAATACCGTTTTGTTCGGTGCCGACCCATCTTATGCTACCTGTATCAAGTGCGATTCTACGGTAACCATTTCGGGCGGAACACTGTCGCTGAAGGCTACGGGCATTGCCGGTCGTGGAATCTCTGCCGATTGTGATGTGAACATAGCCGACGGAACCACAACTATTGTATGCAGCGGCAACAGTGAGACCTATGACCCAACCTATGACGAGATTCTGGGTGGTGGGGAAGAGGAGGAGCCTAAGAGTTATGTGGTCTATGTGAGCGTACCCTCATCTACAACAAGCAACCGCCCCGGCGGAACATCGTCAAACGTGTGGAAGAATATCTATCTTTATAACAGTGCTGGCACACTTGTTGCAACGCTCACCAACAAGGTGGTCGTCAACAATACTACATTCTACAGCTACGATTTCGGTAGCGAGCAGGCGGGTACATACTACTTCAAGAGCGACAACTACACAAGCGGCCGAACGACTTATACAATACAGAGTTCATCGTTTACCGGCCTTGCATCCGATACCTATTATCAGATAGCGTCAAACTACTCCACATCGGGTTCTACCCGCACTTATTCTATTACTGATGTAACGGGCAGTTATGCCGGTGGTTCGTCGGCTTCATCTACCGAGGATTCCTACGCTGCCGCAGGCATCAAGTGCGACAGGAATTTCACCCTTTTGGGTGGCTGCCACAACATTATCATGAGCGGCAGCGAGTCAAAGGGAATAAAGGTCGAAGGTACAGCACTGTTTGACGGCGGTAAACTGGAAATAAACACCTCTGGTGTGGCAAAGGTGGTGGCCTACGATCCATCATATTGTACTGCAATAAAGTGCGATGGCGCGCTGACAATAAATAGTGGTGATATTGACATAACTGCGACAGGGCAGGGTGGCATGGGCATCTCGGCCGACGGCGTGCTGACTATGAATGGAGGCAATGTGAATGTGACCCTGTCAGGTGCAGGTGCGTCATATACCGCAATCACAGGAACTGACTACTACTCTACAAAGTGCCTGAAAGGCGATGTCGCAGTCAATCTTTTGGGTGGAACACTTGGTTGCCTTGCAAAAGGCAACGGCAGCAAGGCGATTGTGGCATCGGGTGAACTTACAATAGGTCGTGAGGGTGCCGATAATGGTTTGCTCTACATTTCTGCTATAACACAAGGCTCATCGCTTGGCTCTACATCGGGCGGTGGTGGCGGTATGGGCGGTGGAATGAACAGTGGTTTCAATGCCGCCCCCAAGGCTATAAAGGGTGCATCCAATGTGTATGTGAACAGCGGTACTGTATATGCCGAAACCAAGAACGATGGTGGCGAGGGTCTGGAGAGCAAGGCTACCCTTACAATCAATGGTGGCGTAATAGAGTGCAGTACATACGATGATGGCATCAATGCCTCAACAGCACTTGTTATAAATGGCGGCTACATATATTGTCATGCAACTAACAACGACGGAATCGATTCCAATGGCACAATAACAGTAAACGGCGGTGTTGCGCTCAGTTCGGGAGCATCAGCTCCCGAGGAGGGCTTTGATTGCGACCAGAATAAGTTTGTCATCAACGGTGGCATTGTGGTGGGTACAGGTGGAGCAACAAGTAACCCAACATCGGCATCGCAGCCATATTCTGCGGTGAGTTCGGTGTCTGTTACATCCGGCAAGTATATTGCAGTGAAGAATAGCGAGGGTACAGTGCTCTTCTCCTACAAGTGCCCTAATACGGTAAGCGGCGCAACAGTGTTGCTGTCATCGCCGGAGTTTACAAAGACATCGCATACATTGGTATATGGCGTGACATCTGTCAGCGGTGCTACAGAGAACCTTTTTGGCGGTGTATACAGTGTTGGCGGAACATTGACGGGTGGTTCGTCAAAGACGTTTACCCCACAGACAAAATAATTAAACATCAAGAGCGCCGGGCATCCGGCGCTCTTGATGTTTATATGAGGTTGTCTTAGTCTCTTACATCGGCTCCCCACATGAGTTTTTCCTGCAGGTTCTGTATGAACGAGTGGTCCCTGCTGCGTACAATAATCTGGCGGTAGGCGGCCTTTCTGATTGTGATTGCAGTGCTCTCGTCACAACTTTCGTTACGGCCGTCAATAGCAATTAGGTAGTTGCCGCTTCGGCTGCTGACGCTTATTTCAATTGTTGTGTCGTCGCTTACAATCAAAGGGCGTGCGCTGAGGCTGTGAGGCGCGATTGGTGTCAGTGTGAGGACGTTGGCCTCGGGGGCAATTATTGGGCCGCCCACACTGAGCGAGTAACCCGTAGACCCCGAAGGGGTTGCCACAATAAGGCCGTCGGCCTGGTAGGTTATTGTATCGCAGCCATTGATTGTGGCCTCGAGGGTTATCATTGACGAACTGTCGTGCTTCATTATTGCAATCTCATTGAGTGCAAATGGATAACTTTTGAGCACTGGCCCATTTGTGCTTGCTTCAATGAGGGAACGATGCTCGGTGTCGAAGTCTCCGTCGTGTATCTTGCCTATGACGTCGTCGATGTTCTCATTTGATGTGGCTGTGAGAAATCCCAAACGGCCGGCGTTGATACCCAGTATTGGAATTGCCTTGTTGCCCACGCGGCTTGCGGTGCGCAGCAGTGTGCCGTCGCCGCCAAAACTTATTGCAATGTCGGCAGTGAAACTGTTGTCGGTAATCAGTTCCTGTGGTGCTGGGGTAGCGATGTGCTCACTGCAAAGAAAATCATAGAAAGGCTTGTCTATGGCATAGCAGTCGCCGCGTTTTGTTATGGCATCAAAGAGCTTGCCTATGCTTTCTGATTTCTTTGTCTGGTGCTTGTTGCCGAATATTGCAAATTTCATATCAATGCGTTTACTTTCTTTTATATTACAAAATTAAGTGAAATTATTATATAAAATCTTTTATTTGCACTATTTTTGCATTACAAAGTGAAAATTGGCTCTCAAGGACTGTGCATGAAAGAGGCTTTAGGGGGCTTTTCCGCGTTGTAGCATGTATGTTAAAACTACTTGTGACGTAGTTTGTTTTTAGTTTGAAACAGTGTTTTTATGAGGACAAAACTCAGTGTAAATATCAACAAGGTTGCCACCATAAGGAATGCTCGTGGCGGCAACAATCCCGATGTCATAAAGGTTGCAAAGGATTGCGAGGCTTTTGGAGCTGATGGTATAACCGTTCACCCGCGCCCCGATGAAAGGCACATCCGTCGCGCCGATGTGCTTGCTCTGCAGGGTTCGCTGCGCACCGAATTTAATATTGAGGGCTACCCTTCAAAGGAGTTCCTGGACCTGGTGCTGCGCGTGCGTCCTTCGCAGGTGACACTGGTTCCCGACAAACCCGAGCAGTTGACATCAAACAGTGGCTGGGATACAGAGAAGGAGCAATTTTTCCTGCGTGATGTGCTCAATGACCTCAGGAGTGCCGGAATACGCAGTTCGATATTCATTGATGCCGATGTGCGAATGGCTGAGTTTGCTGCAGAGGCTGGCGCCGACAGGGTAGAACTCTACACCGGTCCCTATGCTCATGGGTATGCAAAGGACCGCGAGGCGGCCATTGCCCCATTCCTTGAGACCGCAAAGCGTGTAAAGCAACTGGGTATTGGCCTTAACGCAGGCCACGACCTGAGCCTT
The DNA here is from genome assembly GCA_045613945.1 of Bacteroidaceae bacterium. GTDB lineage: Bacteria > Bacteroidota > Bacteroidia > Bacteroidales > Bacteroidaceae > HGM04593. The sequence continues at coordinate 86,079 of JAZLBZ010000002.1, forward strand.
GAGAACCTGAAGTATTTCACCGATGTGATACCCTGGGTTGATGAGGTCTCTATTGGTCACGCTCTCATCTGTGATGCCCTTTATATGGGCCTTGAGGCAACTATTGCCGCTTATAAGAATTGTCTGGTAAAATAATAATAAAAAAATAGTAACTATGAATTCACTTACAACAGTTGTTGATACTTTGGCAACCGACTCCATTAATGTGGCGGTGGCAGAAACCGTAAAAGAAAGCCTCAATGTGCTTGATTTGGCAATGAAGGGTGGCTGGATAATGGTTGTCCTTGCTCTTTTGTCTGTAATTGGCATATATATATTCATTGAGCGATATGCTGTGCTGCGCAAGGCGGGTAGCAAGAGCCCATTGCTGCTTGAGCGCTTGAATGACAATATCAGGGACAACGATTTCAAGTCAGCAACAAGATATTGCACCAAACTTAACACTCCTACATCGCGCATACTTGCAAAGGGCGTGAAGGACTACAGGCTCGATAACGCTTCAATTCGCCAGGCGCTTGAGAACTATGCAGGCCTTGAGATTGCAGCGCTTGAAAAGGGATTGCCGGTGCTTTCTACAATAGCGGCAGTTGCTCCAATGATTGGTTTCTTGGGAACAGTGACAGGTATGGTGCAGGCTTTCTGGAATATGTCACAGGCTGGTGACAACATTGAGGTATCTGCCTTGTCGGGCGGTATCTATGAGGCTATGGTGACCACTGTGGGCGGTCTCATTGTCGGCATTGTCTCAATTTTTGCCTATAACTATCTTGTGACAAAGGTCGACAAGGTGCAGAATGCAATGGAGGCCGACATCATCTCTTTCCTTGAAATTGTGGCCGAGTGCAAGGAGGATTGCAAAGGTACTGTTGCGAAGGCCGATGTGCAGCCCGAGACAAAAGAACAGGAGGCAGAAACAACTCAAGAATAACAGGGTATGATAAAGAGAAGAACTAAGACAATTGGCGACTTCTCAATGTCGTCGATGACTGATATAATCTTCCTGTTGCTGATTTTCTTTATGCTTACCTCAACCATTGTTGTGCCTAATGCCATAAAGGTCAATCTCCCACAGGGAAAAGAGAGAACACACACGCAGCCAATGGCGCGCATAACCATAAAGTCCGACCTGACGTATTACGCCCAGTGGGGCAAGGAGAAGGTGAGGGAGATACAGGAAACCGAACTGGCTGCTTTCCTTGCCGAGTGCAGCGCAAAGGACTCGGAGATGTTTGTGGCGCTTTATGCCGATGAGACAATTCCCTACAAGGAGGTTGTCAAGGTGCTTAATATTGCTAACGAGAACAAATACAAGATGGTGCTGGCTACACGCCGCCCCGACAGTGAGTGATGAACAGGTTTTCTAAAGAGAAAATAACAGGTATTGCAGGCACAGTGCTTGTTCACGCAATTGTTGTGCTGCTGCTCTATTTCCTGGTGCTTACACCACCCGCCGACCTTCCCGAAAAGGGAGTGGAGGTGATGATGGGTGTTGACCTTGAGGACTATGCGACAGCGCAGGTGAACGAGACACCGTCGGTTGTCCCCGAGGCTGTGCCGGTGCAGCCGACGCCATCTCCATCCCCCGAGTCGCCCATGATAACACAGGATAGCGAGGAGAGCATTGCCTTGCCGCCCGAAAAGAAAAAGAAGGAGGCTCCTGAAAAACCGGAGAAAAGCGCCGAGCAGATACAGAAGGAGAGAGAGGAGGCCGAGCGCAAGGAACTGGAGCGCAAGGAGGCCGAGGCCCGTAAGGCTGCCGAGAACTCAATTGCCAACGCCTTCAACAAGGGCAGCCTGATGAGCAAGAAGGGCGATGCCAAAGAGGAGGACACAGCGAAAGGCTCTGTTCAAGGTAATTCAAATGAAGGACAGCTTGAAGGTGTAGGCGTTTCGTTTAGCCTTGAAGGCCGTAATCCGGGGAAAGACGGTATTGCGGTTCCTAAAGAGAAGTTGCAGGCTGCCGGCAGGGTTGTTGTAGACATTACCGTTAACCCTGTTGGAAAAGTCATTGATGCAAGCATCAACACAAAGTTGACAAATACTGCCGATTTGAAGTTGCGTAACGCTGCATTGAAGGCTGCAAAGGCAACTATCTTCAACAGTATTGCCGGTGTTGACAACCAGCGTGGTACAATTACCTATAATTTTGAATTGAGATAAGATAGTATAGTATGAAAAAAGTATATGTTTTTCTTGCCGACGGTTTTGAGACCGTTGAGGCTTTGGCGCCAGTAGATGTGATGCGCCGTGCCGGTCTTGACGTGGTTACTGTTTCAATCATGGAGCGCAAGGAGGTTGTGTCGGCCCAGAATGTGCCGGTTATTGCCGATGAACTCTATGAGAATGTCGCCTTTGGTGACGCCGATGCACTTGTGCTCCCCGGAGGCGGTGTGGGCACCGACAACCTTTCGGCCCACGAGCCTTTGCGCGCACTTCTGGTAGATGCCTGCTCGCGCGGTCTGCTGGTTGCTGCAATCTGTGCAGCCCCAATGGTGTTTGGCCGCATTGGCATTCTCAAAGGCAAGAGGGCAACATGTTATCCCGGTTGTGAGGGTGACCTCTTTGATGCAGAGTATACGGCTGCGGCTGTTGAGCAGGATGGCAATATAATAACAGCCTGCGGTCCCGGTGCATCGTTCGACTTCGGCTTTGCCATTATTGAACGTTTCTGTGGCGCAGGTGTTGCCGAGACATTGCGCTCTCAAATGCAATTCTAAGAAGTTGTTGTAGATTTATGAAAAGATATATAATTGTCGTTGCCGGCGGCAAAGGAACACGCATGGGTGGCGAAATGCCAAAGCAGTTCCAACCGCTTGGCGACAAGCCTGTTGTCATGGTGACTCTTGAGCGTCTTAATGCCATTGATCCTGCCATGCAACTTATTCTTGTGCTCCCCGAACAGCACATTGAACTGTGGAAACAGTTATGCAAGGAACACTCTTTCGCAGTGCCTTTGATTCTTGCTCAGGGTGGCTCAACGCGTTTCCATTCGGTGCAGAACGGCTTGGCACAGGTTGACGATATTGAGGATGCCCTTGTTGGCGTGCACGATGGCGTGCGTCCGTTTGTATCGCCGAAGGTGCTCGATGAGTGCTTCTCGCGTGCCTGGGTAGATGGCGCCGCAATTCCAATGATTGACCTGCAGGACAGTTTGCGTCACATTGTGGGCTCCGATGCTACAGAGGTTGTTCCACGCGACAGGTACCGTCTTGTGCAGACACCTCAGGTATTCAGGCTCTCTCTGTTGCGTCGTGCCTATGAGCAGCGCTTTGTCGAGAACTTTACCGATGACGCCTCGGTGGTTGAGGCGCTTGGCGAGAAGGTCTCGGGCGTTGAGGGCAACCGCGAGAACATAAAGATTACGACCCCATTTGACATGCTTGTTGCCAAGACATTGATGGAATGCTGGACATCACAACAAGGGATATAAAATTTCTGCCGGGCGTGGGCGAACAGCGTGCCACGCTGCTCAGCAAGGAACTTGGCATTCGTTCCTTGTATGATTTGCTGTACTATTTCCCCTATAAATACATTGACCGCAGCCGCGTCTTCAAGGTGAGCGAACTTGGCGGGCAGTTGCAGCATGTGCAGTTGCTGGGCGAGATACGCTCATTTGAGGAGATGGGCGAGGGTGCATCGCGCCGTCTTGTGGCACATTTCACCGACGGGACAGCCTTTGTGGACCTTGTGTGGTTCAGGGGCATAAAATTCGTTAAGAACAGGCTGCAACTGAATAAGAAGTATGTAGTATTCGGCAAGCCTTCCATGTTCAATGGCAGGGTGAATATCGCTCACCCCGATGTGGATGATGCGTCGTTGCTGAAACTGGACACAATGGGTCTGCAGCCCTATTATAATACCACTGAGAAGATGAAGCGCAGCGGGTTGAACTCCACTGCAATGCTCAAGCTTGTGCAGAACCTCTTCACGCTGCTTTCGGAGCCTATCCCCGAGACCTTGTCGGCCGACATCATACAAAAGAACGGCCTTATGTCGCTCGACGATGCCCTGCGCATTGTGCATTTTCCACGTAACCCCAAGGAACTGCAGCTTGCACAGTACAGGCTCAAGTTCGAGGAACTCTTCTACATCCAGTTGAATATTCTTCATTATGCCAAAGAACGGCAGATGCGCTATGTGGGGCATCGCTTTACAAAGGTTGGCGATATGTTCAACCGTTTCTACAATGAGCAGTTGCCCTTCCAACTCACCAACGCCCAGAAGAGGGTGGTGAAGGAGATACGTGCCGACGTGGGCAGCAGCAGGCAGATGAACCGTCTGCTGCAAGGTGATGTGGGCAGCGGAAAGACACTTGTTGCGCTTATGTCAATGCTGCTGGCGAAGGATAACGGCTATCAGGCCTGTATGCTTGCCCCGACAGAGATTCTTGCCGAACAGCATTTTGCTACGCTCCGCCGTATGCTGGGAGCGCTGCCTGTGAGGGTGGAACTGCTCACCGGCAGCACAAAGGCAAAGGAGAGGGCGCCGCTGTTCGAGGCGCTTGAGAATGGCGAGGTTGATATTCTTGTCGGTACTCATGCTGTGCTCGAGGATAACGTGCTGTTCCACAATCTTGGTCTTGTTGTCATTGACGAGCAGCACCGTTTTGGTGTGGTGCAGCGTGCCAAGATGTGGGCAAAGAACAACATCCCGCCACACGTTCTTGTGATGACGGCAACGCCAATTCCGCGTACGTTGGCAATGACGCTATATGGCGACCTCGATGTCTCAGTAATCGATGAACTGCCGCCGGGACGCAAACCGATAACAACGTCCCACATATTCCGTAATCGTGCCGACAGCCTCTATTCTTTCATACGCTCGCAGATAAATGAGGGACGTCAGGCCTATGTTGTCTACCCCCTAATCAGCGAGAGTGAGAAACTCGACCTCAAGAACCTTGAGGATGGCTACAAGCAACTTTGTAATGTGTTCTGTGACTACAGGCTTAGCAAGCTGCATGGCAAGATGAAACCAAAGGAAAAGGACGAGGAGATGCGCCGCTTTGCAAGGGGCGAGACCCAGATTCTTGTCTCTACAACGGTGATTGAGGTGGGCGTGGACGTGCCTAACGCCTCGGTTATGGTCATTGAGAATGCCGAGCGCTTTGGCCTTTCACAGCTTCACCAGTTGCGTGGCCGCGTGGGGCGTGGAGCATCGCAGTCATACTGCATCCTGGTTACCGACTATAAGCTCTCCGAGGATACCCGCAAGCGAATGGAGATAATGACATCGAGCAACGACGGCTTTGAGATTGCCGAGGCCGACCTTAAATTGCGTGGTCCAGGCGACATGGAGGGCACACAGCAGAGCGGTATCGCTTTCGACCTGAAGATTGCGAACCTTGCCCGCGACGAGCAGTTGCTCAAGTTCGTGCGCGAGGTGGCGCGTGGTGTGGTAGCTGCCGACCCGCAGTGCGACAGTGCTCTCTATCGAATCGTGTGGGAGCGTTTGCGCCGAATAAAAAGCATTAATAACCGTAATTGGGGTGCAATCTCATAATAAATCCACAAAAAGCCTTGTATTTCGTTTATTTTTCGTACTTTTACGGTAATCCTTGAATTTCAAAACTATACATAATATGGAAAAGACACTTATTTTAATTAAGCCCAACGCTATCCAGCGCGGAATTATGGGTGATATCATAACACGTTTCGAGCGTAAGGGCTTGCGTTTTGCAGGCATGAAGATGCTGTTTATGACCGACGAACTTGTTGCAGAGCACTATGCACACCTTGTAGAGCGCCCCTTCTTCCCTTATCTCAAGGCCTCTATGCAGGCTTCGCCCCTTATCGCTTGCTGTCTTGAGGGTGCCGAGGCTGTCGAGACAGTTCGCCAGATGGTTGGTGTTACAAACTCACGCCGCGCATTGCCTGGTACCATAAGGGGCGATTTCTCGATGAGCGGCGAGCAGAATGTTGTGCATGCATCCGACTCTGTTGAGAACGCACTTGTTGAGATAAACCGTTTTTTCAAGCCCGAGGAACTGTTCGATTACCAGTCGGCAGTGACATGCTTTGAGTACGGTGGTGAGGAAACCCTTAAATTCAAATAACAGGTGAAGGCATTCCTGAGAATATCTAGTGTCGTTTGCCTGCTTGTCCTCTCTCTCTCCGCCAGAGCGCAGGACGCGGATGTTGAGCCAGTTGCCGTCCACAGCCCTATGGAGTTTGTGGATACAGTGGCGCTGCACGACATGTTGCTGAATGAGGCAAATATCATCCCGTCCGATGATATGTACCCGACCTGGACAAATGCTGTTGTGCACTACAACTCCGCTTTGCCCGACTCTTTTATGATAGACTTGCGCAACTTTGTCATGCCCACGCCCAGCACTAAGGTGACGGATATCTTTGGCTATCGTCCCAGGCGTCGCCGTATGCATAATGGGCTTGATATTAAAGTGCAGACCGGCGATACTATCTATGCCGCTTTTGATGGCAAAGTGCGCATAACAAACTATCAGCGACGTGGGTACGGGCATTATGTGGTTGTTCGCCACAACAATGGAATTGAGACTCTCTATGCCCACCTCTCCAAGAAACTGGTGGACCTGAACCAGAATGTAAAGGCCGGTGACCCAATAGGGCTTGGCGGCAATACCGGACGCAGTTCGGGCTCGCACCTTCACTTTGAGACAATACTGATGGGCAAGAGCATTGACCCTGCCGCTATGTTCGATTTCAAGAACCAGACAACAACGGGCGAGTATTATATGTATCGCAAGCCCGGCAGCAAGTACATGGAGAACGGCAAGGTGAAGATTGCTGGTCCCGAGCCAAAATTCCACAAGGTAAAGAGCGGCGATACCATTGAGAGGATTGCGAGAAAGTATGGCGTGTCGCAAAGACGCATATTCGAGCTTAACGGCTTGAATGCAAAGTCTATAATACGTCCCGGACAGAGCATACGTTATCAGTAATCCTGCAGTTTGTTTTGCAATTTATAATAAAGAGTGTATATTTGTGCTGTGGCATATTGCCATTGCGTTGTTAAATGAAATAAAATAGAAGTTATGAAAAAGTTTTTGATGGCTGCTTTGGCAGTGTTTATGATGGCCGGGACAGCAGTTGCAACAGAGAGAATTGCTGTGGTTGAGAATGGTGTAGTGACAATGGCTTCGGATAATATAGCAGACAAGATGATTGCTTTGGTTAAGGAGCATACAAAGAAGATTGATGCAGCCCAGACATTGGATGCGTTCAATGCTGCATACGAGGCTTTTCAGCAGGCATTGACTGAGTTCTCTGAGAAGAATGCTGCCGAAATTGCTGCATTCGACAAGAACATTAGTGCAGATGAGCAGAAGAAGTACGAGACCGAACTTCAAAAAGTCATAAAACAGCTTGAGAAGACTGTTGAAAAGAAGGCCATGAAGTTCTTGGGCGAATAATCCAATAAGGAATAGATACCGTGAAAAAAAGACCTCGTTGGGGTCTTTTTTTTATTTTGTATAATTGGCTGTTGAAAAAATCGTATATATTTGCGGCGTAACTCATTGATAATAATGTTTAACTAAAAAACACAGGATTATGAAAAGATTTTTGATGGCTGCCATTGCTGTTTTTTTGATGGCAGGAACAGCGGTAGCGCAACAGAGCACCGAGGTAAAAAGTAATGTGTCGGTGGCTCAAGAAGAGAACGTCGTTGACAAGTTTATAGCTTTGATTAAGGGTTATACAAAGAAAATCAATGTAGTTAAGACACCTAATGAGTTGATGGCGGTGGCTGAGCAGTGCGCCACGGAGATAACGGCATTTGAAGAGAAATATGCCGATGAACTTATGGCACTTGAGGGAACACTCACCGAGGCACAGCAGGCTGCATATGAGAAAAAAATAGAGGCTGAAATAGCTGAATTTGAAGCTGCCATAGAGAAAAAGACTGAAGAACTTATTGGGGATTATGAATTTGAATAACGATTGCCACATAAAAAGCAT
>JAZLBZ010000003.1:0-2109 GCA_045613945.1 Bacteroidaceae bacterium
CAATGCTCAGTTCGGTGAGGATGGCTTCTTCGGCCGACTTGTGAAGGTCGGTCCAGAGTGCATCGCAAAGCGGTTTCTCCCACTTCTTGAGCGCCGCCTGCAACTTTTTCAGCTGCTCCTTGCGGAACTTGTATTCCAATGTCTCGTTAGTGGCAAAATAGTCGCGCTGTGCTGCGATGATGCTCTTGATTTCGCCAACGGGTGTGTTCTCTATACTCATTCTATACTCTTATGATGCTGGATGAGAGACTGTTGTTACTTGCGGCCGGTAAAGTGGTCCATTGCGTGGAAAATACCGACAACCTCGCCAAAGATATAATCAAAAATTGAGGTGGGCAACGCTGCCTGGCAGAAACGTATGAAATGATACCCGAACGGTATGCCCTTGAAGTCCTTGTTGCGCTCAATGGCGTTCATAATCTTTTTCGATGTTGGCTCGGGCTTCAGGATTGGGAATATGCGTGACTGCACGCCATCGAACATTCCTGTGTTGATGAAGTAGGGGGCAACTGTGGTGAAGCGCACCTTGCTTTTCATCTGCTTGAGTTCGATGCGTACGCTGTCGCTCCAGCCAATGACAGCCCATTTGCTTGCTGCATATACCGACATGCGAGGGTTCGAAATCATACCCGCAGCCGATGCGATGTTGCATATATGGCCATGATCGCGCTCTATCATTCCCGGAAGGAACTGCTGCGCAATAATCATTGGCGCTGTTGCGTTTATATCCATTGTGCGCTCAATGTCGCGTGTCGTCTGCTTGTCAAAAGTGTCGTTGTTGGCGACAATGCCGGCGTTGTTTATTACAATGTCAACCTCGCCGCACTCCTTTATGGTCTGCGCTGCAATTTCCTGAACCTGCTGTGTGCTTGAAACATCTACCTTGTAGCCCTTTACCGTGCCCAGGTTCTTGTACTCCTCAATGGTGCTTGCAATGCTTGCCTCGTTGATGTCCCAGATGATGAGCGCCTTTGCGCCTCTCTCCAATGCAATGCGTCCCATGATGCGTCCAATGCCCGAAGCACCGCCGGTGATGAGCACATTGCTGCCCTTGATTTTGGTCATAATTTATTGTTTTTAATGTCTTTTTTGCCTTTTTATTCTTTTTGGCGTGCAAAAGTAGTAAAAAAACACTAACGAGATTGTCCTTTTTCTGCACAAAATATATCTTTTTGTGCAATTATTATAAAATATTAGTATTGTGGAAATGTTTTCACTGATTGTTGGTGTTTTTGTGTGCCTATTTCATTGTCTTGTATGGCAAGCCGTCTATGTGTTCAATTGGGTACTGCCCCTCGAGCAGGCCGCTGATGACGGTGTCGCGTGAGCCGGCAGTCTGGAAAGGGTAGAGTTCGAACAGTGGCATCACCGATGCAAAGTGCTCCATAATTTCCGATTGTATGCTCTCATATGCAATCCACTCTGTTGTGGTGGTAAAGCAGTAGAACTGTATTGGCAGGCCGTTGCTGTTAGGCTCAAGCGTGCGCACCATAACAAGCATGTCCTTGCGTATGAGGGGATGACGGCGCAGGTATATCTCGGCATAAGCGCGGAACAGGCCGGCGTTGGTGTCTATGGTGCCGTTCATCAGTCCGTCGGGGTTGGCGGTGTTGGCTGTGTGGCCGCTCATTGCCTGCTGGGTCTTGAGGGTGATGTAGGTGGCGAGTTCGCTGTCAAGTTTCTTAATGCGGCGCAGCATAGTCTCGCTGCAGGGCTTTATGTTGTCGAGTTTTACGGTGTAGCCGCGAGCAATGCGCCGGCCGCCGCTCTCGCTCATGCCGCGCCAGTTGATGAAGGTGCCGTTGATGAGCGTGTAGGGCGGGATGGTGGCAATGGTGTTGTCCCAGTTGCGCACCTTTACAATAGTGAGCGATATGTCGGACACGTTGCCGTTGATGCTTGTACCGGGAATCTCAATCCAGTCGCCAAGCCTCACCATGTCGTTCTCAAGCAGCAGGAATCCGCCCACAAAACCCATGATGCTGTCTTTGGCAATGAGCATGAGCACGGCGGCGAATGCTCCCAAACCGCCAATGAGGTATAGCGGAGACTTGTTGGTGAGTATTGATATTATCACAATGGTTGCTATGAGAATGACAATTATCTTGC
>JAZLBZ010000004.1:0-43925 GCA_045613945.1 Bacteroidaceae bacterium
GCCAGGATCAAACTCTTCGTTGTAAATTATCTCTGTAATGCCGAAGCATTATATAATCGTTTGTTTGTACTGGCCGGAATAAATTATTTCAAATTATTGACGGTTCGTTTTTCGTTCCTTACGCTTCTTGCTTAATCAAAAAAAATAAGCAAGGTTGTACTGCTTGTCTGTAATGGAATGTTGTCAAGGATCTATCGTCGCTGTCGTCCGCATTGCGTTACTGCGTTGCTTGCCGAAAGCGAGTACAAAGGTAAGGCAAGATTTTGAACCGGCAAAATATTTCCATCTATTTTTTCAAGAAAAACGCATCTTTTTTTTCACTCATTTTTCTCAACCTTGATTATCAACAAATTACAAAAAGCGCTTTTTTCTTATTTTTTGAGATAAAATTTAGTGACAGGTTTATTAGTAGCAAAAATAGGTAGGCTCGCTATCTTTTCCTTTCCAGGCACATATAAATAAAAAAAGTAATAATATAGATGTTGACCCAATGTTGACATTATTCGCGAATTTGTCATCCTGACCATACATTAATGAAAATATCAAAAGATGTTCTCGATGAGCGTAGCGAACTAACGGATGTGAACCAGCGGTCGACGCCCGTAGGGGCTAAAGTCAATGGATCTCAAAACCGCGTTAAAAAGAGATACTTCGCTACGCTCAGCATGACAGGGTCCGCCGGGTCAACTGCTATATCATTACCTAAAAAAAGCACTGCGCGCAGTGCTTTTTAAAGTATTTGCCTTGTCACTGTTGCGAAGAGAGCAACTGTTCGAGTTTGTGCGCGTCGAGATTCAAAGAGAATTTACCATTCTGCGCAACAGAGATGCTACCCGTCTCTTCGGAGACAACTATTGCAATGGCGTCGGAGATTTCAGATACTCCCATTGCCGAGCGGTGGCGCAGTCCAAGACGACGAGGTATATTCAAATCGTGCGACACCGGCAATATGCACTGTGCAGCGACAATGCGGCCGCCACGTATAACCATTGCGCCATCGTGCAGAGGAGCATTCTTGAAGAAAATAGCCTCAATAAGGCGCTGGCTGATATCGGAATTTATCGTTTCCCCGGTCTTGATTACATCATCGAGCGACACCTTCTGCTCAATAACAATTAGCGCACCCACCTTTTGCTGAGCCATACTGATACACGCCATGACCACCGGCATCACAGCCGCCTCGGTAGTATCTTTCTCACCCTTACGGGAAAAGAGCGTGGAGAGATACTTGAAATAGCGGCGCGAGCCAAGACTCTTGAAGAAGTTGCGAATCTCCTCATGGAATATCACAACCAGGGCAATTGTACCCACATTCATCATCTGGTCAAATACCGACCCAAGCAGGCGCATACCAAGAATCTTTGAGACAAGCACCCACACAAACAGGAATATCATTATTCCCGCGAAGATATTCAAAGAGCCCGAATCCTTCATAAGCCTGTACAGATAGTACAGCAGCAACGCGAACAGCAGAATATCTATTATATCCTTAATTGTAAAATCAAAAAACATCCTTTTATATATATAAGGTATTACTTATTAAAATCCATTGCCTGCGCAAGTTCTATAGCCTGCACAGCCTCCTTGACATCGTGGACGCGCAATATTGAAGCACCGTTCCTCACAGCAACAAGATTCAGCGCCGTCGTTGCAGCAAGCGCATCACCGGGTTCAATGCCCAGCAAACGAGTTATCATAGATTTGCGTGAGAGCCCCACAAGCAAGGGAGCATCAAGCATCTCAAAATCGCGCAACGAATCAAGCATTCTATAGTTCTGCTCCATGCTCTTGCCAAAGCCAAACCCCGGGTCCACAATCACATCGGCCACGCCGGCCTGCCTCAACTGCCACATCTTTGTAGCAAGGCGCTTTAGTACCTGTGGCATAAAATCGTCATACACCACCGCCTCGCCGGCCAAGCCCACCGAATGAGTAAGAACATACGGCAGACGGGAATCGACCACCGCATTGTACATATCACCATCCCACTCAAGACACGACACATCATTGATTATTGACACATTATGCGATGCCACACACTCGCGCACGACTGCTGCCCTGAAGGTGTCGACCGACACTACCGCCCCCGGCAGTTCCCTGTCAATAACCTCAAGTGCCACGTGCAGCCTTGCAAGTTCCTCCTCCTGCGCCACCGGTGTTGCACCGGGACGCGTAGAGCAAGCCCCAACATCCAGTATTGCAGCCCCGGCATCGAGCATAGCACGGGCACGGGAGAGCAAATCGGCGGGTGCAGCAACCCTCGACCCACTGTAGAAAGAGTCGTCGGTAACGTTCAATATGCCCATTACCACCGGTTTATCAAGCGACATCAGCCCGCCGCGTATGTTGATTGAATATGACATTTTCATTTGCCGGACACGCCCTTTAGGCGCGACCTATCGCAAAGGTAGCAATAAAAAATAAAAAACAAAAGAATAAACAAATTGTTAATTCATTGAATATTCAACCCTTTTTCATAAATTTGCATCTAAATAAACAGCCTACAGGCACATAGGTTCAAAGATGTGCCACCCGACAAACATGCAAAAAAGATTTTTTACAGTTGCCGAGCACAACTTTGCCATCACGACACTTGAAGGCGACATACTGTCAACATTGCCCAACCTGGCTCCTTTTGAGCGCGAAAGCACTGACGAGTTGCTTTTTGAAATAACATTGGACAACAGCATACAGCCCTCATGGCGAGGCGAGAAGGTGGGTACATTCCCCTGCCCCAGTGCAAAATTCGAGGTATACCGCCAGGACAACGGCGCCTACCAGATACTGACAATCAACGAGTTCGGCCACCCATGCGCATTCATGCAGAGCGATGCCGGACACAAGCAGTTCGTCATAACCACACGCGGCAGCGAGAACGACGTCAGATTTGGTTTCAACAACGCCCTGATGGTCATCTACACGCTCTGCACCGCAAAGCACAACACCCTGCTCATGCACTCTGCCACCATAGAGAATGGCGGCAAAGGATACATGTTCCTGGGAGCAAGCGGACAGGGCAAGAGCACCCACAGCAACAAATGGGTCGAGTATATTGATGGCAGCACCCTCATCAACGACGACAACCCCGTCATACGCATTGCCCCCGACGGCACCCCGTTTGTATACGGCTCGCCCTGGAGCGGCAAGCGCCCGATATACAAGAACGTGCACTACCCCATTGGCGGCATGGCAGCCATTGAGCAGGACAAGAAGAACTGGATACGCAAGGAGAACATCCCCACAGCATTTGGCATAATGCTATGCTCATGCTCAACGCTGAAGTTCGACAAGGAGATACACATTGCCATCTGCAACACAATCACCAAAGTACTTGAGCACATTGCCATACACACACTGTTCTGCCGCCCCGATGAAGAAGCAGCACGCCTGTCAAGCAGCACATTCGGCCTATGAGCACCGGCATAACTCAAAGAAGAGTAAACAACCACCTGTTCATGCAGGAGATAACAAGAGTCTTCGGCCAGGGCAAGAAAAGCGTGACGTTCGTTGTACGCGGATTCAGCATGCGCCCATTCCTTGAGGACGGCCGCGACAAGGTAATCCTTGCCCCACCCCGCGAGCCCAAGATTGGCGACGTTGTGCTTGCCGAGGTAAAAAAAGAGACCTACGCCCTTCACAGGGTAATAAAGACAGAGAACGGAGTATATACGATGCGTGGCGACGGCAACCCTTTGTGGATGACCGAGCAGTTCACGCAGGACAAGATTGTGGGCATTGCCGACGGTTTCATACGCAAAGGCAAGGAAGTGAGCACAGCCAGCCGCAAGTGGCGCTGCTACTCGGCTATATGGAATTTCCTCAAGCCACTCCGCCGCATACTGCTTGCCATCTATCGCAGAATATAATAAGTAACCAATAAAAAACAGACAATATGAAAATCAAGGAAGGATTTGAGATACAGAACGTCTGCGGCGAATACATCGTTGTTCCCGCAGGAGTGGACAATGTCGACTACAGCAAAATCATCAGCCTTAACGAGACCGCTGCCTACCTCTGGGAGAACGTAGCCGCAAAGGAGTCGTTCACCATTGACGATATGGTAGCACTGCTGCTTGCCGAGTATGAAGTCGAGGAGAGCATTGCACGCGAGGACTGCTGTGCCATCGCCGAGCGCTGGAGAGAGATGGAACTCGTAGAGACAAACTGAAAACTAAAAACTAAAAACTAAAAACTCACATTACAAAAGGCAGCCATATGGCTGCCTTTTGTAATTATATCCAACTGCATTCCGGGCACCGTCTGCCCCTACAAAGTCCTTACTGAATAAAGACTTTTTTACCATTCACAATATACAGGCCCTTAGCAGGGTTCTCAACCTTGCGGCCTGCGAGGTCATAGATTTCAGTTTTCACCTCACCGTCTTCACCTTCACATTCAACCTCCTCAACAGCAGTATTGTTGAGTTTTACAGCACGTATCCCCCAGGTTGCAGCATTCACAAGTTCTGTACCCGCATATATGTAGTAGTTATTGACATCCATTGTAAGATAGAACCCGTCCTGTGTGGTAAAGTAAACCGTACCATTATCAAGATAGTTAGCCTTGAACACCCATGCCGATGACTGGTCGGCACCGCTGCACGATGTGCCATTGCTTGCTATATCATTTATATAAAGCCCATTCTCGTTCTTTATGTAATAGTGATGCGGCACACCGGTGCTCTCAAACATCCAGCGTTTGTCACTCGAGGTAATGGCAGTCTGCTGCGTTGTGTTTGCCTTCAGACCATATCTGTCATAGCACAAGCCATAACTCTTCTTCTCACCGTTGGCAAGCGTGTAGATATCAAGTTCCTTAAGGTATGCACGCGCCGACAGGTCATTCTTCAAAGCCTCCATCTCCTTTTCAAGCAAGGCAGCCCACTCCTTGTAACTATGCTTGCTTGTATCCTTGCTGTCGGCTGCAGCCTTTGCCTCATCATAAAGAGCATTTATGCTTGTCAATGCACTCTTGTAGAAGTGGCCAATCTCCTTGCCCGTTGTCGTAGTCTTGCTTGTGAGGTTCTTAACCGACGACAACGCAGCATTCAGAGCCTCCAGTTGCATCTCCTCATCATCACTTTCAGACACATTGGGTACAATGTAGTCAGTACCATCGGCCTGCGCTGCCACCACCTTCAACGGAGCATTAGTTTGAGCAACAGGCACTGTCAACTTATAGTTATTGTTGAAGTCGAGCAACTCACCGGTCTGTGCATTGTAGAGTTTGAATCCAAGAGCACCATTTGCACCGGCCGCCTCCTTAATGGTAATACTGTTCAAAGACCTTGCATAGTAGTAGCCCTGCGCCTTCACGCTCTCATCAATGTAGTCGCTCCACTGCCCTGTGCTACCCATCTTGCCAATGACAAACTCCTCGTTGAAATCGAGTCTGTTGCCGGCAACGCCATCGGTTCTTGGCGATGGCTTAATGCGGTCCTCAATGAAGATAAGGTGACCACCCTTCTTCTCATAACACTGCATGCGTGCACGGCTCGCCTCGGCCTCCTCTTTGGTAAGGTTCACGATGAAGTTCTCGTAATCACCCACACCCGCATCAGTCATAGGTTCAAACATACCCCACACCTCGAAAAACTCGCTGAGGTCCATCTGCGCCACCTCGCAGCACACCTCGGCAAACTTCAACTGGTCATCCTTCGCCTGTGTCAGCGATGTCCAGTTGCGGTCCTTAGGGCCCTTGTCTAGCGGATTCTTTCGCAGCGCCTCAAACACTCTTGGCCAGAAAGTCGTATCCTTGCCCGCAGCATGGAAATAGAGATAGAGTTGGAAGAACATTCTTGACTTTGCAATAATATCACTGCCACGCAATGGGAACGGAGTCTTGTTGCTGGAATCATCGCGGCACACACTCACACCGTTTCCGCGCGTAGTGGTCTTTCCTGTGCGGAAAATCTGCGCATTGGCAAACAGGTTGTTGGTAGCCTCTGTGCAAGAGACAACATTTATTGCATTCTGGTTTACATGGCCAATCTCATGGGCAGGCCCCCACATCTGTCCGGGGTCGGCATACACCTTTTCCCAGGGGAGGATATCGGGCAATGTATAGTACTCGTAGTAGGTATATGTCTCCGTAGCATACATGAACATTCCCTCATAGCCGTCCTTTGCCATGATAAGGTCGTTCCAACGGTCATAATACTTGTCGGCACCCATCAGTTCATGCTGCCACTTTACGCACTGGTCCCACCACTTGATGGCATCTGTTATTGTGTTGGGGCATGCTTTCAGCACATTTGCCAACTCCATCTGGAAGAGTACCCTCTCGCCAAGCACCTGAACCGAGTAGTGCTTCATCATGTTCTGCGTCATGTCGCGCCAGTCCTCATCGGTGTGACGTGCAAGGTCAAAATAACCGTTCACATATCCACCCTCAATGTGAATGGGCACGTTGGGATAGTCAGCAAGTTTCTTGCTTGTGGCAGTAGTGTCGGTGTCAACATAATACTGTAAGAACAACATACGGTCATCGCCCTCGGTATCGGGAATCTTCACCACGTTCAAGCCACTTGTGAGCACATTGGTCATCAATGGGCGGGTCATGTTTCCTGCTATGGGACAAAGCTCCATCCAAATAGAATCGGGCAACTCGCTGCCTACAAAAATAAGCACATACTCATTGTCGGCACTGATACCGGTTGGAATCTGCAGTTCACTATACTGTCTCACATTCATCAGATACTTCCAGTTGTATGAGTTGCTGTGTGGCTTTGCATCGAACACACGGAACTCCTTCTCGCGCTTTCCCCAGGCATTGTTCTTCACCTTGAGGGCAATGTTCACAAGTTCCTCTGGCATAGCGCTCATTGTTGTGCGTAACTGTTCGTCGGTCATTGCAGAGTATGGCACTGCAAGTTCGGTACAGATGTCATCAACAAAGTAGTTCTTAAACTCGGCATAATAGCGCTGTGCGTTATTTGTCGTCAGCTGTGCATTGGCAGCCATAGCTACTGCGAGCATAAAAACAGATAGTAGAAGATTCCTTAATTTCATATTATCAAATGTTTATATCCGGAAATGATTATCAGCCTCAAAAGTAGTGCATTTTAAGTAAAAAAACAATAATTGGGCTTGTTATATATTATATAAGGTAAAATCGGATTTCATTTACATAATAAAGAGATGGCGACCTTGAATGGCCGCCATCTCATTTATTATCGATTTTGTTTATTACTTAACAAGAACCTTTTTACCACCCTGGATGAAGATACCCCTTGTTGGGTTCTTTACCCTGCGGCCATTGAGGTCGTATATTGCTGCATTGCCGACAGCCTCCGGAATCACGCTCTCAATAACTGTGATGATGTCAGCAACCTCCTTATTGTTCTCAATCAAGGCAATCTGCACTCTCCAGTAAGATTTTGAATATGAAGAGAGTTCCACAAAGGGATCCAAATCACAAAAGGCCTTGCCTTCAGCAGCCAACAGCAAACCACCCTCTTTTGCGAGATATTCCACAGAAACCGGCAAGATATCCTCTTCGGCCGAAACCGCAATATTATCACCGTCCTTATACACGAATCCCTGCCAGCCCGCATTGTAGAGTTTATATTCACCCGGCTTGCCGGTTGACGCAAAGCCCCACAACGCATAGTCGTCAACAACATCAGTAACAGTCACACTTCCGGGAGTTCTTCCATCGATATCAATTCCGACAAATTTCTCACTCTTGTTACTGATTATGTAGTACCACACAACTCTCTCACCCTTTGTTGCAATTGGAGCAGTAACGATGTACTTACCCTCCATGTCGACCAACTGTTTACGCAAGGTATTCACATACTTCTGTTTCTGAAGGACTGTCGCCTCGGCATTGTCCGAAACCTCATAGTATGTACCCAACAGGTTCAATGCATATGTATTCAGGTTATTGTCGGTTACAATGATACCATCGTTAAAGATATTCATTGTCTGCAAACTGTCAAGGTTAAGCACCTCGGTAATCTTCATATTAGCCTCGGCCATCAAATCCTCGAGTGCTGCAGCATAGAATGCAGCCGAATTATCCTCAACAATATCCACGCGCCATTTTGCACCTGTTTCGTTGAGCGGAAGAATACCGACGCTTCCAGCATCGCTCAAACCGAAAGTCTGTCCACTTCCGTCGGCAAGAATGAAGTTCACGCCACCGTCATCGGTATAACCTACATTGAACTTGATTGCATCACTCTGCTTCTTTGTCTCAAGGAATGCACCTGCAGTTGTCAGGTTTGTAATGTAATAACCTGTTGAAGCACTCTTCAAATAGTACTCGCCAACCTTGCCTGCATATTCAATTGTCCAATCGATGTTGCCGTCGGCCTTGTTTGTAGTAGAGGCCGTAGGATACTCACCAACAGCATAGTATCCTTTGTAGTCTCCTGTAAGTCTTCTCATTTTAAATACGGCACCCTCTTTAATAAGAATGCGGGCATCCTCGTTCTCAAGCACCTTGCTGCACTCGTCGTCGAGCATAATGCTCCACTCGGCAAATGAGTACTTGCTTGTGTCATTGTTCTTATATGCCGCATTTGCCTCTTTGTAGATTGCCTGCAAGTCTGCAATAGCCTCGGGATAGTAATAACCCACAACAGCGGTCGATGCAGCCTTCTTGTCAATGATAACCTTTGCCGACTTCAATGAGCCGTCAAGAGCCTCCTTCTGCATTGACTCGGGACCCTGTGAAGCGTGAGGTACTTCATAGTCTGTACCATCGGCCTGTGCAGCAACAACCTTCAGTGTCGCACCGCTTGCCGACACAGGAACATTCATCTCATACTTGTTGGTATATGAAAGCAACTCGCCTGTCTCGGCATTATAGAGTTTGAAACCAAGCGCACCGCTTGCACCCTCGGCCTCCTTGATAACCACCTTACCCTTTGAAACGGCATAGTAGTAACCCTGAGCCTTCACAGTCTCATCGATGTAATCCATCCACTGACCAAAGTTACCGACAGTACCGATAGTTTCACCGTCCCAGTCGGCATAGTTGGCACGGTATCCTGTACCATCGCAGAAGGGGCTCTTCTTTCTTGGCGACTGGCGCACGCGGTCCTCAAGGAACATCAAGTGACCACCCTTCTTCTCATACTTCTGCATACGCGCCTTGCTTGCCATAGCATCCTTCTCAAGCAAGTACACCCAGTGGTGACCATAGTCACCAACAAACGCATTCTTCATTGGGATAAAGAAACCCCAAGCCTCAAAGAACTCGCTGAGGTCCATCTGTGCAACCTCGCAGCAAGCCTCGGCAAACTTCAACTGGTCCTGAGCCGCATTCACAGAGTTTCTGTAGAAACCGTTCTCATCGAGTTCGTCCCAAGAACCTACTCTCCAACCCGGCAGCTGGTCATAACGCAACTTCTCGAACAGACGTGGATAGAATGTAGTATCCTTGCCCGCTGCGTGGAAGTAGAGGAACAACTGGAAGTACATACGTGTCATGCTGAAGAGTTTTGAGCCATAAGCACCCTCGCCACGTACAACATAAGGAATCTTGTTCTCAAAGTCAAGAATCTGGTTCTCCATGTTGTTACCACGACTCACGTGTGTACCCTGGTCGAAGATTGCAAAGTTTGTAAGCGCATTGTTGCTTACCTCTGATGTACCCACAATCTGGAACGCATACTGGTTTGTGTGACCAATCTCGTGGTTTGGACCCCAAGAACTGCCGGCATCGGCAATGAGCAGGTCATAGTTAACGATTGTGCTCAAAGTGTTGTTGTTGTAGTGTGTACGGTAAGAACTTGCATCCATAAAGCCGTTGTCGTCACTCATGGCAAGCTGCTTGTTGTTTGTCCACGCATAGTACTTGTCGAGAGCCATGTAGTGGTTCTGACGGCTGTTCCAGAAGTCCCAAAGGCGCATCACGCCCTCGATGTTGTTGGGACACTCCTTGAGGAACTCGTATGTGCGGAAGTTGAGCACGGTGAGGTCACCGGCAGCCTGCACTGCCATTGGGTTCTTGAACATATTGTCGCGCATATATACCCAATCCTCGTTGGTATGGCCGCGCTCCTTGCTCCAGAAACCATTCACATAACCATTCTCAATGTGAACCTTCACTGTCGGATAGTCGGCAAGTTTCTTGCCATCGATGGCTGTCTCGCAGATGTAGCGGATGTAGAGTGAACCATCCTTGTTTGCACATGGAACAATGTTCAAGCCCTCCTTCAACGGAGTGTCATTACCAAAATACTTGGTGCTTGCCATCTCGGCGAGATCAATTGTAGTACCCTCGGGGATATCCTCAACAAACACATAGATAAAACTCTTTGAGTCGCTTGTGCTGATACCTGTAGGGTTGTTTATACGGTTGTAAGGGCGTGTAAACAATCTGTCGGCCCAAACCTCGGGGTTGCTGTATGGCTTGTAGTCATATACGCGGAACTCTTTCTCGCGTGTAACAGCATCCCAGGCATTGTTCTTTATCTTGAGAACCGCCTGCTGCAAGTCGGCAGGAACGCCATCCAAAGCAGCCACAACCTCGGCATCACTCTTTGCAGCCCACTCGGCCTTCATTGTAGTACAAGCCTTGTCCTCGAAAAGAGCACCAACTGTCGCAGCAATGGCATCGGCATTGTTCAGCACCATTGCATAGTCCTGATATGCAGCAGCGGCAGCAGCCATCTCCTCGGCGCTGATGTTCACAGGTTCAAAAGTCCACTCTGTACCGGAAATCTCGTTGGTACCATAACTCCAGGGCACAATGTTTGAACTGCCATCGCAGTGCATACCCCAGTTTTTTGTAGGGGTAAGGTCAATGTTGTAGCACCCCTTCAGTAAAGAGTTCTCAGTAACAGAGAACGCAGTCATTGCGCTACCGGTTCTCCACTGTACATTACGGCCTGTCTCATACTGCACATAACGCTGTGTGTAGACGTTACGGATTGTAA
Organism: Bacteroidaceae bacterium; assembly: GCA_045613945.1. Classification (GTDB taxonomy): domain Bacteria; phylum Bacteroidota; class Bacteroidia; order Bacteroidales; family Bacteroidaceae; genus HGM04593. The sequence goes on from JAZLBZ010000004.1 coordinate 10,892, forward strand.
ACTTGCCATCGTCGGTAGCGTCGAACTGCCACATCTCGTGGTAGTCGGTCGCAGTACCTTTCGACGCGCATGAAAGTGTGTGCAGGATGGGGCTCTCCGACATTACTGTGCCATACTTGGCACTTACAATGCGATACACCTTTCCATCCTCAACCTGTGCAAAAGCAAAGGTTGCAAGCATTACGAATAATGCAGTCAGTAAAGTTTTCAGTTTCATATTAAAAAAATTAAGTTATATACTCTCCGTTCTCTTATCAATACATTATTTATGTATATCCACGCAAATATAACACTTTTTTCAATAAGATTTTCACCCCCCCCTATTTTTTTTCATTTTATACTAAAACTTTTTATTTTTCACGCAATTTTCTTGCGATTTCAAATAATTATTCCAACCTTTGCGTGATAAAATACCGTTCCTGTGCAAGGGCATAAAGTCGTTGTTACGCAATGCGTTGATTACAAACAACATACCGACACATTTGCAAACCGGGACGGTTTTGATTTTGAGAGATTTTATTTTTTTATTTTTTAATTTTTTACGTTATGAGAAAAAATTTATTTCTAACTCTTGCTTTGGCATTCGCATCATTTGCAGGTGTCAATGCTCAGGGATGGTCTCTTTCTATTGGAGCCGGTGATGGTCTTCCCGGTGAGAATGTACAGAAAGGCGAAACTACCGTCCAGGTTTACAAATCAGACGTCATCACTCCAAGTGAGCCGCTGACAACCTTGCGTTTCACTGTTGCACTCAACTACAACGGTGAGAAACCCAACGGCAACAACTTTGTAACCGCTCTCAGCGAGTTGGTTGTATATGCTGCCGATGGCGAGACAGTTATCCCTTACACAGCAACTTCAAACGCTGACCACAACACTTTGAGCGGTGGTACAGATGGTGCAGGTCTTGCAGCATTGAACGATGGCAAGTGGAACAACTACTGGCACTCATGCTGGAGCGCAACAGGTGCTCAGAGCGACTATCACCACCTTGAACTCACATTTGAGTCACCTGTAAGCGAGTTCATTCTCGAGTGGGGTGCACGTCCGGGCAACACAAAGAACGCGCCTATGCTCGTTGGTCTCACAAAGGGTGGCGAGAACTATGTTCCCTATGCTGACTGGGCATTCTCTGTAGCCGAGAATGAAATTACATCAATGGACGCACTCTTGGGTGCAAAGTACTTTGTAATGAAGAGCAACGTTCCCGTTGAGTACCACACATACATCAACAACCACGAGAGCCAAGATGGCGCATTCGGTACACAGACGACAAAGGAGCCTAACGTAGGTCCCGGTCCTCTCTTTGTGGCACCGGGCGTCCAGGCTGAGAATGCTGCTCCCGAGTATGCTATCCAGTTGATTCCTACCACTGGTGGTTACTATCTCTACTACGTAGCAGAGGGCAAGTTCCTTAGCGCAAACCCAAGCGACAACGCATACAACGGCGCTAACGGTGGCCAGGGCAAGACCGGCAAGTTGAGCGACGCAGCCATCGTTACTATCACAGAGACCGGCAACGGCAGGTTCGAGATGAGTTACAAGATGACATACGAAGGTGAGGAGGTTGAAATCCACGTTGGTGCAACACCTTCAACCGGTGGCTTCAAGAACGTTGACAAGGAGCGCTACGATTTCTACAAGGAGGGTTACCCCTACTGTTTGAACTATGCATACATCCTTGCATTCGACTGGTCACTCTACGAGGTAACAATGAACTACCCCGAGAAGTACATTTCAATTCCGGTACGCAACGCAATCAAGGAGGCTAAGAGCAACTACACCTATATGGACAGCGTTGCTGTTGAGGGCTATGAAAAAGCATACAACACTTTCATGAGCGAATTGGCAAATGCAGAGAAAGCACTTGCAGAGAACAGTTATACCACTGTTGAGGAGGTCTTTAATGCTATTGATAAATTGAACAACGCTACAGGCTTCTACGTTTACTCTAAGGTTGAATGGTACTATAAAAAATTCTGGCCTGCTTTCAAGAGCCAATATGAAAAACAGTTGACACCTTCAAGCAACCCAATAGACGGTTTCTACGTTGAGGAGGTTTGGAAAGTGAGCATCATGCAGAACTTCTATCAAGAATGTAATACTCTTTATAATGGTAAGGAATTTTACAAAGACCCATATGCAAACCTCAGCAGAATCAAAGAGTTCCTCAACTCGGCAGAGGGTCACATCAATACATTCCTTGACTCTAAGATTGAGTTCGTTACATTGCCTAAGGTTTACACAGCCGAGAACCCACACCAGACTCCACTTGGTACATTGGTTAACAACAACCGCTACGATTGGGAGCAGTTGGTTGTTCTCAACGAGCAAGTTAGCGGTATCCGTTTGACATTCCTCGAGACCAACGTTGGTGGTGCAGCAAGCGACGGTAAATACAATAACTACCCAATGGTTGCACTTTCAGGCCTTGAGATTCTTGACGGTGATGGCCAAAAGCTTGCACTCACAACAGACCTTGTAACTTCAAACTCTGAGGAGACACATGAGCGTGAGGGTGGCAACGGTACAATCGACAAGTTGTTTGACGACGACACAGCGACATACTACCACTCGGCATGGGGCGGTGGCGCACGTTACGACCAACCCTACACATATATCCACTTCGACATCAAGTTCCCAGAGGGCGTATCACTCAACACATTCACAATCAAGACCATCGGTCGTGAGAACAAGTCTTTGGCTCCCGGTACTGTATGTGTAACAAAATATGGCGAGGAGTACGATCCACTCATCTTCCGTGAGAACCCATACAACGTAGCAGGTGGTGCACAGGTAACAGACCTCGCAGAAATTGAGGAGGGTCTCTACATCATCAGCGGTAACCTCCGCGTTAAGACACAGGATGCCGACCCACGTTTCTACTCAGGCGTTGCTCCTTACCACAATAACATCAAGGCTGCGCTTAACGATCCTTGCGTATACTACTTCAAGAAGACTGCTAACGGCTGGAACATCATCAGCCTTGCAAAGGCACAGTACTGGGCATTGAACAAGAAGGTTAATGAGAACAAGAACGAGGAGACCGGCGAGACAACAACAAGCACAAGCTGGAGCACAGGTTTGACTGTATATCCATCAAATGCTGCCGAAATCAAGATTGCCAAGTCTAACAACATTGAGAACACATTCGTATTCTACAGCGAGATTGGCGACAACATGATTGACGCTTCTTGGAACTGGACAAACGAGAACGACACAACTGACATCATTGCAGTTGAGAAGGGCACAGTCAACGCCAACAAGTTCGTCTTCATGGACTGGGATGGCAACCTTGCAGGCCGTCCATGCGTTAGCGAGATTCCTGGCGACTTCACATACGGTCTTGACATCCTTAGCGGACACAAGAAGTTCGAGGACTTCAAGTATGGTGACGGTTACAGCGCAGGTGACTACCTCCACTTCAACAAGGCAAATGGTGAGGGTGAGTGGAACATCTACAAGGTGACTATGGACGATCCTTACTACTTGTGGGCAAGCAACATCCCTGCTACTCTTGAGGCATTGGGTCTTGTTGTAGGTAACGACCCAGGTTGCATCAGCGGCGACATCGCTGCTCTTGAGGCTGCAATTGACAAGGTTGAGGCTGTTATTGCAGAGGAGAACAAGGAGGGTGCTCAGGCTGCCGTTGAGGCATTCGTTGCAAACGTTGAGTTGGCACAGAACGCTGAGCGCGTTGAAGTAATGGATGGCTACTGGTACGCTATTGAGAGTGCTTACACAGAGTACTACAAGCAGCAGAGCAAGACCAAGGCTATCTACGCTACTGAAAACGGTCTTGCTTGGAAGAACGCTCCTGCAGCATACGACAGAAGCGCAGCTGAGTTCGTATTCCAATTCCAGAAGTTGGATCCTGAAACTGCAATGAACAGTGACTACGCTGTTGATGAGGAGGATGCTGAGTGCGCATTCTTGATTTACAGCGACTACGCAAACGGAATTACAGAAGGCTATGGTTATGCCGGTACTGGCGGTGGTACAACACAGGTTACAATGACTGACGACTTCGGCGCACCTGCATATATTATCAAACCTTTGCAGGCTAACATCTACACAATCCATGCAGCAGGTGCTAATCCTCTCCACACAGCAGGTCACGGTAGCGGTGCCGGCGGCGAGGGTACAATCGTAAACTGGGAAGGTGGCGCAGGTACTGCATCATCTTGGATAATCCGTTTCGTTGACGATGCCGATGAGACAAACTCTATTTCAGACCTCGTTGTTGAGAAGGGTGAGGTTGTTTCTGTAGGTTACTTCACACCTGCAGGTGCTGCAATCCCTGCTCCTGTAAGCGGTGTAAACATTGTTGTAACAGTTTACAGCAACGGTGTAATCGAGACTAAGAAGGTACTTGTTAAGTAATTGACAAAGTATTCATAATAACAGAGAATGGCGGCCGTGAGGTCGCCATTCCTTTTTTATATGCTATTGAAGGCTCTGTAGAAATTTAGTGTGGATATTGATTATAGTATTATTTTACGGCGCAAGTAACATATCAAACGGCTCAATGACCACAAACTCCATTGCACAGAAGATTGCGGCAGTCCGGGCGAGACTGAGATTATCATTGTACGCAGTAAAGTGTGCGCGGCGCAATGTTGCCAGCTATGAGCGCAGCCCGCATACATTGCAGGCTGCAGAAAGAATAAAGGATTAAGGGCAAAAACAAGCATCCTCGGGGCACCAGGCCGCCCCGAGGATGCTATATTAATCTCAACTCAAATACTTACTGCTTTGGCGCTATAAAGCGATAGAGGTTACAGCCAATGAAGTTGCCTGCAACAAGACAAGGATAGAGCACCACAATCTCCCAAATGTGCTCACCTGTATATGAGAGCGGAGTTGCCATGTAGTAGAAGGCATCGGCCAGACAGTGTGGGAATCCGCAGTTGATGAAGAGCGGCACACCAAAGAGCAACACCAGCGGCTTGCCCTCGCGTGCAAATGTAACAACTGTTGTCATGATGAATCCGCAACCGATAGCCAACAGGCCTGCTCTGACCGGTCCAATTGCAAGGCGGCCTTCGAGTATGCTCTGCGCCGATGCTCCAAGTTCAAGTGGCGACAGGCGCGCAAAGAGCGCAACAAGCATACAGCCCATCACATTGCCAAAGAGGATGAATAACAGTTCGCCAATAGCCTTGAGCCAACGGCTGCTGCCGTCCTCGCTACGCAGGGGCACAAAGCCCGCTGTGCCTGTATAGAGTTTCAACTTGTAGTTGACAACGGTCAAAAGACCGAACGAGAAGAGCACTGCACCTACTATATCCTTGTAGGCCAAATATCCCCAGCCGGCAATGCCGACTGCTATTCCTGCCAAAAGGGCAGAACGAAAAGTGTTGTTCATGTATTTTTTGTTTTATTTATTATCTATCAGGTATTTGGCAGACAAACCGGCCTGCCCCTACAAGAGATTATACCAGCCTTCCGCTATCAGTAATCATTGTGCGTACAGTGTCATTGAAAGCGCGCTCCTGCATCAGTTGCTCAATGGATATGTGCATACGGTAGTTCCAGCAGTGGTCGCGATTAGAGGGCACGTTTATGCGCTCATCCTCATAGTTCTCGCGGCGCAGGCGCTCGTCCATTGCCATCCAGTCCTGCCAAGCAAAAAGTGCAAAGGCCGATGGAGAGGCAAGATGCTGCGCCAGTATCGCACGTGCCACGCGGCCATCCATCTCAAGCGGTGCCTTGCCGTCGAAGCCGAGCGAGCAGTTGTAGAACTGCTGCGACAGCGCCTCGTCCTCGCGCCACCATCCGCGCAGCGTGCTCATATCATGCGTTGAAGGCGTTGCAACGGAGAGATAGGGATAGTGCTCGGGGCGGGCAAATGTCTCGCCATAGAGTTTTGGCATACGCTGTATCTCGAGCGAAAGGACCTGCAGGTTCTTCATCACCCAGGGCACGCAGGCGGGAATCATACCCAAATCCTCGCCACACGCGGTCATTGGCGTGGAGAGAAGTAACGATGTGAGTTTGCGCATTCCCTCGCGATACCAGAACATTGTATGGCGGTTGTAGAAATAGTCCTCGTAGATGCGGTCATAGGCTATGCGCTGGGCCTGTGACAACCGGGTATAGGCCTCGGTGTCACAGCCAAGAATGCGCGGAACAAACATCGCCGGTTCGTTGAGGTCGCGCATAAAGAGTACATTGCCATAGATTCGCAACAGGGCATCCTTCATTGCCTGTGCAAGTTTTGGAGTGCGCTCATATATGTAATATGCAAGTAGGTTGGCATTCTCCATTTCGGGCTTGAAACGGTAGGTTCCGTTGCCCGCCGGCTCAAGGAAGGCATCCACAATCTGCTTTACCTTGCGTGGGAAGTGTTTCTTGAGCAGTACATCATCAATATATGGCACAGTGTGCACAGCCTCATCAAACTCAAAGCCTGCAGCAGTAATCTCTTCAACAGTCAAAGGACGGTTAGGCGAGAAACTGCCGGCAAGACCGCTCTTCGCGGTGCGCGGAATCTCCCAAATGCGGAAGAAACCGAGTATATGGTCTATGCGGTAGGCATCGAAGAAGCATGACATATACTGCAGGCGACGGCGCCACCAAGCATAGCCGTCACCGGCCATCACCTGCCAGTTATATGTGGGGAATCCCCAGTTCTGTCCATCGGCAGCAAACATATCGGGCGGAGCGCCTGCCGAGACAGAGAGATTGAACTGCTCGCTGTCGCACCACACATCGACACCGTTTGGAGCCACGCCAATGGGGATATCACCCTTTAGCGCAACGCCCCTGCTGTTGGCATAGTCGTGAGCGGCAGAGAGTTGTGTAAAGAGCAAATACTGTACATAACTGTAGAATTGCATCTCCTTGACAGCATCGGGGTACTCTGCCACAACACGCTCCACAGTAGTGGCATCGTAGTGCGAGTATTCGCCCCAGTCCCATATATTGCTATGCAGGCGCGATGAGAGGAAACGGAAAAGGGCATAGGGCCTGAGCCACTGCTGCTGTTCCTTCTCAAAGGAAAGATAGCCCTCGCTCGCAAGGACATCGCTGCCAACTTCGTCAAAGAGTTCGCGCAGATAGTTTATCTTCAGGCGGTATGCCTTAGCGTAATCCACTGCAGGCAAGGCATTGAGCGCCTCGCGCTCCTTTTGATAGAATGCATTGCGGCGTGGCTTGGAGAGCGCCGGCAACTGCGACATATCGGCATATATCGGGTTCAATGCAAAAACCGAGACACAGTTGTAGGGATAGGAATCCTCGCTGCCGCCACGTACGGTAGTATCATTGACCGGCAAGAGCTGAAGTATGTTCTGCCCTGTCGATGCCAGCCAGTCGGCCATGAGCCTTATATCGCCAAAATCGCCTATACCCCAGCCATGAGCCGAGCGCAAGGAGAAGAGCGGGATGACAGTTCCTGCCAAGCGTAGCGAAGGTGCATCGAAGGCAAGAGCGTCAAGCTGATAGAAGTAGTTTGTCGAAGCCTCAAAGTCGGGGAGCAGTATATGGCGGTTGTCGCCATCCTCCCAACGCACATTGCCGGCCTCGTCAACTGCAATAAACTTGTAGTTGAGCGCCCCACTCCACAATGTTGCCACATCAAAAGTGACACTCCAACGATTGGGGACGCGCTGTTGCATTGGCAACGCCTTTGAGGGCTGCCATGCACCAAGAACATCGGCATCGCCAACAAGATGCAGGCGCTCGCCGCTGCGCAAGCCCGTTGCGTAGACCGAGAATGTCACGCTACGGTTATACCAATTAATGGATGGCTCATCAAGCCTTGTCTCATTCTTGTCAAAGAAGCGGAAGAGGTTTGTCCTGGCATAGCACCCTGCGGGCGAGTCGAGCCACATATCGTACACGATATAATTGCGGTTCACGCAGTTGAAACGCAGGGTATGAGGCGTGCCGGCCCATTCACTACAGAGGCTGCTGCCTCCAAGACGGAGTTCATAGCCATAGTTTATGTTGGCATACCGGTCATCGACCTCCATTGAGCACTGCCACCACCCTTTCTGCACCTCGCGCAACGGGATTGACTCCTCTACCACACAACTGCCATCGCGGAGAATGTAGCACAAATGTACCGCAGCCCCATCATTGACGTCGTATCGTATATTAAATTCTATAAAATGCATCTTACATTATTGATTAACCACGCGAAATTACAAAAAAAAGCAAGCACTTCAATGCAGTTTTTAAATTTAATTGACCCAACCGGCTGCTGCCGACTGGTTTAAAGTCAAAAAATGTCAAAATATCTTTTACTCTTTTGCCATTTGTAATAAAAGCAGTATTTTTGCGGAAAATTTCTCGGTTTTTGTGTTTTTTGCAATACCGCCCGGGGAGTTCTAGATACTTATGAAAAATATTCTCCACAAATCAAGGATTCTCATCATACTTCTGTTGCTTGTTGTCGCTGTGCAGCACACTATGGCACAAAAGAGCAGCAAGAAGCAATTCACCGTTGTCATTGACGCCGGACATGGCGGCGTTGACCCCGGCGCGCTGGGCAAGAAGTCGCAGGAGAAGGATATAAATTTCAAAGTATCCAACATGCTTGGAAAAATGATTACGGAGAAATACCCCGAGGTAAAAGTCATATACACGCGCACCACCGATGTAAAGATTCCGCTTGCACGACGTGCCGACATTGCCAACAAGGCAAACGCCAACCTGTTCATCTCAATACACTCAAACGCTAGCAAAAACAGGAGCGCTCACGGTTGCCAGACATTTACCTTAGGTGCCGGCAGCGATGCCGAGGCAAAGGCCGCAGCGATGTATGAGAACGAGGTAATTCTCACCGAGGAGAACTTTGAGGAGACATACAAGGGATTCGACCCGCGCTCGAGCGAGAGTTACATAATATTTGAACTCATGCGCAGCCACGACATGGAGATGAGCGTGAGGCTGGCAGAGATGGTGCAGAACGGAATGGTCAAGAGCACATCGTTGCATGACCGAGGCGTATCATCGGCAGGATTCCTGGTGCTGCACCGCACTGTGATGCCAAGCATCCTTGTCGAGTTGGGATTCATCAGCAACAGCAAGGACGAGAGCCTCATTGCATCGAAAGAGGGACAGGAGAAACTCGTCAAGGGCATATTCAACGGCTTTGCCGAGTACTATGAGCTCTACTGCAAGGGCAAAGAGGCTAAGAAGAGCGAACAAAAGCAGGAGAGCGCAAAGCCCAACAAGGAGAACAGCGGCAAGCCCGTATTCAAGATACAGATAATGACAACCGAGAGCAAGTTGCCGGGCAACGACAAAAGACTGAAAGGGCTGAAGGCTGACTATTACAAGGAGAACGGAGCATATAAATACACATACGGCGAGAGCGAGGACTACAATGAGATTCTTCGGTTGAAGAAGCAGATAGCTGGCGACTTCAAGGATGCCTTTATCATAGCATTCCTCAATGGCGAGAAGATCAGCACACGCGAGGCCATACTAATATTTAAAAAGCAAAGCAAATGAGCAAGATAAAATTTTCACGCGAACTGATAGTTGGAGTGCTGGGATTGGCAGCAATGTTTGTAATCTACTTCCTGATCAACTTTTTCAAGAGTATCGACATCTTTGACAGCAGCGACAAGTATCGCATAGAGTTTACCAACATTGGAGAGCTCACAAACTCGTCACCGCTATATGTCAACGGCTGCAAGATTGGAAATGTAAGCGCAATTGAGCACAACTTCAACGAGAGCAGCAAAGTATACCTCACTGTGAGTGTGAACAAGGGATTGAGAATACCCGAGGGCAGTTATGCACAGATTCACAACAAACTCATGGGCGGCAGCACAATTTCTCTTGTACTTGGTAAGGGCGAGGGCACTATTGAACCGGGCTCTACAATGCGCGGCGTGCTCGAGGCCGGTGCAATGGGCGAGGTGAGCAACATGGTTCCACAACTTGAGGCAATGCTGCCAAAAGTAGACTCGATGCTCACATCGCTGAATAATATATTGTCAAACCCTGCCATCAACAACACGCTCAACAACCTGGAGACACTTACAGGAAGCCTGAACACAACATCGGCCGAACTTAACAGTATTGTAAAGAACGACATACCTACAGCGCTGGACAAGGTAATAGAACTTGAAGACGACCTTTTGAAGGTCTCATCACAACTGAGCGAGGTTGACTATGCCAACATGATTGCAAGCCTTGAGGCATCGCTAAGCAACATACAGCAAATTACAACAGCGCTCAACGAGGGCAATGGCACTGCAGGCATGCTGCTGAAGGACACAACGCTCTACAGCAAACTCAACGCCACCTGCGAGGCTGCAGAAAGCCTCCTTGAGGACTTGAAGGAGAACCCCAAGCGCTATGTTCACTTCTCGGTTTTCGGCAAGAAAGAGAAGAAATAAGAGAAAAGCAAGAATATAAAACAATCCTCCAGGCACTTCAGCAATGCCTGGAGGATTGTTTTTAGCGATAAATGGAAGAGACTTTATGGTCTACCGAGCCGCCACTTTTGGTCTTTTTAGCCTTTTGTTCCTTCCTTTATTTTACCTGACAAATTCCGCCTTATGCACGACTACTCCGCGACGGTCATGGACAGTGAGCACATATCGCCCCGGGGGAAAGGCTTCGACATTGAATTTGCTGCAATACCTGCCATAATAGACCTCGCGGCCATATACGTCCTTCACAGCAATGCGCTGCCCCCACGACAAGGGCGATGGCAGTTTTATCACGTCACTGCGCAGCATTAATCCACCCCGGGATGCTATAACATACAACGGCGCACTCTCCACGCCACAGGCATCAACAGCCGTCACTGCCATTGCAATATCGGCATTGGTGCAACAATCCCAACGGTAAAAGGTATCGGTAATCCCGGCGGCGACAAGATTGTCAATATTGCTTATATCAACAGTATCTCCTATTGCTGCATACACATTATAGCGCACAGCAGGAAAACCGGCGACCGGCGCCACTGCACTCCATTGCAATGCCACGCCACTGTCGTCGCGCACACAGCCTGCAAGCAACGGCGCAGCCGGAGATTCCGCAATCCAGTCCATAGGCGGAACAAGCGCAGGCCTGTCATATATCCTTGTATAAAGGTCACGCACTCCGCCGGCATTGCCCACAAGATGTGCTGTGCGGAACATTACAGTGCCATTGGCCATTGCGTTGCGCGAAGTATGCAACTGTCTCTCTATCTCTACTTGCGGCCAACAGCCATACTCGGGCAGCAGGCGGTATATACCTATTCCGGGTGCTATGTGGCGGCCGTTGCTATTCTCGCACCAGTCGAGCACAAAAGGATAGAAATTATTGCCATTGAAATAGAGCATTGGAAAGAGAACGTCCATCACACCGCTGTGCAGCCATCCCTGCGCATCCTGATAGACGGTATTATAGGCATCCCAGCCAAGCGAACTGTAGCGGGTGAGGTTGTTATACTTGCCAAGCGGCGCACAACTCACACGCACCCAGGGCTTGAGCGCTTTGACTGCCTGGTAGACACTGCTTGCAATGCGGGTTATATTAGAACGGCGCCATGCCGCAAGCGACAAGCGCTTTCCATGTCTTGCAAAGAGAGAGCCATCGGGGTAGCCGTCAACGCTATCAGGGTAACGTACATAATCAAGATGTATGCCGTCGACATCATAGTTCTGCACAATCTCCTTTGCCAGTGCCGCCAGATAGTCGGCTGTGGCCGGGTTGCCGGGTTCCATATACCACGAGCCTTTATAGCGAATGCAAAGAGCAGGATTCTTTACCGGCAAGGCCCGCTTGCCCAGACGCCTGATATGCTCAGCCTTGCCAAGTGGCATTGTAACAATCCAGGCATGCAACTGAATGCCGCGCTTGTGACACTCCTCAATGGCAAAAGCCAAAGGGTCATAACCGGGCGACTTGCCGGTTGTCCCGGTGAGCACATGAGAGAAGGGTTCAATGGACGAGGGATATATCACATCGCCGCGCACTCTTGTCTGCAGCAAGACCGTATTGACGTGCATTGACTGCAAAGAGTCGAGCAGCACCACCAGTTCGGCTTTTTGCCGCTCTATGTCCGACGGCGATTTCACCTGCGTGTGCGGCCAGTCAAGATTCTCAATAGTAGTGAGCCACACCGCACGATATTCATATTTTGGAGAGCGGTTCTCAAGGCTGCGGTAGTTACCCACCCTGTACATTGGCCCATCGCCATGCACAACGTCCTGCGCCGCCGAAGAAAGCGGCAACAGCAGCAACAATGTCATAAAGTGTAGTAACTTTTTCATAATTGGGATTAAATCATTACAAAAGTAGTCATTTTTATGCCATTTTTTCAATGTATTTCCAATTATTTTGTACATTTGCGATTACGACCGCTTATTAAGCCTATGCCCTCAAACAAAAGGCGTAGCAAAAAGCGTTACATTCATTATAAAACAGATAACAATAAAATAACTATTGATTTATGACAAAGACTAAGAAATTCATTACCTGTGACGGAAACCAGGCTGCGGCACATGTCGCATATATGTTTTCCGAGGTAGCGGCCATCTACCCTATCACACCATCATCTACAATGGCCGAGTATGTCGATGAGTGGGCAGCACAGGGCCGCAAGAACCTCTTTGGCGAGACTGTAATGGTACAGGAGATGCAGTCAGAGGGCGGTGCCGCCGGTGCGCTTCACGGTTCATTGCAGGCCGGTGCCTTGACAAACACTTTCACAGCATCACAGGGCTTGTTGCTCATGATACCTAACATGTACAAGATTGCCGGCGAGAAGTTGCCAACAGTGTTCCACGTATCGGCACGTTCACTTGCGGGCAACTCACTCAGTATCTTCGGTGACCACATGGACGTTATGGCCTGCCGCCAGACCGGCTTTGCAATGCTTTGCGAAGGCTCGGTACAGGAGGTCATGGACCTTGCGCCTGTAGCACACCTTGCTACATTGAAGAGCCGCATTCCTTTCCTTAACTTCTTCGACGGTTTCCGCACATCGCACGAGATTCAGAAGATTGAACTTCTTGAGCAGGAAGATATTGCTCCACTCGTTGAATGGAACTACATCCAGGAGTTCCGCGACAGAGCATTGAGCCCAACACACCCTGTTGTTCGCGGTACAGCAGAGAACCCCGAGACATTCTTCACACACAAGGAGAGCGAGAACCCATTCTACAATGCTGTTCCCGACATCGTTGCCGAGTACATGGAGAAAATCTCGGCCATCACAGGACGCAAATATGCTCCTTTCACATACTATGGCGCCGAGGATGCCGACCGCGTAATCGTGGTTATGGGCTCGGCAACAGAGGCTATAAAGGAGGCTATCGACTATATGATGGCACGCGGCGAGAAGGTGGGATTGGTGAGCGTTCACCTCTACCGTCCATTCTCGGTGAAGTACCTTGCTGCTGTTATGCCAAAGACCGTAAAGAGCATCGCTGTCCTTGACCGTACAAAGGAACCGGGAAGCAACGGCGAGCCTCTGTACCTTGACGTTGTCGAGGCATTCTCAAGCACTCCCGAACTCAGAGAGATTAACCCAACTATCGTTGGCGGACGTTTCGCCCTTGCAGCAAACGACACAACACCAGCCCTTATCATGGGTATATACGAGAACCTTGCATTACCAACTCCAAAGAACCACTTTACAGTAGGTATCGTTGATGACGTTACATTCCTCTCACTCCCCAAGAAGGAGGAGATTGCTGTTGTTGACGGCATGTTCGAGGCAAAGTTCTATGGTCTTGGTGCCGATGGTACAGTGGGTGCGAACAAGAACTCTGTAAAGATTATTGGCGAGAACACACAGAAATATTGCCAGGCATACTTCTCGTACGACTCAAAGAAATCGGGCGGTTTTACCTGCTCACACTTGCGTTTCGGTGACAACCCAATTCGCAGCACATACCTTGTAAATACACCTAACTTTGTGGCTTGCCACGTACAGGCATACCTGAAGATGTATGACGTTACACGCGGCTTGCAGAACGGCGGTACATTCCTCCTGAACACTGTATGGGAGGGCGAGGAACTTGCAAAGAACCTGCCAAACAAGGTGAAGAGATGTTTTGCACAGAACAACATCAACGTCTATTATATCAACGCTACAAAGATTGCACAGGAGATTGGCTTGGGCAACCGCACAAACACAATCCTGCAGAGCGCATTCTTCCGCATCACAGGGGTTATTCCTGTGGAACTTGCTGTTGAGCAGATGAAGAAGTTCATTGTGAAGTCATACGGCAAGAAGGGCCAGGATGTGGTTGACAAAAACAATGCTGCAGTTGACAGGGGTGGCGAATACCATAAACTTGTTATTGACCCGGCATGGGCCAGCCTCCCCGATGATGTTGAGGAGAAGCGCGACGAGCCCGAGTTCATCACAAAGATTGTCCGCACAATCAACGCCCAGGAGGGTGCAAAACTCCCCGTTTCGGCATTCAAGGGACTTGAGGACGGTACATGGCCTGTAGGTACATCGGCCTATGAGAAGCGCGGCGTGAGCGCATTTGTTCCAAAGTGGGATGCAGCAAAGTGTATCCAGTGTAACCGTTGTGCGTTTGTCTGCCCTCATGGCTGTATCCGTCCGTTCGTAATGGATGAGCAGGAGGCTGCCGGACTGAACGCTGACAAGATTGAGATGAAGGCACCTGCTGCAATGAAGGGCATGCAGTTCCGCATTCAGGTGGGCGTGTTCGACTGTCTTGGCTGCGGCAACTGTGCCGACATCTGTCCGGGCAATCCAAAACTTGGCGGCTCGGCCCTCACTATGGTTCCGCTTGAGCAGGAGAGAAGCGAGGCTGCAAACTGGGATTACTGCGTGAAGAACGTGAAGAGCAAGCAGCACCTTGTTGATGTAAAGAGCAACCCAAAGAACTCACAGTTCGCTACTCCACTCTTTGAGTTCTCGGGCGCTTGTTCAGGTTGCGGCGAGACACCATACGTCAAACTGCTGACACAGTTGTTCGGTGACCGTGAGATTGTTGCCAACGCTACAGGCTGTTCTTCTATCTACACAGGTTCAGTTCCTTCAACTCCTTATACAACCAACGAGAAGGGCGAAGGTCCAACTTGGGCTAACTCACTCTTCGAGGACTTCTGCGAGTTCGGTCTGGGTATGAAACTTGCCGAGAACAAGATGCGCGAGCGTCTTGAGAGACTCTTCACAGAGTTGCAGGCTTGCGAGAAGTGCAGCGACGAGCTCAAGGCTCTTGCACAGAGATGGATTGAGAACAAGAACAATGCCGAGGTAACAAAGGAGGTTGCTCCTGCAATAATCGAGGCTTGCGAGGCTTGCGGCTGCGACACTTGCAAGCAGATTCTCGACATCAAACAGTATATCGTCAAGCGTTCACAGTGGATTATTGGTGGTGACGGTGCTTCGTACGACATCGGCTACGGCGGTCTTGACCACGTGATTGCATCGGGCGAGGATGTAAACATCCTTGTTGTGGATACAGAGGTATACTCTAACACCGGTGGCCAGTCATCAAAGGCAACACCGCTTGGTGCTATCGCCAAGTTCGCCGCATCGGGCAAGCGCATACGCAAGAAGGACTTGGGTATGATTGCTACAACATACGGCTACGTATATGTTGCACAGATTGCTATGGGTGCAAGTTATGACCAGTGCCTCAAGGCTATCCGCGAGGCCGAGGCTTATCCTGGCCCATCATTGGTGATTGCATACGCTCCATGTATCAATCATGGTATCAAGCGCGGCATGGGCAAGGCACAGGCCGAGCAGGCTGCTGCCGTTGAGTGCGGTTACTGGCACTTGTGGCGCTACAACCCTGCACTCGAAGAGGAGGGCAAGAACCCATTCACACTCGACAGCAAGGAGCCACAGTGGGATAAGTTCCAGGAGTTCCTGCAGGGCGAGGTGCGCTATGCATCACTTGCAAAGCAGTTCCCTGCAGAGGCAAACGAACTGTTCGAGGCCGCACAGGAGATGGCAAAGAAACGCTATGCAAGCTACCAGCGCATGGCGAAACTCGAATGGAGCAAGGAGTAACAAATCCTTAAGCATAAAAACCAACGAGGGGGCATCACTGATGCTCCCTCGTTAATTTATGTAATAATACAAACCAACAGCGCCACAGCAGTGTTATCACTCATATTTCATAACCTTTAAAACAGAGAACTATGTCAACATTAACAAAAACTGTAAAAATGGGTGTGGCAACTTTGGCGATTATGAACGTCACTGCTGTTGTGTCACTGCGCGGACTGCCGGCCGAGGCCGAATATGGTATAAGTTCGGCATTCTACTATCTGTTTGCCGCCATTGTATTTCTTATCCCCACATCATTTGTTGCAGCGGAACTTGCTGCAATGTTCCAGGACAAGCAAGGCGGTGTGTTCCGCTGGGTGGGTGAGGCTTTCGGCAAGCGACTTGGCTTTGTAGCCATTTGGCTGCAGTGGGTGGAGAGCACAATATGGTACCCTACGGTATTGACCTTTGGCGCTGTCTCGCTCGCGTTCATTGGCATGAACGACACCGCCGACATGTCACTGGCATCGAACAAGATATACACTCTTGTTGTGGTGCTCGCCATCTACTGGATAGCAACGTATATCTCGCTCAAGGGTCTTGGCTGGGTGAGCAAGGTGGCAAAGGTGGGCGGTCTCATTGGCACCATCATACCGGCGGCTCTGCTTGTATTGCTTGCCATCATCTACCTCATTGGCGGCGGCAAGTCGCAGATGGACTTTGGCGGTGACTTTTTCCCTGACATCACCAAACTCGACAACCTTGTACTCGCATCGGGCATATTCCTTTTCTATGCCGGCATGGAGATGACAGGTATCCACGTGAAAGACATGGAGAACCCAAGCAAGAACTACCCAAAGGCGGTGTTCATGGGTGCAATAATCACTGTGCTAATCTTTATCCTGGGAACATTCTCGCTTGGCATCATCATTCCACAGCAGGACATCAACCTCACACAGAGCCTGCTTGTAGGCTTTAACAACTACTTCAAGTTCATCAGGATGTCATGGCTGTCGCCAATAATTGCCATTGCCCTTGCATTTGGAGTGCTTGCAGGAGTGCTCACATGGGTATCGGGTCCTTCAAAGGGTATATTCGCTGTGGGCAAGGCCGGCTATCTGCCTCCGTTCATGCAGAAGAGCAACAAACTTGGCGTACAGAAGAATATCCTTCTTATCCAGGGCGGTGTGGTGACACTGTTGAGCCTTTTGTTCGTCATCATGCCATCAGTACAGAGTTTCTACCAGATTCTCTCACAACTCACAGTATTGCTATATCTTATAATGTACCTTCTTATGTTTGCCGCAGCAATATATCTGCGCTACAACATGAAGGATGCTCCACGCCCATTCCGCCTGGGCAAGAACGGCAACGGCCTCATGTGGATTGTGTCGGGCGTTGGCTTCCTGGGCAGCCTGCTCGCCTTTGTACTGAGTTTCATTCCGCCTGCACAGATTGCAGTGGGCAGCAACGCTGTGTGGTATGCAGTGCTAATCATTGGCTGTATTGTGGTAACGGGCGCACCGTTCGTCATCTACGCAATGCGCAAGCCACATTGGGTTGACAAGGATTCGCAGTTCGAGCCATTCCATTTTGAAAAGCAGCAATAAGGTAACATTGCAAGAAGTAAAAAACGAGGCGGACCGCCTCGTTTTTCTTTTTACCCAAGATTTTTGCTATCTTCGCAAAATAAACACCAGCACCATGAAAAACATCCTCTCTACCATATTCACGATACTGCTTTGCATTACATCCACTGCGCAGACAACCGGCTATGCATCGCTTGTAAACCCACTGATAGGCACCGACGGCAAGGGCAACGTATATCCCGGGGCACAGGCCCCGTTCGGCATGGTGCAGTTGAGCCCCGATAACGGCCTGCCCGGCTGGGACAGGATTGCGGGATACTTCTACCCCGACAGCACCATTGCCGGGTTCAGCCACACACACCTTAGCGGCACCGGAGCCGGCGACCTTTATGACATTAGTTACATGCCTGTGACTATGCCATTGAAAGAGGGCAAAACGCCACTTGGCGTGCACTCCATCTTTAGCCACGACCGCGAGAAGTGCGAGGCTGGATACTACCGTGTGCACCTTGAGAGTTATGGCATTGACGTTGAACTGACCGCCACAGAGCGTTGTGGCGTGCAGCGCTACACCTTCCCCGGCGAGGAGGGAACGGTGATTCTGAACCTTGCAAAAGCGATGAACTGGGATGCCACGACCGACTGCCACATTAACATAATCGACAGTTGCACCATTGAGGGCTACCGCCAATCCAACGGCTGGGCAAGAGGGCAGGAGGTCTACTTTCGCACACGATTCTCTGTACCATTCGACACCGTTACATTCGAAAGCAAAAGAGTTGTTGCCGGCGGCCTTGAGAAGACTGTAAGAGGCAAGGCATTCTTCAAGTTCAGGCTTGGCAGTGAACACAGGCTCACTGTTGTTACCGCACTCTCGGGCACAGGGCTTGATGGCGCAGCAAGGAACCTTGCCGCCGAAGCACCGCACAACGACTTTGACCTTTATCGCGCCGCGACACAAGAACATTGGAACAACCGGCTGTCGTGCATTGAGGTGAAAGGCGGCACAAAGGATGAGCAGGTATGTTTCTACACCGCTCTCTACCGCACAATGATTGCCCCCACCCTCTTTTGCGACACAGACGGCAAGTACCGGGGTGCCGACAAGCAGAACCACACCGCCGACGGATGGATGAACTACTCCACATTCTCGCTGTGGGACACATTCCGCGCGGCACATCCGCTTTTCACATACACAGCACCAGAACTTGTCGATGACATGATAAACTCATTTATTGCCCACTATGAGCAGCATGGGCGCCTGCCGGTGTGGAATATGTGGGGAAGCGAGACCGATATGATGATTGGCTATCACTCGGTCCCGGTGATTGCTGACGCATACCTTAAAGGGTTCACCGGCTTTGATGCCGAGAAGGCCCTTGCTGCCTGCATTGCCACAGCGAACTGTGACGAATACCGAGGCATTGGATTCTACAAGGAGAACGGCTACGTGCCATACGATGTTGCCGACCCCTACAATGCCGACAACTGGGCATTATCGCGCACGCTGGAGTATGCCTATGACGACTACTGCATTGCACGTATGGCGCAGACTATGGGGCACGACAGCATTGCAGCTGTATTCTACCGCCGTGCAGGGAACTGGCGCAACCAGTACAACCCCGCGACAACCTTTATGCAGCCCCGCGACAGCAAGGGCGAGTTTCAGCCGCAGTTCAGCCCCGACGAATACACCCCGCATATCTGCGAAAGCAATGCATGGCACTATATGTGGAGCGTGCAGCACGACATTGACGGGCTTATAGAATTGATGGGCAAGAAGTGTTTTGAGCAGAAACTTGACAGCATGTTCACCTACTCACCGGCAGAGAATGCCCGGTTGCCAATCTTCAGCACCGGCATGATTGGACAGTATGCTCATGGCAATGAGCCAAGCCACCACGTAGCCTACCTGTTCAACCACATTGGCAAGCCCGGCAAGACAAGGAAATACGTAACGCAGATTATGAGGGAGATGTACCGCAACACACCCGATGGCCTGTGCGGCAACGAGGATTGCGGACAGATGTCGGCGTGGTATGTGATGAGCGCAATGGGATTCTACCCTGTCGACCCCTGTGGTGGAGAGTATGAACTTGGAATGCCGCTGTTCCCCGAGGTGAAACTGCACCTTGCAGATGGAAAGGTGTTTACAATCACCTGTCATTCTGACGAATGTAAGGAGGAGAAATCTCAAAAAGCTGAAAGAGATTTCTCAGTCGCTACGCTCCATCGAAATGACAAAAAAGTTTGTCATTCTGAACGCAGTGAAGAATCTAAAGGAAAGAAAAACCCCAAGCCGCGCCTCAACGGCAAACGCATAAAAGGCACTACAATAACACACAAGGATATCATCGAAGGCGGAGTGCTGGAATTTTAATCTTTCCGTTTTCACCTTTAACTTTTCACCTCGTTTAGTGTGTCTCACCACCCTCGACCTTGTAGCCGCTTGGGTAGATGAGCATGATAGGTGTCTCCTGATAGTCGCGCTGCAACTGCACAAAGATGTGGTCGAGCGATGGGCGGAATGAGATTGAACCCTTGCGTGCGCTTACAATAATGAGCAAGTGGTCCTTGTGGATGACCTGCGCAAGACGCTTGAGGTCGTTGCCACCGTCGGTCTCTAAGAAAGAAGCGTCTACCGGTGCATGTTTCTTGAGTTCGAGCCTTATCCTTTCCATTGTATCGGGGTGTCCGTGATACATAATCCTGCAGCCCAGGCCGCTCGCCATGCGCGCAGTCTCCTCTACCCAATAGGGGAAGCCGGCCTCGAACTCAGCCTTTGCAGGGAAGGTTATGTGAATCATGCGAACGGTGTTCAATGGAATGTTCATGCGCGCCATGACAACCTGGCAATCAAGTGAATTGAGCACCTCGGGCAACACATTGCCCAAGAAACTGTCGTTGGCAGTCTCTTTCTTGTGGAAACCGAGAATAAGTTCGCGATAGTCGTTCTCCTTCACCTCGTGCACAATACCATGCGCAAGGTTAGTTGTGAGACGCATCTTGGTGAGCAGCGGCACATTGACCGATGCCGCAATGTTGGCAGCGTGGTCGAGCACCTTTGTGCCCTGCTGCTGACGTTGCTTGTCCTCGTCGAGCACAACTGTGATGGCCGAGAGAGGAATTTGGCTATTCTCCTTGCGCACAAGCAGTGCCAAGTCCATAAGACGGTCAACCATATTGGGGTTTGCAAGTGCAAGAAGGGTCTTCTTTGAAGAGATTGTCGTGGGGTTATTGAGCACCTTGCCCGAGAGGATGAGCCCACGCGATGCTCTGTCGGATGTTATTGAACTGACAATGCAGGTTACAAGAATGAGCAGGATTGTTCCGTTGAGGACATCATCGTTCAGCAGGCGCGAGCCATCGGCAAGCAGTATGTCGTGACCTACGATTGCTGCAGCAAGTGTGGCGGCAGCCTGTGAGGTGCTCAAGCCGAACATAAGGTTGCGTTCACCCGATGACATACGGTATACCTTTGACACCAGGAACGATGCCAGCCACTTGCCGGTGAGCGCTGTAACAATCATCACTGCGGCGACAATGAGCGAATTGCCGCCCTTGAAGAGCACGCTTATGTCAATCATCATGCCAACACCAATGAGGAAGAATGGGATGAAGATTGCATTTCCAACAAAGTCAATGCGTCGCATGAGCGGGGAAGAGTGAGGGATGAGCCTGTTAAGCACAAGGCCGGTGATAAATGCACCCAGAATGCCCTCCATTCCCGCAAGTTCCATCATTCCCGCGCCCAGGAAAAGCATCATCATCACAAAGATGTACTGGATGACGCTGTCGTTGTAGTTACGGAAGAAGTAGCGTGCTATGCGTGGGAATACAAATATTATCACTGCGCCAACAAGCAGCAGTTTCACAAGCATGAGCAGCACAAACCACACATTGGCCTCGCCCGAGAATGTACCTGCAACGATTGCCAGCACAAAAAGCGTGAGCGTGTCGGTGATAATGGTGCCGCCCACAACAAAGTTAACGCAGCGCAGGCGCGAGAGACCGTAGCGGGCAACAATGGGATAGGAGATGAGTGTGTACGATGCATACATACTTGCCAGCAGCACAGATGCCATGATGCTGTACTCGAGAATGAAGATGTTTGCCACCATACCCAATGCTATTGGAATGATGAAGACTGCAAGTCCCATGAGCAGCGCGCCGCCTTTGGCCTGCTTCATCTCCTGCATGTTGATTTCAAGGCTGGCAAGGAACATAATGTAGTAGAGCCCCACCTTGCCAAAGAGTTCAAAACTGTCGTCGCGCTCAAGGATATTCAGTCCGTTGGGACCAATGAGCAGGCCTGCCAATATCATGCCTATGATATGCGGCATGCGCAGCCTGTTGAACAGCAGCGGTGCAAAAAGCACAATAGACAGCACTCCAAGATATATCCATGTGGGTTCGGTAACAGGGAACAATGAACTGAAAATCATAATGGTATACTGTCTATTGTGAATATTTTATTCTATTTTTGAAGTCGGCTTTTACCAAGCGTAGGCAACACCGAGTGTGAAGAGTTCCTTCAGCTGCCAGAACTTCCACTCATCGTGCTCAACTACACTGTCGTCAAAGCGGGCATTAAGCATAAGCGATGCTGTGAAATACTTGCTGAGGGCAACGTTGAACTTTGTCTCCCACTGGAAGAATGCACGGCTGTAGTTGGTATAGTACTCAAGGCGTGAATATACATCAAGGAACGATGTCAACTGATATGTTGGAACGGTAACCACCAACTGGGTACCATAGTCGTGTCTTGCACGTCCGCGACCTACGTCAAAGCCATTGTCCTCATTCACACCCAAAGATGCTGCAAGGCGGTTGTAGTGTACATAACGGAAATTATATGCCGAAAGCGGAGCAAGGAAGATTTCGAGTTTGAAGTTGCCAAGATTAGGCTTGAAGTTGAAACCGATTGAGGCATTCGCATCGAGCGGAGCAAGGCAGTTAGAGATGAAATCGGCTGTGTTCACAGGGTAGTTAGGCAACATCTGTGACTCGACCTTCAACTTGGCAGCAAGGTCAAGGTTCTTCACAATCTTATAACCGAATGTTGACTCAAGACGCAACTTGTCGGTGTTTG
Source organism: Bacteroidaceae bacterium (assembly GCA_045613945.1). Classification (GTDB taxonomy): domain Bacteria; phylum Bacteroidota; class Bacteroidia; order Bacteroidales; family Bacteroidaceae; genus HGM04593. The sequence continues at coordinate 33,516 of JAZLBZ010000004.1, forward strand.
CCCTGAAGGTGTGCAGAGTATCGGCCTGTGATGTTGCAAAGCCGAGGTCAAGATCGAAGTGGTTTGTCCAGGTGATACGGTCCTTGTCATCGTAGTTCATATCGAGGTCGATTGTTGCAAGCATGGCATAGTTGCTCTCGCCGCCCTGATACCAGTTCTCGGAGATGAAGTTCTGTGTAAATGTCAACGATGTGCGGCCGGTGAATTTCCAGTTGCTTGGTTTCTTCACTGTAGTCTTCATTCCGCCTGCCACATCGGTGGGGATTTCGAGTTTTGCAAAATTGAGTTCGGGAGCACTCACCTTTGCCACATGAGAGGGTACGAACTTTTCGCTGCGCAACTCAGCCTCGGTCATCTGCACCTTCTCGGGTGCTGTGCGATAGAGTTCCATGAGAACGTTGTCTATAACGGCTTCACGCTCCTCGTCCATAGCCTTTACGTCGCTTGACTCACTCTCTTCATCATCGCCGCCAAAAGCGTCCTCTACAACTGCATCGTAAAGCACCGGAGTTGCAAACAGTTTGGCATATACCGGATTTGCGTCATCGGCATCATCATCGGTTACTACAGTGGCTGCAGCGACGGCTGCATCAATCTTGCCATTGAAGTATTCATACACTTCGGAATTCTCCTGCGCTGTTACTGATGACAACGCAAACAATGAGAGCAGTAAAAATGTAAATCTTGTTTTCATAGTTTAATATTTGATGTGCGAAGATAATACTTTTTAACGATTAATTGAAATAAAAGCGCGCAACAACCATAATAAAAAAGAGATTATCATTTTAAATGGCATGCAAATAGGAATTCTTCTCTTTTTTTAGTATCTTTGCGGGCTAATTGTCAAAAATTCAGAGTTATAAACCACTTACAAGATAAAAAATGAACAAAAAAACCATTCTCGCATACGTACTTATCGGACTCGTAATCATTGGTTTCTTCAAGTTCAACCAGAAGAGCCCCGAGGATATACAGAGAGAGAAAGCACGTCAGGAGCGCATTGCACAGAAGAAACAGCAGGACCGGATTGCCGAGCAGGAGCGTGCAAAGTACCTGCAGCAGCAGTTCGAGAACATCAAGAACGACTCTACAAGCATCTTCTTCAACATCTACAACGGTGTTGAGAAGCCCATCACCCTGTCAAACGACAAGGTGAGCGTCACCATCAGCACACTCGGTGGCCGCATAACAAGCGCTTCGCTCAAGGAGTACAAGGACCAGCAGGGAGGCGACATTGTGCTCTTCGACAGCAACGACAGGCTAGGCAACAGCAGTAACAGCCTTGACTACACCTTCAGCCTGAAGCCCGAATTTGGCAACATCAGCACAGACAAGTGCTACTTCACCGAGCAGAGCGTAACTGCAGACGAGGCTGTGCTGCGCCTTGATTTCAAGGAGAACCGCTATATTGAGTTCACATACAAGTTGCGCCCCGACAGTTACATCACAGACCTTTATATCAAGGCCTGCAACATGGATGGTTTGCTAAGTTCAGAGAACACCATCGGAATCCAGTGGAACCAGTTGCTGCGTCAGCAGGAGCCGGGATACGACTTTGAGCAGCGCTTCACAAGCCTTACATACAAACTGTACGATGATGACACCGACAACTTGAGCGAGATGAAGGATGACAAGGAGGAACTCAAGGAGGACCTGAACTGGGTTGCATACAAGAACCAGTTCTTCTCGTCTATCCTTATTGCAGGCGAGAGCCTCGGCAACGTAAAGGTGCAGTCGACCAGCATCCCCGAAGGACATAATTTCCTCAAGGAGTGCAAGACAACAGCGACCACACAGTTCGACCCGACAGGCGTGGCAGCCACAGGCCTGCAGTTCTATTTTGGCCCCAACAAGTTCAGCGCCCTGCAGGATGCAAACGACGAGGCTATCAACCCCGAGAATGACCTTGAACTTGAGGACCTGATATACTTTGGCTGGCCAATCGTACGCTGGATTAACCGCTACTTCATCATGTACCTGTTCGACATTCTCTCAAGCACAGGCCTCAACATGGGTATCGTACTGCTGCTGCTCACACTCATAGTGAAGATGTGCGTATATCCTTTCACAAAGAAATCATACATTGCATCGGCAAAGATGCGCGCACTCAAGCCATACATCGATGAACTGAACGCAAAATATCCAAAGCAGGAGGATCAGTTGAAGAAGCAGCAGGAGACAATGGCACTGTATCAGAAATATGGTGCAAGTCCAATGGGTGGCTGCTTGCCTATGCTCATACAGATGCCTATTTTCATCGCCCTCTTCAACTTTGTACCAAATGCTATCGAACTGCGTCAAGAGAGTTTCCTTTGGGCACACGACCTCTCGGCATTCGATGCCCTCATAAGTTGGGACAAGGACCTGTGGCTCATTGGTGACCACATCAGCATCTTCTGCCTGCTGTTCTCCGTGACACAGATTATCAACACATACTACACCAGCAAACTCCAGGCACCGGCTGTGAGCACCCCAGAGATGGAGCAACAGCAAAAAATGATGCGCTGGATGATGTACCTGATGCCGGTAATCTTCTTCTTCATGTTCAACGAGTACTCTGCCGGCTTGAACTACTACTACTTCCTCTCAACACTGTTCAGCATCATCATTGCACTCATCTTGAGAAAGAGAACCAACGAGGATGAACTGCTAAAGAAGATGGAGGCATATGCCGAGAAGAACAAGGACTCTGTAGCAAAGCAGTCAAACCTCATGGCACGCCTTGAGGCACTGCAGGAGGAGCAGAGAAAACTGCAGGAGGAGCGTGAGAAGATCAGGAACAGGAAGAAATAAGAACCACAACGCTAACAACAATAAATAAAAAAATCTACAATAATGGGACTTTTCAGTTTTTTTAAAAAGAAAGAGAAGAACACCGAGCAGCGCATTGGCGGCATGGAAGACTTCATGACCCTCATCCGCGTTTACTACCAGGCTGCTATGGCCGCTAACATCGGCATAACAAACATCAATATGTTGCCCGACCTTGCGACTTTCAAGCGCACACTCAAGGTGCCAACACAGAACAACAAACTGGGCGTTGGCGAGCGCAGCAAGTGCAAGAAGATGCTTGAGCAGATCTACAAACTCGACGACAGTTTCTTCAAGGAGATTGACAGTTCAATAAAGAAGAACTGCAAGAAGATACAGGATGCACAGCCATTCCTCTTCGCATTCCAGGGTTTCAACAACGACCTGATGATGCTTGTCGGCAACCTGATGAAGTGGAAGTTCCGCGTTCCAAGTTTCATGCACAAGATGCTGCACGGCATGACCGAGAAGATTATCAACGACATCTTCACCAAGAACAACTGGAAGGACGAGGCTACATTCCGCACTGTATACTCGGTGCGCAGTTACAACGAGAAACTCGGTTACTCGCAAGCGTGGATAACAGAATATGTATTCAAGATTATAACTCTTGCAAAAAAGGAGCCACGCAAGAACATGGAAGACGCCGAGAAGAAATAAATATGGGCAAAAGAGGAACGAGACCCGTTCCTCTTTTCTTTTCACAGCGCGAGGAAATTGTCCTGACAACTTGCAGACAATCTGCAAGAACAAGGGTCTAAAAGAGGAACGCGCGTTCCTCTTTTTTGTTTCCACCACAGCCGTCACTCTTTTTCTTTGTGGAACAGAACGATTATTCAACTTTTTTCATACATTTGCCATACAAGTAATAAACAACGCAAATATGAAAAGACTCATGCTCCTCACATTGCTTTCAGCAATGACATTACTGGCCAATGCACAGGACAAGACCATCATCATAACCGAGAACGGCCGACCATACACCAACCAGACATGGTTCTATTCAGGAAAAGGGAAGGCTTTGCAAGAGGACAAGATAAAGAAGCATTGGAACCAGGAGGAAAGGAGAATTACTTCGGCGGCCTACACAAAGAATGGTTGGTTCGTCACAATGGCTAAAAACACGGGGATAGGAAAGCAGACATACAAATACTCCACCTCGTGGCCCGAAGATTGGATAAAGGAGAAGTGGAACGAAGACTACAGAATCACATCCATATCAAGAGGAAAAGATAAATGGCTTGTAGTAATGTCCAAAGGGCACGACTACTGGATGCAGTGCTATCGTCGGGACGAATTGTCAAACATAAAGAGTTGGATAAAGCACAATTGGGACAAAGGATATTACATCACCAATGCCACTCATGACGGAGCCTTGTGGACTGTGGTAATGAGCCAGACCAAAGAATTCACATCACAGGGTTATTTCCTTGCCGACAATTACGACAAGATGGCGGCAGAAATAAGGGAGGATGTATGGGGTAATGACCTTTGCATTCACCTGATTGAATCCGACGGCGATGATTTCTTTGTAGTATATGGCAGACACAACGATTGCGACAATTCACAGAATTACTCTGTAAACAATTCAAACATAAGCAAATACATCAAGAAGAGATGGGATAATTCATACCACATCACATACATAGGTGGCGGTTCGGCCAACCAGAACACAAAACCGCACCCATGCAGCGGCGCCACAGGTATGCGCACAGGGAATGTATATTACAGGAACGACAGTTACCAGGTGGGTGATTTCAAATTCTATTACCATGATGGCAAATACATGGTCGAGACAAGCCTGAGCGGAATGGCTCACAAGCATGCCGTCCGCTACATCCTGCATGGAGAAACAGACGATTCCTACATATTCCGCCAATGCATATTGCACGACAACGGCAGAATGGAATTCCCCATTCACACACCACAAATGACAGTATCAAAAGATTGGAGCCGTATTGTCATTGAAAAGACCATCTTCGGCAACGGTATCATTCTGACCGAGGAGATTACACAATCGGAATACGACAAGATTAACCAGACAAAGGACATTTATCCCCAACAATAACCGCAAGCCCATTAAAATAGCCAATCAAGACAAGCATAAAACAACCATGAACAATATAAGCGAGAGACACCCGCTTGAGCCGTTCCTGCCGCAGAATGCAAGGGTATTGATGCTTGGCAGCTTCCCGCCGCCACAAGCAAAATGGTCAATGCAATTCTTCTACCCTAACTGGATAAACGACATGTGGCGCGTGATGGGGTTGCTGTTCTATGACGACAGACACCATTTTGAGGTAAAAGGTGAGAAACGCTTTGACAGAGAGAGGGTGGAAGAGTTCTGCGTCCAGCAAGGAATTGCGCTCTACGACACAGCCCGCGAGGTTGTACGGCAAAAAGGGAATGCTTCGGATAAATTCCTTGATATTGTTACCCCAACAGACATTCCAGCATTATTGGAACAGATACCACATTGTACTGCAATTGTAACAACAGGCGAAAAGGCCAGCGATGTAATAGCATCAACCTTCGGTTGCGAGGTGCCGAAGGTGGGAAACAAGACCATTGTCCGGATAAATGGGAAGGAGTACAATTTCTGGCGTATGCCTTCAAGTTCAAGAGCCTATCCGCTATCACTGGAGAAGAAATCCGACTTTTACAGGCAGATGCTGCAGACCGAAATCGGCAACATATAGCCTTACAGTTTTCAATTAAGAATCACAGCCAGGCTCGTGAGCCTGGCTGTGATTCTTAATCAGATATTCCTTGCAATGAAGTCGCCCACCTCTGTGGTTGTAGAAGGATTGACACCCTGGGGGGCAATATCATCGGTGACTACATTCTGCTCAATAGAGAGGTTCACCGCCCTGCGTATCGCAGCACCGGCCTCCATGTCGGCGAATGCATATTCAAACATCATGGCAGCCGAGAGAATTGTCGCTATCGGGTTGGCAATATTCTTTCCCGCAGCCTGGGGGTACGAGCCATGTATTGGCTCAAAGAGCGATGTTCCGGTACCAATCGATGCCGAAGGCAGCAATCCCAAAGAGCCGGTAATGACGCTTGCCTCATCGGTGAGGATATCGCCGAACATATTCTCGGTCACCATCACATCGAAATGTTTGGGCTGCTGGATAATCTTCATTGCCGCATTGTCAACAAACATATACTCAACCTCAACATTGGGGTAATCCTTTTCCATTGTCTTGGCAGTCTCACGCCACAGGCGCGATGTCGCCAGCACATTAGCCTTGTCAACAACAGTGAGTTTGCCCCTGCGCTTGCCTGCATACTCAAAGCCCAGGCGGCATATACGCTCAATCTCCTCGCGTGAGTAGACACAGGTGTCATATGCGGTGTTGCCATCCTCGGAACGGCCTTGCGGACGGCCAAAGTAGAGACCACCGGTCAGTTCGCGCACGCAGATGAAATCGGCACCCTCAACAAGGTCATACCGCAATGGCGAGCGGTGGAGCAACGATTCAAAAGTATTCACCGGGCGCAGGTTTGCATAAAGGCCCAGTTTCTTGCGCATGGCAAGAAGTCCCTGCTCGGGACGCACTTTTGCCTCGGGGTTATTGTCAAAACGCGGGTCGCCAATGGCGCCGAAGAGTACCGCATCGGCCTCCATACACGCCCGGTGAGTCTCATCGGGGTAAGGGTTGCCCGTAGCGTCAATGGCAGCCGCTCCAACAAGAGCATGTGTATATGTGATACTGTAACCGAACTTTGCCGCTACCGCATCAACAGCCTTCACCGCCTGTGCAACAATCTCAGGACCAATGCCGTCACCCGGCAGTACTGCAATCTTTATATCTTTCATAATTATTTTGGATTTTATCCCCTGTTTTAGGGGAGGCGGTTGCAAGATTCCTTGCAACGGAGGAGTAAGTTTATCTATTCTCAAACGACTCAATCTCTGTACGTATGCTCACAAGGAAATCGACGTCATCATATCCACTCATCAGGCACTGTTTCTTGTAAGGCGCAATGTCAAACATCTCCTTTATCCCGGTACCAATAATCTCAATTGTCTGTGCGGGCAGGTCAATATACAGTTGCATACCCGCATCCTTCTCTGCTGCAGCAAATATCTCGGCAAGCATCTGCTCGCTCACCACAACCGGCAAGAGTCCGTTGTTAAGGGCATTATTGCGGAAAATGTCGGCAAAGAAACTTGATACTACGGCGCGAAAACCTGCACCGTCAATGGCCCACGCCGCGTGCTCACGGCTCGAACCGCATCCAAAGTTCTTGCCGGCAACAAGTATCTCGCCTTTGTACACAGGCGAATTCATTACAAAATCGGCCTTTGGATTGCCATCCTTGTCATATCTCCAGTCGCGGAACAGGTTCTCACCGAACCCTTCGCGCGTTGTCGCCTTGAGGAAACGTGCAGGGATAATCTGGTCTGTATCTATGTTCTCAATCGGCAGCGGCACCACCGTTGAGCGTAGTGTTGTAAATTTCTGTCTCATGACTCTTTGCTGTAACGGTTCTACATCATTGTACGCGGGTCAGTGACGACACCTGTAACTGCAGCGGCTGCCGCCACCAACGGGCCGGCAAGCAGCGTTCTTGCCCCGGGGCCTTGACGCCCTTCAAAGTTACGGTTCGATGTCGCCACACAATATTTCCCGGCAGGAATCTTGTCCTCGTTCATGGCAAGGCAGGCCGAACAGCCCGGCTGTCGCAGTTCAAAGCCAGCCTCCTCAAGTATGTCGCGTAATCCCTCCTCTATTGCCATTCGCTCAACCTCCTTTGAGCCGGGAACAATCCAGGCGGTTATATTCTCGGCCTTCTTGCGACCTTTTACAAAGTTTGCGAACGCACGAATATCCTCAATGCGGCCATTGGTACAACTGCCCACAAAGACATAGTCAACTCTCTTGCCAATCATTCTGTCACCCTCGGCAAAATCCATATATACAAGAGACTTTGTATATGACGCCTTTGAGGCAGGGTCCATCGCTGCCGACGTTGGAATCTCGTCATTGACAGCAATTCCCATACCCGGGTTAGTGCCGTAGGTAATCATTGGCTGAATGTCGGCCGCATCAAATGTTATCTCCTTGTCAAAGACAGCGTCATCGTCCGAGCGCAGCATGCTCCAGCGCTCTACCGCCCTGTCCCACTCTTCGCCCTGTGGCGCAAATTCACGCCCGCGAAGGTAGTCAAAGGTAGTCTGGTCAGGAGCAATCATTCCGCCACGCGCACCCATCTCAATGCTCATATTGCATATTGTCATCCTTGCCTCCATTGAAAGCGAGCGAATTGCCGAGCCTGCGAACTCCACAAAGTGACCGGTACCGCCGCCGGTACCCAGTTTGGAGATTATATAAAGGATTATGTCCTTTGAGCAGACGCCCGGAGCAAGTTCACCCTCGACATTTATTCTCATGCTCTTGGGCTTTGACTGCAGAATACACTGCGATGCCAGCGCCATCTCAACCTCGCTTGTTCCAATGCCAAAAGCAATGCAGCCCATAGCACCGTGTGTCGATGTGTGGCTATCGCCACAAACAATGGTCATGCCAGGCTGTGTAAGACCCGTCTGGGGACCTATTACATGAATAATGCCGTTGCGTTCCGAACCTATTGGGAATATCCTTATTCCGTTCTGGGCGCAGTTGCTCTCAAGCGTAGCCACCTGCTGCGCCGATTGCGGCTCGGCAATAGGCAAGTGCTGGTTCTTGGTGGGTATGTTATGGTCGGGGCTTGCTGTTACCTGCGCGGGACGGAACACTCCAATGCCACGCTTGCGCAGCCCTGCAAAGGCCTGCGGGCTTGTAACCTCGTGAATGTACTGGCGGTCGATATACAGGACACACGAGCCGCCGTCCAAAGTACGCACCGTGTGCGAATCCCAAATTTTGTCAAACAATGTGTTCATAATCAGGCTATTTTTGATATTGCATCAATGAATGACTCTACAGAAGCGGTAACAATGTCGGTATTCGCGCCAAAGCCGTGATACATCTTGCCCTTATGCGAAATCTGCATATGCACCTTGCCCAAGTCATCACTGCCACGAGTGATTGCCTGAATGAGGAACTCCTCAATGTGCACACGACGCTTTGTAATGTTCTTCACTGCTGTTATTGCCGCATCCACAGGACCGTTGCCGCAGGCTGTCTCTGTAAAGACATCACCGTCAAAACTAATCTGCACTGTGGCAGTAGGCAGGGCCGACTTGCCGCAGACAACCTGCAGACCAACAAGCTGTATGCTCATTCGGCGATGATTGGTTGTACCCACAAGTACCTCAAGGTCTCTTGTGGTAATCATCTTTTTCTTGTCGGCAAGTTCAAGGAAACGCTGGTAGATATCGTCCAGTTCCTCGCCCTCGGGAGTGTAGCCAATCTCGCTCAGATGATGCTTGAGCGCAGCACGTCCGCTGCGTGCTGTAAGAACGATGCTTGACTGGTCGACCCCGACATCCTCGGGAGCGATAATCTCATATGTCTCGCGGCTCTTGAGCACGCCATCCTGGTGAATGCCCGACGAGTGCGCAAAGGCATTGCGTCCCACAATAGCCTTGTTTGCCTGCACCGGCATGCGCATGAGGTTAGACACCAGCTTGCTTGTAGCGACAATCTGCCTTGTGTCAATACCCAAGTCAAAGTCAAGGTTCGAGTGGCACTTTATTGCCATCACCACCTCCTCTAGCGCTGTGTTGCCGGCTCTCTCGCCAAGACCGTTAATTGTCACCTCAACCTGGCGTGCTCCGTTCTGCACAGCTGCAAGGGTGTTGGCGGTTGCCATGCCCAAGTCATTGTGGCAATGGGTGGAGATAATCGCCTTGTCAATGTTGGGGACATTGTTCTTGAGGTAGGCAATCTTTGCACCATACTCATTTGGCAGACAATAGCCTGTTGTGTCGGGGATGTTTACCACCGTTGCACCGGCAGCAATCACAGCCTCGATTACACGTGCAAGATACTCCTCGTCCGAGCGGCCTGCGTCCTCGGCATAGAACTCCACGTCATCCACAAAGCGGCGTGCATATTTCACAGCCTCCACAGCCTGCTCAATGACGGTCTCGGGTGTCATTCGCAGTTTCTCATAAATGTGGTAGGGCGATGTACCGATACCGGTGTGTATGCGTCCGCGCTTTGCAAATTCAAGCGCCTGTGCCGCAACATCAATATCCTTTTTCACTGCACGTGTAAGCGCACATATTGTGGGGTTAGTCACAGCCTTTGAAATCTCCACCACCGAGTTGAAGTCGCCAGGGCTTGAGATGGGGAAACCGGCCTCAATAATGTCGACACCAAGTTTCTCAAGTTGGCGTGCAACCTCAATCTTTTCTATTGTGTTGAGCTGACAGCCGGGTACTTGCTCGGCATCGCGGAGAGTGGTATCGAATATAAATACTTTTTCGCTCATAGCATTGAGTGATTTTTGCCTATGCAGCCACCCATTAGATGACCGCATAGACTATTACAGTTTTTTAGTTGTTCTCGGGGCGGAGCTTGCGCACTACGGCACCTGCCTGCCACATCTCGGTCTCGCGCATCTCGCGGAGTTCCTCCTCGAGTTTCTGGCGGTAGTCGGGCTGTGAGTTGGTGTCGATGCTGCGCTGTGCCTCGTTAC
>JAZLBZ010000005.1:0-11872 GCA_045613945.1 Bacteroidaceae bacterium
AACCTCTACAAGCAGAACTTCGACCCAAGCTTCATTAACGACCAGTCTAACGAGAGCATCTGGCACGCAATCGAGAACATCTCTAACGAGACAATCTGGAACACACGCGTTGCTCGCAAGAAGATGCTTATCGACTACATCAAGAAGGCGTTCAGCGAGGAGTGGCTCAAGAACCAGGGCGACCCAATGCGCATCGTTGACGTTGTGAAGAAGATTAACCCCGATGCACTCGTTATCGGTTTCGCACGCCGTTTCGCTACTTACAAGCGTGCTCACCTTCTCTTCACAGACCTCGACCGTTTGGCTAAGCTCCTCAACAACCCCGAGCGTCCAATCCAGTTCCTCTTTGCAGGTAAGGCTCACCCACACGATGGTGCAGGCCAGGGCTTGATTAAGAAGATTATCGAGGTTTCACGCCGTCCAGAGTTCGTTGGCAAGATCATCTTCCTCGAGAACTACGATATGGACCTCGCTAAGTTGCTCGTTTCAGGTGTTGATATCTGGATGAACACACCTACACGTCCTCTCGAGGCATCAGGTACATCTGGTGAGAAGGCTCTTATGAACGGTGTCCTCAACTTCTCAGTCCTCGATGGCTGGTGGTGCGAGGGTTACAAGCCAGGTGCAGGTTGGGCATTGAAGGAGGAGCGTACATACCAGAACCAGGAGTTCCAGGATCAGCTCGACGCCGCAACAATCTACACATTGCTCGAGAACGAGATTCTCCCAATGTACTACAATCGCGGTGGCAAGGCATACTCTGACGAGTGGGTTGCTTGCATCAAGAAGTCTATCGCAGAGGTTGCGCCTCACTTCACAATGAAGCGCCAGCTCGATGACTACTACAGCAAGTTCTACTGCAAGCAGGCTAAGCGTTATCACCACCTCATCGCTGACGACTCAAAGGTTGTTCGCGAGCTCGGTAAGTGGAAAGAGGAGGTTGGTGCTAAGTGGAACGCAGTAGAGGTTCTCTCTGTAGAGGCTGATGCTGACTTCCTCAACGGTGCAATGTCTGCAGGTGAGAAGTATAACGTAACTGTTAAGGTTGACGAGAAGGGTCTTGACAATGCAGTGGCTATTGAGCTTGTTGTGTTGGCTCCAGACGCTAAGGGTCACGACAGCGTGTTTGCAACTTATCCATTGAACGTTGTACAGCGCGAGGGTAACGTGTTTACATTCGGTGCCGAGATTGCTCCTACAAACGCAGGTGCATTCAAGATTGCATTCCGTATGTATCCTAACCACGCTGAGCTCCCACACCGTATGGACTTCGCTTACGTTAAGTGGTTCGCTTAATTTTAAGCATAAATATATGAAAAACGCTCTTGCCGCATGGCAAGAGCGTTTTTTTTAGTACTGTAGGATATAATAACCATCTGGTATTCTCATTTACATCCCCTCGGGGTAGTCCACCCATTTTAATGAAATCAGCCGTTCAAATTCATAGTCGTGCTTTTCATACCATTGGGCAACATCCTGCATGGCATTTAGCCCGTTCTCGCGACTTATACTATGCGGTGTGTTCAACAGGACTGCAGTGTATTTGTAAAGTTCACTATTTGCTTTCTTTTCGCAAAAATGCATTTGCATATATTTGTCCTCAACGAAATATTCCGCTGTTGTAAATATTTCTACAACGCCTCCAGTTGGGGTGTGTAGGAATATTTCACGGTGAATCATTCTTTCCTCTTCTCTCTTTGGGCATCCTGGTACAGTTGTCAAATAAAGAATCTTTGGCAATTGCAGGTTGATAGTGTACCTTTCCATAAAATAATAAATTAAGGTTAAACTATTGGCGGTACACGGATTGATACGGGCAAAAAGAGAGCGTGAAGCCCACAAAACCCATTTCTCCACAGAGGCTCTAGCATGCCCGCAAATAAAAATGAATAATGCAGAGCCCCACGCTGATATTTTCAACACCCCCTTTTGGGAAAAGTTCCCTTTGGGAATGAGGAATATCATCACAGGGCATCTACTTTACTTTGTTTTTTATTTACGTTGAAACTTGCTAGATTTCTGTGAAAAAAACAAAGCGTGTAAACGCCTTAAATAAAATGTAAACCATGTGGCAACAACAGCCACTGTTCGCTGCAAAGAGAGTGCGCATTGCCGAATTGTGCAATACAATGGTTCTCTTTTGCTGCTTATTGTCGCAAATATACAACAATAACAGCCCCTTGTCAATAGGTCATAGGCAAAAGTTTTCATTCTTTGCAGGTAAATGTTAGCAGCATATCGGCTATTTTAGTTTTATTAGAGCCTTATGAAAGTGAAAGTTTGTGATTTTTTACTACTTTTGTCAAAGCATCAATGTTGCTTGAAATTTGCGATACTATGAGCGACGATATAAAGAAATATACAGTTGAAGAGGAGAAGTGGAATGCAATCTCCCATTCAGTTGGAATAGTGGGTGGCCTGCTGGTGAGTGCGCTATTCATCAGGGAGGTAATAACAAACGGCGGCGATGGATGGGCGTTGGCAAGCGTGCTGCTGTATATGTTCGGCATGCTCTCGTCCTATACATTTTCAACTCTCTATCATGCCTGTTCGCCCCAGAGCAAGTGGCGCAAGACACTGCGCAAACTCGACCACTCGGCAATCTACTGGCACATTGCCGGCAGTTATTCACCCATTACGCTAATTGCAATGCGCGACGTTGGCTATTGGGGCTGGGGAATCTTCGCCTTCTGTTGGCTGTGCGCTATTGTTGGAACATTATTGAGCCTCTACAGCCTAAAGAAACATAACAAGTTGGAGACGGTATGCTATGTCCTTATGGGCCTTACCATTGTTGTTGCAATGAAACAGTTCTACAACGCAGTGCCATTGTCGGTCTTTCTTTGGGTTGTTGGCGAGGGCGTGGCGTATATAACAGGTGCAGTCTTCTACAGTTTTCATAAAGTAAAATACATACACACAGTGTTCCACTTCTTTGTGCTGCTTGGTTCGGTATGCCATATGATAGCAGTGTGGTATGTGCTAAACGGAATGTCATGATAAAGCAATTCAATACATATTCGCTCTTGCCGCATAATACCTTTGGCATTGAGGCAAAGGCGGCCCGTTTTGTTGAGTTTTCTTCAGTCGATGAACTCAAGGCGTTTATTGGCTGCGGTTTCAGTGGCAAGTCGCTTGTCATTGGCGGCGGCAGCAATCTGTTGTTTGTGGGTGATTTTGACGGCACAGTCTTTCACTCGGCAATAATGGATATCGATGTCATTGAGGAGAGTGCCGAAGATGTGCTGCTGCGTGTGGGTAGCGGAGTGAACTGGGATGCGCTTGTTGCATATACCGTTGAGAAGGGGTGGAGCGGGCTCGAGAACCTCTCGCTCATTCCCGGCGAGGTTGGTGCAAGTGCGGTGCAGAATGTTGGCGCTTATGGCGTTGAAGCGGGTGACCTCATTGAAAAGGTCGAGACCATGCGCCTTGCCGATGCTGTTGCCTGCTCATTTACAAAGGCCGACTGCGATTTTGCCTACCGCCACAGTATCTTCAAGACAACCGAAAAGGGACGTCACATAGTCACATACGTAACCTACAGGCTTAAGAAAACAACCGATTTCAAACTCTCATACGGCAACCTGAATGATAAGGTAGCAGAACTTGGCGGGGCAACACTTGCTAATGTGCGCCGTGCCGTCTGCGAGATACGTGAGGCAAAGTTGCCTAGCCCCGAACAGATTGGCAGCGCCGGCAGTTTCTTTATGAATCCTGTAGTGCCGGCCGGCAAGGCAGCAGCGCTGAAGGATGCCTATCCTGCAATGCCGCAGTATCCGCTCGCGTGTGGCGATGTAAAGCTCTCGGCCGGTTGGCTCATAGAGCAGTGCGGCTGGAAACAGACACCGCATGAGCATGTGGGTGTCTACAAGCATCAGGCGCTTGTGGTTGTGAATCTTGGTGGCGCAACAGGCCGCGATGTCCTTGATTTTGCATCGGCTGTTGTTGCCTCGGTGAAGGAGAGGTTTGATGTATGCCTCAAAATGGAGGTGAATGTAATTGGCCAATGAAACTCACTTTCTTAGGTACAGGAACGTCTACCGGAGTGCCCGAACTTGGATGCAAGTGCGAGGTTTGTACCTCACGCGACCCGCGCGATGCGCGTCTGCGCTGTTCGGCACTGCTCGAAACCGGCAATACGTCTATTCTCATTGACTGTGGTCCCGATTTCCGCGCACAGATGCTGCGTGCCGATGTCTTACGCCTCGATGCACTTATTCTGACTCATAAGCACTACGACCACATTGCCGGCATTGACGACCTGCGTCCCTTTGCATCGCAAAGTGTCTTTCCCATTTATGCCAATGACGACACCGCTGGGCAGGTGCGCTCAATGTTCCCTTATTGCTTTGCCAAGGTGAAGTATCCCGGTGTGCCTAATATTGAACTGCACTCAATAGAGGATATGAAACCGTTTGCGATAGGTGATGTCGAGGTTGAGCCAATACGTGTGTATCATGCAGCCTTGCCAATTGTCGGATATCGTTTCGGCAGGCTTGCATATATAACTGACATGAGCCGCATTGAACCTGCCGAACTTGAAAGACTCAAGGGGGTAGAGGTGCTTGTGATAAATGCCTTGCGCTATTCAAAGCCCCACCGCAGTCATCAGACTGTGCTCGAGGCTTTGCGCGTTGTTGATTATCTCTCGCCACGCAAGGCATATTTCACGCATATGATGCACCACATTGGCCTGCATGCAAAGATTGAGAAGTGCTTGCCACAAGGAGTGCATTTTGCCTATGATGGCTTGGTGGTGGAGATTTGATAATGTGAATTGTTGTCGCTGCAAATGAAA
Source organism: Bacteroidaceae bacterium (assembly GCA_045613945.1). GTDB lineage: Bacteria > Bacteroidota > Bacteroidia > Bacteroidales > Bacteroidaceae > HGM04593. The sequence goes on from JAZLBZ010000005.1 coordinate 4,799, forward strand.
TGTAGAGATATCTCCCATGCGGTCAATATGGCATAAACGCAGAAAATTAACTATAATTACCCCAAAATAAATGCTGCTTGGCAATTTGCCAAGCAGCATTTATTTGAATTGAATAGTGTTTTCAATTACTTGAGAGCGAAGATCTCATCCTCACCTGCAATGCAAGAGAAAATCTTATCCTCACGGAGCAACCAACCCAAACCGAGGTACAACTCCTTCTCTTTCAATTTTGCCTTTGTCTTGATCTCCTTAAGAGTAAGACCCTCTGTCTCGTTCAAAGCAGCCCAGATGCGGCCTGCAAATGCACCAGCATTCTCAATCATAGTTCTTTAGTATTTTAATTAAACATCAAATTCTATTTGAAATTGTAACAACCTTTGTTATAACTCTTTAAGCACTGAATGAGGCTGTTTTTCTATTTCGGGTGCAAAGATACTGCTTTTTTCTCACATTACAAACAAAAAGTACGTGATTTTCAATGACATTGCTGCTTTTTGTCGCAGTTTATTGCTCTTTCTTGTTGTTTTCAAGGTATTCGCACCATATACGTGCAGCCTCCTCAACCATCTTCACACAAGGGCGTTTCTTGTAGTATTCGCCGTTGCGTGCATCGGGTGTTGTGGGAGTGGGGGCATTCTTTGCCAGGCCCAGAAGTTCGGCGCAGATGAGCGAGCCGTTACGCTTGCGGAACTCCTCGGCCAGTTCCTGTACCACCTTGTAGTTTGCCTCTTTACCCTGTGGGTTGTGTCCTTCGGTACATCCTGTCTCAAGGCCTGCTACAAGGAACAGTCCGCATGCTGCGCCACAAGTCTGGCGCATACGGCCAATACCGCCACCAAACGAGGCACCCATCTTCAGTGCCTGTTCCTGCGTGAAACCATACATGTCGGCAAATGCCGCAACAACAGACTGGCTGCAGTTATAGCCCTCCTTGAACAGGGCCACAGCCTTTTCTATTCTTTCTTCCATAGTGTTCTTGATTCTTTTAAAGATTTATTCATGCATCAATAACTCTCCCTCTTTCGAAGAGGGAGTACCCGCAGGGGGAGGGAGATGTTAAAGTGCTCCAACAATTTATTAGAATATTAGAAACTGTTTAAATTTATATCGCCAAGTTTTTTATAGAGCAAAAATGAATAAACAGGCATTTTTGAATACAAAAAACAGAGAAATAACAGGCTTCTATAAGAAAATATTTTTTTAGAAATTTAAACAACTTCTTATGCTATCTAAAAGCAGCCCACACTCTGTGGGCTGCTTTTATGTGGTTATTAGATTAGTCCTCTTGCGCGGAGCAGTGCGTCGGGGTTGGGGTCGGCACCACGAAAACGGCGGTACTCACGCATTGGGTCCTTGCTGCCGCCCATCTCAATGAGCTGCTTGAAACTTGCTGCTGTCTCTGCATCAAACACGCCTTTCTCTAGGAACAGTTCAAACGCATCGCAGTCGAGGACCTCGGCCCAAAGATAAGCATAGTAGCCTACAGCATAGCCGCCACCGAATACGTGCGCAAAGTTAGTGCTACGGTAACGGTACTCAATCTCAGGTATAAAGCCAAGTTCCTCTCTCAGTTCTTTCTCGTACTCGTTGCAGTCAAAGTCGGTGTAGTCCTCAACGAGGTGCATCTTCATGTCGAGCAATGCTGCCGCAACAAGTTCTGTTGTCTCAAAGCCCAGGTTGAAGTGTGCGCTCTTCTGCATCTTCTCAATGAGTTCGGCAGGGATAGCCTCGCCTGTGATGTAGTGCTTAGCAAAAGTTGGCATAACCTCGGGGTGGATAGACCACTTCTCGTTAATCTGTGAGAATAGTTCAACAAAGTCGTGCTTCACGTTTGTACCGCTAACGCTGGGGTAGTGTGTCTGTGTGAGCATGCCGTGCAGCGCGTGACCGAACTCATGGAACAGTGTGCGTGTCTCGTCAATGTTCAGCAGTGCTGGTGTGTTGCCCTGTGGTGCTGTGAAGTTGCAAACGTTTACAATCATTGGACGTACATTCTCGCCGCCAATGTTTCTCTGGTTTACAAAGTTTGTCATCCATGCACCCTGGCGCTTTGAAGCACGTGGGAAGAAGTCGGTGTAGAAGATACCCAGGTGCTCACCGTTGTTGTCCAGCACCTCGTATGCCTCAACGCCATTGTAGTATACTGGGATGTCGTTGCGCTTAACGAATTTAATGTTGTAGAGCTTGCTTGCGCAGTCGAACGCACCCTGCAGTACATTCTCAATTCTGAAGTATGGCTTGATTGCCTCGTCGTTGAGCGCATATTTCTCCTTGCGCAACTTCTCGGTGTAGTAGAACCAGTCCCAACCTTCTATCTTTATGCCTGCGCCCTCGCGGTCGGCAATCTTCTGCAACTCGGCTCTCTCCTCCTTTGCGCGGTTCACTGCAGGCTCCCATATGCTGCTAAGCAGGCCAAGTGCTGCCTCGGGGGTCTTTGCCATCTTCTCGTCGAGCACAAAGTGCGCATAACTCTCAAATCCGAGCAGTTTCGCCTTTTGCTGGCGCAGAATGAGAATTTCCTTGATGATAGCCTTGTTGTCGTTAGCGTCTTGGTTGTCACCACGACCATAGTATGCCTTGTAGACCTTCTCTCGCAGTTCGCGGTTATCGGCATACTGCAGGAATGGGATGCAACTTGGCTTGTCAAGGGTGAACACCCAAGTACCATCCTCGCACTTCGCAGCCTCAATTACATCTTGTGGCAGGCCTTTGAGGTTGGCCTCGTCAGTGATAACCAGTTTGAATGCCTTGTTGTCGGCAAGCAGGTTGTTGCCGAACTTTATTGATGCCAGGCCCAACTTTGTCTCAATGTCAAGGAGTGTTGCCTTGTCGGCCTCGCCAAGCAATGCACCACCGCGAACAAAAGCGTTGTAGTAGTTCTCCAATACAATGCTCTGCTCCTCGTTCAGGCCAAGAGATTCTCTTGTGTTGTAGAGTGCCTTTATGCGGTTGAAGAGCGTGTCATTCATGTAGATGTAGCCACTCAGTTCTGTCATTTTTGGCACAACATAGTTCTCAATCTCAGTGGTTGCCTCGCTGTTATCGCTCTCGTTGAGAGTGAAGAAGATGGCCGACACCCTGTCGAGTGTCTTGCCACTCAACTCCAGAGCGTCAATGGTGTTAGCGAATGTAGGCTCGTCGGTGTTCTCAATGATAGCCTTTATGTCGGCACGTTTCTCGGCAAATCCGTAGTCAAATGCAGCCTTGTAGTCCTCAACCTTGAATGTGTGGAACTCCGGCGCACCGAATGGTGCCTTGCTCTCTTTGAGGATGCTGTTGCACTCCTCCTTCTTCTCGGAACACGCGATACCAGATAGCATAATCGATAGTGTTAAAAGTGAATAAAAGATTCTTTTCATTGTCTGTTATGTTTTTTTGTTTGTGTTTTCGGCAATGTCTCCCGCAAAGATAATAAAAAAATAGCGGCGTGCAACAGCACGCCGCGCGTATGTCATTCAATGGCTGCAAAACTCACCGATAAGAAAACCTATAGGTTTTCTTATTCAATGGAAATAATCCTATTCATCTTATGCTCGCTGCCGTGAGCCTTCTTTGGGATGTCAATGCGTAGCACGCCGTGCTTCACCTTTGCCTCAATTTTGTCTGTGTCGGCATCGTCGGGGAGGATGAGTGTCTGCTGGAACTTTGTGTATGAGAACTCGCGGCGCAAAAAACGGCCCTGCTCGTGCTTCTTCTCCTCTTTCTTCTCCTCGCACTTGTGCTCGTCACATTTGTCATCGCACTTCTTGTCGTCCTTGCACTCGCCGTTCTCAGTGCAGCAGTTGCAGTTCTTCTCCATTGTGATGGTGAGGTCGTTCTCGCTGTCAATGTGAATCTTGAAATCGTCCTTGCACATACCGGCTGCTGCAACCTCCACCTTGTACTCCTTCTCGGTCTCAAAGACGTTTATTGCAGGTGCTGTTGAACTGTTGCGCACAAGAATGTCGCTGTTGAAAAAATCGTTGAAGATACTTGGCAGCCACTGCTGGCCGTTCCTTTTCATTAACATGCTCATAACTGTTGTTTTTTTATTTGTTATACATAGTCAAACGGCACACCGCCAGTCTCGGATAGTAACGACCCCAATATGATGCAGGTGTTGACCGGGTCGCAGTCTCTCTTTGAGTGACTTATTGAATACCCCCGGCGGCTGTGCCGTTTGACTATATAATGCAGTGCGGGGCGGGTTGGTTCGCAATGCGGGTGTGGTTTTATGATTTGTTAATGATAGGCAATACACACCAACTTTTTTCTTTCTGTGCAAAATCTTTTCCCCTATCTCTGTTGACAAACGCCTTTTCATTTGCTATATTAGCAGTATTATTTCCCTCCATGTTGTTTTGTGGCAATTCAGCAACCCTGTTTGGGTGGATTGCATATAGCTTTGCTGTAAAAAATCAATATGGAAGAATTGTATGAATTGCATTTCCACGGGAACAGACAGGAGATAGAAAAAGAGAAACAGAGAAAACGTGAGTTGATGTCACATTTCCCCAAAATGTTGGGAACGGTCGACGAGACAAGGTATGTGCTGCAGGATGATGATAAGCCAAAGCAGACCGATTATTTTGAGAGCAACCCCATCTGCCCTTTGACACCTCCTGCACCAACCAAGAACGAGCCAATGCCAGGCATTGGCGGAATAGGGGGATTGCAGAGTGAGAAACCTAAAAAGGACGATAATGGGCAAATCATGGTACAGGGCTTGACCAATTGGGGAAACAATGGAAATGCTATTGGGAACGTGAAAGATGTTGCCACATCCTTGAGCCCACAAAATGAGAAGAATGAAGCAGAAACGCCAAAATCACCGTTTGATTTTGGAGGCGGCAGCAAACCGCGCACAACAACTGCCAAGAATGACAGTTTGCGGTTAGAGAAAAGCAACATTGAGAACATTGCCGATTCTTTGAAAACAGTAAATGTAAATAATAATACAAATACGGTTTCAAATAATGCCGTAACAACAAAACCTTATATTAAACCGGGTTTGTATGGAGAAAATCCAGACAGAGATTTTACAGATGATTTGAGAAAGATTAAACAAGAATTGCCGCCAATTGCAGCAAGCATACTGAATAATTCGGGGATCGAAATTGTTGTGCTTGATAATATGTTTAGTGTTGATGAGAACGGTGTGGTAACACCACGAATAGGAAGATATTATGCTAGTAAAAATAAGATATACTTGGATAGTTGGCACGTAGACAAGAGAACCTTGCTTTCCGAAGCAATTCACGCAGTGCAGGACTATTTAGGAATGACTGGAACAGGTAAATCGAATTTGGAATTCCAGGAGCATGTGATTAAGGATTTGTATTATCATCACAACTACAGGAAAACAAAAGATATGGAGTATCTGAATGGAATATCCACAACTAAAAATAATGACTATATTGACCTTATTAATAATGCATTGGACGAAAATGGTGTTTTGGATTTGAATAAATTTTTATCTGAGATTAATTACTATTTTGATGATTTTCAAAGTCATTACAAAAAAAGTGATTCATATCAAACACAAGGAGTTAAAAACTTCAACTATAACTGGATAAAACTGTTGCACATTTTTGATATAGAATATAAATATTGAGAGTATGAAAAGATATTTCTTGTTGTTTCTGTCATCAGTCTTGATACAAATGGTGTGTTATGCATTTGAAAAGAATCCTCCTGATGGGTGGATTGTTGATTACCGCGTATGTGGTGAAGATACTGTTTTTTATAAAAAAAAGCCTTCAAGTGTAATCACATTTTGTGGCCTCAAGGGGTATGAAGAGGACCTATTCAGTATATTCCATTATGAAAATGAAATGGAATTCAGGGAACTGATAGACAGGGTTAATTATGATGATGAAAACAGAATTGCTCTTTATAAATATGTTGTCAGAAAAGTATTGGAAGGGTATGATGAAGAACGTCGTGCCGCCTTCATTGAAGCAAGTAAAAAAACAAGTCGAAATGTTCAGGTACTTATCTGTCTTGATGCTAAAGGTCTGATTTTTGACCTTGATTTCATATGTCCTGTAAACTTTGAGCAATATCTTGCTTCCGAAGATATTGTACGTAATACAAAGGTGCTGAAAACCTGTGAACCTTTCCCGTTTTTTAAAGAATATGAAAACATGGGCGTAAAAATATTGCCTCCCTTGTTGATACCGATTGATGAATGTCTGTTAGAATTGTCTTTAAAAGATGAAAATTGCGAAAAGTAATTTATCAAAAAAAGATATGAAGCGGTTAATCTTATCATTTATTGCTGTCGTTTTTGTACAAATGTTTTGTGTTGCAAATAATGTATTCAAACCTGACAGTATAAAAATCGAATATCAAGTACATGGTAATGATACATTGGTTATAGAGAAATTTAAAAGTCTGTATGCTTGTGGGTTGAAACAATACATCAATAATAGCCCGGTGAATTACAACAATGCAGATTTTGATGTGATACACGCAGAAAAAAATGAATATATAAAACATAATGCATCAACTATAATACAAGACATATTGGCGAGTTATGAAAAAGAACAATGCAAAGAAATGCTAAAAGCATTGTTGAATGAGAAAAATAATATAATTTGCTATATTCGCTTGAGAATAAATATAGAAGGTAAAATAGTATGTGTCGAATTTATGTATATACCCTCTTTGAGTCCGTTTATGACATACGAGGATGTAAAACGCAATACAGAAATCATTATCAAAAGAAAGCCGGAGCCGTTCTTGGTTGAATATGGAATAGAACTATCACCTTGGATAACAATTTCTATTCACAAAAACACTTTCTATAAGTTTATAGAAGAATAACATTGGTAATAATATAGATGTTGACCCACAATCCTTGGACTGTGTCGTTTCGACGGAGCATCGCGACGAGAAATGACAAGTTCGCGATTTAACAGCGCTTATATCAAACTCACGTTATAATAACAAAAAAGATAAAGAATATCAAGTTTACATCTCCTGGCAAATATGGTTGCAATGCATTGATCTGCCGGTAAATGGCCTGCAACACAAATGAGTTTTAATAGGGTGGTGTGTGAAATGCCCCCCGAAAGTCAAAAACTTTCGGGG
>JAZLBZ010000006.1:0-14113 GCA_045613945.1 Bacteroidaceae bacterium
TACATCAAACGCGAGATGGAGAACCTCTCTTTTCGTTACCGCTGTCCGCGCGACTATGCATATATTGAGGAGCAACTTGCCAAGGAACAGAAAGAGCGCAGCCAGGGACTGAAGGCATTCCTCTTTGAGATTGAACGCCTGCTTGAGAATAACGACATTCTGATGGCGCGCACCGAGGTGTATTCACGTGGCCCTTACAGCGCTTGGCGCAAGATGAACAGCAGCGGCTGCGACTTTAAGCATGTCGAGGGCAAATACTACATACGTATCATCTACCCGAATACACACGACTACTCCGAGAAGGATATGAGCCTGAAGATATACTCAATCCTCACCGACCGTTTCAAGGAGAAACCCGGCAGTGTGGCAAACTACATTGACTCGCCAAAGGAGAACGGCTACCAGAGTTACCACGTGAAACTGCTCACTCCGCAGGGAACATGGGAAGAGGTGCATATTTCATCGGAGCGAATGATACGCAAGTCGCAGTTCGGCTGTATTGCTGAGAGTACCGAGACCAATATCACCAACTGGCTCGAGAAGTTCAAGCATGTGTTGCAGGAGATGGCAACCCGCGGTAAGGAGGTTGAGTACATGGATGGTGTGACATCGTCGTTCTACAATGATGACATCGAGGCATATACCCCCGACGGCAAGGGCATTATCCTGCCAAAGGGCGCAACTGCGCTCGACTTCGCCTTTGAGATACACAGCGAACTCGGCCTGCACGCCCACTATGCCCGCATCAACGGCCAGTTATCTTCGGTTAAGACCGAACTTGAGCGTGGCGATGTGGTGCAGATTGGCACGAACGAGAGTATAACCCCCAAACGCGACTGGCTTGATCATGTGTCGACATTCAAGGCCAAATCGCACATAAACAATTTCCTCAACAAGCAGCGCAAGTTGCAGTTCTGCCGTTGCGAGCATTGCCGTCCGTTGCCGGGTGATGAGGTCATCGGTTTCAAGAATACCGATGGTACAACTTCCATCCACCGTCGCGACTGCAAGGTGGCAATACGTCTGGCGTCGCAACGTGGCGATGATATCGTTGCCGTGAACTTTGAGGAGGACCGTGAATTCCTCTATCCCGTGAAGATTGACATTGTGGTAATTGACCGCAATCACTTGCTCATAGACCTCATTGACTGCATTACCAACAAGTTGCAGTTGTCGTTGACACGCATATCGACCGAGAGTCATGATTCCATTGGCTATTGCTCAATGGAGTTTCCGGTGCACTCTTCGGCCGAGTTGCAGGAGGTTATAGACAGCATTTCGCGCATTGATGGTGTTGAGGAGGTGAAACAGAGTGTAGAAACAGATAATCAATAAAAACATTTACAGACAATATCTTATGAAAAGAACCTTACTTATGACTATGGTTGCGGCGGCGCTTTCATTCACTGCCTGCAACGACGACAGTTCACAATTTGCGAATCCCGCGATACCCGATTTTGACCTTTCGCGTGCTACGTTCCCCGAGGATGACGGCTCACCGGTGGTTCCCGGCAAGACACTTCCCGAAAATGTGGCAAGGCTATTGGTAAATGTCAATGCCGTTGAGGCAACCGACACGCTTGGCCGTGCGAACATCACCCCCGAGCAGTATGCCGAAATCAAGGCTTTTGCCGATAAACTTGTGGAGGGAACAACAACACAGTACGATGCTTTTATAAAATGTTATGAGTGGGTTAGCCAGAACGTGGAATATGCGTTGAGCGACAATGACCCATACGCCGTTTTCATCAACCGCAAGGCTGTGTGCCAGGGTTATGCAAATCTGTTATTTATTATGCTCCACAGCCAGGGCATACCGGCTTGTGTGGTAAACGGATTCCATAGTTCAATTGGCGGACACGCCTGGAACTATGCCTGCCCCGACGGCAAGTGGTATGTTGCCGACCCCACAAACCCTTGGGATGGCGGTCCTTGGAGATATAAAAACTGGGGTTTATATTCACATCTCCTTGTAATGTCGCTTGATATTGTTCTCTACAGGGAGCAAGGCTGCTGGTTCGATTTCAACGGTGGTAACTTCAATCTCTGTAGGGTTGTGGAAGGCGAGTCGTCGTTCACCGTTCCTTTCAGTGCTGCCGGTTATCAGGTAGCATCGTTCAACCCAACAGTGCCCCTTCCATCATCAATCAAGGAGATATACATCGGCAAGAACATCAAGTCACTTGGCGAGAGCCCCGTGGGTCTTTCTGTGAATGCACCCAATTTGGAGTATGTAAACATTGACCCGGCCAATGCAACTTTCGCAAGTTACATGGGTGCCGTTTATCGCAGAAATGGCAGTGACCTCGACTTGCTCTACATTCCGGCAGCAATGAAGTGTCTGGAACTTATGCCAATGGAGACAATCTACAAGAATACCGTATATTTCCACGATGGTATAGAGGTGCTCATCATCGCGCCGGGAACAAAGAAGATTGAGGCATGGGGTATTGAGCGTTGTCCTAACCTGAAGGTAGCATATGTGCCCGAGGGTGTCGAGATTGCAAAGAATGCTTTTGCCGATGTTCACCCCGATTTCCAGATTATTCGTGGCGACTATACGAATATCCCAGAGGTGAGGGAGTAACTGAAGTTTGAGTTGATATGAAAAAAATGCTTGCCTTCGTTTTGCTACTTGCTACAATGAACGCCTTTGTGGCCTGCTCTTCAAATCCTGCAATTGAGGCTGCCGAGGAGTTTTTGGAGCATCCTACGGTAGAAAACCTCATTAAGATAGAAAAACTGGAGGGTTCTTTGAGTGCTGAGGAAATTGAGGAGTACAAAGAGTGGTGCGATGAAAACCGTGAGGATATTGCAGAAGCCACAGGACAGATTATTGATTGATAGTACCGAGGTGATAGATACCAAAAAAGCAGTGAACGCGTTCACTGCTTTTTTGGTATCTTCTTGATTTGTTTTTACGTGATTTATTGCTACTTGCTTCGTGGGAAATTTGGAATCAGAGCCTCTGATTCCAAATTTCCCATGAGGCAAGCGCCTGCAGGTACCACATCTCGTAGCCGCTTTTGGTTACTGCGCCTTGTGCCGCTCCTTTTTGCAGGAACAGGGTGTTCTCGGGGTTGTAGACAATGTCGTATAGCAAGTGGTTGCAGCCAATGAGTGAGTAGGGGATATCGGGGCATTGGTCGACGCCGTGTCCCACCATTCCAAGTGGTGTGCAGTTGACAATGACTGTGTGGCTCTCCATAATCCCCGGTGTGATATCCTCGTATGCAATGGCCGTTCCGCTCGCCTTGCGCGATACCTGCTGCACTTCAAGGCCCAGTTGCTCAAGAGCATAGACAATGGCCTTTGATGCTCCGCCGGTGCCAAGTACCAGCGCCTTCTTGTGGCTGTCGCAAAGCAAAGGCTCAATGGAGCGCGAGAATCCAATTACATCGCTGTTATACCCCCACAACTGTGCCTTGCCCTCACTGTTGCGCGTCACCTTTACCACGTTCACTGCGTTGATGGCCTTTGCCTCGTCGCTGATGCCTGCAAGGTGCTGCATGACGTTCAGTTTGTGTGGGATGGTAACGTTGAAACCGCAAAGTTCGGGGTGCTGCTCAATGATGCGTGGCAGTTGGTCGGTACTCTCAATCTCAAATGGGATGTAGCGGGCGTCAATGCCTTCGTCCTGGAACTTCTTGTTGAAGAATGCCGGTGATGCCGACTGTGCAAGCGGATAACCAATTATTCCGTATTTTTTCATTTTGTTGCAAGATAGAATGTACATACTCCACCAGTGAAACGGTGAAATTCGACTTCGCTGAAACCGGCTCGCTTTAATGCACTCTGTAGTACTTCGCCCTGCGGGAACGCCGCAATGGAGTCGGGGAGGTATCTGTAGGCTTTTGTGTCCTTCGAGAACAGCCTGCCAATCAATGGCATAATGCATTTTGCATAGATGGGGAACAACTGTTTCATTGGGAACTTTACCGGTGTCGACAATTCAAGGATTGCCAGATGCCCGCCCTTGCGCAGCACGCGCTGCATCTCGCCCAAAGCCTTGTCAAGTTCCTGAAAATTCCTTATTCCGAACGATGATGTTACGGCATCGAAACTCTCATCGGGGTAGGTGAGGGCGGTGCAGTCCTCCTTTTCAAAGGTGATGCTTGTTACACCGCGTTTCCTGCACTTCTCGCGTGCGACCTGCATCATGCCTTCCGAGATGTCGCAGCCAATGATGCTCTCGGGCTTGAGTATCTTGTCAATGAGCAGTGCCAGGTCGCCGGTACCTGTGGCGATGTCGAGCACCTTGCGCGGAGCAAAGGGCTTTAAAGCGGATATGGCGCGTTTGCGCCATATCCTGTCTATATTCATTGATGCAACATAGTTGAACCTGTCGTACTCGGGCGCAATGTTGTCGAACATCTCTTCAATCTGTTCGGCCTTCTCGCCCTCGCTTCGGTAAGGTTTTACCTCCTCGTGCTTGTAACTCATACAGTTTGGTTTAGTTGTCATTCTGAACGTAGTGAAGAATCTCCGGGAGTTTATCCAAGATAGTTCTTTACGTTCTGTTCAATGCGGGCGTTGATATCCTCGCACTCCTCCTTCACGAACTTCTCGCCGGTGATGTTCTCATAGAGTTCGATGTAGCGGTTGCTGATGCTCTCTACAATCTCGTCGGTCATTTCGGGAACCTGCTGTCCCTCTTTGCCCTGGAAATTGTTCTCCATGAGCCACTCGCGCACGAACTCTTTAGAGAGCTGCTTCTGTGGCTCGCCCTTCTCGAACTTCTCCTCGTAGCCCTCAGAGTAGAAATAACGGCTGCTGTCGGGGGTGTGAATCTCGTCCATCAGATATATTGTGCCGTTGTGCTTGCCGAACTCGTACTTTGTGTCAACAAGAATAAGGCCGCGCTCGGCTGCAATCTCTGTACCGCGCTGGAAAAGGGCAAGTGTGTACTTCTCGAGCAATGCATACTCCTCGGGGGTTGCAAGGCCCTGTGCAAGAATCTCCTCCTTTGAGATGTCGGCATCGTGCTCACCAATCTCGGCTTTTGTTGTTGGGGTGATGATGGGCTGTGGGAACTTCTGGTTCTCCTTCATGCCCTCGGGGAGCTGCACGCCGCAAATCTCGCGAACGCCGCTCTTGTAGGCACGCCATGCCGAGCCGCAAAGGTATCCGCGTACAATCATCTCAACAGGGAATCCCTCGCACATTACACCAACGGTAACCATTGGGTCGGGGGTGGCGAGTTTCCAGTTTGGAACGATGTCGGCTGTTGCATCAAGGAACTTTGCTGCAATCTGGTTCAGCATCTGGCCCTTGAAGGGGATGCCTTTGGGGAGTACAACGTCGAATGCCGAGATGCGGTCTGTTGCTACCATCACCAGTTTGTCATCGCCAACGGTGTAAACGTCGCGAACTTTACCGTGATAAACGCTTTTCTGGTTCTCGAAATTGAAATCTGTGTTTGTTAATGCTTTTGCCATTGTATTTTTGTTTTAAGTTATTGCTTTGTCAATCGTTCTTGCTTTTTTTCTCTGCCGCTCTCTCAGCAGTTTGTTTCTCGTGTTTCTCGTATGCCTCGACAATGCGCGTCACTAGTTTGTGGCGTACAATGTCCTTCTTTGTGAGTGTCACAAAGCCAATGCCTGGCACGCCATTGAGCACGCGCTGCGCGTGCATCAGTCCCGATGCATTGCTCTGTGGCAGGTCAATCTGTGTTAGGTCGCCGGTGATAATCATCTTTGTGTTGTTGCCCATGCGGGTGAGGAACATCTTAATCTGCTGCGGGGTGGTGTTCTGCGCCTCGTCAAGTATTACCACTGCGTCGTTGAGCGTGCGGCCGCGCATGAAGGCGAGCGGTGCAATCTGTATCACGTTGCTGTCCATGTGCTCCTTTAGTTTTGCCAGGGGGATCATATCCTCAAGCGCATCGTAGAGGGGCTGCAGGTAGGGGTCAATCTTGTCGCGCATATCACCGGGCAGAAATCCAAGTTTCTCGCCGGCTTCAACAGCGGGGCGGCTGAGGATTATTTTCCTTATCTCGCGGTTCTTCAATGCCTTCACGGCAAGCGCTATTGCGGTGTAGGTCTTTCCTGTTCCGGCGGGGCCCACAGCAAACACCATGTCGTTCTTCTTGTACTCCTCGACAAGACGGCACTGGTTCTCGGTGCGTGGGTATATTGGGCGGCCGTTAATGTTGTAGACAATGACATTGCTGTCGCTGCCCTTATCGCCGCGCTTCCCGTTCACTGCGTCAATTATTGCCTCTTCGTTGAGGCTGTTGTATTTGTTGCAGTACTCCTTGAGCAGGTCAATGACCCTGCCAAAGCGCTCTAGTTCATCGTCATCGCCTAATGCCTTTATGATGTTGTCGCGTGCAACAATGCGGAGCTTGGGGTGCAGTTTCTTGAGCATCTGCAGGTGTATGTTTCCCGCTCCGTAGAAACCGACGGGGTCAATGCCGTCGAGTATGAAATGGCGTTCTATCATCTATTGTTTTCCAAGTCTTTTAATTAGGCGCGAAGATAACCATTTATCTTCGCTTGGCAAAATTTTAGAAACTGTTTGAAATTTATTTCGCTATCTTATCTCTTCTTTACTTCGGCCTCGAAGCGGCGTGCGGCCTCGCCGCTCTGGCTGCAGGTGCAAGGGCCTGTGATGCAACCGCCGGGGCACGACATTACCTCAACCAACTTGCCGGGGCATTTGCCGGTCTTTGCATAGCCCTTGAGCATTGCAATATTCTTCTTGTTAAGGTCGGCAATGACCACGCCCTCAAGGCTCTCGTCGCCAATGTGGTTCTTTACGGCATTGAACACGCCTGTTGTCTTTGCAAAGTTGTGTGCATCGCGGCATGCACTCTCGGCCGGTGTGTAGGGCATCGTGCTCTCAATGTCAATGCCCAGGCCTTGCAGCATGGCATCTATTTCGCGGAATGTGAGCACAAAGTCAACGTTCTTGTCGGCGGCTCCTTCGGCTTTCTTTGATGCACAGGGGGAGATGAACACTGTCAGGCACTCCTCGCCGAACTTCTCCTTTGCATATATTGCGGTGTAGTGCATTGGGGAGCCTGTCGATGATACGTATTTTACTATTTCGGGAATATGCTTTCTGGTGAGGTTGACGTATGCCGGGCAACAACTTGTAGTCATGAATGGCTGCCCTTCCTCAATCTTTTCCTTCAGTTCCTCGGCCTCGCGGCGAATGGTCTCTTCGGCACCATATGCAACCTCCACCACATCGTGGAAACCCATTGCCTTTAGCGAACCGTATACCTGCTCAATTGGTTTGCCGAACTGTGCGAGTACCGATGGCGCAACCATTGCTATAACCTTTTTGCCGGCGCGCATCTCCTTGAGCACGTCAAAGGCCTCGCACTTGTCAAATATTGCACCGAACGGGCAGGCATTCAGGCACTTGCCGCAGTAGATGCACTTGTCGGGGTCAATGTGCTCAACGCCATACTCGTCCTTTGAGATTGCCTTTACAGGACAAGCCTCTTCACAAGGAACAGGCATGTAGATGATGGCGTGGTAGGGGCATACCTGATGGCATTTTCCACAACTTATGCATTTGTCGTGGTCGATGTGTGCCTTGTCATCCTTGTCGTAGAAAATTGCACCCTTTGGACAGTTGGTGTAGCAGGGACGCGCAACACAGCCGCGACACAGGTTCGATACCTCGTAGTTGCTCTTTACGCACGATGAGCAGGCCTCGTCCATTACGTGCAGGAGTTGTCTCTTGTCGTTGTGGTTGTTGCCGGTGAGCATCAGTCGTGCATAACTGCTGAGCGGGGTCATCTCATCGGTCTCATCCTGCATTGTGAAACCCATCATTGCCATTGTCTTGTATTTAATTACGGCACGCTCCTTGTGTATGCAGCATCGCCCCTTAGGCTTCTGGTTGCGTGGGTACATCTCGTATGGCATACGGTCAATCTTTTGCAGAAGTTCGTTGTTCTTCCACATAGCCACAAGTTTCGATAGAAGACGGTAACGGATGAACATATGTAATAATTATGGTTTGTTTTGCTGTTGTTAAATTTTGCAGTAAAAATAATTAAAAAACTACTAATTCAACTATTTTTGCAACAATGTTTTTTGTTTAGACTTAAAAATGGGAGAAAACGACTTTGAAAACCTGCTGAGACAGATTGTTTCGCCCGACAGAGTGCCTGCCGAAGTGTGGCACCGGCTCCTCACGCAACTCGATGACGGGGAGAGGGAGAGCCTTGCTCTTTTGGCCCGCAAGGTGGCGCAGAGGCATTTTGGCAAAGGTGTCTATGTGCGTGCTCTCATTGAGATAAGTTCATACTGCCGTAATAACTGCCGCTACTGCGGGCTGCGCTGCGGCAACACACAGGCACAGCGTTATAGGCTTGGCAAGGAACAGATATTGGAGTGCTGCCGCGAGGCTGCGGCTATTGGTTTCAACACCTTTGTGCTGCAGGGTGGCGAGGACCCGCTGCAAAGCGACGAGTGGCTTGCCGATGTGGTTGCTGCCATACGTGCCGAGCACCCCTCAAGGGCAATAACTCTGTCGGTCGGTGAGCGCACTGCTACAGGATATGAACTATTGCGCAATGCCGGTGCCAACCGCTACTTGCTGCGCCATGAGACGGCCGATGCGGGGCACTACGCATATTTGCACCCAAATACTATGAACCTTGAAAATCGCTTACAATGCCTTGAAACCCTCAAGTCGCTTGGCTACCAGGTGGGCTGTGGTATGATGATAGGCTCGCCTGGGCAGACTGTGGAGCATCTGGTAGAGGACTTGATGCTACTTGACAGGGTGCAACCGCAGATGATAGGCATTGGCCCTTTTATTCCTGCAGCGGGAACGCCCTTTGCGGGTGAAAAGCCGGGTAGTGTAGACGATACGCTGCTGCTGATATCGCTTCTGCGCCTGCGCTTTCCGCGAGCGCTCATCCCGGCAACCACTGCGCTTGCAACGCTTTGTGACAATGGCACGCAGCGCGCAATTCTTGTCGGCGCAAATGTGGTTATGCCTAACGTCACTCCTTTGCATTGCCGCGCGAAGTATGCAATTTATGACAATAAGAAAAGCGACGGCGCAGAATCTGCATGGCAGATAGAACTTCTTTTCAAGAAATTAGAAGAAATTGGCTACGGTATTGATTTTTCCCGAGGAGACTATGATGCAAGGTGAGGTGGAAATTAATAAAATAAAGAAAATGTACAATCCAAAATCTACTATAGCAACCGATTTTATTTGTGACAGCGAGATACGCTCCACAATGCAGTATGCACGTGAGAACTGCGGCAATGCAGAACTTGTTCAGGGCATCCTTGACAAGGCGCGTGAGTTTAAAGGAATAACACACCGCGAGGCGGCAGTGCTCCTTGAGTGTTGCGACCCTCCTGTGGTGCAGCAGATATACGCCCTTGCCAATGAGATTAAGCACCGCTTCTATGGCAACCGCATTGTGATGTTTGCACCGCTTTACCTGTCGAACTATTGCGACAATGGCTGTGTCTATTGCCCCTACCATGCCAAGAACAAGAGCATACGCCGCAAGAAACTCTCGCAGGATGAAATACGTGCCGAGGTCATCGCGCTGCAGGATATGGGGCACAAGCGCCTTGCGCTTGAGGCAGGCGAGCACCCGCTCATGAACCCCATTGAATATATCCTTGAGAGCATAAAGACCATATACGGCATAAAGCACAGGAATGGTGCAATACGCCGCGTGAATGTGAACATTGCTGCAACAACAGTCGAGAACTACCGCCGCTTGCGCGACGCAGGCATTGGAACCTACATACTCTTTCAGGAGACGTATAACAAGGCAAACTATGAGGCACTGCACCCCACAGGGCCAAAGAAAGACTATGCCTGGCACACCGAGGCGATGGATCGCGCAATGCAGGGCGGCATAGACGATGTGGGCATTGGAGTGCTCTTTGGGCTCGAGACCTATCGTTATGATTTCGTAGGTCTGCTGATGCACGCCGAGCACCTCGAGGCAACGTACGGTATTGGGCCGCACACCATCAGCGTGCCGCGCCTTTGCAAGGCCGATGACGTTGACACTGCCGATTTTGAGAATGCTGTGCCCGATGATATTTTCTATAAGATAGTTGCAATCATACGCATTGCAGTGCCATATACAGGAATGATAATCTCCACGCGTGAGAGCGCCAAGAGCCGAGAGCGCCTGCTTGAACTTGGCATTTCGCAAATAAGCGGCGGCTCGCGCACCAGTGTGGGCGGATACGTTACCGAGGAGGCGCCCGAAGATAATTCCGCGCAGTTTGACATTGCCGACCACCGTACGCTCGACGAGGTGGTGGATTGGCTGCTCTCCCTTGACCATATCCCTAGTTTTTGCACCGCCTGTTACCGCGAAGGCCGCACCGGCGACCGCTTTATGACGCTGCTGAAGAACGGGCAAATATCCAACTGCTGCCTGCCTAATGCGCTTATAACACTCAAGGAGTACCTGCAGGACTATGCCTCGCCTGCCACGCGCGCCAAAGGTGAGGCAATGATAAAGCGCCTGCTAGGCGGCATTCCAAACGAACACGCCCGCGTCAAGGCCGCCGAGTACCTTGACCGCATAGACAACGGCGAGAGGGATTTCAGGTTTTAGAAATGTAAACTTACATTCCGTAAAAGTCAATGTAATCTAATTGAAAAGTTGCAATTAATGTATCTTTTATATCGAATAAGAGATATTCCAATTTTATGTTTGCCAGTTCAAAAACCTTAGAAAGGGATATGTTGTAGTCTGCCAAAATTTCTTTACTGGAAGAGAGTATTTCTGTTTTTGTACTTTCTTTGGAATTGACTATGAAATCGTTCCATTTGCTTTCACTAAATTTTGATTTGTCGAACAAAAATTGGTATGAGTAGGTAATCTGCTGGTCTGTAATGTCAACCTTTTTCAGTATCAAATAATTGCCAATTCTTGTGGGTGTTTCTTTGCCAAGTGCTTCGCATTTTTCTATAAAACCATCCTTGTATGCGATTGCCAATTCCATTTCTTCCTCATTGGCATAACTGTTTAGTTTTGCAATGTCTATTGCCTTTGGTTTTTCAATGTGTACAATCTGTCTATCTGTTTTCTCTTTTATGATGTGGATAAACAGAAAGACCACTGTGCAACACGATAGAAACGCTGCAAATTTGTATAAGACATTTTTCATAATAGTGTCTCTTTTATGGTTGAACATAGGTACATATCCGAACTATGCCGCGCTATCTGTATAAAAAAGAAAAGCGCAGACCCTCGTCATACGCCTCCTGGTTCACCACAAACCATTACAATCTATGAGAAAGCCCGCGCCTGTGCGCAAACTCTCAACGATTGTAATATATTGCTCGTTCATTACTCGAGGTGGTGATTCAGAGGCGACTGAGCAAATTATGTAAAATGTTTGTATTCGGTTGCCCGATTACATTGCGAAGATAGATTAAAGTTTGTAAATAATGAAATTAACGGCAATGTTTTTTTGTGACGTCGGTCTTTTGTGGCAAGCAACGTGCTGTTCTATCTTTTTGAAAATACAAGTTTTTTTGTTTCCTTTGTAAAAATTATATCTCTATTATGACCTCTATAGCTCGTTCAAACCGTTACCATATAGCCATATTTGGCCGCAGGAATGCGGGCAAGTCGTCGCTTGTGAACTGTCTTGCGGGGCAGACTGTCTCTATTGTCTCTGATGTGGCAGGAACTACAACCGACACTGTGTGGAAGAATATTGAACTGCCTGGCGTTGGTGCGGCTGTGATTGCCGACACTGCGGGGTTTGACGATGTCGGCGAACTTGGTGCCATGCGTGTTGATGCGACGCGCAAGGTGCTTGCAAGGGTCGAAACTGCCATTCTTCTGCTTGGTGAATATGACGGTGATGCTTTGCCTGAGAAACAGTGGATTGCACAAATGCGTGAGCAGCAAATTCCTGTGATTGTTGTTGTGGGCAAGTGCGACCTGGAGGGCAGCACGGAGCGCATTGCTGCGTGGCAGAAAGTGCTTGACTGTGATACTGTTGCCTTTTCAGCCATTAGTGGCGAAGGGCGCGAGGTTCTGCTTGAATGTATTGCGCAGCAGTATAAGCAGGATGATGATTTCGACGATATTACCTATTCACTTGTGAAACCGGGTGATGTGGTGGTGCTTGTGATGCCGCAGGATGCGTCGTCTCCAAAAGGGCGTATCATACAGCCGCAGGTACAGACGTTGCGTAATCTGCTCGACAAGCACTGTGTTGCGCTTTGTTGTGCGCCCGAGGAGTTGCCGCGCCTTTTGCAGTCACTGGTCGCTCCGCCACAACTTATAATAACCGATTCGCAGGTGTTTGCTGCTGTTGAAAAACTCACTCCACCCGAGACCAGGCTGACGTCTTTCTCGGTGCTAATGGCACGCCATAAGGGCGACATTGATGCGTTCCTTTGTGGCGCAAAGGCTTTGCTTGCCTTGCCGCCGACAGCGCGTGTGCTAATTGCCGAGGCGTGCAGCCATATCCCGCAGAACGAGGATATTGGCCGCGTGAAGTTGCCGCGCCTGCTACGCAGCAAACTGGGCGAGGGACTGCAGATTGATGTTGTGGGCGGTAACGATTTCCCAGGTGACCTTGCGGGGTATGATATTGTTATTCACTGCGGCGCGTGCATGTTTAACCGCCGCACCGTTCTCTCTCGCGTGCGCCAGGCAAAGGCGCAAGGTGTTCCAATAACTAATTACGGCATTGCCATTGCTGCACTCAATGGGATACTTGACAAGGTGGTGATTTAGACAAAAACTGCTGTGAAGCGTGGCTCCACAGCAGTTTTTGTCTATAATAGTTTCTTTACCAGCCCGAACATCCTGTAGGGCATGTAGCGGAATGGTAGGTCGAGCCATGTTGGGGTGGTTACCACTGAGCGCTTGTGCGAGAAGGCATCAAAACTCAGGCGGCCATGATAGTGTCCCATGCCCGAGTTGCCCACGCCGCCGAACGGTATATTCTCGTTGGCAATGTGCATGATGGTGTCGTTGATGCACGAGCCTCCGGCCGATGTGGTACGGATTACCTCCTTTCCGGTGCTCACCTTGCCAAAATAGTATAGCGCAAGCGGCTTTTCCCTTTCGTTGATGAAGGTGATTGCCTCGTCAATATTCTCGAATGGCATCATTGGGAGTATTGGACCGAATATCTCCTCCTGCATTACAGGCGCAGTAGCCTGTACATCGGCAAGCAGTGTTGGCTCAATATAGCGCTCGGCTGCGTTTGTTGTTCCGCCAAAAACTACCTTGCCATCTTTCAGATAGCCCGATACGCGGTTGAAGGCATTGTCGTTTACAAGGCGCACAAAGTGGCGGCTTGCTCTTATGTCCTTGCCATGCAGGCGTTCAAGCGCCTTGCCGAACTCCTTGATGAACTCCTCGCGGCGGCTGCTGTGAATGAGCAGATAGTCGGGGGCAATGCAGGTCTGTCCGGCATTGAGTGTCTTTCCCCATGCGATGCGGCGTGCAGCAATCTTTATATCGGCATCGGCATCTACAATGCAGGGGCTTTTGCCGCCAAGTTCCAGTACCACCGGGGTGAGGCTCTTTGCTGCTGCGGCCATGACCTTCTTGCCAAGTGCAGGGCTGCCGGTGAAGAAGATTATATCAAAGCGCTCCTCGAGCAGCGCGGTATTCACGTCGCGGTTGCCCTGTACTACAGCAATGTAGCGCTTGTCGAATGTCTCTGTAATCATCTCCTCAATTACGCGCGATACGCTTGGAACGTATGGCGATGGCTTTAGTATTGCAGTGCAGCCTGCAGATATTGCACCAACAAGCGGGTTGAGCAGCAACTGTACGGGGTAGTTCCAGGGCGAGATGATGAGCGCTGCGCCCAAAGGCTCGCTCACTACGCGGCTGCGCGATGGCATCATCTTGAGCGGTGTGCAGGCACTGCGGCTGCACATCCATCCACGCAAGTGTTTTATGTGGTTCTTCACCTCGCCTGCAACAATGCTCAGTTCGGTGAGGATGGCTTCTTCGGCCGACTTGTGAAGGTCGGTCCAGAGTGCATCGCAAAGCGGTTTCTCCCACTTCTTGAGCGCCGCCTGCAACTTTTTCAGCTGCACCTTGCGGAACTTGTATTCCAATGTCTCGTTAGTGGCAAAATAGTCGCGCTGTGCTGCGATGATGCTCTTGATTTCG
>JAZLBZ010000007.1:0-8805 GCA_045613945.1 Bacteroidaceae bacterium
TTCCTAAGACCGCTTGGCCTCCGACTTCGACGAGGGTACATTCGAGGTTGGCGAGACAGTGAAGATTGCTTATGTTGACCAGAACCACAAGGATATTGTTGCCGACAAGAGCGTATACGAGGTTATGAGCCAGGGCAACGAACTCATGCGCCTTGGCGGCAAGGAGATCAACGTTCGCGCATACCTGTCACGCTTCAATTTCTCCGGCGCCGACCAGGAGAAGAAGTGTGGTGTGCTCTCCGGTGGTGAGCGTAACCGCCTGCACCTTGCAATGGCGCTTAAAGAGGGCGGTAACGTACTCCTTCTTGACGAGCCTACCAATGACATTGACGTGAATACATTGCGTGCGCTAGAGGAGGGTCTTGAGAACTTCGCAGGCTGCGCTGTGGTAATCAGCCACGACCGTTGGTTCCTTGACCGTATCTGTACACACATCATTGCATTTGAGGGTGATGGCAATGTGTTCGGCTTTGAGGGCTCATACTCGGACTACGAGGAGAACAAGATGCGCCGTCTTGGCATTGAGGAACCTAAGAAAGCACGTTATCGCAAACTAATGGAAGATTGATTTAATGTCCGAATTCGGACATTAAATCAATCCTTGATATGACTCTCATACTTTAAGGAGAAGACCTGGAAAATGAGTGTGGTAAAAAAGGAAATAATAGATTCTATTGTCAAGGAACTTGAAATAGATGACATACGCTCTGCCTCAATCCGTCAGATTGGGGCAGTGGTGCGTGCTGCCGAGGAGCGTACAGGCACAGAGTTTATCCATTTTGAAATGGGTATTCCGGGCTTGCCGCCGGCCGAGGTTGGTGTGCGAGCCGAGTGTGAGGCTCTGCAGCGCGGGGTGGCGTCGGTATATCCGATAATCGACGGCATACCGGAACTGAAGAACGAGGCGTCGCGCTTTGTGAAGGCATTTGTCAATACCGATATAAGCCCCAATGGTTGCATCCCTACAGTGGGTTCTATGCAGGCGTCATTTGCATCGCTGATGCTTGCCTCGCAACTTGACCCAAAACGCGACACAGTGCTCTACATTGACCCCGGTTTCCCGGTGCAGAAGATGCAGGCGCAAGTGATTGGCGTGAAGGTTGCATCGTTTGACATTGCAGAGTATCGTGGAGATAAACTGGAAGAGAAACTTGAGAACTGCTTTGCACAGGGGAATATCTGCGCTGTTCTCTATTCTTCGCCCAACAACCCTACGTGGATGTGCCTGAAAGATGAGGAACTTGAGATAATTGGCCGCTTGGCTACAAAGCACGATGTTGTGGTGATTGAGGACCTTGCGTATATGACAATGGATTTTCGCCGCGATATGAGCCGCCCGTTTGAGCCACCCTTCCAACCGAGCGTGTCAAGGTATACCCATAACTATATTATGCTCATAAGCGCGTCCAAGATATTCAGTTATGCTGGCCAGCGCATTGCTGTCGCATGCATTTCGGATGCATTGTACAGCCGTGCATACGATACTCTCAAGCAGCGCTATGGCATTGCGCGTTTTGGTGCTGCGTTTGCATATATCTTCCTCTATTCGTTCTCGTCGGGCGTGTCACACTCGGCACAATGCGCGCTTGCTGCAATGTTCAAGGCGGCGTGCGATGGCGAGTACGATTTTGTTGGTGATATAAAGGAGTATGCGCTACGCACTGCACGTATTAAGGATATTCTGCTGCGCAACGGCTTTAGCATTGTCTATGACAAGGATGTTGACGAGCCTGTGAGCGACGGTTTCTTCTTTACCATCGGGTACAAGGATATGGATGGCGGCGAACTGTTGAAGGAACTGCTCTATTATGGCGTGAGCGGCATTGACCTTGCCACAACGGGAGGCATGCGAAAGGGAATACGCGCCTGCTCGTCAAACATCAGGCCACACCATTATGCAATGCTTGAAGAGAGGCTGCGTTTGTTTAATGAGAATCACTAACTTATAATCTATTATAGTATGAAAAAAATAGTCTTTGCACTGTTGTTGCTTATGGGTGTCTCGCTGCATGCACAAGAGATTTCCATTATTCCAAAACCTGCCGAAATGCAGGTGGAGGAGGGTGATTTTTCTTTCAATGGGAAGGTCGTACTGTGTTATCCCCAAATAAAGGATGGAGGCGTTGATGCTGTCGTGGACAATTTTGTCAAGGAGATAAAGAAAACAACCGGTGTAAAACTTGTCAAGGATAGGCTGAAGGATGGCCTGTTCCTTGGTTGGGATGTGCAAGAAGCCGCTAAGGAGGGGGATGCGCATATTGTGCTGTATGTTGATGAATATATGGGTGAAGAGGCTTATAGGCTATCTGTTACCCCGAAAAGAATAAACATCGCAGCAGCAACGCCTGCAGGCTTCTTCTATGCGTTCCAGACTCTAAAACAACTTATGCCGCGCAATGTGATGGCGGGTGTTCGTGACGAGAGTGTGAAAGAGTGGAACGTTCCTTGTGTGTTTATTGTAGATGAACCGCGTTTCTCTTGGCGCGGATTTATGCTCGATGAGGGTCGTCATTTCTATGGCAAGGAAGAGATAAAGAAGATTATAGATGTGATGGCGGCATACAAGATGAACCGTTTTCATTGGCATTTGACCGAGGACCAGGGTTGGCGCATCGAGATTAAGAAATATCCTAAACTCACCAAAGTGGGTGCTTGGCGCGACAGCAAGGTGTGTGCGTGGGGTGATGTCAAGCCCGATGGTATACGCTATGGCGGCTACTACACTCACAAGGATATAAAGGAGGTTGTGGAGTATGCAAAGGAGCGCTTTGTGGAGATTATTCCCGAGGTGGATATCCCGGGTCACTCGCAGGCAGCCGTTGCATCATATCCTGAATTCCTTGCCTGTGACCCTGAGAACAAGCACGATGTGTGGCTGTGGCAGGGTGTGTCGAGCGATGTAATAAATGTTGCCAATCCGCTCGCAGTGCAGTTTGCAAAGGATGTTATTGACGAACTTACAGAACTTTTCCCATTTGGATATATACATCTTGGAGGTGATGAATGCCCTACGTATAAATGGGAACGCAATAGTGATTGCCAGGCATTGCTGAAGGAGATTGGATCGGAGAACTATCGCGATTTGCAAATACACTTCTACAAGCAACTGATTGACCACGTTGCACAGAAACCTGCCGACAAGCAGCGCAAACTGGTGTTCTGGAACGAGGTGCTGCATGGCAATACAGAGCCGCTTGGAAAGGATATAACCATTATGGCATGGATTGGTGCCGACGGTGCGGCAAAGGATGCTGCAATGCGTGGCATGAGCACAATCCTCTCCCCACAGATTCCTTATTACATCAACCGTCGCCAGTCAAGGCTGGAGACCGAACCAAAGTCGCAGGGCTATGGCGATGAGACTGTTGAGCGCGTATATAACTACAAGCCAATGAATAATATCCCCGAGGAACTGCAATCCAAATATCTGGGCGTGCAGGCCAATTTCTGGACAGAATGGGTGGTGGAGCCATCAGTGGTTGAGTATCTTATGCTGCCACGCCTTGCAGCTGTGGCTGAGGCCGGATGGACACCTGCCGAACTGCGCAATTACGATGATTTTATCAATCGCTTGCAGGGCGAGGCAAAATATTATCAGTTTAAAGGCGTTGAATACGGCAAGCACGTCTTCAAGTAAAATACAACCGATATTCTTTTACGCGACAGCATTGGATTCTCCAACACTGTCGCGTTTCTTTTTTATATATTAATGTTTTTGTTTATAATTGTTTGATTACTTTTGGCTCCACTTCTTTATATATGTGTTTTGTCCTTTGTTGTCAGTTGAAAAATATTGACACTTGGCGCTTATGGTCCTCGTTCTAAAAAGCATGGGATTTGCTTTGTTTTGCAGGTGTGGCGAAATTTATGCGCGCCTTGTTATTATATATATAGCGTTTTTTGTATCTTTGCAGTCTGTTGACTGCGAAGATTGTCTGCACTCGCTGTGATAAACACTTAAGCAAACTTTATGTTTCTCGCTCGTTTGTTGCAACCTTTGCATCTAAATTTGCCAAAAAGGCTTTATTCATCGAAGAAAAACAATTGACATATATGGAGAAAATCAGAAATTTTTGCATTATTGCCCACATCGATCATGGTAAATCTACTTTGGCCGACCGTTTGCTTGAGACAACCAAGACCATAAACGTTACCGAGGGTCAGATGCTTGACAATATGGACCTTGAAAAGGAGCGTGGTATCACCATCAAGAGCCATGCGATACAAATGGAGTACATGTACAAGGGCGAGAAATATATTCTCAACCTCATTGACACTCCGGGACACGTTGACTTCTCGTACGAGGTGTCACGTTCAATTGCCGCCTGCGAGGGCGCGCTGCTGGTTGTGGATGCAACACAGGGTGTCCAGGCACAGACTATCTCGAACCTCTATATGGCGGTAGATCACGGTCTGGAGATTATCCCGGTTGTGAACAAGTGCGATATGATCAACGCAATGCCCGAGGAGGTGAAGGATGAGATTGTCGACCTTATTGGCTGCGACAGGGAGGATATCATCGAGGCTTCGGGAAAGACAGGCTTGGGTGTCGAGGATATATTGAATGCCGTTGTTGAGCGAGTTCCCGCCCCAGTGGGTGACGAGGAGGCTCCTCTGCAGGCACTTATCTTTGACTCGGTGTTCAACTCATTTCGTGGCATCATTGCATATTTCAAGATAACCAACGGAGTTTTGCGCAAGGGCGACAAGGTGAAGTTCTTTAACACCGGCAAGGAGTATGATGCCGATGAGATAGGTGTGCTGAAGATGGATTTGTGTCCCCGACAGGAGTTGCGCACCGGTGACGTAGGCTACATCATTTCGGGTATCAAGACATCGCGCGAGGTGAAAGTGGGTGATACAATCACACACATTGCACGTCCATGTACAGCTGCTATTGCCGGTTTTGAGGAGGTTAAGCCAATGGTCTTTGCGGGTGTATACCCGATAGATGCCGAGGATTATGAGGATTTGCGTGCTTCGCTTGAGAAACTGCAGCTCACCGATGCATCGCTGACATTCTCCCCCGAGTCCTCGGGTGCGCTTGGCTTTGGTTTCCGTTGCGGTCTTCTCGGTCTCTTGCACATGGAGATTGTGCAGGAGCGTCTCGACCGCGAGTTCGACATGAGTGTCATTACCACTGTGCCCAACGTATCGTACATGGTGTACGACAAGCAGGGCGAGGCAAAGGAGGTGCACAACCCAGGCGGCATGCCCGAGCAGACCCTTATTGACCATATCGAGGAACCATACATTAACGCTAGCATCATCACACGCGCCGAGTATATTGGCCCAATCATGACATTGTGCCTCTCAAAGCGTGGCGAGTTGCTCAAACAGGAATTTATAACCGGTAACCGCGTGGATATTCGTTTCCTGTTGCCGCTTGGCGAGATTGTCATTGACTTCTATGACAAACTCAAGAGCATTTCAAAGGGTTATGCATCGTTCGACTATCACCCCGCAGGCTTCAGGACATCAAAACTCATCAAACTCGATATCCTGCTTAATGGCGAGCCTGTAGATGCACTCTCTACACTTACACACGTTGACAACGCATACGGTCTTGGCCGTCAGATGTGCGAGAAACTACGCGACCTGATTCCAAGACAGCAGTTCGACATTGCGCTGCAGGCTGCTATCGGTACAAAGATTATTGCCCGCGAGACCATCAAGCAGGTGCGTAAGGACGTTACAGCAAAGTGCTACGGTGGTGACGTATCGCGTAAGCGCAAGTTGCTCGAGAAACAGAAGAAGGGCAAAAAGCGCATGAAGCAGATTGGCAATGTCGAGGTTCCACAGAAGGCGTTCCTTGCAGTGCTCAAGTTAGATTAATGAATGAAAGGCGGCTGCCTGTGCAGCCATTGATTTGGAAACGATATTTTAGAGAATATGGGAATATTCAGTTTTTTCAGTAGAGAAAAGAAGGAGGTCCTTGACCAGGGACTCTCAAAGACAAAACAAAGTGTTTTCAGTAAGATTGCCCGTGCCATCGCCGGCAAGAGCGAGATTGATGACGAGGTGCTTGATAACCTTGAGGAGGTACTCGTTACATCGGATGTGGGTGTAGAGACCACGCTCAAGATCATTGACCGTGTGCAGAAGCGTGCGGCACGTGACAAGTTCATGAATACAAACGAACTTAACAAGTTGCTCAAGGACGAGATTGCACAGTTGCTCATGGAGAACAATAGCAACGACGGTGGTGACTCGTTCAATATACCTACGACTCCAGGACAGCCATATGTGATTATGGTTGTAGGTGTAAACGGTGTGGGCAAGACAACAACCATCGGTAAGCTCGCGCACCAGTACAAGAAGGCTGGCAAGAAGGTATATCTCGGTGCTGCCGATACATTCCGTGCGGCTGCCGTAGAGCAGTTGGTGGAGTGGGGACACCGTGCCGATGTTCCTGTAATCAAGCAGGGTATGGGTTCTGACCCCGCATCTGTGGCATATGACACACTGGCTTCTGCTGTGGCGAACAATGCCGATGTTGTAATCATCGATACTGCAGGACGTCTGCACAACAAGGTGGGTCTCATGAACGAGCTTACAAAGATAAAGAACGTGATGCAGAAGGTCGTGCCTACTGCGCCTAACGATGTGATGCTTGTGCTTGACGGCTCAACAGGCCAGAATGCGTTCGAGCAGGCAAAGCAGTTCACCAAGCCTACCGAGGTTACATCGCTTGCAATCACAAAGCTCGACGGTACAGCCAAGGGCGGTGTCGTTATCGGTATCAGTGACCAGTTCAAGATTCCTGTGAAGTATATCGGCTTGGGCGAGGGTATTGACCACTTGCAGATATTCAACCGCGAGGAGTTTGTTGATTCACTCTTTGGATAATTCGATGAAAAAGAACCGTGTTGATATAATAACAATGGGATGCTCCAAGAATCTTGTCGATTCGGAGCATCTTATGCGTCAGCTCGAGGAGTGCGGCTATGAGGTCATGCACGACAGCGAGGAACCATGCGGTGAGATAGCAGTGATAAACACTTGTGGTTTCATCGGCGACGCAAAGCAGGAGTCAATAAATATGATTCTTGAGTTCTGTCAGCGCAAGGACGAAGGCGACCTTGAGAAGCTCTATGTAATGGGCTGTCTCTCGGAGCGCTATCTGGCAGAGTTGCGTGAAGAAATTTCGCAGGTGGACAAGTTCTACGGCAAGTTCAACTGGACAGAGCTTGTGGCTGACCTCAAGCATGAGTATAACGAGAAGATTGCACAGGAGCGCGTGCTTACCACTCCCTCACACTATGCTTACCTGAAGATATCAGAGGGTTGCAACAGACGCTGTGCATATTGCGCGATCCCCATCATAACAGGTGCCCACAAGTCACGACCCATTGAGGAGATTGTTGACGAGGTGCGTTATCTTGTGTCAAAGGGTGTAAAGGAGTTCCAGATAATTGCCCAGGAGCTTACATTCTACGGAGTTGACCTGTACAAGAAGCAGAGCATTGCAGAGCTTGTTGAGCGCATATCGGATGTTGAGGGTGTGGAGTGGATAAGACTCCACTATGCATATCCTTCGAACTTCCCTTATGACCTTTTGCGTGTGATGCGCGAGAGAAAGAACGTCTGCAAGTATCTTGATATAGCCCTGCAGCACGTCAGCACAAAGGTGCTCAAGAAGATGTGCCGCCACGTGACAAAGGAGGATACCTATGCGCTTGTAGAGAGAATGCGCAGTGAGGTGCCGGGCATATGCTTGCGTACAACGATGATGGTTGGCTTTCCAGGCGAGGGTGAGAAGGAGTTCGAGGAGCTCATCGAGTTCGTGAAATGGGCGAAGTTCGACCGCCTGGGTGCTTTCGCATATTGCGAGGAGGATGGTACGTATGCTGCCGAGAACTATCGCGACAGTGTATCGAAAAAGAAGAAGCAGGAGCGTCTTGACCGCCTTATGGAGGTACAGCAGAGAATCTCTACAAGACTCAATGACGAGAAGGTGGATTCTGTTTTCCGCACTATAATAGACCGCATCGAGGGTGATTACTACATCGGAAGAACTGAGTTTGACTCTCCCGATGTCGATACCGAGGTGCTTGTCAATGTAAATGACGGTGAATTGAAGATCGGTGAGTTCTACAATGTACGCATCACCAGTGCTACTGAATTTGACCTTATGGGAGTGGTGGAGAATGAGTGATTCCACGGGTGTAAGGGAATAAAATTGTATAATCAATTATGAACAATAAGGAGTTTATCACAAAATTGGCCAAAAGGTGCGGCGTGACAGTGGCCGAGGCTACTGCAAGTGTCGACACCTTTGTGGGTGTAATGACTGAGCGCCTGAAAGAGGGTGACCAGCTGAATATCTCAGGCTTTGGAGTACTTGAGACCAAGATGCGCAAGGAGCGCCTTTCGGTCAACCCAAAGACCGGACAGAGATTCCTTGTCCCGCCTAAAATACAGCTGGCTTTCCGCCCAAGCGGTAAACTGAAGGATAAATTCAAATAAACTGAGGTACGAAATATGAGCGATAAATTGAATCATTCCGACCTCAGTGCCTTGTTTGCAAAGGAGGCGGATATCTCGGGCGCAAAGGCCGAGAATTTTACAAAGGCCATGTTCGAGCTTATCATAGAGGGGCTTGAGCAGGATGGTACCGTGAAAATAAACGGTCTGGGTACATTCAAGATTACGGATGTAGCTGACCGTTCAAGCGTAAATGTGAATACAGGAGAGAAGATTGAAATCAAAGGACATAAGAAGATCTCGTTTACTCCTGCCGATGCCATAAAGGAGAGTGTCAACCAGCCGTTCGCCATGTTCGAACCCGTTGAGGTTGACGAG
>JAZLBZ010000008.1:0-17006 GCA_045613945.1 Bacteroidaceae bacterium
CACTCCTCCTGCTCGTGAACTGCCTTGCAGGCAATATAACTCGTCCGTCCCTCTCACTGCCTTTGGCGAGCTTTAGCTGCGCTCGTTGCAAAACCCAAGCAAGCTTGTTTTTTACTCGCTTGCATAAACCTTGCCGCTGCAAGCCTTTCTGCCGTCAGCAGGGTGCTGCGGATCGCACTTCGTACGGCATTTTTTGGGAAATATAATTGCCGTACTATGTTTGGACGGTCCTCGCACAATGGCCTGCTGCCGACAGGGCTCTCCGCTGTGTTGCTTACGGTGCCGTTTCGCTTTCAGCGATGGATTACCTTTTGCAATCATAACCATAGGCGTGTTTCGCGAATATTATCGCGTACAATAGTAATGTCAAGGAAAACCGGCACCGTTAAAGGACACAACTTGAAGCCTGTTGATTTTTGGATTAAGTGACAGGACTG
Source organism: Bacteroidaceae bacterium (assembly GCA_045613945.1). Classification (GTDB taxonomy): domain Bacteria; phylum Bacteroidota; class Bacteroidia; order Bacteroidales; family Bacteroidaceae; genus HGM04593. Next base: position 438 of record JAZLBZ010000008.1, read on the forward strand.
TTCGCCCGTTAGTTAGGTGCTCGCCATGGCGAGTGACTAACTGAGGAAGATCCGCATCACCCAAAAATCAACAGAAAGGTTCAAGTGACAAGGACTCTTCGACTGAAGGATGTTGTTTACAACTCCTGAGCAAAGAAGAGCCCGACTGGACTTTCCGTGTGCCGGGCCTTTTGGTCCTTTGGGGCGACCAAAGGACATGAGAGAAAGACTTGAAGAAAACACATGAGAATGATTAAGGTTGGAGACTGCCGTGAATACAATGACGAACGAGAGCGAGAACTCCCCCAACTTTTGCAGGTGAGCCTGAACAAAGAAAAGGTGGACTGAAATTCCCGTGTGCCGGAACCTTTTGGTTCTTTTCAGTTATGAAAAGAACGTATAGAACGACTTGAAGAAAATATAAGTGAACAATCAAGGTTGAGGACTGCCGTTTGATAAGTTACTTGTGCCGTAAAATAATACTATAAGCGAATCAATATCCACACCTCTTTTCCACTGAACCTGTATTACTGGTTTGTTAAACCAATTCTCTTTGTATTGTCGGTGAGTATTACCCCTCTGATTGAATCGCTGTAACTTTGCTGTATGCTGCGGAACCTGTTCCAGTGGCGATGTACCTTCTTTACAAATGACAAAGTCTCCCGCCAGCCATTGAACTCTCCGTTGCGGCACAGAGTGTCGGTGTAGTACTTTGGGTGGCTCATGTGTATGAGGAACGAGTCTACACTTGCATCCCACTTATGGCGGTTGCGGCCATACTTGCCTGCAAGGCGCATTGCATCGTAGATGTAGCCATAGCCGGCATTGTATGATGCTAGGACGAACTTTATGCGCTCCTCGGGGTCTTCTACCCGGCGAAAGTACTGTTCAAGAATCTTCAGTACGCCGGCGGCTGCCATGATGTTGGTGCGATTATCGGCGTGCAGCGAGTCGGGGATACCAAACCCGCGCAGTGTTCCCGGCATTACCTGCATTACGCCTTGTGCTCCGGCTTCAGAGACAACGGTGCTGTCAAAACGCGACTCGGTGAAGGCGATGGCGGCAAGTAGCGTCCAGTCACATCCAATGCTGTCGGCGGCCTCCCTAAAATGGTGGTCGTAGGGCGACAGTGCGGCGTAGGGTGAGATGTAGGTATACACAGGTACCTCCTTCCAGTCGGGGGTGTGGCGCTTGTTCAGCCGTTCTGCAGCAATGTTGAATGTGAATATTGCAGCGGCTGAGAAGAGCAGCATCAGTGCCGATGGCAGCAGGTTCCTTTTTTTCATTGGTGCCTGTTACTTAAGGAAGTAGCCAATGGACATCTGTAGTGCTTTGATGGCCTTCTTGTTGTGACCGCCCTGTGGCATGATGATGTCGGCAAATTTCTTTGTGGGCTCGATGAACTCCCAGTGCATCTCCTTTACGATGCGCTCATAGCGCGAGATGACTGCCTCGGCGGTGCGCCCGCGCTCAATGACATCGCGGCGAATGAGGCGTATGAGACGGTCGTCGGCGTCGGCGTCGACAAAGATCTTCAGGTCCATGAGTTCGCGCAGTTCCGGGTTTACCAGTGCCATGATGCCCTCGACGATGATGACATCCTTTGGCTCAATGTGTATTGTCTGCGGCTGGCGGGTGCAGGTGATGTATGAGTATGTTGGTTGTTCAATGGGTTTGCCCTGGCGAAGTTGGGCTATCTGCTCAATGAGCAGGTCCCAATCGAATGCGTCGGGGTGGTCAAAGTTGATGAACTGCCTCTCCTCAACGGGTACGTGGCTGCTGTCCTTGTAGTATGAGTCCTGTGGGATGACTACTACCGACTCCGCCGGGAGCGAGTTTACTATCTCTTTGACAACGGTGGTCTTTCCAGAGCCTGTGCCGCCTGCAATGCCTATGATATACATTTTGTCTTGCTTTAGAAGTTGTTCTTATATTTGAGATTGAGTTCAAATATAAGTCATTTCCTACAAAAAAGCGTCGTTTTGCGGCAAAAATATTTATATGCTCATTCTTTGGGGCTTCTTATTCCGTTGCTCCCGGCTCCTCTTTTTCTATAAATTGTACCAATGTGAGCCCGTTCTCCTTTCCCACAAGATAGCGTGTGCCGCAGCTCTCGGGCTTGCCGCAGCGGGTGAAGTTGTCCATGTAAAGTTCCCGTCCTTTTTCTATCTGCAGGCAGCGGAAGGTGTCGCCGGTCTTTATTGTCGCGTTCTCTGTTCTCACTGCCACAAAACGGTTATCGCCAAGATACTCGATGTCGCATACCCTGTCCGGCAGCCAGGCGAGCCTCAGGCGTGTGCCTATTTTAAGACCACTGCAGTCCACACATCCACAGTTGCGGAAAATCTCTGACTCCTTGTTCTTGCTGATGCAGCTGCAGAACTGCTCCCAGTTGCCGGCATCGACAAACCTTGCAATAATGTCCAGTACACGCTCCGACACGTTGCTTGCATTGCGGGTAGAGTATCCCCAAAGGCGTTGCAGGGTGGTGATAGAGATGTGCTCCTTGCATTTCTCCTCTATAAGTGTTTCGAGCCTGACAAACTTGTCGTTCCCGTTTACTTTGCCTATTTGTTTCTCTACTTCACTTATAAGAGCGCTTATCTGCGGGCTGTTTATCTCTATTCTCATTTTTTTTGTGTATGTGCGATGTTATAATTACAAAAATAGTGCTTATATTTGAAAAAAAATAACTTTACACTTTGTCTTTGTTTGTCATTTTATGCACGAGAGTGAAATCATAGAGCCATTGCCGGCAGTAGTTGACTATTCTGCAGGGTATTCAACCCCCGAGGTTTATTTTGACACAGCGACGGCGGTGCTTTACCGTGTGCGCAAGGCCGGCAAATATTTTATGATAAAGACGCCCAAAGATGCTACCGGGCAGGCGTTGGCAATGCTGCAACGTGAGTATGAAATCTCGTTGCGGATAGCGCATCCGCATATTGCCAGTGTCTTTACATACGAGCCGGCCACTGTTGTGGGCCCCGGTATTGTAATGGAGTATGTCGATGGACGCACTCTCGCCGATTTCTTGGCCGAGAATCCTTCAAAGGCAATGCGTGAACGTGTGTTTGTGCAACTGTTGCAGGCTGTTGCGTATATGCACCGTTGCGGGGTGGTGCATAACGATATAAAGCCCGGGAATATCCTTGTCACACGCGCCGACAACGATGTGCGCCTCATTGACTTTGGTCTTGCCGACAATGATGCCCACTATCTTGCCCGCACAATGGGATGCACTCCGGCATACGCATCGCCCGAACTGCTTGCGCGTGAAAAGGATATTGATGCACGCAGTGACATTTATTCGCTTGGTGTTGTCATGCGTGAGATGTTTGGTAGCAGCCACTCGCGTGTAGCATCGCGCTGCATGTGCGGGCATCGCGACAGGCGCTATGCAAATGTTGAGGAACTGCTGCGTGCGTTCACCCGTCCCAGGCGTTCAGCCAATATCATCACTGCTGTTCTGCTTGCATTGCTGTTGCTGATACCGGTGCTCAATTATGGTTATAGCCTTGTTGAAGATCGTCGTAAAATTTCCCGTCGGGATTCTATGATTGCCCAAATAGAGACAGATGTCAAGTCAATGTATGAAGTTGCTGCCGATTCAATCCATACTGCAACTTATTATGAGTTTGCTTTGGGGCACATACTTGATTTCTATGATGTCATGGGTTGTTATCAGGTGGCGAATGTTACCTCTATTAACGACCCGGAACTCAATACTTTGCTGTCGTCTGTATATATGAGGAATTTGCAACACTATCAGGATTCTCTTTGGACTAAGGCCGGTGAACTGCCATCAATATATAAAAGCGGCCTACCTGTAGAGGCTCTTGTCTATTATGATAGCCTTGTGTCTAATCGACTACCATTTGTTCCATTCAAATAAGGTAACCAATAGGTATCTTCTCTCTGTGAACCCTTTTGGGGAAATACACAACTATTATCTTGTTTTTATATTTAATATACGTTAACAAATCGGGGGGTGAATTGTTAAAGAATGTTCACCTTTGTGAAAGGTGATGGTTGATTGGTGTATGTAATTAATACCTGTTTCTTTCATTGATTCAAGTAATCATTGGTTAAATTGACAAAAAAAGACAAAGATTAAACCATTTTAACCTATTATATTTGTGCAGTGTTAAAAAAAAGCAACAGACTCTTGTGTTTTGTTAATTTATTTTGGTAATATTGCACTATTGAAATATTAATTGAACACGCGAGTGTTTGACATTCTCGCTGATGAACCTAGGAAATTCATTAACGGAAAGAGAGTGCAAACCCTGTCGCAGGTTGTCGTGTACGCATGTCCAATGTGTGCGTGACTGCTATTAGCGTAGGCTGTTGCTTTTCTCTTTTTCAAGGTTTTCCTAGGACCTATCAGCGGAGACAGAGCAATCAGTCTGCGCTTTTTTTATTTTCCCAGCGTAGATTATGTTGCCTGAACTTGTAATGAGTTAATTTTTTATTGTTTTTTAATATTACAGAATTATGGCAAGTAAAGTAAGAGTTTACGGTAAGGCTCAGAACCGTACTGCGTTGGGTATCATGCACGCATATATGGTAATGTATCCACAGGCAACATTGGAGGATTTGCGCAAGGCGTTCCCAAATGAGATTAACCCGGACAGGGGTAGTGAGGAAATTTTTATTTATGCTGAGGATAAAGGTTCTACCGGTAACTGGAACAACTATTTCAAGGCCGAGGATGAGTTGCTCACCATGAGCGATGGCCGCAAGGTGTCGGTTGTTATGATGTGGACAAAGCCCTCATTTGAGCGCATTGTCGAGCATGCAAAACTCTATGATATTGAGGTTGCCAAGTTCGAGGCTGCCGACAAGGGTGGCAAGAAGGGTGGTTTCCGTCTTGAGTATCTCAATGGCTATGTTCCACCGGTGCCCGCGAAGAAGAAATCACTGCTTTGGTTGTGGATTCTCCTTGCACTGTTGCTCATTGGCGCAATAGTATTCTTTGCAACGCGTAAGCCTAAGGTAGTGGAGGTTGAGAAAGTTGTTGAGGTAGAGAAGGTGGTAGAGGTTGAAAAGGTTGTGTATGTTGACCGCATTGATGAGATTGAGAAGAACTTCAACGCTGCGACATTCATCGCCGGCAAGGCCGACCTCTCTGAAGATGCAAAGTTCGTTCTTCACGATTTGGCAAAGGAGATGCAGAAGTTCCCCGATGTAAAGTTGCGTATCGTTGGTCACACATCGCCCGAGGGTGACCCTGCATTCAACCAGAAACTCTCTCTGGACCGCGCGCAGGCTGCTGTTGACTTCCTGGTGAGTCGTGGTATCGACGCAAGCCGTTTGGAGGCTGTGGGTAAGGGCTCAAGCGAACTCATCGACGAGAACAACCCCGAGGCTAATCGCCGCACAGAGTTCATTGTTCTTGATTAATAATTTAAAAAAACTAGAATATTATGGCAGTTAAAAAGACAACAGTCAAGAAAACCAAAGATGGTACAGTTGACAAGCGTACAAAAGAGGGTAAGGCTATCGCTGAGCGTATGGCAAAGGCTCGTGCCGAGAAGAACAGCCTCAAGAACAGAATCAAAAGATTGTTTAAATAATAATATATAAGGACTATGAATACAGAAATGAAACATATAGCAGCATTGGTGGCAACATCAATCTGGGCCGATGGCGAGTATGACGCAGCAGAGAAAATTGTTGTTGCAGAGATTGCCGACGCCTTTGAATTTGGTGCCGAGGAGTTTGCTGCAGCAGTAGAGGCCGAACTTGCAGTTGTTGAGCCAATGAACGAGGACGAGGTGAATGCCTACATCCTTGAGCACTCTGCCGAGGTTGATGACGAGGAGGCCGAGATGCTGTTGCAGGCTGTTCTGCAGGTGGTGATTGTTGACGGCGTGCTTGGCGAGGAGGAGGTTGACAATGTATTGTCTATCGCTTCGGCTTTGGGTATCGATGACGCACGTGCAGTGCTCATGCTTGCCGACCTCGTTAAAGAGGAGCCAGAATTGCAGATTGAACTTTAATCAAAGTTCATATAGCCCCATGAAGGGTGATACCTTCATGGGGTACAATTTTAAAAATAAGCAAATAATGTTACTATGGGAATTCTGAACAATTTGATGGACAGGTTCAAGAACGCTGACTTCACTGTCGCTCCACAGAAGAAACTCAAGACAATTTCGGCCGACTTCAAGAAGGCGTTTGAACTTACATTGGTATTCTATAAGGGTGCAGCCATTGCCGATGGCGATTTGACACTTGCTGCCCTCAACAAGAAGACCACAAAGGAGGTGAACGCAAAGGCCGACGGTCTCAAGATAAAGGCTAGCACAAAGGTGGGCGACGCCGAGAAACTCTTTGATACTAACTTTGGCGTTACAGTGCAGATTAAGGATGCCAAGGGCACAAAGCTCGTTCCAAACGGTATTACCATTGGCCAGGCTGCACGTGGCGAGTATTGATTTTTTTTACTCTGTGCGATTTGTGTTTATAATTGTGTACAGTTGTTAACTAATAGAAAATAAATAACATGGCAAAGAAAAACCAAGATCCTTTTGTCGCTTCTCAAATAGCACAAATGGAGCGTGAATATGCTCAAAGAAAAGCAACTGCCGATGCACGCTCAAAGCAGCGAATTGCAAACCAAAAGGCTGCAATTCAAATGGAGTATCAACAAAAGACACGCCAAATGTACTTTGATAGTATTGATGAGGCACTTGCTAAGGGTGAGGACCCATCATATCTTTTTTCTATGATAAGAAAGGCGGGGTTAGATCCTGAATTGCTGCTTGACCAGGTAATAGAAAAAAGAAAAAAAGAATTAAGGGAACAGGTAAAGAAGGTTTTTTGTGGGCAAATTGAGGAACTCTTGAATAGTACCCCCACCGCTTCGCTTGAGAGTGTAATTACTGCATATAAAAGAATAGAGTCTGATGATGAGTCGGTTTTAGAGTACTATCATGATGAGGAACTTATTACCGAGGCATATAATGAAGTGCAGGCTTCTTATGTGGCTAAGTACGAGGCGATTGTTAACAATGCTGCCAAAATGATTGCCGATGATGCAGATAAAGCCCTTAGTTATATTAACGAACAAAAATATGTAACCTCTATATTTGCTCGTAATGGCAAAACATTGGACTCATGTTTGGCAGATGCCAAAAGTCAGGCCAAGTCTGCATTGTTGTCAAAATATGACTCAATTGTCAAGAATACAGCAAAAACTATAGTAGATAACATTGAAAAGGGTGTTGAGTATATCAACAGCCAAAAAAATATCTCCACAATTTTAGAGTGTGCAGGCAAAACTTTAGATGAATGCATCAATGAAGCAAAGGACCTTGCAAAGCCTGCTTTCATGGAAAAATACAATTCAATTGTTGAGGAAGCAACAAAAATAATGGTGGAAGATATTGACAAGGACAAGGTTGTTGAATATATCAGCAACCATAATAATATCTCTGCTATATTGGAGTGTGCAGGCAAGACACTGAAGGAAGCAACCGATGAGGCTGAGTTTAAGGCTATGCCTGCTATATACTCAAAGTATGACTCTGTTGTGAGTGGCGTTGCAGAAGTGATGGAGGAAGACGTGGACAAAGGAACGGAATATGCAAACAGTCAAAACAATATTTCCGCAATATTGCAATGTGTTGGCAAAACTATTGACGACTGTGTTTACGATGCAAAACAAAAACTCTTTGACAAGCGCATTAAACTGCTTGAGGAAAAAATTAACGATAAGGAATTTGGTGTACTGATGTTTTACCTGTTGGGCGTGTTGATTTTCTTTCTAGGTTTTAAGTATCCCATTGCTTTTCTAATAGCTCTTATTTCTATCATTGTTGCAACTGTTTTTCTTAAGTTTTATATGAAAGACAAAAAGGCGATGAAGCAATTGACTGCTGAAAAAGATAATTTGAAATAATTTCAAATCATTTAAAATATTACAACTATGGCAAAGAAATCAGTTATTGCAGGAGAATATATCTTGTCTGTACTGGACAACGGTGCTATTGAGGTGTATCGTATCTATGACAATGTGAAGGGTGCGCTTCGCGAGATAGCAGAGAAAGAGGGCTTTGAATATGACACAAATTGGACTACACGTCAGTTCGGCTCTAAATTGATAGATTTTCTTAACGACAAGAAATAATAATTAACCATTTATTAACCATTTAAAATTTTACAACTATGGCAGAATTTAAGTTGGATGGCCGCATGAAGGTAAAGACCTTGAAGGCTAATTTCAAGAAGGAGTTTGGTGCATCATTGCGCGTTTACAAGAGCGAGAGTTGCAAGGGCGCTTTTGCCGATGATGACGCTACATTGGCTTCTCTCCGTGCAGAGGGTAAGAAGGGTGGCGAACTCACAGTAGGTGGCAACCTCCGCGTTGGTAACTTCGAGAAGAAGATTGCCGAGCTCTACGGTATCGGTGTTCAGGTAGCTAACGCTGACGACAGCAAGCTCGCCGACAACGACATCACTCTTGTTGCTGCAGGCAAGTAATCCTGTACAACAGAATTCAGGTATGTGGGGCTTGACCGCCCCACATATCACAAACAGAGAACGATACAGAAGTGGTTTCTGTATGATCTATTGATGATTGTATTAGACCGATGCCTTTGTGGAGTATGTGGACAATGACGTTGACGGAATTACGGTGACTAAAGTGTAACGAGATATCTTTAATACTATGAAGAAAAATTTTTGTTTTTTACTTTTGCTTGCAGGGGTAATGTTTTGCTCTTGTGAAAAGAGTCAAGAGGAGAAACTCGACGAGGCGCTCTCAAAGGCCGTCTCTTGTGCCGAGTTGGGAACAGTTGAGTACACTGTTACAAAGTTGGTGATTGTGGATGATGAGGCTTTCTACAAGTTTGGTGACAGAAAGATTATCTTTTCGTGTCGCACGACAATGAAGGCTGGAATTGACCTGAAGGATTTCAAAAAGGAGGATGTAGTGGTTTCAGAGGATGGTAAAAGTGTCAATGTGACACTGCCGCAGCCAAAGATTCTCTCGTTCAACATGTCGGCCGAGGATATCAAACTTGAGTTTGCTAAAATCAGTGGTATGCGTACAGCTTTCAACACCGATGAACGCAATGAACTGTTGAAGCAGGGTGAGAAAGCTATTCTTGACGATGCTCCAAATTTGGGAATCTACAATGACGCCAAAGAGAACGCTGTGGAGTTTTTTACAACGTTGCTTGTACAGTGTGGCTATGAAAGTGTAGATGTGTGCTTTAAGGGTGATGAACTCAAGAGTTGATTTTGAAAAATAATAAAGGCTGACTATGGATACAAAGAATAATATTCAGGAGGATACAAACAAACAGAATACTTCCAAAAACAACGCTTCTTCAGTAGTTGGTGAGACTCTGAGTGCTGCAAAGAATGTTGCACAGGCTACCGGTACAGTTGTGAAAGGTACTGCAAAGACTGTTAAAGGTGCTGCAAAATTCGTTAATTTTGTTTTTAACAACTTGCCTTTGGTGGGTGGTATCGTTGCTGCTTTGACAGTAGGTTCGTTGTTGGTTTTCAATCCGTTTGACTGGACACTGTTGGGTGGCCCTGAGATTGAAAAAACTGAGAATGTTGTGCAGGAGGTGAAGAAAATCTCGGAATTTACAACAGCATGCTACTACGAGGAGTCGGTGCTCAAAGGTGAAAAGGTTATTGAAGGCAAGGAGTGGTTTGGTTTCAAGACTGATGCGGTTGTTGAGACTATTGTACTCACTGTTAAATGTAAGGTGCGTGCAGGTTTTGACCTCTCTGCTATCAGCGATAACGACTTGGTGATTGTTCGCGACTCGGTGAGCATAAAACTGCCGGCTCCAAAAATCTTTGATGTAATAAGTAATCCTTCTGATTATAGGATATTTGAGGAGTCGGGTGACTGGCAGCATGAAGAGATTGTTGCCTTGCAGGTGCAGGGTAAGCAGAAAATGCTGAACAATGCTCTTGATTGCGATATCCTTGAGAAGGCAAATGTTATTGGTAGAGAACGTATTACTGCGTTGTTCACAGCATTGGGATTCAGGGCTGTTAATGTGATACTTACCGATGTGCCTGAACGTGAGCAGGCTCCGGTTGCTCCGGCGCAGGATGGAAACGGGCCTGCAGTGGAACTGGTTCCCGCTGTTGAAATTGAAGCAGCAGTGATTGAGGCAACTCCAGTTGCAGAGGTGCAGCAGGCTGTTGAGGATGATGTAGTTGATGCAACTCAAACTGCTGTTGTTCAGCAGGTGCAGGAGTGAACGGATATGAGTGTTATTAATGGTTTGGTATAACATAAAAACTTAGAACTATGAGCAAAGAGTATTACAAGAAGAGAATCATTGACTTGCGTGCTGATATTGCAAGGGAGAAGGAGGCTAAGAAACGTGATAACGAGAACTATGCACGTTATATAAGGAATGCGTCGACACCATCTACAAAGGCTAGTTACAGAAAGAGCAAGGTTGATGCTGCGGCGCGTCACGACCGTCAGATTGAGTACCTGAAACGCCAGATTGAGAGCGCAAAGGACAGCCTGAAGCGCTGTAGGTGATATTGCTTGGTTGATAAGATGTGCTGCACTCGCTGTGAAAAACATTGAAACAAGTTTCATGTTTCTCGCTCGTTTGTTCTATCTTTAGATAAGATGTACTGCACTCGCTGTGAAAAACATTGAAACAAGTTTCATGTTTCTCGCTCGTTTGTTCTATCTTTGCAAGTAAGAATCTTTAGATACTGTTTGAATTTACAATGCGAATTCTTTTGACCGGCTTTGAGCCGTTTGGGAAATATAAAGAAAACTCATCGTGGGCGGTTGCCGAAAAGGTTACCGCCTGCGGCGTTATTGGTGTCGAGATCTTCAAGAAACGCTTGCCGGTGAGTTTTGCCGGTGTGGGCGCAGCCTTGCGCAACGCGGTGGAGGAGTGCCGCCCCAATGTGGTTGTGATGCTTGGGCAGGCTGCCGGCATTGATTATATTAAACTGGAGCGCATTGCAATAAATATGATGGATGCCGCCACCCCCGACAATGATGGCTTTCTGCCTGATGAAGAACCTATCTGTGCCGATGGTGCTGCTGCGCTGTTCACAGACGTGGATATCAAGGGGCTGCGACGGGTTTTGGAGGAGCTGGGCGTTTTGGCAAAAGTGTCAAACAGCGCCGGGCTTTATGTGTGCAACCGTACATATTATGAGGCTTTGAGGCTTTGCAATGAAAAGCCGGGGATGAGGGCGTTGTTTGTTCACTTGCCATTCTACGATGGGCAACCATCGGCAAAAGAGGGGCAACCGACGATGCCGATAGGTGATATGACAAGGGCTATAGAAACAATAATACACAAAATAAAATGACACGTTTGGAAAATTTCAAGAAACAGCTTGCGCGCATATTTGACAGTGACTTGCGCACCAAGCAATGGGAGAATTACCCCGACTATGTAATCATTGGACTCATTGTTTTGAGCACCCTGTCGGTATTCATCTCTACATTCAATGTGGGGCCGTTATGCGAGAAGGTGCTCTCTGTGATTGACATTGTAACCGTTATAGCCTTTACCATTGAGGTGACGTTGCGCATTTGGGCTGCCGATGCCATCAACGAGAAGTACAAGGGCTTTTGGGGAAGGATAAGGTATTGCTTTACCTTCTATGGCCTGATAGATATCCTCTCCACATATACCTTTTATGTGCAGATGCTCATACCTATGCCATACTCGGTGCTCAAGGCATTGCGCGTGGTGCGTCTGATTAGAGTGTTCCGCTATATGCACTCTTTCCGCCTGTTGCAGAAAGCCGTTTCGTCAAAGGCAAAGGAGATGTGGGTGTCGCTGCAGTTCCTGGTGATTGTGACGCTGATGCTCTCTTTCGTGCTCTTCTTCTATGAGCACAATGCACAGCCCGAGGTGTATGACAACGGTTTCAAGTCGGTAGTGTGGGCGTTTGCGCAGTATGTGGGTGACCCTGGTAACTTTGCCGACACACCTCCTGTTACTCTCGTGGGCAGGCTCATCGCTTGTATCATTGGTCTGCTTGGAATAGCCTTGTTCGCTGTTCCTGCCGGTCTCATCGGTGCGGGATTCTCCGAGGCGATGGCGGAGGAGAAGCAGGATAAGAAGATAAAGAAGAATATTGATAAACTGCAAATTGCCTTTGAGAGAAAACTTGACCGCCCGACCGGTTATCAAATAGTCCCACAGCACTTGTCTATTTGTGATATACAGGCAAGAATGGGCATGAAGGTCGATGATATACTGGATGCAGTTGAGGAATCGAAGAACTTCCGCTTGATAAATCTTGCTGCTACTCAAACGATTGATGAGCACCCGCAGGACAAACTGGCAGTGGAGCATTTTATTGTAAACCGCCCCTATGGTTGCTGCATTGACAGGGGTTCAAAGATTACGATTGTGTCACCGTCGAGCCTGATAGACCCTTGTATAGGTAATTTCTCATATTATATTGCTTTGATTGGTGGATTCAATTACATAAGCCGCGAGATTGGCGTGAAACGTCCATACAAGACTTATTATATCTTTGCCGACCGCAACACGCACGAGAAGAACCTGCATCTTTACATGGAGGACCTGGAGCGTTTGACTGCGCGCGAGGGTAGTTGGACGTTTACGACATTGGTGTCAAGTGGCGCTAACGAACCCGCTTATCCTACTATCTTCCACTTTAATGCCGGTGGCGCGAAGGGTGATGAGCGTTTTGAGGGTGAGAACCTGCATGTTGAGGATATGGCCGCTTACCGTAAATTCTATGAGGATTTGAGTACCGAACTCAAAGAGAAGTTTGAAATGGACTCTGACCACCAGCGTTATCACACAGGCGCTGTGCCCGATGTCTTTGCCCGCAAATACAAGGAGGGTAAAGGTACCAAGAATAATATAATACTGCGTACGGCATGGAGTGCCTGTCTGTGGGATATGCGCCGCATGGTCATTGCCAAGACTATTGCTGATGCCCTGAATCGCCATTTTGAAAGTGATGTTGAGAAAGTTTATACTCCTGAACTCAAGGTGAAGAAGAGTGGTTATTAAAAAAAAATATTGCTATGAAAAGAATAATTTTGACAGTTATATTGTTGTTCTCCTTTGCAGGTGTATTTGCACAGGAGGTGGAGTTTACGGCCGACCGTCCAGGTGCTTCAACAGGCCCTTCGACTGTGGCAAAGGGTGTTATACAACTTGAGCAGGGTGTGCAGTATGACGGTGATGGCGAAAAGGGGTCTTTCACGTTCAGCAGCACTCTCTTGAGGTATGGTCTTTTCAATGGGGTGGAGTTGCGCCTGGCCGGTGATGGTCTCATCTACAACAACGGCAGCAAGTGGAGGCCTGCATTCTCGGGTGTGAGCATTGGTACAAAGGTGCGTTGCTATGAGGGTGAGGGTGCTGTGCCGGCAGTGTCGGTGCTTGCCGACTTTTCAATCCCTGCAACGGGAACAGATGGCTATGTGGTGAAGAATTTGGCTCCGTCGCTCTATCTGCTCTTTGAAAATCCGTTGAATGACAAACTGAGTCTGGGCTACAATGTGGGTGCCGAGTGGGATGGCTCATCACCCTCGCCACAGGCTTTTGCGGCTTTGTGTCTGGGTTGCTCGGTAACCGAGGAACTTGGCTGCTTTGTTGAGAGTTACAACTATTTTGGAAAGGCCGGCAACCAGTTCTGTGCCGACTTTGGTTTCAACTACATGGTTGCCCGCAAGGTGCAACTGGATGTTGCTGCAAACCTGGATTTGTGCGACCCGGCTCATTGCTGGGCGGTGAGTTTTGGCGTTGCTTGGCAGATAAATAAGTAATCACAATATGGAAGGGGAGAAAAAATCCAGAATTGAACAGTTCAGATATGGACTGGGGCGTGTCTTTGATGACACACTGCGCACTAAACAGTGGCATAATTATGTAGACTATGCTATCATTGGTCTTATATTGATTTCTACAATAGAGGTGTTCCTGTCTACATACGACGGGGTTGTTGAGAAGTATGGCAAATGGCTTAATATAATCGATTATCTGACGACATTTTGCTTTACTATTGAGGTTACGCTGCGTATTTGGTGCGCTGACATAATTGACGAAAAGTACAAGGGGTTTTGGGGGCGTGTGAAATACTGTTTCTCGTTCTATGGCATTATTGACGTGCTGTCAACTTATCCGTTCTACCTGAACTTCTTTATCAAGGTGCCTTATGTGGCCTTGAAGGCGTTGAGAATTGCGCGCCTGCTGCGTATATTCAGGTATATGAAGGCGTTCAACATCCTTTCAAGGGCTATCAGGTCAAAGAAACAGGAGATGGTGGTTTCTCTGCAGTTTCTTACAATCGTTACTTTGATTCTTTCTTTTGTTCTCTTCTTTGTGGAACACGAGGCGCAGCCCGATGTCTACAACAATGGTTGGAAATCGGTTGTGTGGGCATTTGCACAGTATATTGGCGACCCGGGAGGCTTTGCCGACACGCCGCCAATTACTCTTGTGGGACGTCTTATCGCCTGTGTCATAGGTATTCTTGGTATTGCTATCTTTGCGGTGCCGGCCGGTCTCATCGGCTCGGCTTTTACCGAGGTGATGGAGGAGGATTCAAAGGCCGAGGAACTGAAGAAGAACAATTACCGTATCAATGAATTTATGCTTGTGAAAAGTATTAAGCGTGCCGGTGTGTTTTTTCCTGCAAAAAATATCAGCACCGGAGACTTGCAGTTGGAAATGGGACTATCCGATACTGAAATCATTAAAGCGGTGTCTAATTCAAAGAATCTTCGACTAAAGAATTTGGCAAATGCAATTAGTTCGGGTCCCAAGACCGATATGATTGTGGTGAACCAATTCCATGTGAATACGGCCTATGGTTCCCACGTCGACAGGGGCTCTTCGGTTACAATTGTCAATCCGCTTGGTAGGGGTGACAATGGATTGAGTTATTTCGATTGGCACATTGCCCAAATTGGTGGGTTTAACTATGTCGCAAATGAACTGTTCTCAAGAACTCATCCAAATATCGATTCACGCTGCAATTTCTACATTGTGCTTGAGCCCGAGAATCCTACGTTCAGAGCATATATAGATGATATTACCAGGGACAAGGGCAAGGATGATTGGATTGTTGTCATTGCCGGTGAACAGATTGTCAAGAACTCTCCTTATGATTTCCATTTTGAATTGGGTGGAGAACGTGGCGAAACCTCTTTCGATTTTGAAGATTGCATCCCCTGGAACACAGCCTTGACAAAGCAACTTTATGAGGATTTCTCAAAGACACTTGAAGAGAATCTTCAGATGAAAACAGATTATCACCAGATACAGCCGAAAGTGTCGAAAAACAACATTGCGCGTTATTTGAAGACACAGACCGAGGCAAATGTGTTGCTTTTGACTGTATCGTATGACCTTATGGTATTCAACAAGAATGTCTACGATGCAATTATGAATGTCGCAACGGTACTTAACAGGAACCTTGAGACACGTAAACCGCAAGGACTGTGTCTTGATGAGTATAAGGTAAGACCTGTCGATTCAGAGTATTGGAGAAAATTGTATCTCTAAACAGTACAAAAGATATAGCCGGGCAATGTAGATTGATGAGTGATGGAACTGCTAAAGGGATTATATGGCATAAACAGCAAGTCGGGGCATGAGGCTCAGATAAAGGAGTTCTTTATGGCGCAGATTGCCGGGCTTGACCTTGTGGTTGAGGAGGACTCTTTTGGCAACATCTTTATAACAAAGGGTGTTGCCGGCAGTTATCCTTGTGTTACCGCCCACCTTGACGAGGTGCATGTGCCGACTGAAAGGAATATTGTTGTCGAGGGTGACATGATATATGCCGTTGACTCACTGGGTGAGCGTGTTGGCATTGGCGCCGACGACAAGAACGGCCTGTGGATAATAAATCACCTGCTGCACGCTAAGCCGGTGCTGAAAGTGGCGCTTTTTGTTCAGGAGGAGCGCGACGGCGAAATGGCGGGTTGTCGCGGTTCAAGGGACTGCTCCCTGGACTTCTTCAATGATGTGCGTTATGTTCTTGCTGTTGACCGCAAGGGCGACAGTGATGTGGTTACCGTTGGCAAAGGTGATATACGCCTGTGCAATGATGCTATGTTTCCAGTTGCCGTGTTGCAGAGGTATGGCTACGAGTGCGTGCCCGGTGGGCGAACCGATGTCGTTGCCTTGAAAGAGCGCGGCCTGCAGGCGCCTTGCTGCAACATTGGCTGTGGTTATTACAATGCCCACAAACCAAATGAGTACACAGTGTTTTCTCATCTTCAAAAGGCGCTTGCATTTGTAAGTGAACTGATTGATACTATTTAAGTGGTCTTTGAGTGTAATTTTTTGCAATAATGATGGTGATAAATCAAAGATTTTGTTAATTTTGCATTGGATTACGCCCAATAGGGTGGTAAAGAGTGATTATCTAACTACTTTAAAGTATTAAATAACTATGGTAAATTACAAAGAATTAGGTCTTGTAAACACAAGAGATATGTTTGCAAGAGCAATTGAGGGTGGTTATGCTATCCCAGCGTTCAACTTCAACAACATGGAGCAGATGCAGGCTATCATCAAGGCTGCAGTTGAGACAAAGTCACCTGTTATTCTTCAGGTTTCTAAGGGTGCT
>JAZLBZ010000009.1:0-13820 GCA_045613945.1 Bacteroidaceae bacterium
CTGCTGTATTTGCAAGAGTTCAAGGATATGGATCACTTCAAGCAAGAACTGAAGAAGTATATCCATTACTACAATAATGATAGGATAAAGCTGAGACTAAAAGGAAAGAGTCCGGTGCAATACCGAACTCTTTACCAATAATACTTTTATTAATCCGTCCAACTTTTTGGGGTCAGACCACGCGTCGCTGCATTTTTGATTATCAATCATCATTCGTTGAATTAAAACTTTTGTTTCATTTCACATAAACCTTACGTCCGTTGACGATATAAATACCGGGAACGGTAATCTCCTGAATCCTGCGGCCTCGTAAGTCGTAAATGATTTTTGTTTCTCCACTTTCTGTTTTTATCTCGTCTATGTCTGTAGCATCAGTAACAACGAGTTTAAAATCAACTACCTGGCCACCATTTGTCATAAAGTCGCCAAACTTACCGTCCTGGTCGCCATCAGGTTCAATGTTACACCAATCCATCTTCACGCGGATTCGGTAGACGCCGGGAACCGACGGAACAACAAACTGAGGCAACTGCATTGTACTTCTGTTATCGCCCGAAATTGTTTGTCCCACACTGTTCCATCCTTCGGCATCAGAAGTGCTATCATTATTATAGAATGAATATGACACAAGATCACCGGCCGGCGCCCAGTTACTTCCCGCTGCAATAGCAGCGTCAAAACCATTCTTGTCGGTATCTATGTAAACATACGCATTCATCCAAGAAGCCTCACCTATATCTACCGTCATTGTAGCAGACTCACCGGAGAGCACCTTCATTTCAACAGTTTCATAATAATCGTTATAGCACAAATTGTCGCTATTATCAACAACAAGCACCTCGTTATTATGCATTGAACTTGACAATGCAATGCTTTCTATCCAACGGTCGGTCTTTGTCTTTTCACCGGTGAAAGCAGGTGTGTAATCCACAGCCGGAGCAGCGGTAACCTCCAACATAAAATCAACAATCTGTCCGCCATTGGCCATAAAATCGCCAAATTTGCCATCACTGTCACCATTGGGGTCAATGTTACACCAATCCAATTTTACGCGGACACGATAAACGCCTACCCCGACCGGAACTGTAAATGCAGGTAAATCGACAGTACTGCGGGCATCGCCACTTATTGCAGTACCGGCACTATTCCAACCGTTTGCGTCGCTATTACCGTCGTTGTTGTAGAACGAGTATGATACAAGGTCGCCCTCAGGCTGCCAGCTGCTGCTATTATTGATACTTGCGGCAAAACCATTATTGTCGGCATCAATATATACATAAGCATTCATCCAAGATGTTGCATCATCGTCATTGATAGCAAGTGTCACAGTCTCACCGGCAACAGCCTTCATCAATACATTTGCTGTATAATCGCTGTAACAGGGATTTCCACTATTGTCCACTGTGAATCTGTTTGATGTAGCATCAGGATATCTGCCGCTGTTCAAGGCAACCGAACTTATATAACGGTTCGTACGGCTCTTCACTCCGGTAAATGCCGGCATATAGTCAACGCTGGATTTTACTGTAAACTTTATTTCACCACTGCAAGTAACAGCCTCGCCATTGACTTTGCGTGTAACCAAACCGGCAGGGATTGTCAAAGCATACTCGCCCGTAGTTGTTATGGCATCGTCAAGGGTAATCGTAAGCACCTTGCCACTCACACTGAACGACGCAGTGCTTGAACCTACATAAATCTTTGATGCAGCGCTTGCGCTGTATGTACCCACAATCTCATCGCTATATTCAACTGTGATTTTCTCCAAAGACTCTACAGTTTTATTTGGATTCACTGCAACAACAGCCAAAGGAGCAGCCTTGACAGTAAATTTGATATCACCACTGCAAGTAACGGCCTCGCCATTGACCTTGCGTGTAACCAAGCCGACAGGAATTGTCAAGGCATACTCACCGGGAGTTGTTATAGTCTTGTCCAATGTTATTGTAAGAACATTTCCACTTACACTGAACGATGCAGTATTACTGCTTGAACCGACATAAATCTTTGATGCTGCGCTTGCGTTGTATGTACCCGCAAGTTCATCATTGTACTCAATGGTAATAGTCTTCAAGGACTCCACAGCACTGCTTGGAGTGAAAGCAAGCACCTTCAAAGGCGTGTCGACCGGAGTCTCTTTTACTGTAAACTTGATTTCACCACTGCATGTAACCGCCGCGCCATTTACCTTGCGTGTAACCAAACCGGAAGGGATTGTCAAGGCATACTCACCGGGAGTTGTTATAGCCTTGTCAAGGGTAATTGTGAGAACCTTGCCACTGACACTGAACGATGCCGTATTACTGCTTGAACCTACATAAATCTTTGTAGCAGCACTTGCGCTGTATGTACCGGCAATCTCATCACTATACTCAACAGTTATAGTCTTCAAAGCCTCGACAGCCTCGGCAGGAGTATATGCGACAACCTCCAATGGTGCAGGCGGCGCCTTTACTGTAAACTTGATTTCGCCATTGCAAGTCACCTCCTTACCATTGCTCTTGCGCGTAACAATGCCTGACGGGATGGTCAATGCATAATTTCCTGGAGTTGTTATCGCCTTGTCAAGAGTTATTGTAAGAACCTTTCCGCTAACACTGAACGATGCAGTATTGCCACCAACACTAATCTTTGAGGTAGCACTAGCGCTGTATGTACCCGCAATCTCGTCGCTGTACTCAACAGTAATAGTCTTCAATGACTCTACAGCCTCGCTTGGGTTGACAGAAACAACAGTCAAAGGCTCCTCTGTCTTGAATGCTACAGTGTAAGTATTAAAATTGCTGTTAGTCAACACAAACTGCTGAATCTGTGCATATAGTTCGTCAACTCTGCATGCAGTAATCTTATTGCCGCCTGTAGCACAGTCATTTCCCTTAATTGTAATTGTCAGCACGTTGGTCGATGAGTCAAAACTCTTTTCAATGACAGCACCCTTGCCGTTTGAGGTAACAGAGAGTTTGCTCTCGTCATAGAACTCATCAATAGTATAAGAAGTCTTGCCCTGCTGGAAATAGTTCTTGCCGTTATAAGTGAGCGATGCCAGTTCCGAGTAGTAGACAAACTCCACATCATCGGCCTCAAGCACACTGCCGTCCTTTACATTATCCCTGGTCCAATAGTCACCGCTTGAGATAATAACATTCACCTTCTCTGGAATATAGTCATTCTCATAGTTCAACGGCACAATAATCTCCTGCCAGTCGTTATTGGTTGTGGTTGAGAACGTATAGTCACAACTTGCAATTCTCACACCGTCACCAGTGCTTGACACCCTGCCCATAACAGCACGGTCGGTATCACTTCTTGTATCGTTATCCTTTTCCGATTTAATATTGTTCTTGAATGTACCTTTCCACAAATATACAATCACATGAGCCTTTTCACCTGTACCGCCGGTACGTTTATACCATCCTCTGATAGCATCGGGGCGGTGGGTAAACTCTATACCGCCATAAACACCGCCATCACAATTTGAAGTGCTTGTAACAGCATAGACCCAGGGAGTACCAAAGTTTATAAAGCCAGGCGCCTCGTCGCCAATTTTGGTCCAAAGAATGGTTGCACCAACCCACTTGTTCTGCATTTTGACAGCACTGCCATTGCGACCTGTCGACTTGGATATCAGAGTCTCTTCTTTAGTAACACCAGAAACCTTCTGATTTATACTCGAGCCATTCCAACTTGCAGGCTCATCACCGGGACGCTTCCTATTATCACCACTACTTGACTGGTAGGTACTTCCCGCACTACCGCTACCCTTCCAACTGTCAAAACTGCCGTTAGGAATATACTGCGCCTGAACTGTCAGGGCAGCCAAAGTAAATAAAGTAGTAAAGAATTTCTTCATCTTTTCCTTATTTATTATTAATTATTTCATAGTAATCACTCAGCGCTTACGCAGCAAGCATGAGCGCATAAGTCGGTGCAAAGTTAGTTTATTTTCCGAAAACTTTATCATCGTTGCGAGTTTTTTTTCAACAAAAAGGCAAAAATGTACAACATTTGGCACAAAAAGAGAAAACAAAGACAATTTTCCACAATAAAGCCCAAAACATCACAAAATCAGCCACAACAAAACAAACAAAACAAACATTTTGCTATTTATTTAAAAAAAACGCTTACATTTCTTTATTTTCAAAAAACAAAATATTACATTTGCAAAGAGAAAGAAATAACAAGCAAAAACAACATAAAAAAATGAACGTAGCAACCACATTAGAGAGCCTGAAAAGGAGATTTCCCAATGAACCGGAATACTTCCAGGCAGTAGAAGAAGTTCTTCACTCTATTGAAGAAGAGTACAACAAGCATCCCGAGTTCGAGGCAAACAACCTCATAGAGCGTCTATGCATCCCCGACAGAGTGTTCACATTCCGCGTAACATGGATGGATGACAAGGGGCACGTACAGGTCAACACAGGCTACCGAGTACAGCACAACAATGCTATTGGCCCCTACAAGGGCGGTATCCGTTTCCACCCATCGGTAAATGTAGGCATTTTGAAGTACCTTGCATTTGAGCAGACATTCAAGAACTCCCTCACCACTCTTCCAATGGGCGGTGCAAAGGGCGGTTCCGATTTTGACCCCAAAGGCAAGAGCGACAACGAGGTGATGCGTTTCTGCCAAGCATTCATCACTGTATTGTGGCGCCACATTGGCCCCGAGATGGACGTACCAGCAGGTGACATCGGTGTTGGAGCACGCGAAGTTGGCTATATGTTCGGCATGTACAAGAAACTCACACGTGAGTTCAATGGCGTATTCACAGGCAAGGGTCTCGATTTCGGAGGTTCGCTTATCCGTCCCGAGGCAACCGGCTATGGCAACATCTATTTCCTGCAGGAGATGCTCAAGACACGTGGCCTTGACATTGCCGGCAAGGTATGCCTTGTATCAGGCTCGGGCAATGTAGCGCAGTACACTGTTGAGAAGATTATCCAGCTTGGTGGCAAGCCGGTGACAATGAGCGACTCAAACGGCTACATCTATGACCCAGAGGGTATTGACCGCGAGAAACTCGACTTCATCATGGAATTGAAGAACGTGCGTCGCGGACGCATCAAGGAGTATGCCGACAAGTATGGCTGCAAATATGTTGAGAATGCACGACCCTGGTGCGAGAAAGGCGATATCGCATTGCCATCGGCAACACAGAACGAGATTAACGGTGACGATGCCAAAGCACTTGTTGCAAACGGCGTGATTGCCGTGTCTGAAGGCGCTAACATGCCCTCTACCCCAGAGGCCATCCACACATTCCAGGCCGCAAAGATTCTCTACGCCCCAGGCAAGGCATCAAACGCTGGCGGTGTATCGGTATCGGGCCTTGAGATGAGCCAGAACTCGGGCAAAATCAACTGGAGCAGCGCAAAGGTAGACGAGATGCTGCACGAGATTATGCACAACATCCACAGCGCTTGCGTGAAGTACGGTACCCAGGAGGATGGCTACATTGACTATGTAAAGGGTGCAAACGTTGCCGGCTTCCTCAAAGTTGCCCGTGCAATGATGGCACAGGGAATTGTGTAAAGAAAAGTACTTGAATTCGAGGCTTTGCGTAACAAGAAATAAAAAACAATAAAAAAATCTCTCAATCGCAACGACAAGTTCAGGCAACAGCCGGAATTTGTCGTTGTTTTTTACTATCTTCGCAGTTAAAACAACAAAGAGACCGCCATGCTCAAGAAAAACAACGCCTGGTTGTGGATTCCCACACTTTACTTCGCATCGGGGCTACCCTACCACGCCATCACATCAATATCGGATATAATGTACAAGGACATGGGTATAAGCAATGCCCAAATTGCAATGTACACAAGCCTGCTGCTTATCCCCTGGACAATCAAGCCACTATGGAGCCCAATTGTAGAGATGATAAGCACAAGACGCCGATGGACCCTGGCATCCCAATTGCTGCTTGCCGTCTGTTTTGCAATCATAGCATTGGCAATACCATCAGGCCACTTCCTTACACTGACGCTTATCGCTTTCTTCGCCGGAGCATTCGTGTCATCGACTCACGACATTGCCCTTGATGGTTTTTACATACTTGGACTGCCACAGGAGAAACAATCATTTTTCTCCGGAATACGCAATACATTCTATCGTATTGCAACCGTTTTCAGTTCGGGCATTCTTGTAATGCTTGCGGGCCGATTTGGCAACATGCTTGGCAATGACACGCTCGCATGGAGCCTCACATTTGCCATAACCGGAATAATCATGTTTGCACTGTGGTTCTACCACACAAAAGCAATGCCTACCCCCGAAAAGGACATACCGCAAACAACAGAGAGCCTCAAAAGCATATTCACCAATTACGGCGACATCATAAAGACCTATTTCCAAAAACCGGGAATCCTGCAGGCTATCATCTTCCTGCTACTATTCCGCTTCCCCGAGGCACAACTCGGCAAGATAGGCAAACTCTTTCTAATGGACACAGCCGGCAATGGAGGCCTGGCACTTGACAAAGAGGAGATTGGTTTGATATATGGCGTAATAGGCGTGATAGGACTCATTATCGGCGGTATAGCGGGAGGAATATGCATATCGCGCAAAGGACTCAAATATTGGCTTTGGCCAATGGTTGCTGCAATCTCGCTGCCCGATGCCGTATACATATACCTGAGCGCCTCACTCACAGACAACATCACCGCCGTAAGCAGTTGCATATTCATTGAACAGCTTGGCTATGGATTCGGATTCACCGCGTATACCTTATATATGATATACTTCGCTCAAGGCAAATACCCCACTGCACACTTTGCAATTTCTACCGCCTTCATGTCGCTTGGCATAATGCTGCCCGGAATGGTTGCCGGCAAGTTGCAGGAGTTGCTGGGTTATGAGAACTTCTTCATATGGGTAACAGCATGCACACTGATAACATTCATTGTATCGGCACTAATAAAAATTGACCCCGGCTTTGGCAAAAGGCAGGAACAGTGCGTTTAATCGAATATTTACTGCACTCGCTTTGAAAAATATTGAAGTAAACTTCATATTTCTCGCTTTGTATTGGCTATATTTGATGCAAGCATCGAATATTTACTGCACTCGCTTTGAAAAATATTGAAGTAAACTTCATATTTCTCGCTTTGTATTGGCTATATTTGATGCAAGCATCGAATATTTGCGGCACTCGCTTTGAAAAATATTGAAGTAAACTTCATATTTCTCGCTCGTTGTTGCTATATTTGCAGAATATTGAAAAAGTATGGTACTAATAGCAGATTGCGGTTCTACAAAAACCGATTGGGTATTGTGCGAAGGTGACGAAGTCATTGTAAGAGCCAGGACACAGGGAGTAAACCCCACTCATCAGGAGAGTGAGGAGATTTTTAACATCCTCTCGGCCGAACTTACCAATGAGATAACCACACACACGCCCGAGAAAATATACTTCTACGGAGCCGGCTGTGCATACGAGACAGCCAACAACCGTATGCGTCAGGCACTTGCAAAAATATTCTCGACAAAAGAGATAGAAATCAACAGCGACTTGCTGGCGGCTGCACGCGCACTTTGTAAACACGAAGAAGGCATTGCCTGCATTCTGGGAACGGGTTCAAACTCCTGCCTATTCGACGGCGAGAAAATCATTGATAACACACCATCGCTCGGATATATTCTTGGCGATGAAGGCAGCGGCGCACATCTTGGCAGGCAACTGCTGAGCGACTGCATAAAAAAGCAGTTGCCAAGCAAGATACGCGAGAAGTTCTTTGAGCAATACGAACTCAACATAGCAACCATCCTCGAGAAAACCTATCACAGTTCACTACCCAACCGCTGGCTTGCAAGTTTCACTCCATTTTTGAGCGAGTACAAGAACCTGCCAGAGATAAACACTATGCTCAAGGAGTGTTTCAAGCAGTTTTTCCAGCGCAACACAATGACCTACAGACGCTCTTGGCTGCCAATACACATCATTGGCAACATAGGTGTCCACTTCAGCGAGGAGATTAAGGAGACCGCTGAGAGTCTTGGATTGTCAATTGGAAACATCGTAGACAGCCCAATGGACGGTTTGATTGAATATCATAAACAAAACAGATAACAATTATGAAAAAAATTCTTTTATCAATTTTCGTATGCCTTGCGACAGTGGCAGTATCATGCGGCTGCAAGGAGAACAAAGCCAACAATGCACTTCTGCTCTCAAAGAATGAGAAGATTGACACATTGTCATACATCGTAGGTCTGGACGTTGCCAACAGCATTGAAAAGAACATGATTCCAATGTTCAAGGTAGACTATGATGTAATGCTGTCAACATTGATACAGGCGCTTGACCCCAACGCCACAATCAAGGTTGAAGGCGAGGAGTTCAACATGGAGAACTTCCGCGAGATTGGCGACAAATACATGACCGCCGAATTCAGAGGACGAGTAATGAATGCGCAGTCAGACACTACAGGCACCGCAACCATCTATGCCAACGATAAGGAGAAAAATATTATCTCCGCTATCCTGGGCGCCGACATTGCATACAGCGTATCAAACGTTCAGTTCAACCTCGAAAAGCGCTCACTTGTAACCGCTATCAACGAGGTTCACAATGGCAAGGGAAGGTTTACCGATGAATTCTCAAGAGAGTACGTACAGAACTACTTTACAGTTGTTATACCCGAGCAGAACAAGAAAGAGTCAGAGGCTTGGCTTGCCGAGATAGAGAAGCAGGAGGGCGTGAACAAGACCGAGAGCGGTATTCTCTATAAGATTGTAAATGCCGGCGACAACAATATCAAGGCTGTAAACGATGAGGATGTTGTAAAGGTACTCTACACAGGCCGCACAAAGGATGGCAAGGTTTTCGACAGCAACCGTTGGGCCGACATGCCACAGCAGCGCCAGGAGATGATAAAGTCATACCAGCCCGACCAGGAAAACATTGACAACCCAATCGAGTTCCCTCTCAACCGCGTAATCAAAGGCTGGACCGAGGGTATGAAACTCATTGGCAAGGGTGGCAGAATCATCTTGTGGATTCCATCAGAACTCGCTTATGGCGAAAGAGGCGCAGGCCAGGACATTGGTCCAAACCAGGCATTGTGCTTTGATGTAGAACTCCTTGAGGTGACAACAAGCAAATAAGAAGACAGCACACAACAGACAGTCGGCGCACCCGAGTGCGCCGGCTGTTTCAATATAAATATTAAGTTTAATTATATCTATTACATATACTACCGAAAAAAGCATTATCTTTGTAGAATAATAAGCAAAAACAATGCAAATATGAAAGCCTACGTATTCACAGGACAAGGAGCCCAGTTCAGTGGAATGGGAAAGGAACTCTATGACACAAACCCCATTGCAAGGGAGTATTTCGAAAAGGCGAACGAGATATTGGGTTTCCGCATAACAGATATAATGTTCACCGGCAGCGACGAGGAACTGAGACAGACAAAGGTAACACAGCCTGCAGTCTTTCTGCACTCGGTGATTTCGGCTATTGCCCAGGGCGAGGATTTCAAGCCCGGAATGGTTGCCGGACACTCACTTGGTGAGTTCTCTGCACTCACTGCAGCCGGCGCGCTAACCTTTGAGGATGGATTGAAACTTGTATACACACGCGCACAGGCAATGCAAAAGGCCTGCGAGATGCAGCAATCAACAATGGCAGCCATCCTGGGACTCGACGATGAGACCGTAGAAACAATCTGCAACGAGATAAGCAGCGCCGGCGACATAGTGCTGGCGGCAAACTACAACTGCCCAGGCCAAGTAGTAATATCGGGCAGTACTGAGGGAGTTGAAAAGGCCTGCGAGAAACTGAAAGAGGCCGGTGCAAAGCGCGCACTACCGCTGAGCGTGAGCGGAGCGTTCCACTCCCCTTTCATGCAGCCAGCCAAAGAGGAACTCGAGGCAGCCATCAACGCCATTGAACTATCGGCTCCACGCTGCCCGGTATACCAGAATGTCGACGGCAAGCCATACACATCACCACAGGAAATAAAAGCAAACCTCATTGCACAACTTACAGCGCCTGTACGCTGGACAAAGACAATACAGCAGATGATTGCCGACGGCGCAAGCGAATTTATCGAGTGCGGACCGGGCAATGTACAGCAAGGACTTATTAAAAAGATAAAGGCCTCAATGGGCGAATAATCAATAAAGAACACAAAAATGTCACGAATAATAATCTACCAGCTTCTGCCACGTCTTTTTGGCAACAGCAATGCACAATGCGTTACAGGCGGAACAATTGAACAGAACGGATGCGGCAAGTTCAATGACATAACCACAAAGGCATTGAAAGCAATACGAGACCTGGGTGCCACCCATGTATGGTACACAGGCGTCATAGAGCACACCACACGTACCGACTACAGCAAGCATGGCATCCCAACCGACCACCCTGCCATTGTCAAGGGCGAGGCTGGTTCGCCATATGCAATAAAGGACTACTACGACAACGACCCCGACTTGGCGGTGAACGTAGAGAAACGTCGTGAGGAATTCAAGGCGCTTATTGACCGTACCCACAAGGCCGGCATGAAGGTCATTATGGACTTCATCCCCAACCACGTGGCACGCCACTACTGCAGCGACAACACCCCAAAGGGCACATACAGTTTTGGCGAGCACGATGACAAGAACACCTTCTTCGTGGGCCACAACAACTTCTACTATCTTGGCAATCACTCCTATGGCTGCAACATTGATGCAAAGGACTGCGCCAACGAGGAGTACACCGAGACACCATTACGTGCAACAGGAAATGACTGCTTTGGTTCTCCGGGCCGCAACGACTGGTACGACACCGTAAAACTCAACTACGGCATTGACTACCGCACAGGCAACCGCCGTTTCTCTCCCGTCCCCAATACATGGGTAAAAATGCTCAAGATTCTTCAGTACTGGGCATCGCAGGGCATTGACGGTTTCCGCTGCGACATGGTAGAGATGACACCGGTTGAGTTCTGGGCCTGGGCAGTTCCCAAGATAAAGGAGGAGTTCCCAGGAATCATCTTCATTGGCGAGATATACCAGCCACACATCTACCGCTCATTCATCAAAGATGGTCATTTCGACTACCTCTATGACAAGGTAGGCCTTTACGACACTCTGCGCGCAGTAATGAACGGACAGACATCGGCAAATGACATCAGTTATCCGCTGCAGAGCACTGCCGACATACGTCATAATATGCTCACCTTCCTCGAGAACCACGATGAGCAGCGCATTGCATCGGACTTCTTCGCAGCAAAGGCCGAACGCGCGCTTGCCGCACTCATTGTCTCAACAACAACAGGCACCGAACCATTCATGCTCTATGCAGGACAGGAACTTGGCGAGCGTGGAATGGACAAGGAGGGTTACAGCGGCGTTGACGGACGCACAACAATCTTTGACTACTGGAGCGTTGACACATTGCGCCGCTGGAAAGGCAATGGCGACTACAAGGGCACAGAACTGACCGATGACGAGAAAGCACTACAGTCATTCTATGCACACCTGCTGAACCTCTGCAACAGTGACGAGGCATTGCGCTGCGGTCAGTTCTACGGCCTGCAGTACGCCAACCCTCAGAGCGAGCAGTACGACAGCCACCACATATTCTCATACCTCAGAGGCACAGAGAATGAGTTGCTGCTCATTGCCACAAACTTCAGCGACAATGCAAAGGAGTGTGGCATCATCATCCCCGAGGAGGCTTTTGCCTATTTTGGAATAACACACAACAATAACACATACAATGCCGTTGAATTATTGACCGGCGAGCAATTGCAGTCACCACTCAACCCTTACGACAAGATTGCGGTTACAATCCCAGCCAACAGCGGAGTAATTATTAAATTTAACATCTGATTATGAAGAAGATTCTTTTGTCAATAATGCTTTTCATCAGTTGCGCGACAGCCTTTGCCCAAGCGGAACTCAATGACAGCATAGTTGAATACATAGTAAAGAATGAACGCCAATATTTCAACGAAATAACACAGCTGTACAACAATGACGACCCAATGCTGAGTGTTGACGACATCGCGCTCATCTACTACGGACAGGCATTCCTGCCACAATACAATCCCGGTAAGGACGAGAACGAAAAGGCACTGAAGAAACTCTACGAGGCAAAGAAGAACATCGAAGTATACAATACAGCCAAGAAGATTCTCTCGTACAACCCAGTGAGCCTCAATGCTTTGTTCAGCATTTACATTGTATCAAAAGAACTAGACAAGAGCAACGAGGAGTGCGCATCATACCTCAAGAAGTACCAGGGTATCATTGACATGATATGCCATTATGGCGACGGCAAGAGCAGCGAGACCCCATTCCGCATAATTACCCCCGACGACCAGGAGTACATTATGTTTGGAAAGCTGCAGATTGAGAACGTCATTTCGCAGACACTCGACACCGAGACGCTGTGCAACATCGTCACCGTTCAGCCGTCAGAGAAATTTCCGGGACGCTGCGTCTATTTCGACTTGACACTGTTCCTCTCACAAGCAGCAAGAGAATAACAGCACACATCCAATGAGCCTCCTAACGGAGGCTCATTTACACACTGCACCAACCATGAAATACATTATACAGTTTGAGATAATACTCGCCATATCCCTTGTTGGCGAACTGTTAAACCGTATCATTCCACTCCCCATACCGGCAAGCATCTACGGCATGGCAATCCTCTTCACAGCATTGTGCTGCGGGTTCATCAAACTCTCTGCAGTAAAGGAGACCGGCCATTTTCTCGTGCAGATAATGCCCATGCTCTTCATTCCCGCCACAGTAGGCCTGCTCGAATCGTGGGATGTCATGCAAAGTTTCCTCACTGCAATAATAGTAATCTCACTTGTTTCTACAGTACTTGTAACTCTCGCATCGGGTCACGCCACGCAATTCATCATCAACCTGAAGAAAAAAGATAAAAAGAAATGAAAGAGATTCTGGGCAATTCGCTGTTCTTTGGAGTTGGAATAAGCGTTGGCACATACATTCTTGGCACAATTATAAAGAAAAGAGTAAACTTCTTTCTCTTCAACCCACTGCTGCTCGCAATAACCATGACAATAGCCACACTGCTTGTCACCGGTATCGAGTACAGCCAGTACAACAATGGAGCAAAATACCTGAGTTATCTGCTCACACCCGCCACTGTAGCGCTCGCCATCCCACTCTACGAGCAGGTATCAATACTAAAGAAGAACCTGACGGCAATACTCATAGGTATTGCATCGGGCGTCATCACAAGCGGTTTCTCAATCTTTGGCATGGCACTGCTCTTTGGGTTAGGACACGCCCAGTACGTCACATTACTCCCCAAATCCATCACCACTGCAATAGGCATAGGCCTTTCACAGGAACTTGACGGCTATGTCGCCATTACAGTATCGGCAATTATGATAACAGGCCTGTTCGGCAACATCGCGGGCGGAGTCCTATGCCGCATCCTGGGAATTAAAGACCCAATTGCAAAAGGCATAGCGATTGGTACTGCATCACACGTCATGGGAACAGCAAAGGCTATGGAACTCGGCAAGGTAGAGGGGGCAATGAGCAGCCTCTCGGTTGCCGTAGCCGGCGCAATGACAGTTGGCGCTGCAATACTTTTTCAGGGATTGATATAAAACACCCCGACTGTACAGACTGAGCCGGCTCACCAGCAAAAGTTGGGGGATGATATAAAAATATTATCTTCGCGTTATTAAAAAAAGCAAGAATATGCAGGACGAAAAGATATTGATTGAGTTGGCCCGTCTGATACTGCCTTCCGGTTTTGTGGAGAATTTCAAGATAACAAGTATAGTCAGCAATGAGAGTGATGTCGAGATGTCTCTTGACGAGTTTGAAAACAT
>JAZLBZ010000010.1:0-37538 GCA_045613945.1 Bacteroidaceae bacterium
TGGAGCGATGCCTCATATCTTGAGGGTCAGGACATGTGGCATATGAGCGGTATCCACCGCGACGTGTTCCTCTTCGCGGCACCCAAGACCTTTGTGCGTGACCATTATATCACAAGTTCACTCTCTGCAGCCGATGGCTACAAGAGCGGTTCGATGAACGTTGCCCTAGAGGTAGATAACCGTGACGGCGAGGCTGTGTCAAAGAACGTCGAGGTGGCTTTGATGGCTCCCGACGGCAGCGAGGTTGCAAGGGAGAACGTTGCGGTCGAGTTCGCGGCAGGTGAGACAATCAAAAGCGTTGATGCCACTTTCAATAGCCTCACAGGCTTGCAGTTGTGGAGTGCCGAGACTCCTGTCCTCTACACCGTTGTAGTGGCGCAGAAGAGTGCTGCCGGCAACGAGGAGTATGTGTTCTCTACAAAATACGGTTTCCGCAACATCGAGATAAAGAACGGACTTGTATATATCAACGGCGAGCAGGTTCTCTTCAAGGGTGCCAACCTGCAGGATACACATCCTGTTACAGGTCGTTCGGTTGACGTTGCCACAATGCTTGAGGACGTGATGATGTTCAAGCAGGCGAATATGAATACCGTGCGTACAAGCCACTATCCACGCCAGGCAAAGATGAACGCGATGTGCGATTACTATGGTCTCTATTGTATGGATGAGGCCGATGTGGAGTGTCACAAGAGTTGGGAAGACGGCGGAGAAAAAGGCAGTATCACCAACGAGGATAGTTGGAAAGAACAGTATGTAGACCGCACAGTGCGTATGGTTTACCGCGACCGTAATTTCCCGTCAATCATCTTCTGGTCGCTTGGCAACGAAAGTAGTGGTGGCAAGAACTTTGGACATACATACGCCGCAGTGCGTGCGCTCGACCCGCGCCCCATCCACTACGAGGGTGCTTCGCGTGCCGGAACAGCGCATTCAGATATCTATTCCGAGATGTACCCGCTGTTGACCGAGGTCGATGACCATGCCAACGGAAAAGCCGATACAAGTTACCCTTATTATGGAAACACAAACGGGCAACCCTATTTTATGTGTGAGTATGCCCATGCAATGGGTAATGCTGTCGGTAACCTGCAGGAGTATTGGGATGCTATTGAAAGCAGTAAATACGGTATTGGTGGTTGTATCTGGGACTGGGCAGACCAGTCAATCTATGATGCCGATGATATAAAGAACGGTGATTTCGAGGTGAACGGAATGAACAAGTACCGTACCGGATTCGACTATCCCGGTCCTCACCAGGGCAACTTCGTGAACAACGGCCTTGTTGCTGCCGACCGTGCTTGGAGCCCCGAGTTGACCAATGTCAAGCACGTATATAAGTATGTAAAATTCCTTGCATACGATACCGTTACGGGTGAATTGACTATAAAGAATGATTATGACTTCATCTCCCTCGATGAGTTCTATCTGAAATATTCGGTGCTTGTTGATGGTGTGATGGTGGAGGACGGTACTGTAGATATGCCAACAGTGCTTCCGGGTGAGGTTGCCGATGTAAAAATACCAACTATAAAAACCGGAGATGTTGGTGTGGAAATTGCGCTGAACGTGGAGTTGTGCTACAAAGAGGCTCAAACCTGGGCAGAGGCGGGTTATGTCATTGCGGCCGAGCAGTATACCATTGCCGAGCGCGATACAACACCTTTTGTACTCAATGGTAACGAGGAGATTGCTCTTGAAAAGACAACAGACGGTTACAGGGTGAAGAGTTCTGCTATGGAGATGACATTTGCTGCCAATGGAACAATGAATTCATGGGTTGTTAATGGCAAGGATTTGATTGTTGCCGGTCCTGAATATGGCAACTATCGTTGGGTTGAGAATGACAAACCTACCGAAACACTCCAACAATATGCTGTAGGCCCCGGTATAAAATCCAAGTCGGCAATGTTTAAATTGAGTGATGACAAGAAACAGGTCGTTGTTGAGGTTAACGCATCCACCTGGTGCAGTGACTACAAGTTTGTCTATAACATAACAGCAGATGGCGCAATGCTCATCAATGCATCGTACACAGCAACTGTTTCCGATGCACGTCGCATTGGTATGACAATGGAGTTCCCTGCGCATTTTGAGCAGGTCGAGTATTATGCATACGGACCGTTCGAGAATTATGTCGACCGTCGTGGCGGTTCAATGCTCGGACGCTATTACACCACAGTAAGTGATATGTTCGAGCCTTATCCAAAGCCACAGAGTATGGGTAACCGCGAAGGATTGCGCGATTTGTTGCTTTTTAACCCCGATGAAGGTTACGGTGTCAAGGTACAGACACGCGGTGATGTAGCATTCTCATTGCTGCACTACAGCGATGAGACCTTGAAAAATGCAGGCCACACATGGGAACTTAAAAAGGGTAATGTCTATGCACACTTCGATTGCGCCCAGAAGGGTATCGGTAACGGAAGTTGTGGTAATGTGGCGACATTGGACAAATATCTTATAAAGAATGGCGCAAAATACAACTGCTCATTATTGTTCACTCCTGTAAATGATATTGAGAGTGGCATCGAGGATGTGACTGAAAATGTGTTGCGTTTCAATGTTTCGGATGGTAATCTAGTATGCAAGGGTAACATTGCGGCATCAACATCGCTTGCAGTCTATAACATGGGTGGCGTGAAGGTTGCAGATGTCCTTGTGCAGCAGCAAAGTGACGCTGTCGTAATCCCGTTGAATGGCTTGCCACATGGCTCGTATATTGTGGCTGTCAAGGGCGAAAATGGCATGTATATATACAAATTTGTGCTGTAATGCGGAAAAAAGAATGTGATTTTGAAAAGAATTTATGTTTTTTTGTGTAAAAATGTTTGTATTTGAATAATTTAATGTAATTTTGCACAAACAAAGTAAAAGAGGCAACCGAAACGCTATGAAGGGAGTAGGTGATATCAAATAATATTATACAGTTATGAAGAAGTTTTTCTATGTAGCAGTATTGGCTCTCGCTTTCGCATCTTGCGGTAAGGCAGAGAAGGCAGCAGAAGAGGCTCCAGCAGCTGAGGTTACAGTTGCAACAGAGATTGTTCCTGCAGCAGCAACAGAGGTTATCCCTGCAGCAGCTCCAGGTCCTGACGCAGGTGGCAAGGTAGCTACTGAGGTTATCCCTGCTGAGTAATTTTAGCCAATCTGAAGTTTAGAAGCCTAAGAATCCATTGTCCGCAAGGGCAGGGATTAGGCTCTAATCTTCGAACTTTTGAAACAAAAGTAAATTTTATATACGCATCGGTCCTGTAGGCCGGTGCGTTTTTTGTGTATACATACTGGTCATGCTGCATTATTTGCAGACTCAATTTCTATATTTCGAAAAAAGGTGCTATTTTCGCAGAAATTTGGCACATAGCATTAAGGACTGATGATAGATAAAACGGTTTTCAAGGATAAAAAGGCTGCGTACTACACGCTGGGCTGCAAACTGAACTTCTCTGAAACGGCAACAATAGAGCGCCAGCTGCAGGAGGCGGGCATACGCACTGCGAAGCGCGGCGAGGTTGCCGATATCTGCGTAGTGAATAGTTGTGCCGTTACACATGAGGCCGAGAAAAAGTGCCGCCAGGCAATCCACAAACTGGTGCGTCAGCACCCCGGTGCCTTTGTGGTGGTGACAGGCTGCTATGCCCAGCTCTCAGCCCAGAAACTTGCGCAGGAACCGGGTGTGGGAGTGGTGCTTGGAATTGACAAGAAAGGAAATGTTCTCGACTATATAATAAAGAATATTGAAGATGCCAATAGTGGCGAGTGGTATGTGCAGCCCACAAAGGATGTGCGTAACTTTGTGCACTCGTGCTCGCGTGGCGACCGTACCCGCTATTTCCTTAAAGTGCAGGATGGTTGTGACTATTTCTGTACTTACTGTACCATTCCTTTTGCGCGAGGACGCAGCCGTAATCCGCAGATTGCAGAACTTGTTGAGCAGGCGCAGAGGGCTGCTGCCGAGGGTGGCTCGGAGGTGGTAATCACCGGTGTGAACATTGGCGACTTTGGCAAGTCTACAGGCGAGTCTTTCGCGTCGCTTGTCAAGGCGCTCGATGGTGTCGATGGCATATCGCGCTACCGCATCTCGTCCATTGAACCCAACCTGCTCACCGATGAGATAATCGACTATGTTACTCAGTCGCGTGCCTTTATGCCGCATTTTCACATTCCGCTGCAGGCGGGTAGTGACGAGGTGCTCAAACTCATGCATCGCCGTTACGACACAGCGCTCTTTGCTGCCAAGATAGCAAAGGTAAAGGAGGCTATGCCCGATGCGTTCATTGGCGTGGATGTCATCGTTGGAACACGTGGCGAGAGCGAGGAACTATTTCAGCAGGCATATAATTTCATCAAGGAACTTGATATTTCACAGTTGCACGTATTTAGTTATTCGGAGCGTCCCGGCACTCAGGCTCTCAAGTTTGGCGGCGCTGTGTCGCCAGCCGAGAAGCATCGCCGTAGCCAGTTGCTCATTGCTTTGAGCGAGGAGAAACGCCTTGCCTTCTATGAGAAATATTGCGGCAAGGAGGCGGTTGTGCTCTTTGAGAAACCGCGTTCGGGAATGCCTATGGGCGGTTTCACAGCAAACTACATTCGCGTTGAGACCGCTGCTGACTCGGCCCTGGTCAACCGCCTTGTGCGTGTACGCCTGGGTGGTTTCAATGAGGATAAGTCGGCGTTGGCAGTCGATGAGATAATTGAGGTGCTCGGCAAGTAAATCTAATGAAGGTTGCTGTTGTCATATTGAACTATAACGGGGCGGCAATGCTTGAGCGCTTTTTGCCGTCTGTGGTGAAATATTCGTCCGGGGCAGAGGTGGTCGTGGCCGATAATGCCTCGACCGATGACTCTGTGGCTGTCGTTACGGATGGATTCCCGTCGGTGCGCCTGATAAAATTCGATATGAACTATGGTTTTGCCGACGGCTACAACAAGGCGCTTGAGCAGGTTGATGCAGAGTACTACGTGCTCCTTAATTCTGATGTAGAGGTCACCGATGGGTGGCTTGAGCCGCTGCTCTCATTCATGGAGAGAACTCCCGATGCGGTGGCCTGCCAGCCCAAGATTCTTGCATACAATAGCAAGGCACATTTTGAATATGCCGGTGCTGCAGGCGGTTTTATTGACCGCTATGGCTATCCCTATTGTCGTGGACGTCTTTTTGATGCCGTTGAGGAGGACAAGGGGCAGTATGACGATGTGTGCCGCATATTCTGGGCCACCGGCGCAGCAATGTTGGTGCGCAGCGACGCATTCCGCAATGCCGGCGGCCTTGACGGGCGTTTCTTTGCACATATGGAGGAGATTGACCTCTGCTGGCGAATGCTTGCCAGGGGTGGAGTGATATATGCTGTACCGCAGAGCAGGGTGTACCATGTTGGCGGCGCTACGCTCAACAAGAGCAACCCCCGCAAGACATTCCTCAATTTCCGCAATAATCTTTTGATGCTATATAAGAACTTGCCAAGCGATGAACTGCGTGGCGTAATGCGCATGCGTGCGCTGCTCGATTATGTAGCAGCGCTGAAGTTTCTGCTCACAGGTGCCTGGGGTGATTTCAAGGCTGTGCTGCGTGCGCGCAGTGAATACAGGAGCATGCGCAGTGAGTACAGGAGCGTGCGTGAGGAGAACCTTGCAAGGGCGACGGTGTCTGTAATAAAGGAGCGTACCGCTTTCTCGCTACTGTGGCAATATTATGTAAAAGGAAAAAAACAATTTTCACAACTGAAATAAGAGATGGAAGCAGCATTGTATCTTTTGCCTGTGACTTTGGGCGATACTCCATTGGGCAATGTGTTGCCACAATATAACAGTGAAATCATTGCGGGCATACGCCACTTTATTGTTGAGGATGTGCGCTCGGCACGCCGTTTCTTGCGCAAGGTAGACCCGGCCTTTGACATCGATGGCTCGCAGTTCTTTGAACTCAACAAGCATACATCGCCCCAGGATGTAGCCGGTTATCTGCGCCCGTTGCACGATGGCAAGCCTATGGGCGTGATATCCGAGGCCGGCTGCCCTGCTGTTGCCGACCCGGGTGCCGATGTCGTTGCCATTGCGCAGCGCAAGGGACTGAAGGTTGTTCCATTGGTTGGTCCTTCGAGCATTATTCTTTCTGTAATGGCGTCTGGTTTCAATGGCCAGAGTTTTGCATTCAACGGCTATCTGCCTGTGAAGCCCGATGAGCGCATAAAGGCATTGCGCAAACTGGAGCAGCGCATATATAACGAGGACCAGACACAACTTTTCATTGAGACACCTTACCGCAACGGCAAGATGGTTGAGGATATACTTTCAACTTGCCGCCCGCAGACAAAACTGTGCATTGCGGCGAACCTCACTTGCGAGGGCGAATATGCAAAGACACGTACTGTAAAGGAGTGGCGTGGCAAGGTCCCCGATTTGTCAAAGATACCCTGTATCTTTCTGCTGTATAAATAGGGCGTATGCACCCTGTAGAAAGGGCGAGACCGATTTTAAAAGCCGGTCCCGTTTACTATTTATTGCTCCTTGCTTTTCAATATATCCATCAGTTTGAACATCTCGTCGCGGTATTGTGCTGCCTCAATGAACTCTTGCTTTTCGGAGGCGCTTTCCATCAGGTGGCGTGTGCGCTCAATGCTCTTTTTCAACTGCTCGATGCTCATGTACTCTACAATTGGGTCGCATGCAATGGCTGTTGCGGCACTGTCGGTGTCGTAGGGCTTTATCGCCTTGCCGCTCTCCTTGCCCTTTCTGTCAAGCATTAGCGCGTTCGAGATTTCTTTCTTGATTTGTGTTGGGGTGATGCCATGCTCCTTGTTATAGCGCATCTGCTTCTCGCGCCTGCGCTTTGTCTCGTCAATGGTGCGCTGCATGCTGCCGGTTATCCTGTTGGCATAAAGGATTACAAGTCCGTTGACGTTGCGGGCTGCGCGGCCGGCTGTCTGTGTCAGTGAGCGGTGGTCGCGCAGGAATCCCTCGCTGTCGGCATTGAGTACGGCAACAAGTGATACTTCGGGCAGGTCAAGTCCCTCGCGCAGCAGGTTGACTCCAATGAGCACGTCATAGAGTCCTTCTCTCAGGTCGGTCATAATCTTTATGCGGTCGAGGGTGTCGACGTCGCTATGGATGAAGTTGCAGCGAACACCTCTGTCCTGCAGGTATTGGCAAAGTTCCTCGGCATTTCTCTTTGTAAAGGTAGTGGCAAGGACGCGCTCATCGCGCTTTACGCGTATGTCTATCTCTTTCATCAGGTCGTCGACCTGCTTCTCGAGCGGGCGCACCTCAATGATGGGGTCAAGCAGTCCGGTGGGGCGTATCAACTGCTCCACAATCACGCCCTCGCTCCTGTTGAGTTCATAATCGGCAGGCGTAGCGCTCACATATATTGTCTGCGGGGTGAGCCTTTCAAACTCCTCGAACTTGAGGGGGCGGTTGTCAAAGGCTGCCGGCAGGCGGAACCCGAACTCCACAAGGTTGTTCTTGCGGGCGCGGTCGCCGCCATACATGGCGTGTATCTGCGGCACGCTCACGTGGCTCTCGTCAATGATTAGCAGGAAGTCGTCGGGGAAAAAGTCGAGCAGGCAGTAGGGGCGGGTGCCGGCTTCGCGCCCGTCAAAGTAGCGCGAGTAGTTCTCAATGCCCGAGCAGTGTCCCAGTTCACGCAACATTTCAATGTCGTATGTCACGCGCTCATGCAGGCGCTTGGCCTCAAGTGGCTTGCCAATCTCGCGGAAGTACTCCTCGCGGTCGGCAAGGTCCTTCTCAATCTCGGCAATGGCGCGCTCGGTGCTCTCCTTTGTGGTCATGAATAGGTTGGCGGGGTATATCCTGTAGTCGTCGAAGGTGGCAATGCGCACTCCGGTAACGCTGTCGATTTCCTCAATGCTGTCGATGTCATCGTCCCAGAATGTTATGCGCAGCACATGGTCGCTGTAGGCAAGGCTCACCTCGACGGTGTCTCCCTTCACGCGGAAATTACCGCGTGATAGGCTTGCGTCGTTGCGGGTGTAGAGGCTGCCTACAAGCCTGCGCAGGAATACGTTGCGGTCAATCTTCTGTCCCACTCGTATCTCGATGACGTTGTTGTAGAAGTCGCTAGGGTTGCCCATACCGTAGATGCACGATACGGATGAGATGACAACGACATCCTTGCGCCCCGACAGGAGTGCCGATGTGGCAGCAAGGCGCAACTTGTCAATCTCGTCATTTATGGCAAGGTCCTTCTCTATGTATGTGTCGCTCGAGGGGATGTAAGCCTCGGGCTGATAGTAGTCGTAGTACGATACGTAGTACTCCACAGCGTTGTTGGGAAAGAATCCCTTGAACTCATTGTAGAGCTGTGCCGCCAGCGTCTTGTTGTGGCTGAGTATCAGGGTGGGGCGGTTTATCTCTTTAATGACATTTGCCATTGTAAATGTCTTGCCCGAACCTGTGACGCCAAGCAGCGTCTGTGCGGGAACGCCGTTATTCACGCCTTCTACAAGCTGTGCAATGGCCTCGGGCTGGTCGCCCATTGGCGCATAGTCTGATACAAGCTGGAATTTCATATTCTGTGTCCTGTAAAAAAAGTTGAACCGCGAATATACGAAAATTTTTCGAGATACGCAAGTGTCCCTATGGTCTGTTTGTTGCGATTGCACAAGCCAAGCGACATTTCTGGCTCTAATTAAAAAGAGGCTCAATTTGCATATTTCCATTAATATATATATCTTTGATAAATTTATTTAATATAGTGCGGAATTTGTTTAAAATAACCATAATATGAAAAGATTGTTTTACGCTTTTGTGCTGTCTTTGCCTCTTTGTGCAGCGGCCGACAATCCGCCTCTCATGGGCTGGAGTTCGTGGAATACCTATGGTTTCCAAATCAATGATTCTGTAATTCAGGCACAGGCCGATGCTATGGTTGAGCTTGGATTCAAGGAGTGTGGTTACGACCACATAAATATCGATGACGGTTTCTTTGGCGGACGTGATGCCGAGGGTAATCTGCTCATTCACCCCGATCGTTTCCCCAACGGGTTGCGCGGTCTTGTGGATTATATTCATGGCAAGGGCTTAAAGGCCGGCATCTATTCCGACGCAGGCCGTAATACATGTGCTTCTTATTGGGGCAAGCCAAAGGATGAGATTGGCCGTGGCGTTGGTCTGTATGGTCACGATGCTGCCGATTTCGACCTCTATTTTAACCCGGACAAGCTCAATTTCGATTTTATAAAGATTGACTATTGCGGTGCCGATGCCGGCAACAACGACGAGGGACTTGATCTTGACGTGGAGCAGCGCTATAAGGAGATTGCTGCGGCAATAAAGGCTGTCGGTCGCGACGACATCACCTGGAACATCTGCCGTTGGGCATTCCCCGGTACATGGGCGTGCGAGATTGCCGATTCGTGGCGCACAACCGAGGATATCTATCTTGGTTGGGAGTCTGTAAAGAGCATCATCAACCAGAGTCTCTACCTGTCGGCCTATACAAGCTATGGCCGTTACAACGACATGGACATGCTTGAGGTTGGTCGCGGCTTGACCGAGGAGGAGGACAAGACCCACTTTGGTATGTGGTGTATAATGAGTTCGCCGTTGCTCATCGGTTGCGACATGAACGACATAAAGGGCAATGCGCTCGAGCTGATGCAGAACAAGGAACTCATTGCGCTCAACCAGAACACTCTCGGCTTGCAGGCATACGTTGTAAAGCGCGAGAATGGCGCCTATGTGCTTGTAAAGGATGTGGAGGAGAAGTATGGCACAAAGCGTGCAGTGGCATTCTACAACCCCACAAATGCGTCTGTTGATATGAGCATTGCTTTCTCGCAGCTTGACCTTGCGGGAAATGTCAAGGTTCGCGACCTTTTCGAAAAAAAGGACAAAGGTGTGTACGAGGGCTCATATTCGGTGACCGTTCCTGCTCATGGAACAAGAATCTATACATTTGCAGCGCAGGAGCGTCTTGAGCGTACCTTGTACGAGGCCGAGACAGCCTGGCTTACCGACTACCAGGAGATCAAGAACAACGAGGTCTATGGCACAGCAATCTACAGCGAGAAGAACGGATGCTCGGGCGGTGTGGCTGTGGGCTGGCTCGGTAACCGTGACAGCAACGACCTTCAGTGGCGTAATGTATACAGCAAGGATGGTGGCGAATATACCCTGCGTGTATACTTTGTAACCGGCGATAACCGTACCATGAAACTGAGTGTCAACGGCGGTGAGGCTATGACTTTCACAGGCAACTCGGGCGGTTGGGGCACTGTGGGCTCGGCCGAGTTTGATGTCGTGCTCGAGAAGGGCGAGAATGTGGTGCGCCTTTTCAATGAGAGCGGATATATGGGCGACATAGACAAGATGGAACTCGTGAGCAAGAATGCACCTGTTGTAACCGAGGATTATCCCGTTATTTTTGACAAGAGTCAGGGCTATACCCACGGCAGCCGTCGCCTGAACAGCGTTTCGCTCGGCAGCCAGACATTGCAGTTGCCAACTCCTTTGAAGGTGTACAGCAAGATTGATAACCCGACATTCCATGCAAAGGCAGGTGAGACCGTCACTCCTTCGTTTGGCTTTACAGGTACATGGATGAACGGTTTTGTATACATTGACCGCGGACAGGACGGTGCTTTCGAGGCAAAGCTGAATGCCGACGGTTCAATCCCTGCCGGTAGTGATATCATGGCATTCTCATACGCTGAGCCCTCTTTGGGTTCGGGTACAGGCTATAACAGCAAGGGCGAGAGGGTGACAAACTCAAATGTTCTCAACCCTCCTGCATTCACTGTTCCTGCCGACATGGCTCCCGGTTTTTACCGTATGCGCTACAAGGTCGACTGGGCCTCTATTGACCCGGCAGGCCGCCCCGAGGACGGCAATGGCATCATAAAGAATGGTGGTGCAATTTGTGACGTGGTATTGAATGTGTACAATGATGACTGCGCGCTTGAGGCTGTTGCCGAGAATGGTTCTTTGCTTGCTGCCGATGGCACAGCATTGCCTGCTACAGTTGCATTTGGCGAGGCGCTTGCTGTCAAAGTGGTACCTGCCGAAGGCTACACCCTCGATGCGATAACAGTGCTTCATGGTCATAATCTTGATGGCGAAAAGAAACTGCATGGCGTTGGCCAGTATGATGAGATTGTCCTCCCCGCATATATGCTAAAGGGTGATATGGTTACAATCCCTGCCGAATATGTGGATGGTGACATTAGAATCACTGCGCAGTTTGTGCTGCAGGGTGGTGAGTCCGGCGACGGATATGCGCTGTCATTCGACAAGGATGCGACAGTTGAGAATGCTCACAATATTGCAGTAGAGGTTAACGGCGCTCTTCTTGAAATCAAAGGCAATGCCGCATATTATGATTTTACTGCATCGCCAGTGCTGCTTGCGGGTACAAGGAACGTGATGCTTGATATTGAAGGTGCTGCAGGCAAGGATGCCTGTCTTTATATTGACCTTAATGGCGACAGCCGTTTTGCGGTGATGCTTGGTGCAGACGGCAAGCCTGGCATTTCGAGCGAACTGGTTGCTTTCTCTTGCCATAACGGCATCGACAGCAATGGCGATGCTGCGGTAAACGGAACTGCATCTTTGCCAATTTACAGAATTGGCAATGTGCTCCCCGACGGTGTGTACCGTGCACGCCTTAAACTGGGTTGCGATGAACTCAATTCTGGCGGCTGCGAGAATTTTGTTGCCGAGAATGGCGTGATTGTTGATTTCTTGCTCAATCTGGTCAGTGGCAGCAAATCTTTGGTGCTGAACACTGTAGACGGTAGCATTGATGGCGATGACTA
Organism: Bacteroidaceae bacterium; assembly: GCA_045613945.1. Taxonomy (GTDB): domain Bacteria; phylum Bacteroidota; class Bacteroidia; order Bacteroidales; family Bacteroidaceae; genus HGM04593. The sequence continues at coordinate 11,775 of JAZLBZ010000010.1, forward strand.
TACAGCATTGCCAATGGTTGTTACTACCGGCAATGGCTTCACTGCGGTTTTGCGCGGTGCCCCGGGTTTTGTATGCAATGAACTTGTTGTGCGTCACGGCCATAATATCAATGGCGAGCAGTTTGTGAATGGCAACGCCCAGTGGCGCGAGGATGTGCTCCCTGTTGTTGATGGCAAGGCTACTGTAAACGGCGCTCTTGTCGATGGCGATGTTGCGCTCTATGCCGAGTTTGTGCCTCAGGAGGGTAGTGAGTGGCAGCTTGTGTTCAGCGACGAGTTCAATGCCGAGGATATGTCACAGCCTGTGGCTGAGAAATGGATGCGCTGCCAGCGCCAGGGTGCGACATGGAACCGCTGGCTCAGTGACAGCAAGGAAGTAATCTACCTGCAGGGTGGTGACCTTGTTGCGCGTGCTATACCTAACCCCGACCAGGAGAGTGACCCAATTCCAATGATTACCGGTGGTATAAAGAGCGATGGTCTTTTTGCATTTACATATGGTTATGTGGAGGCGCGTATCAAGTCTAACCCCTGGACCGGCAACTTCCCCGCATTCTGGATGATGCCCGAGGATCGTAGCGCCGGCTGGCCCGACTGTGGCGAGATCGATATCTGGGAGACGATTGATGCCCAGGAGCGCTCATGGCACACAGTCCACAGCAACTGGACATATGACCTGGGAAATACCAATAATCCAAAATCAAGTTTCAATGTATATACTTCGCACGACCGTTACCATACTTATGGTCTGAAGTGGGATGCGACAACCCTTATATGGTATGTCGATGGCAAGGAGGTTGGACGTTATGCAAAATCAACCAACCAGTCACAACTCAACCAGGGACAGTGGCCGTTTGACAAGCATTTCCATGTTATTCTCAACCAGAGTGTAGGCAACAATGCCTGGGCTGCCGATGCTGACGTTACACACACCTATGAGACCCGTTTCGACTGGGTGCGCGTATATCAGACACCGGGTATGGAGAATACCAACGGCACAGTGGGTGTAGTGGATGTGCGCGAGGAAGACCGCGCCAATGTGCAGGTTGTTGACAATGCTGTAGTAGTAACTGTTGATTTCCCACGTAATGTTGCTGTGTATGATGTTGCCGGACGCAAAGTCGCTGAGGCTTTCGTTAGCACAATCCACAGTTTTGCATTGCCTTGCGGCGTCTATCTGGCCGAGGGCGAAAAGGTACTTGTAAAGTAATACAGGGCGGGACTTCTATAATGACATAGAGACTTTTTCTGAGTATGTTTCACCCGGCAAGGCAAAACAGCCTTGCCGGGTGAAACTCTTTTTATATGTAATTGGCGTGTTTTTTTTGATATTTTAGTTTTTGCTAACGAATAATGAACTTTTTATGGTTGGATTTTCTATCAAAAAGCACTATCTTTGCAAAAATTTTGATAAATGCGTTTAGTGGGCGCTGTTGTATGCGCTCCCATTTAAGTGTTGATAATGAAAAAAACGGTATACATACTTCTGATGCTTGTTGTTGCCTTGACATCTTGTAATTCCTATAACAAGGTGTTCAAGTCCAATGATTACGATTACAGGTATGAGACTGCAAAGGCATATTATCTTGAGGGCAGTTATGTAAAGGCTTCCGAACTGCTTGAGTCGATGGTTACCATGCTCAAGGGTGGTGACAAGGCTGAGGAGTCGCTGGTGCTGCTTGCGCGATGCTACTATGAGTCTAAGGACTATGAGACTGCATCGCAGTATTTCAAACTGCACTATTCGAACTATCCACGTGGCGAGTATGCCGAGTACACACGTTTCTACTCGGGCAAGTCTCTTTACATGGCAGTCCCCGAGCCTGAACTCGACCAGACAAGTACATATACAGCCATAAGCGAGTTGCAACTCTTTATGGAGTACTACCCGCATAGCAAGCATAATGCCGAGGCGCAGGAGATGATTCTAAAGATGCACGATGTGCTTGTGAAGAAGATGTACCTCTCGGCAAAACTGTATTACGATTTGGGCGACCTTGCCTACATTGGCAACAACTACCAGGCATGTATCGTTACTGCGCAGAATGCCCTTAAAGATTACCCTTATACAACCCTACGCGAGGAACTCTCGGTTCTCATACTCCGTGCCAAGTACCAGATGGCGCACAAGAGTATTGAGGCAAAGAAACTGGAGCGCTACCGCAATACCATTGACGAGTACTATGCGTTCAAGACCGAGTTCCCCGATAGCAAGTACATAAAGGAGGCCGACAAGTACTTTAAGGAGGCTATGAAGTTTGTCAAGAATAAGGAATAACAAAATAATAATTGAATAAAATGGATTACAAGAAAACAAATGCTCCAACAAACACTGTCACACGCAACATGGCAGATTTTGTAAATGAAACAGGTAATGTCTACGAGTCAGTTGCAATCATGGGCAAGCGCTCAAACCAGATTGCTGCAGAGATGAAAGAGGAGTTGCTCAAGAAGTTGAACGAGTTCTCATCATCAACAGATAACCTTGAGGAGCAGTTCGAGAACCACGAGCAGATTGAAATCTCACGCTATTTTGAGAGACTTCCAAAGCCAACACTCATTGCAGCACAGGAGTTCCTTGAGGACAAGATCTACTTCCGCGACCCGGCAAAGGATGTTGCAAACGAGGAGGCCTAAGAGACAGTCTGAATTTCTTGAAAATATCTTTCCGGTATGAAATTCCGTTTCTATCAGTTGATGCTTGTCGCATCACTGGTGCTGACAGTGCTTGCACTGCTTGCTCCACAGGCATCATTCATTGAGCCCGATGGCGCTGTAGCACAGATGACAAATTTCAAGTATGTGGCATCTGATGGCGAAGTCTCAAGGTCTGTTATTGCGCTTGGAATAGTGCTGATATTTACAGCAGTTGTAAATCTCTTTGGCTTGCTTGTGTCGTTCTACACCAACTTCGAACTGCAAAAGAGAACAACGATACTCACAATGCTGTTGTTTGCAGGCTATTACATCCTGTTCCTAGTGTATACTCTGGTGCTTTCAAGCGGCACATCAATGGCAATGGAAGTGCCAATGCTCTATCCGTTCATAGCGTTGACATTGAACCTTATTGCATTCCTTCTCATCCGCCGTTGCGAGGCAAAGATAATTGCAAAGGCACTCGGTTTCCGTTTGAGAGACTGATAATGTTATAATATGATAAAAACGATTCGGCAGCACTATAGTGCTGCGGAATCGTTTTTATTCTTGTATGCACAACTGTGTTGCTTACGGTGCCGGCTTTTCTCTGAAATTACCTTTGTGTGTTGTTTATTTGCCCCTACTGTGCCTTAACAAAAATCGCCGCAAGGGTAACTTGCGGCGATTTTTGTTAAGGACTTCTATATTCTATCAATTAATCTCCAACTCATCTACAAAGATGAATGCGGGGTAGCCCACTGCGGGGTGCCATGCCGGCATGTCGCGGTCCGAGAGCGCCATAATCTTTACATAACGTGCCTTTGTCGGTTCAAACTCGGCCTTGTGCTCATAGATTCTGTTCTCGTCCTCGGCGGTGAGGTCGGGGTACTCCTCATTGAAAACAACATCGTAGTTCTCGCCGTCGCTTGATACCGATACGGTGAGTCCCAGGAGGTCAAATACCCAGTCGCCCTTGTCGACGCTGGTGTTGAACGATACGCATGAAATCTCCTCCTCCTGTTTCAGGTCAATAACAGCCTCAAGGTCTGTGAGGCAGAATCCCAACCAACGGCCTGTGCGGTAGTTGGGGGTGCCTTTCAGGCCATCGACAAGTGTTATTGCGCCCTTGAAGGTGTAGTTCTTGTGGATGTCCTGCAGCAGGGTGATGGGCTTTGCTGTTGCTTTGTTGAAGTAAATCTGCTCGGTCAATGTTCTTGTTGCGCCGCGCTTGCCAATGCCCTTTGCCTTGAAAATGCAGGCCTTGCTAAACTCAACCGGGGCGGTGTAGAGGGTTGACTCAGTTGTGGGCTCGCTGCCGTCGAGTGTGTAATAGATTGGGGTGTCATCCATCACGCGCAAGGTGGCAACTATCATGCCGCGCTCGGTGTCGGTGCTGAACTCGGGCTCAATGTCAAGGATGTGCTTTGCATAGTTGTAGTCATATACCTCATATAATTTGAGCAGTGGCATCAGGCGCTGCTTGAAGTCGTTGAAATCCTTCTTCTCGGGGTTGCACCACTGTACCTCGCAAAGTGCTGCCATACGTGGCAGTTCCATGTACTCAACATGGCTGAATGTCGGTACATACTCGCTCCACAGGTTAGCTTGCACGCCAATGATGTGCTTCTGCTCCTCGGGGGTAAGCGACTCGTCCATTGGCTCAAAACTGTATACTTTCTCAACGGGAACGTAACCGCCGATAGCCAAAGGCTCATCATCAGTGTATGTTGTCTGGTAGTAGTCAAAATACATGAAACTTGTAGGCGACATGATGCAGTCATGTCCCTGCTTTGCAGCCTCAATGCCGCCCTCAATGCCACGCCATGAGTGTACGGTGGCATTTGGAGCAAGGCCGCCCTCAAGAATCTCGTCCCAGCCGATAATCTGGCGTCCCTTGCTGTTGAGGTACTTCTCGGCGTGGTTGATGACAAAACTCTGCAGGTACATCTCGGCGCTGTGCTTGTCGTCGCCCTTTATGCCAAGCGCCTTTATGCGTGCCTGGCATTTGGGGCACTGCTCCCACTGTGTCTTGGGGCACTCGTCGCCGCCCACGTGGATGTATTCCGATGGGAACACCTCTACAACCTCGTCGAGCACGTCCTCAATGAACTTGAGTGTGGCGTCGTTGCCGGCGCAAAGCACGTTGTCCGACACGCCCCACATCTTCCATACCTCGTATGGACCGCCTGTGCAGCCATACTCGGGGTATGCGGCAAGCGCTGCCTGCATATGGCCGGGGAGGTCAATCTCGGGAATGACGGTGATGTGGCGCTCGGCAGCGTAGGCAACAATCTCGCGGCAGTCGTCCTGTGTGTAGAAGAACGGTCCGTAGTGCTGTCCGTCATATTCGCCGCTGTTGCGCCCGATGACTGTCTCGTCGCGCTCGGCGGCAACGGTTGTGAGCCTGGGGTATTTTTTTATCTCTATGCGCCAGCCCTGGTCGTCGGTGAGGTGCCAGTGGAAACGGGTCATGTTGTGCATTGCAAGCATGTCAATGAAGCGCTTGATGGAGTCCTTTGTAAAGTAGTGGCGCGAAACGTCGAGGTGAGCGCCACGATAGGCAAAGCGCGGAGCGTCGGTGATTGTCGCTGCCGGCAAAAGAACCTTTTTGCAGGCAGTGGCGGGCAATGACTTGCGCAGTGTCTGTATGCCGTAGAATGCTCCAGCGGCTGTTGGCGCAGTAATCTCTACATTCTCCTTTGTAACAGCAAGGCGGTAGCCCTCGTTATTTTCGGTTACATTGCCGATGGCAAGGTTTATGGCATTGCTTTGTGGGTTCTCGCTCTCTTTAACCTTCACCTCAAGGCCGGTGCTCTCTTTTATATATCCGGCAAGCAGTTCGGCATTGCGCTTCATAGCCTCGTTGCCGCTGTATGCGATGACGGTATTTCCGTTCAGTTCAAAGCCGGCGCCTTCAGTCATGGTAATTTCCTGGGGCAGGGGTACTACATTGTAACTGGCACTCTCCACAGTCGTTGTCTTGTTGCATGCTGTGAGGCTGCAGCAAGCGACAAGCAGTGATATAAAAGTTCTTTTCATAGTGTGGTTTTTTATTTATGTTTTTACAAACTTATACATTTTTATGAGAAAATTAAAGCAGTTTCCTTTTTAATTCCTTATCTTCGCGAAAATTAATTGAAAACCATATTGCTATGAAAAGAGACAGACACATTTTCCAACTTATAGAGACAGAATATCGCCGCCAACTCAAGGGTATAGAACTCATCGCATCAGAGAACTTCGTGAGCAACGAGGTGATGCAGGCTATGGGCTCCGTGCTCACAAACAAATATGCCGAGGGTTATCCCGGCAAGCGTTACTATGGCGGCTGCCAAGTAGTTGATATCGTTGAGGAGATTGCGCGCGAGCGCCTCAAGGAACTATACGATGCCGAGTGGGTGAACGTACAGCCACACAGCGGTGCGCAGGCCAATGCAGCAGTGTTCCTTGCCGTACTCAACCCCGGTGACAAGTTTATGGGCCTGAACCTTGCTCATGGCGGACATCTATCGCATGGTTCTGCTGTGAATACATCGGGTCTCATCTATACCCCCGTTGAGTATAACCTTAACCCCGAGACCGGTCGTGTCGACTATGACCAGATGGAGGAGACCGCGCTGCGCGAGAAACCAAAGATGATTATCGGTGGCGGCTCGGCCTACTCACGTGAGTGGGATTACAAGCGCATGCGCGAGATTGCCGACAAGGTGGGCGCTATCCTCATGGTGGACATGGCGCACCCAGCAGGACTCATCGCAGCAGGCTTGCTCGATAACCCTGTAAAATATGCCCACATCGTGACCTCTACAACCCACAAGACCCTGCGTGGTCCACGTGGCGGTGTAATTATTCTTGGCAAGGACTTCCCCAACCCCTGGGGCAAGACAACACCGAAGGGTGAGGTCAAGATGATGTCGCAACTGCTTGACTCGGCTGTGTTCCCCGGTATCCAGGGTGGTCCACTGGAGCACGTCATCGCGGCAAAGGCTGTTGCATTCGGCGAGGCTCTGCAGCCCGAGTTCAAGGAGTATCAGGCACAGGTGAAACTCAATGCCGCAGTGCTGGCACAGGAACTCATGGACAGGGGTTTCGGCATTGTTTCGGGCGGAACAGACAACCACTCAATGCTTGTTGATTTGCGTGGCAAGTACCCCGACCTGACAGGCAAGGTTGCCGAGAAAGCGCTTGTTGCAGCCGACATAACAGCCAACAAGAACATGGTACCTTTTGATACCCGCAGCGCATTCCAGACATCGGGTATCCGTCTTGGAACACCTGCCATCACCACACGTGGCGTGAAGGAGGATATGATGCCTTTCATTGCCGAGATGATTGAGACCGAGCTCAGCGCCCCCGAGGACGAGAAAGTCATCGCCGCTGTGCGTGCAAAGGTCAATGAGACAATGGAAGAGTTCCCGTTGTTTGCATACTAAAAAGAGTTTTATACAATAGCCTGGCGCCTGTTCTTTTGAGCAGGCGCTTTTTTGCCAAAACATTCTCCCTTGTTTGTTGTTCCTTATTATACATAAAAAAGAGAATGTTATGAGCAATATGAAGATTACAGTTTTTTCGGACCCTGTGTGCACGTGGTGCTGGGGTAGTGTGCCAGTGTGGCGGGCGTTGGTCTATCATTATGGCAACAGCGTTGAACTCGATTATGTGATGGGCGGGATGATTGAGGATATAAAGACCTACAACAACCGCCGCTTGGCGATAGGCGGCGACATCGCTCTCTCCAACCGCAAGATTCATGACCATTGGCTTGAGGCATCGGCAGTGCACGGCATGCCTGTATGCGAGCATGGGTTCCGTCTTTTTTCTCCCGAACATCCCTCTACAATACCGCAGAACCTTGCCTATCTTGCAGCGTGTGTCTATGAGGCGCGCTACTCGGGCGAGGTCAAGCCGGGCGCTGCCCGGCACTATCTTCGCCATTTGCAGGAGGCAACGGCTGTGGATGCAGTTGTGAGCAATGACACTGATGCGCTTGTGGATATGTCGGCTGTGGTGGGCTTTGTCCCCGAGAAGTTCCGCGACATATATGTGGGCGATGTCGTAAAAAGGCTCTACGACGAGGGCAAGGCTTTCTGTCGCAGTTACGAGGCGACATCTTTCCCCAGTTACCTTATAACCTATCGTGGCGAGGAGATGATGCTGCGCGGCTATTCGACCTTTGATGTGGTGCGCAACTGCATTGGGCAACTCTCGTTCGGCAACATTAAACCCATTGACGACGGGCGCGAGAGGTTCACTGCAGCCAATGTACTCCATTTTATGGATATTTATGGCAGTGCCTACCCGGTGGAGATTGCAACAGCCTTTGGCCTTACACGCCGCAACGGCCACACAGCACTGAATGTGGAGTCCTACGAAGGCCTGCCCGAAATGCTCGATGAACTGGTGAAGGCGGGTGAGGTGGCAACGGCGCCACGTGGCAACGGTTTTATATGCTATATGCTTAACGGTCATCACCCTAAGCCTCATATATTGGGGCATAAATATGCCGATGTGCTCTAAAACACTCAAAGCGTGAATGATAATGCGATGTCTTTCACGCTTTTTTTTGTATCTTAGCGCCACAAAAAATAAATCCTATGAAAAACCTCTTGTACATAATGGTCGCTTTGCTGCTTCTCTCATGCGGCACGGCAAAGGATGTCAAGGTGCGCATGCACACCACAGCAGGCGTTATTGACCTTGCCCTTTATGACGACACGCCAAAGCACAAGGAGAATTTCCTTAAACTGGTGAAGGAACAGCGCTACGACTCGCTGCTTTTCCATCGCGTAATCAAGAACTTTATGATACAGGGCGGTGACCCCGATTCCAAGAATGCCCCTGCTGGCGCACTGCTTGGCGAGGGCGACCTGGGCTACACCGTTGATGCCGAGTTTATGCCCCAGGTGCATTTCCACCGTCGTGGAGTGCTTGCCGCAGCGCGCGAGGGCGATGATGTGAACCCCGAGAAAGCATCGTCATCAATGCAGTTCTACATCGTCTGGGGACAGGTGTATACCAAAGAACTGCTTGAGAAGTACAAGGAGTACTATGCACGCCGCACCGGCAGGGAACTGACAATAACCCCCGAGCAGGAGGCTGCCTACACAACCGTTGGCGGAACACCGCATCTTGATGGCGAATACACCGTCTTTGGTGAGGTTATCAGTGGCCTGGATGTGGTGGAGGCAATACAGTCTGTCGCTTGTGACGGTAATGACCGCCCATTGGAGGATGTGAGAATATTGAAGGTTGAAGTAATAAGATAATTATGCTAAGCATTGGTGATAAAGCGCCCGATTTCCTCGGTATTGACGAGCGGGGCAATGAACAGAGAGTGAGTGACTATGCAGGCCGCAGGCTTGTGGTCTATTTCTATCCGAAGGACAGCACACCCGGCTGCACTGCCGAGGCCTGCTCCTTGCGCGACGGCATGGACGACCTTGTTGCAGCGGGTTACGCCGTTGTGGGTATTAGTGCAGACAGCGCCGCATCGCACACCCGTTTCAAGGAGAAGCAGCAACTGAATTTCCCGCTTGTTGCCGATGTGGACAAACGCACAATCATGGCATTCGGTGCCTATGGCGAGAAGAAGATGGCAGGCCGCGCATATATGGGCATCATACGAACCACCTTTGTCATTGACGAAGGTGGCATTGTTGAGCGTGTAATCACAAAGGTAGATACAAAGAACGCCGCCAGGCAGATACTTGACACAAAATAAAATACCAACTTTTTAAACAATTAAATTTATGTTTCTTTTTCAGTTTCTAAATGAAGTTGTTGCAGACAGTGTAGCAACAGCCGGTGCATCCGACTTCATGTCGACACTCTCGGGCATGAGCCCCGATGAAATCAAGCAGGCCGTTACAGGTTTCGTGCTCTCTTTCTCAATAAAACTAATCAAGGTGCTGCTCATCTGGTTTGTTGGCCGCTGGGTACTCAAGCGCATTGTCAACTTCATCAAGCGCATAATGATTGCGCACATTGACAACGACTCTGTCAGGTCCTTCGTTGTAAGCCTCGTAGACGTTGTTGTAATGATTCTGCTGATATTGATGATTATTGGTGTCCTGGGCATTGATACATCATCCTTTGTTGCAATCTTTGCGTCGGCCGGTGTTGCTATTGGTATGGCATTGAGCGGTACCTTGCAGAACTTTGCAGGCGGCGTGATGATTCTTCTTTTCCGTCCGTTCAAGGTTGGTGATTACATTGAGGCACAGGGTGTTGCCGGCACTGTTAAGCAGATTCAGATTTTCAATACAATGGTGCACACCGGTGACAACAAGGTTATTCTGCTGCCAAATGGTGCAGTCTCAACAGGCATCATCAACAACTATTCACGCGAGCCAAAGCGCCGTCTCGACATGGTTTTCTCAATTAGTTATGGCAACGATTTCGAGAAGGCAAAGGCTGTGCTCCTTAGACTTATAGCCGAGGATTCTCGCGTGCTCAACGACCCCGCCGAGCCATTTATCGTTTTGGGCGAGATGGGTGCCAGTTCAATTGATATCATTGTGCGCGTGTGGTGCGACCAGGCCGACTATTGGGGAATAAAGTTCGACCTTAACAAGAAGGTCTATGAGACATTCCCAAAGGAGGGACTGGAGTTCCCATTCCAGACGTTCACTGTGAATGTGACAAAGGAGTGATTCCTTCACTCTGTGAAATAGCCAAAGCGCCCTCAAAAGGGGCGCTTTGCTTTTTGCCTTTCTGCCAGGGGTGGGCTCTGTCTCTCTCCTTGTCAGCGTCTTCTAATTGTTAAATATGCACGGCTGCAACGAAAAATATCAATCTATAAAATAAGTTAAAAAATATTTTTTGTAATTTTGCACACCTTTTGCAAAGTGCTGCCTTGCGCTGTTGTGACAAGGTGTTTTTAAAGTCAAGGAAATACAAACAAATACATTATAATGAAAGCGAAAAACATCATTGATTTTCATCCAAAGTTCATCGATGCGATGAAAAATTACTCGCGTGAGAAGTTCTCGGCCGATGTAATGGCCGGAATAATTGTGGGTATCGTTGCCATTCCTCTTGCCATAGCATTCGGTATTGCCAGTGGAGTGGGCCCTGCCGAGGGTCTTATGACTGCCGTAATCGCAGGTCTGCTCATTTCAATTCTCGGTGGCTCGAAAGTGCAGATTGGTGGCCCCACAGGCGCCTTCATCGTAATCATCTATGGCGTCATACAGCAGTACGGTATTGCCGGTCTTGCAATAGCAACCGTTATGGCAGGTATAATACTTGTGGTAATGGGTCTGTGCCGCCTGGGTACAATAATCAAGTTCATGCCATATCCCATCATCATTGGTTTCACCGGCGGTATTGCAATCACAATCTTCTCGACACAGATTAACGACCTCTTTGGTCTTGGCATTGAGAACGTGCCTGCGAACTTTGTCGACAAGTGGGTGTGCTATGCACAGAACATCACCAAAATCGACTACTGGAGTGCCGGAATGGGAGTACTCAGTGTAGCGCTCATTGCCATAACACCCAAGTTCTCTAAGAAGATTCCCGGTTCACTGCTTGCAATCGTGGTAATGACACTCATCGCCTGGTTGTTGCGTGAGTATGCCGGTGTCACAACCATAAAGACCATTGGCGACCTCTATGAACTTCCTTCTGGTCTTCCTCCATTTACTGTGCCTTCAATCCCCGAGGGCAAGACACTCTTCAGCGCAATGCAGGAACTCGCTCCTGTTGCCTTTACAATAGCTATGCTTGGTGCAATAGAGTCACTCCTCTCGGCAATGGTTGCCGACGGTGTCATTGGTGACCGCCACAACTCGAACACCGAACTCATTGGCCAGGGTGTGGCAAACATTGTGGCTCCATTCTTTGGCGGAACCCCTGCCACAGGCGCCATTGCCCGCACAATGGCAAACATCAACAACGGTGGCCGCACACCGGTTGCCGGCGTCGTTCACACCCTTGTGCTGCTGCTTGTGCTGCTCTTCCTGGGTAGTCTCGTAAAACTCATCCCAATGTGCTGTCTTGCCGGCGTACTTGTGATGGTATCATATAACATGAGCGGCTGGAGAACCATTGTCTCAATGTGCAAGAGTTCAATGTCTGGTACAAGCGTACTCTTCGTAACCCTCCTGCTCACAGTCTTCTTTGACCTTACATTGGCCATTGAGGTAGGTCTTGTAATGGCTATTGTAATGTTCATGAAGCGCGCTATGGAGAGCGCTCACATCTCAGTTGTCCGCGACGAGATGGGCGTTCACAACGATGGCGAGAAGGACGAGATGCTCACCATCCCCGCAGGTGCCGAGGTGTTTGAGATTGAGGGGCCTTTCTTCTTTGGTATCGCAAATAAGTTCGACGAACTCACCCGCAACACCGATGCAATGCCAATCCGCGTCATCCGCATGCGCAAGGTAACCTTCATCGATGCAACAGGTCTTCATAATCTTGAGATCTTCATAAATGCATCGCATCGCGAGGGCAGGACAGTAATCCTCTCGGGTGTCCACGACAATGTAGAGAAGAAACTCCTCAAGGCCGGCATTGTTGCCCTTGTTGGCAAGGAGAACGTGTGCAGCGACATACATCTTGCATTGCAGCGTGCACAGGAACTCTCCGATGCACTTGCGTATAGCAAGTAAACATCCTGCAATGGAGAAAGACGTACAGCCACGACCCTCGCTCTGGGCCTATATTGCCGCATTCCTCATTGTGGTGATATGGGGCTGTACATTTGTCCAGACTAAGTTGCTCATTAATGCAGGTCTGCGCCCCGACGAGATTTTCACTCTGCGCTTCATAATTGCCTACTTGCTCATACTGCCTTTGGCAGGCCGCAGGCTCTTTCTTGACAGCGCAAGGGACGAATTCACCGCACTGCTGCTTGGACTCTTCGGCGGTTCGCTCTATTTCATAGTCGAGAACTACGCGCTGGCCTATGGCTACTGCTCCAATGTCTCGCTAATAGTGTGCCTCACCCCTCTGGTCACAGCACTCATAGTAGGGTGGCGCTATCCCTCCGAGCGTCTTGGCAAGGCTGGCGCTATCGGTTCTGTTATTGCATTGGCGGGTATGGCGCTTGTTGTCTTCAACGGCAACTTTGTCCTCAAACTCTCTCCGTTGGGCGATATACTTGCCCTTGCAGCCTGTCTCTGCTGGGCACTCTATTCGCAGTTCATCAAGCGCCTGGGCGCAAGGTACAGCAATATGCTCATCACGCGCAAGGTCTTTGGATATGGCCTCTTGACAATCCTGCCCATCGTGCTGCTGCGTGGCATAAATTACGGCGCCGTTATTGACGGTGGTTTCCCCGTGTGGGGCAACATCCTGTTTCTTGGGTGTGTGGCATCGATGCTCTGTTTTCTTGGCTGGAACTGGTGCCTCGAGAGGATAGGCACAGTGCGTGCGACCAATCTCCTCTATCTGAATCCCGTTGTGGCAATAACTACATCATCGCTCTTTCTTGGAGAGCGGGTCACATGGCTTGCGCTGCTTGGCGCAGCACTCATACTGTGCGGGTTGCTGTTCATTGAAAAGAGCCACAGGAAATAAAGTAAGTGACTAAAAAGCAAATTTCTGTGTTACGCTTGTCTTTAAAAACCTCGTTTACGGATAGTAAACTGCAGTTTTAAAGCACTCTTCTTTTAGTTTATTAGAACTGCAGATAGATGAAGGGAACAATCTCGCTGGACCTTACTTGCAGCACAAGGTATATGAAAAGCGCGAATATTATTGCCTTGCCAATGAGCGGTGTCTTTTCCAGTGTGCCACGCAGGGCCAATGTCATTTCGTGCGGTGTGTAGTGCAGCAGGTAGCCAACCACAATGGCCAATATAACAAACGGATAGCCATTGATGAGTTGCGGGAATACCTCGGGGTGGAAACTGGTAAGAATCTGTGTGCCCATCTCACTGACAACGGTCAGCGAGTCGGCCCTGAAGAACACCCAGCCAATTGCCACAATGTTAAATGTCAGGAACACATTGCCCACGTGAATGGCCTGTGAAACAAACTTTCCATGCTCCTTTGGAGGGAACACACTGCGGTAGAGTTTGTGCAGCACAAGCATCAGTCCATGCCATGCACCCCACAGCACAAAGAGCCACGATGCTCCGTGCCACAATCCTCCAATGACCATTGTGATGAAAAGGTTAAAGTAGTTGCGCCACTTTGGAACGCGGTTTCCGCCCAGTGAAATATAGAGGTAGTCGCGCAACCACGACGATAGCGATATGTGCCAGCGTCGCCAGAATTCGGTGATTGAGCCCGATTTGTAGGGCGAGTCAAAGTTGTCGGGGAAACGGAACCCTATGAGCAGGGCAATACCTATTGCCATATCAGAGTAGCCCGAGAAGTCGCAGTATATCTGTAGCGTGTAGCCATATATTCCAAGCAAGTTCTCCAGTCCGGTGTAGAGTGCCGGTGCGTCAAAGATGCGGTCGACAAAGTTAATGCTTATGTAGTCCGATATTACAACCTTCTTGAATAGGCCGCACATGATGAGGAACAGGCCCTCGGCAAACATGCTGCCCGAAATCTCTGGGCGACGGCGTATATGCGGCAGCATCTCCGATGCTCTCACAACCGGTCCCGCCACCAGTGGAGGGAAGAATGAGAGGAAGAAGAGATAGTCGAGCAGGCTGTCTGTAGGCTGCATCTTGTTGCGGTATATGTCAATGATGTAACTGAGCGAGCGGAACGTGAAGAACGAGATTCCCACCGGAAGCGCAATGTCCCACAGTCCTATTGGAGCCGAGAGAAACCTGTTGATGGTGGTGACAATGAGCGTGGTGTACTTGAAGTAGCACAGCATGCCAATGTTGATTACGGCACTTGTTGCCACATACAGTTTGCGTCTCTTTAGGCTCGTGCTCTTGCCAATGAGGCGGCCCAGGAAAAAGTCCGACAGCGTAACCAGCAGCAGGCACAGGATGTATATGCCGCTCGACTTGTAGTAGAAGTAGAGCGAGAAGAGAATGACAAATATCATGCGTGCTCTTGCATGGCGGGATACAATCCTGTAAACCACCAGGAAAGCGCAGAACAAGAACAGGAACAGGCCGCTGTTGAACATCAGTGGCTGTCCGGGCTGGTATGAGAGCAGTTCGCCCAGTCTTGAAAGGCTCAGGTTATCGAATATATTGTTCATATGCGTTTAGTATGCTGTGATATAATAGGCTGCCTTGCAGCGTATATCCCTTTTGTGTATAGTGTATGTGGTCTTTTTTCATTCCCTCCTCCTTAATCCAAGTCTCGCATGTGCCCTTGCCGCCTGCAATGGCATACCAGTCCCACACAGCAATGCAGTTCCTGGCGCCATACTCCCTTATTGTCTCGGCCACGCGCGGCAGGTTGGCGTTGTTTGCATAGTATGTCACGCGCCTTCCCCTCTTGTTCTTTTTTCTCTTGCGCAGCATGTTCTCGGCCGGGGTGGTGAGCAGCAGCAAGGCATCGGGGTTCTCCTCCCTCACTGCGCTTATGAGCCTGTCAATCTCCCGCTCGAGCCTTTCACTGCTGAAAGTGGAGTATACCGATTCGTTGGTTCCCAGTGAGATTATTACAAGGTTGGGGGTCAGTGCCGCCAGTTTCTTGCCATAGTCATCAATGCGGTTATAGCACTCGTATGTGGCGCTGTTGTTGCCAATTGAGTGTATTATTACTCCGCTGCTGCCATTCTCCAGCGCCGCACCGTAGATGGCTGCATTTGATGGCCCGAGGTTATTTGTTCCATGCAGGCTTATGGTGCTTACAAGGCTGTCCCACGAGTAGCAAGTCTCGCCGGCAAACGGTGAGTGGATGACAAGCCCGCCAGGCTCATCGGTGGGCTGTAGCAGCGGGAAACTGTCTGCAGGTGTGTGCAGCAGCCTAAGCCTGTTGAACTTTACATCTTCTCCATGCAGGCTCATGGTCTCAATGTTGAGGTCAATCGATTCGGTCAGCGGCTCTATGAGTATGCCTCCCACACCAACAGTGCTGCTGAAACGCTTTCCCAAGCAGCGGTTGTATTGCCACTTCTCGGGCGATGTGAAGCGGTAGTCAAAAGGCTCGTTTGTCTTTGTTATTTTCAGCGGGGTGATGAGTCCTCTTCCTGCATTGCCCCATTTGGCCTGCATGGGTATGCGCATTGCCTCGGTGAAGAAGCCGGCCTGCACGTGAGAGTCACCAAGATGCACTATGGTGACAATCCTTTGCCCGGTGGCTGTTGTGTCCTGCAACTGCTCCATTGACTGGAACAGTGGCGACCAGTCGGCCCCGTTGAATGTTATTGCATTTGCGTCGAAATTGACACATGAGATGGTGTCGATTATGATGGGCTGCGGCGTGCTGCACTGAACAGTTGCGAGCGAGTCGTCCTGCACGACAAGCGTGCTGTCCACATCTTGTGCAACAGCAGTGCCCTTGCACAGCATGGCGCACAACAGTAATATGCCGGTGAGAATCCTATTCATTGATTACAGTCTCGTCTTGTGTTGTTACACTCCCGTCCTGTGCTGTGGCAACAGGGAGCGGTTTCTGTTCTGCTACCTCTTCCTCCATTTGGGGACCTGCTGCCACCTCTTCCTGCTCAAGCGCATATTTCAAAGCCTTGACAAACTCCTCGGCAACCTGTGCTCCGCCCGAGCGGCTAATGTGTGTATAGTCCTTGTTTGCCCACTTCTTCTCCACAAAGGCAGCCATTCCTCCCAATGTTGTCATGGCCTCGCAGCAATCCCAGAAGTGGCAGCCTGTTTCGATGGCAGCCTTGCGCTGTGCCTCGCGCAGGGCATACACTGCCTTCATTGTCTGTATTGCACCGTTCGTGTTCTGGCAACGGTCGCTAATTCCCATTATCACAATGTCTGTGCTGGGGAATGCGGCACGCAAGTGGCTCACCATCTTCACAAGATGCGTGGTGTAATAGGCATAGTCGGTAACGTTCTTGTTCATGCTGTTGAGGCCGTACTGCAGCACAACAAGGTCATAGGGAATGGCCTCGTTGAGTTGCCTCAATCTCTCTGCCGGTATGCTTGGAATGGTGGTGCCGCTGTATCCTCGCACCGAGATGTTGTCTACAGCAATGCCGTTGCGGCCGTCGAGCCATGCGCCCCAGAATGCAATGTCGCGGTTGTCGCATCTTATTTCCAAAGACTTGGTGCTTTCTGGGATTACAATGAACTGCGCCTTTGCGTCGGGGGCTACATCATAGGAGTGGCTCCCCGAGTCGGTCTTTACCGAGATGATACCTCCCCTGTCGGCGATAAATCCAATCCTCGACACATCCCAGTGGTCAAGGTGCCTCAGTTTGTTCACGCCTTTGAAACGGGTGCTGGTCTTTATGCTGTCCTGTGGACGATGCATCTGCAGCGTGAGCGATGTTTTGCTGTATTCTGGTTTTGATATGACACTGTGTGTCTCCCATCCGTTGCAAACGTGTGATACAGAGTGGCGGAATCCCGGGCAGTCGCTATACATTGGCATATAGCCCACGCCGCAGCCGCCATACTCGTCCTGCAGCAACTGGCGTATGTTCTGTGTCATGATGTCGGCCTCGGTGAAGGAGTCGCCCAGGAATGCGATGCGCACCGGGCGTTGTTGTGTGCCGTCTATGGCGGCTTTCAGGTTCTTTAGGCCTGCCTGCGCCGCAGTGTAGTCCTCAATGAGGGTGATATCGCCTGCCTTGCGCTTGACGTTCGACACATCTATGCGTGCGAAAGTGCTGTCTGTTGTCGCTGAGGGCACTCCGCCTGCTCCAATGCTGTCTGCCACTGCTGCTGTTGCGTTCTCCACGACCGCCGGCGTTTCTTCGTCTGCTACCGCTGTGGGGGCTTCCGCCAGGGTGCTGTCGCTACCCGCCAATGGCTGCTCCTCGTTGTAGTCGCCGGGCTGCTCCTCGTTGGCTGGCGCGTCGCGCAGGCTGCCCAGTATATCAATCTCTTTAGTGGTAAAATTGATGTCGGTCGACTTTAGCGTCGATAACCCCAATAATATACCTATGGTAAGCAAGAATAGAATGACAACTTGTGTCAGGTAGTTCTTATTCATTTGTTCTTGTGCAAAAGTTCGTTTAGTATAATGAGTGCAAAAATAATAAAAAAATCCGAGATTTTGTGACCAGCCTGCAGCCTCTGGCTGATATGTTGCATCTGTGCAGAATTTTTTGTTGTAATTTTATTGAAAAGTACCCTCAAAAGTGTTATTTTTGCATACGGTTAACGAATTCGTGACACCTCCTTAGGCCGTTTAGACAATGCGATAGCCGCATTGTACTCAAAGGAGGTTCTTAGCATTAAAACAATTTTAGGATAAATGGAAAATCTTGACGGACGACTGGTCATCGGTGTCTCTTCGCGTGCGCTGTTCGACCTTGAAGCAGAGAATGAAATATTTGAGAAGTATGGCGTTACGCGTTACCGCCAGTATCAGGAGGAGCATGAGGACGACCCTCTGGAGAAGGGCACAGCCTTCTATCTTGTCAAGAGCCTGCTCGAACTCAATAAGCAGGCCAACCGCCCCATTGTTGAGGTGGTCGTAATGTCGCGCAACAGCCCCGAGACCGGTATGCGAATGCTTAAGTCGCTCGATATGTATGGGCTCGACATCACCCGTGTGGCTCTCTCGGGCGGTGAGTCGCTCTCAAAGTACCTCAAGGCCTTTTCGGTAGACCTTTTCCTCTCAAAGGACGAGGGCGATGTGCAGCGTGTGATGGATTCGGGTATCTGTGCTTCGGCACTCATCTATGCTCCGCCAACCGACTTCAACCCCGAGGACAGCCGTGTGAAGATTGCATTTGATGCCGACGCGGTCATCTTCTCCGATGAGTCGGAGTGTCGTTTCAAGCGCGAGGGCTTCGATGCCTTCTACAAGTATGAGAAAGAGAATGCCGACATCCCTTTGAAAGAGGGTCCCTTCGCCAATCTCCTCAAGAAACTCTCGCAGATACAGGAGTGCCTTCCAACCTCAATCGAACTCTCGCCGCTGCGTCTTGCCATTGTCACCTCGCGCAGCCTGCCGTCGCATTTCCGTGTCATCAAGACACTGCGCAAGTGGGGCGTGTATGTCGATGAGGCCTACTTCCTCGGCGGCTTGCGCAAGGACGAACTTCTCAAGGCGTTCGGCGCACACATCTTCTTCGACGACCAGGACACTCACCTCTCATCATCGAGCAAGTATGTGCCATCGGGCAAGGTTCCCTATTACTCCGATTCTCAGATAAACGAGGTGGTGCGCGAAAGGCAAAGGCAGAAAGAACTTCAGCAGCAGGATGAGCAGCCTGCAGGCGAGTGATGTACATTTTTGTCAGCAGCAAACAATTCTGTGTAAGATATGTTTAATTGGTGGCAGGTCTCAAAGCCTGCCACCAATTTTCTTATTTTCTCACACAATGAAGACATTGTTATCATCTCTCAAGTTTATTGTAGCCGCGCTCATTGTCGGCTATGTCTCAATGCTGCTGCAAAGCGAGTCAATGGAAACATGGTACCCTTTGCTGCAAAAGTCGTCCTTGACACCTCCGGGTTATGTATTCTCTTTAGTCTGGGGCATACTCTACATTCTCATGGGGCTCTCGGCCGGGCTTGTGTGGAGCAAGCAAAAGGATGGCGTTATGCTGCTTATGCTTTTTTTCTTTGTGCAGCTGTTCCTTAACCTGCTCTGGAGTTTCACCTTCTTCTATCTGCGCCAGCCGCTGGTTGCCTTTGTAGTGCTCATTGCGCTGTTCCTTGCAGTGTCGGCCTATGTCATAGGCTGCTATGGATACCGGCGCATAGCAGCCTGGCTGAATGTACCGTACATGCTATGGCTGCTCTTTGCGGCATACCTCAATGGGTATATTGTGGTGTTTAATTAACCCCCTCCGGCGCGCTGTACCTCTTTTAGCAGTTCTTTCTGCTTGGCGTTCAACTGCGGCAGCGTGACTTTTATCTCCACAATCATATCTCCGCGTCCTTCGCGCCTGTAGTGCGGCATTCCTTTTCTGCTCACCCGCAGGCGGCTGCCGGGCTGTGTGCCCGGCCTGATGCTTAGTTTTACGCTCCCGTCGAGTGTGGGAACGACAACCTCGCCGCCAAGCAGCAGTGTGTACAAATTGCATACGGCTGTGGTGTGCAGGTCATCGCCCTCGCGCGTGAACAGGCTGTCGGGCTCAATCCTGAATGTGATGTATAAATCGCCGCGTCCCTTGCCGTAGGCACTCTCCCTGCCATGCCCCCTGACCTTTATCTTCTGCCCGTCGGCAACGCCGGCGGGAATGGTAATGGCAATCTTCTCTCCCTCAATCTCCAGTATGCGTCTGTGCGTTGTTGCGGCCTCTTTCAAGGTCATCTGCAGGGTTGCCTGCAGGTCGCTGCCTCTCTGCTGCCTGCTGAAACCGCCGCCAAAGAGTTGCTCGAAAAAGTCGCTGAACCCGCTGCTGTTCCCGGCGCTGCGGCTGAAATCGCCGAACCCCTCGAAGGCCCCGAACCCTTGCGCGCCGCCACCGTACGAGTGCGCATTGCGTCTTTGTGCCTCGTACTCCTCGCTGTGCCTCCAGTGCTCGCCATACTCGTCATACCGCTTGCGCTTCTCGCTGTCGCCAAGCACCTCGTTGGCCTCGTTAATCTCCTGGAATTTCTCCTTTGCCTGCGGGTTGTCCTTGTTAAGGTCGGGGTGGTACTGTTTTGCCAGTCGGCGGTATGCCTTCTTTATCTCCTCCTGCGAGGCGTTCCTTTCCACTCCCAAAACCTTGTAGTAATCGATGAATGCCATAATCCTGTTTTTTTACTAAAGAACAAACATCGCTTTCGCCGGGTTGCGAAATAAATATAAAACATACCCCATAATTTGCTCGTTTGCCAAAAATGAACGATATTCGCAGAATAAATGGATTCTAGCAATGAAAAACTTATTGTCAATATTTGCCTTTGTGCTATGCGCAGGCTTTGTTTCGTGCAGTGAGGAGTATGATGCCGACACTGCAGTATCCCATTATCAACCGCTCCCCGGCAAGCGCCTTGTCTCATCGGTAAAGACAACTTTCGTGGCAAATGGTGGCGAGAATGTCCACGAGCATAACTTTACCTATGATGCCAAGAACCGCATCAAGGCAGTCAGGTCCAACATTGTGGTGCATACTTCAGTTATAGTGAACAATGGCGGGTTCAAAGATACCATTCCCACCTACTGCAATCTCGCCTCCGGTGCCGACTATTTTTATCGTGGCGAGGAACTCGAGGTTGCCTACACCGTTTCTGTTGACTATCCCGAATTTCCGGGCATGAACAGTTACACAAGCAGTTCCGTTTTTGGCAACTTCAATTCAAGCGGAGTGCTCAAACGTTTCTCGCAGGTCTCTTTCGAGTATTCGTCAACCCGTCTGCAGCAGGCTTATGTCGATGGCGGCACTTGCTTCGACTTGACCCGCGACGGCGACGGCAATATCACCGGCTACAAGAAGTACAATACATACACCGACCAAGTTTACGAGAACTGCCAGGGACGTTACCATTATCACCCGATTAGGAACAAGACCAATTTCGATTTCTCGGCCTATTTCGGTTATTGGGGTGTGGAGCAGGGCGTTCCTCTCATTGGTATACCTTATCGCGCTCCTTATCAGTTGGCTGCGTTTGGGATGATTGGCGAGACTTGCCGCAATCTTCCCTTTGGTGTCATAGAGAAAAACGATGCCGGCGAGGATGAGAAGGTCTACGGCGAGTGGGAACTTGACAGCCAGGACTATCCTTTGTCCTATGTTGATACCGATGGCCGCAAGACGGTGATAACGTATTGTGAGTGAGAGTAACAAAAACGGCAGCCGCGCGGCTGCCGTTTTTGTTATGTTTACTTGCAGATGTAGTCCAGATATCGTATTATCGCTCTTTGGCACACCGGGCAGAAATCTGTCAACGCCTTCATCATGCACTCCGGCCATCCTCGGTAAATGCCTTTCTCAAGATATCCGCCACCTTCGTAGGCACCAATCACCCAATCTTTTTCGGTTGAGCCCTCGGGCGCAACGGTGGGTATCTCTGTGCCATCGGCAATCAGTCCCTCCCATTTGCCGTTGAAGTCGACAAAGCGTGTTAGGTTTGCCTCCCAGGGCTCCTTGCCGGCAGGGTAGAGCGCGCTCACTGTATTTCCAATCTCAATGTACTCGTCGCCAAGTCCCATGAGCGAGTGGCCGAACTCATGCACGTACACCTCGCCTGTTCTGCCGGTGTCGCCCGCCGAGCCCAATCCGTAGAAATTGTATATTCCGCCGCCGCCATACTTGTCGGTGTTGGTGAGTATGAATATGCTCTCATATGGCGCATTTGCCGCAACATCCCTCACCTTCTGGAACTCCTCGGTCATCTGGTAGCGCTCGCTGTTGAGGGTGTAGAAACGGCTGCCAAGCAGGTTGTCCACCCACTTGCCAATGCCGGGCTTGCTGATGCCTCTCTCCCTTGATGGCGCCCACACAGCGCGCACATTGATGCGGTGGCTGTTCTGTGTGAAAGGTGCATAACTGAAAAGCGCGTCGCTCCACATTTTGCACGACTCAAGGAACTTCTCCCTCTCGTCGGCGGTGAAGCCGTCGGGCAACAGCACAATATCAAGGCTGTGGGCGATGTCGCCGCCAATGTGAATGTCAATGCACTCGTGCTGTGGTTGCTGTACTGCAATGTTATAGTCGTTCACCTTTACCTCCTGGGCATAGCGCTTCTCCCACTCCTTTGTCACCTTGTTGCGGGCATAGAATTCAATGCAGAAGTCCTTTGCAGGCTCGGGAAAAATCACTCCCTCGGGGAACGAACGGCTTGTCGCTGTGGCCTCGGGTGTTGTCTGCCATTCGTTGAACAGCGTGCAGTAGTTGTTCTTGTATATCACCTTGCCTGTCGCCTTGTCTATGATGCGGAAGTGCTGCTCGCCATAGTCAAACGGGTTGATGAGCGACACCTTTGAACCGGCCCATTCGCCCTCCCTGATAACCTTGTCAAAGTAGTAGAACTCCTCCTTGCTGTCACCGGCGTGGTGAAAGTCGAAACGCATGGTCTTCTCGGTGAAGAACTCGCTGTAAATCACATTGCTGTCAATGGCCGGCTGTGCTGTTGCCACCTTCTTGCCTGTGCCGCACGAGAGTAGGGCAGCCGCGCCAAGTGCTAAAAGAACTATCTTTTTCATAAAAATATTGTTTGTCAAGCCTTTTCGTGTTTTTTGTGCATCAAAGGTAGGAAAAAATTCCGTCAAGGAGCATTTTGGCACTTTGTTTTTTGCTGTTAGGTTAAATTAACTGTATAAAAACGGTAAAATATCCATGTTGGCTTTGTTTTTTGCCTGTTTGTTACTATTTTTGCAAAAGATTTTGACTAAAAATAATAAAATATAGACTATATGAAAAAATTATTTGTAATTGCAATTGCTGCTTGTGTGGCATTCTCTTTCACATCTTGTAAGTCATCAAAGGATGCATACAAAACAGCGTATGACGAGGCTCGTCAGGCCGAACTTGCCGAGGGCAACGGCCAGGAGAGCGAGGCTGTGGAGATTGCTCCGGTTGCGTCATCTACAACCAGCCCTGTTGACACCACTTACCGCACCGAGAAGGTTGTCCTCTCATCGGGTGCCGAGGGCTCACTCAAGGCATTCAGTGTCGTGTGCGGTAGTTACAGCCGCAAGGAGGGTGCCGAGAATGTTCGCCAGTCATTGGTCGACGAGGGCTACAACGCAATCGTTGTGCAGAACCCCGCGACAGGTCTCTATCGTGTTGTCTGCGCATCATGCGACACAAAGGAGGCTGCTGCCATTGCACGCGATAAGTTCAAGGCCGACCACCCACGCAACAACGATTACCAGAAGGCTTGGTTGCTTTACAACAAATAAAAAACAAAAGGCTTCCACAGTGAGGCCTTTTTTGCTTTTGACAGATATCATACCCACAGCATTATGACAGAGAATACACAGGGATACACCGTAAAGGAGTACAATGGTCCGGTGAAGCGTTATTGCCAGACCCTTGATCTCAAGGACGATCCACAGCTTATAGCCGAGTATCGACGCCGCCACAGCGATGGCGAGGCATGGAGCGAGATTCTCGACGGCATACGCAGTGTCGGGATACTTGAAATGGAAATCTACATCGTCGGGACCCGTCTGTTCATGATTGTGGAGACACCGCTCGATTTCGATTGGGACAGCGCTATGGCGCGTCTCTCTACGCTTCCACGCCAGCAGGAGTGGGAGGATTATATGTCAGAGTTCCAGCAGGCAGCCCCCGGCAGTTCATCGAACGAGAAGTGGCGCATGATGGAGCGCATTTTCCACATTTACGAAAAGTAGTATTTCAAAATGGACAGAATCAGTAACAAAAGCAAGTTGATAGACAAGCGCTACCTGTTGCCGTTTGTTCTTGTCACATCCCTTTTTGCACTTTGGGGATTTGCCAATGATATCACAAATCCAATGGTGGCGGCATTCCAGACACTTATGGAACTGCCAGCCTCTGAGGCCGCGCTTGTGCAGTTCGCCTTCTATGGCGGCTATGCGACAATGGCAGTGCCTGCGGCGCTCTTCATACGTCGCTACAGTTATAAGCGTGGTATACTGATAGGTCTTGGGCTTTATGCAGTGGGAGCATTCCTGTTTATTCCTGCGGCAGCGCAGCAGAGTTTTGCCTTTTTCTGCGTGTCGCTCTACATCCTCACATTCGGCCTTGCCTTCCTGGAGACAACTGCCAACCCGCTGATTCTCTCGCTTGGCTCAAAGGAGACTGCTACCCGCCGCCTTAATTTTGCGCAGGCATTCAACCCGATAGGCTCTTTGCTTGGAATGTCAGTGGCATCGCTTGTGGTGCTGCCAAACCTGCTGTCGGACAAGCGCGTGGATGGTGAACTGGTATACAGCACGCTATCTGCTGCCGAAAAGGCACCAATACGCGAGCACGATCTTGCCGTAATACGTGACCCCTATGTGGCTCTTGGTATTGTGGTACTCATCATTTTTGTGGTGTTCTTTTGTGTTGTGATACCAAATCTCCAGGGCGAGAGGGCTGTGCGTGTAAACAATGCCACCACACTCAGGAATCTCTGGCACAACAGGAAGTATCGCTTTGGCGTTGTGGCGCAGATGTTCTATGTCGCGGCGCAGATAATGGTGTGGACATTCATCATTCAGTATGCCGACAATCTTGGCATCAACAAGGCAATGGCGCAGAACTACAATATCTGTGCAATGATACTGTTCCTTTGCGGACGTTTTGTAAGTACCATATTCATGCGTTACTGCAGGCCGGGAGTGTTGCTTGCCGTCTTTGGAGCCTGTGCAACCCTTGCATCGCTAGGTGCCATATTCATTGTTGGAATGACCGGTCTTTACTGTCTCATTGCCATCAGTTTCTTTATGTCGCTCATGTTCCCTACAATCTACGGCATTGCGCTCGAGAATGTCAGCCGCGAGGATACCTCGCTTGGTGCGGCATTCCTTGTGATGGCAATTGTTGGCGGCGCCTTGATGCCGCCATTGCAGGGAATGGTTATTGATGCAGGCACTTTGTTTGGCATGCCGGCGGTCAATGTCTCCTATGCATTGCCAATGCTTTGCTTTGTGATAGTTACAATATACGCATTCGGCTGCAGGAGGGTTCAGAAACAAAATTGACAACAGGTGTAGTATGGCAAGAATACTGGCAATTGACTACGGTAAGAAACGTACCGGTCTGGCTGTGACCGATGAACTGCAGATTATTGCAGGCGGCCTGACAACGGTGGCAACCGCAACGCTTGTCGACTATATCCTCGACTATGTCAAGCGCGAGCCTGTTGAACGCATTGTTGTTGGCCTGCCAAAGCAGATGAACAACACCCCGTCCGAGAATATGTGCCGCATTGAGCCCTTTGTCAACCGCTTGCGCAAACTGCTGCCCGATATGCCGGTGGAGTACCACGACGAGCGCTTTACATCGGTGCTGGCGCATCAGGCAATACTGGCGTCGGGCATTGGCAAGATGGCACGCCGCAACAAGGAACTGGTAGATGAGGTAAGCGCTACCATAATACTGCAGTCCTACATGGAGCACCGAAGGATGGCAGGTGAAAAGTGAAAGCCGAGGTTTAATTAAACCGAGGGTTCGACGGAGCCAACAGCAGTTGGTCGCGGGTAGCACAGCCGTAGTTTGTGCCCCGCGGGATGCGATTAGTTGGCTTTGTCAAAGCTAAACAA
>JAZLBZ010000011.1:0-30035 GCA_045613945.1 Bacteroidaceae bacterium
ATAGTCAGTTTGCATGGCTAATTCTGTTGCATTACCCAAATAACCGGCCAAAGTCATCCCATCTTCATTCTCATACCAAATAAAATCGCCGTCAATAAACCCATTGGGTGCGTTGTAAACCTTATCGGCATAATATGCAACAGAACCATTGTAGCCTGAACCTTTATAGAATGTTAGATTAGAGAAATTATAAACAGTCTTTAACCCGGTGCAACCATAGAACGCAGAACCTCCAATGCTTGTTACGCTGTTAGGGATTTCAATGCTGGTAAGCCCGGTGCAAGCAGCGAACGCAGAACTTCCAATACTTGTAACGCTGTTAGGGATTTCAATGCTTGTAAGCCCGGTGCAAGCAGCGAACGCAGAACTTCCAATACTTGTAACGCTGTTAGGGATTGTAATGCTTGTAAGCCCGGTGCAACCATAGAACGCAGAACCTCCAATGCTTGTTACGCTCTTACCATTATAGTCAGTTTGCATGGCTAATTCTGTTGCATTACCCAAATAACCGGCCAAAGTCATCCCATCTTCATTCTCATACCAAATAAAATCGCCGTCAATAAAGCCATTGGGCGCATTATAAACTTTATCGGCATAATATGCAACATAACCATTGCTGCTTGAACCTTTACTGAATGTGAGATTAGAGAAATTATAAACAGTCCTAAGCCCGGTGCAATCACGGAACGCATCATACCCAATGCTTGTTACGCTGTTAGGGATTGTAATGCTTGTAATCCTGGTGCAATCACGGAACGCATAATCTCCAATACTTGTAATGCTGTTAGGGATTGTAATGCTTGTAAGCCCGGTGCAATCACGGAACGCATCATACCCAATGCTTGTGACGCTGTAGGTGTTACCAATGCATGCAACACTCTCCGGTATTACCACACTTCCGGTGTATTCATAGTAATATTCATCATAGGATGTTCCCTTAAAGGTTACCTCAACAGTCTTGTCAGTTTCCGACAAAATATTGTAATAAATTCCACCCGCCTCAAAGTCGTGGGCTGCCACCGCTGTTGCACACAGCATTAGCAATGCTGTGAATAGATGTTTTAAATGTTTCATAATTATTTTATTTAAGATGATTATTTATTTTCTATTTCCGGGTTTTTCCAAACAATATCATTATAGAACTTTGGTTTTGCCGGTATATCTTCCCCTACCGGTTTGAAGCGGAATCGTTCCCAAGCCTCATACTTTAGCAGTTCTTTGACAGCCTGGCAATGGTCGGTGAGGCCGGCTACCTCACGTGGCAAAAGAACAATATTTCCCACGCTTGTGTGGTAACGGGCATCGTAACAGGTTTCAGGCCAAATGTGACAAGCCTCGTAACCGTGGAATAACCGTTTTGAAGTTGTGTATATGCCATAATGTTTCAATCCTTTGAGCACGGCAGTCTTGATTGCTCTGTTTGCATAGGTGTTATCATCGAGACGAACTCCTTCCGCATCAAATCCACCTTTTTTACTCTCTTTTGTTCGTTTAACTGTGTAGTGATACCAGGCACCAAATTCATTGCCACCTTGTTTTTTATTCTCGGTCGAACCTTCATCGCCGGTTTTCACTTTATCGAAGATTTCCTTTGAGCAGAACACAGCCGACTGCGCAACTAATTTACAAGCGAAAAGGTCGAAATTCTTGATGTTGATTGATTTTAGATTTATTGAAGAGTTAGTAATACCACAGACGAAATCGCCCAGCCTCATCAATCCGGTTTTCCATTGAGTCTGTGCATTCTTCCCCGGGTGTGCGCTAAAATACTCCTCAAACGATTGAGAAAGCGACTCGATTGGTATTTTGCTTGCAACAGCTTTTTTAAGCCATTCACAAGTTTGTCCCTCATTGGCTTTGTCTAATGACCTGACGTAAGAGAGATAACTTTTTTGCGACTTAGAGCTGATGGTAGCACTGCTCGCCAAATAGCCTTCAAAATCGTTCAGGATTTTTTCTAAATTGTTTTTCATAAGATTATAGGTGTTACGTTTTGGCCATACAATCTCACAATCATATACAAAAAAGACGTGAGACTTGCTGCCTTACGTCCACATATCTTAGGCATCGCCAAACGCCTTAACCAAATGAACAATGAAGAAACAATATTCCCACGCCGTGATATATACGTGGGCGACGCGCAGAACGCACGTAACCAGCATATACACAGAATGAGCATTGATTGCTCCAGTCCTTGGTTTAAAATTTTGGCGAATTTAAGATATGGACTTAAAACAAAATGCTTTACATAACTTGTGGATTTCTCCCCACAAGCATTGCAAAAGTAATAATTTTTTCACAACCAATGCTCAAAGGGGAATATATTTCTTCATTTATAATGTAATACGTGATACTGCCTTTTGGATTTTTTTCGTATCTTCGCGTAATTATTGCACCGAAAATATAGGTAATAACGTAATAGTTGACCCAGAACTTCTAAATATAGAAACTTTTGTCATATCGAGCGTATGCGAGATATCTCAAATACAGTTTACAGAGATCCCTCACACAAGGTTCGGGATGACATTATGCCGGTGCTATATTATTACAAAAACATATACCCAATATTTATGGCCGAAAAAGAAGCTGCTCTTACCCCTATGATGCGCCAGTTCTATGAACTAAAGGCAAAGCACCCCGATGCTGTGCTGCTGTTCCGTTGTGGCGACTTCTATGAAACATACTGTTCCGATGCCGTTGTAGCCTCGGAGATTCTTGGCATTACACTTACTAAACGCTCAAACGGAAAAAGCGATGCTTCGAAATCCATTGAAATGGCTGGATTTCCTTTCCATGCACTCGACACATACCTCCCCAAACTGGTGCGTGCCGGCAAGCGTGTAGCCATTTGCGACCAGCTCGAGGACCCCAAGATGACCAAGAAACTGGTGAAACGAGGCATAACCGAACTTGTCACACCTGGTGTGTCAATAAATGACAACGTACTGGACTACAAGGAGAACAACTTTCTTGCAGCAGTACATTTTGGAAAGCCCATGTGCGGTGTCTCGTTCCTTGACATCTCAACAGGTGAATACCTTGTAGCCGAGGGTACATTCGACTACATTGAGAAACTACTCATAAATTTCCGTCCAAAGGAAATCCTTGTCGAGCGTGGCCTGAAAGGACGGTTTGTTGAGAATTTCGGCAGCAAGTTCCTTACCTTTGAACTTGACGACTGGGCATTCACCGACGAGTTTGCACACGAAAAACTGACAAAGCATTTCGAGACAAAGAACCTCAAAGGATTCGGCATATCGCATCTGCGCAGTGGAGTGGTGGCGGCCGGCGCAATCCTGCATTACCTGGAAGTGACGCTGCACACACAGATATCACACATACGCAACATTTCGCGCATTGAAGAGGAGCGTTACGTTCGTCTCGACAAGTTCACGATACGCAGCCTTGAACTGCTGGGCAGCATGCACGACGGCGGTTCTTCATTACTCTCGGTAATTGACAAGACATTAACCGCAATGGGTGCACGCCTGCTCAAGCGCTGGATGGTATTCCCGCTAAAGGATAAGAAACCCATAGAGGAGCGACTTGACATTGTGGAATACTACTTCCGCGAGCCATACTTCCGCGAACTTGTTGAAGACCAACTGCACCTAATAGGTGATCTTGAGCGCATTATTGCCAAAGTTGCTGCCGGACGTGTATCACCACGCGAACTTGTACAGTTGAAACTTGCACTGCAGGCTGTTGAACCAATAAAAAAAGCCTGCGAGGCTACCGATAACGAGGTACTCAAACGCATTGGCGCACAACTTGACTGCTGTGCTGAGATACGCGACAGGATAGCTGCGGAGATTGTACCAGAGCCTCCATTATTGCTGAACAAGGGCGGGGTAGTGGCCGACGGCGTAAACGAGCAACTCGACGAACTGCGCCGCATAGCCTACAACGGTAAGGATTATCTGTTACAACTGCAGCAGCGCGAGAGCGAGCGCACAGGCATACCAAGCCTGAAGATATCGTTCAACAACGTATTCGGATACTACATTGAGGTGCGTAACACCTACAAGGACAACGTGCCCCAGGAGTGGATACGCAAGCAGACACTTGTGAATGCCGAGCGCTATATAACCCAAGAACTGAAGGAATACGAAGAGAAGATTCTTGGTGCCGAGGAGAAGATACTGGCGCTTGAGACACAGATATACAACAACCTTGTTACCGACCTTGCATCATACATTCCCGCAATACAGATTGACGCCACACACCTTGCAAGGCTCGATGTACTGTTATCCTTTGCAAACGTCTCACGCGCATACAAGTATATACGCCCGGTAATAAGCGAGGAGGATGTGTTAGACATCAAGCAGGGACGTCACCCGGTCATTGAGAGACAGATGGCGATAGGGGAGAACTACATTCCCAACGACCTGTACCTTGACAACGACAAGCAGCAGATAATCATTGTAACAGGTCCTAACATGGCCGGTAAATCGGCTCTGCTGCGCCAGACAGCGCTCATAACACTGCTGGCACAGATTGGCTGCTTTGTACCCGCAGAGAGCGCCACAATTGGCCTTGTAGACAAGATATTCACACGTGTGGGAGCAAGTGACAACATCTCGGCAGGAGAATCTACATTCATGGTCGAGATGACCGAGGCCGCAAACATCCTTAACAACCTCTCGGGTCACAGCCTTGTGCTCTTTGACGAGCTTGGACGCGGAACATCTACCTACGACGGTATGTCAATTGCCTGGGCTATTGTAGAGTATATACACGAGTATGCAAAGGGTAGGGCGCGCACACTGTTTGCAACCCACTACCACGAACTCAATGAGATGGAGAAGAGTTTCCCACGCATAAAGAACTTCAATGTGTCGGTGCGTGAGATAGACGGAAAGGTAATCTTTATGCGCAAACTTATGCCAGGCGGCAGCGAGCACTCTTTCGGTATCCATGTTGCCCAGTTGGCAGGTATGCCAAAAAGCATCGTAAAACGCTCGGAGCAGATACTAAAGAAACTTGAGGCAGGGAACAACAGGGGAGAATTGAAAGGCACTCCAACGGCCGAAATAGCAGATAGTCGTGAGGGGTTGCAACTGAACTTCTTCCAACTCGATGACCCGGTACTTTCACAGGTGCGCGACGAGATTCTTGGCATTGATGTAAATAACCTGACACCGCTTGAGGCACTAAACAAGTTGAATGACATCAAACGCATTGTAAAGGGGAAATAACACTTGAACAAACTTATTTAAAAGGCTGTTGATAGTTCTATATGAATTATTAACAGCCTTTTTTATGGATAAAAAATTCTTGACAAACGAAGTGGGTGCACGCGTGCCCGACAACACAAATTCACTCACAGCCGGGGAGCGTGGCCCTGTGCTTCTCGAGGACAACTGGCTGCTCGAAAAACTTGCACATTTCGACCGTGAGGTAATCCCTGAACGACGTATGCACGCAAAGGGTAGTGGGGCTTTCGGCTGCTTTACAGTAACAAATGACATAACACATTACAGTTGTGCATCACTCTTTTCAAAAGTCGGCAAAAAGACCGATGTTTTTGTACGTTTCTCAACTGTTGCCGGTGAACGTGGAGCAGCCGATGCCGAACGTGACATACGTGGTTTTGCAGTCAAGTTCTACACCGATGAGGGAAACTGGGATTTAGTAGGCAACAACACACCTGTATTCTTTCTTCGCGACCCTCTGCAATTCCCCGACCTCAATCATGCAATAAAACGCGACCCGCAGACAAACCTGCGCTCACCACAGAGCAACTGGGATTTCTGGACAATGCTCCCCGAGGCTCTGCACCAGATTACCATCGTTATGTCCGACCGTGGCATACCGGCCTCTTACCGCCACATGCACGGCTTCGGTTCACACACATACAGTCTCATAAACAAAAATGGTGAACGTGTATGGGTAAAATTCCATTTCCGCACACAGCAGGGTATAAAGAATATAAGCAACAGCGAGGCTGCCACCATCATAGCACACGACCGCGAAAGCCACGGACGTGACCTTTTCAATGCAATAGAAAAGGGCGATTTCCCACGCTGGAAACTATACATACAGGTGATGACCGAGGAGCAGGCTGCCACATACAAAGAGAATCCTTTTGATATTACAAAGGTGTGGAGCCACAAGAATTTTCCGCTGATAGAAGTAGGTATGTTGGAACTTAACCGCAACCCCACAAACTACTTTGCCGATGTTGAACAGGCAGCCTTCAACCCGGCTCACATAGTACCGGGAATAGGACTTTCGCCCGATAAACTTTTGCAGGGCAGGCTTTTCTCATACGGCGACGCACAGCGCTACCGTCTTGGTGTAAACCACGACCAGATACCTGTAAACAGAGCAAAATGCCCGGTACACAGTTTTCATCGCGATGGCGCAATGCGAATTGATGGCAACAATGGTGCAACAAAGGGTTATTCACCGAACAGCATCGGTGAATGGAAGACTACACCGGCAATGTATGCACACTCGGCTGTTACAGGTGAGTCCATGCGTTATAATCCATACGAAGACCGCACTGACGACTGTTTCTACCAGCCCGGTAACCTATACAGGCTCATGAGCGAAGAGCAAAAGAAAGCTCTAATATCAAACACCGCCGAGGATATGTTGCCCGTTACCGACAATATAAAATACCGCCATGCGGCGCATTGTTATCTTGCCGACAAGGATTATGGCATACGCCTTGCAAAGAGTTTGAAAATAGATATAACAGAAGTTGAGAAACTGGCTGCAATGAGTGAAACGGAAAGACTTGCAGCAACTGCTACACAATAAAAAAATCGGCAATCAAGCCGATTTTTTTATACCCTTTATCATGAAATATGCCCCTGTAATTATTAGTGGAATACTGAGCCACTGTCCCATTATCAAGGTCATTCCATCCTCAAACGCCACCTGGTTCTCTTTGATGAACTCCACAAAGAAACGGAAAGTGAAGATAGTAAACAAGCAATATCCCATAAACAATCCCGTACCTATTTTTGCCTTGTATTTCTTATAAAGCAACAACCCAAAAAGGAATATTATGGCATAGGCAATAGCCTCATACAACTGGGCAGGGTGGTGGGGCACTGTCTCGCCGGCCTGCACAAAGATTACTCCCCAGGGAAGATTTGTTTCGGTACCAATAATCTCACTGTTCATAAAGTTACCAATGCGCACCATAGCCGAAAAGAAAGGTGCTGCAACGGCTATATTGTCAAGTGTCCACACCATTGTGAGTTTTGTCTTTCTCACATACAGCAACAATGCAACAATGACACCAATTACACCTCCATGACTTGCCAATCCCTCATAACCGGTAAATACCCATCCGTCTACAGTATGCTTTATTGGCAAAAGCATCTCAATTGGATGGGACAGGTAGTAGTCGGGCTGATAGAAGAGGCAATGTCCAAGCCTTGCACCAATAATTATGCCTGCAAAGCAGTACATGAAGAGCGGGTCAAAAAGCACATCGCTGACACCGGCATTCCTGTATAGTTTCTTCACTATCAGATAGGCTCCAAGCAGACCTATCACCCAACATAGCGAATAGTATCTTATTCCAAAGCCAAAAATAGAAAATAGGCTGATGGATGGATCCCAGACAATAGCGCAGTCAATGAGACTCATAACTGTTATACATTAAAGCGGAAGTGCATTATATCACCATCCTGTACAACATATTCCTTGCCCTCGACACTCATTTTACCGGCCTCTTTTACAGCAGCCTCAGAGCCGTAGTTGATATAATCATCGTACTTGATGACCTCGGCACGGATGAATCCCTTCTCAAAATCGGTATGAATTACACCGGCACACTGTGGAGCCTTCCACCCCTTGCGGAATGTCCATGCTTTTACCTCCATTGGACCTGCTGTAATGTATGTCTGCAAGTTAAGCAGGCTGTAGATAGCCTTGATGAGACGGTCACAACCGGACTCCTTCAGACCCATATCCTCGAGGAACATCTGTTTCTCCTCATAGGTTTCAAGTTCGGCAATATCAGCCTCGGTCTGTGCAGATATTATGAGCAGTTCGGCATTCTCGTCCTTGATAGCCTCGCGCACAGCATCGACATACTTGTTGCCATTGGCAGCCGACAAATCGTCGACATTGCACACATAGAGCACAGGCTTTGATGTGAGCAAGAAAAGATTCTTTGCGACCTGTTGCTCATCTTCGGTATCAAAAACCACTGTACGGGCCGATTTTCCGGCTTCAAGAGCCTCTTTGAACTTCATGAGCACATCATACTCAAGCTTTGCCTGCTTGTCACCGCCAACACGCGCCTGCTTCTCCACACGCTTGATCTTATTCTCAACAGTATCAAGATCCTTGAACTGCAACTCAAGGTCAATGATTTCCTTGTCGCGGACAGGGTTTACCGAGCCGTCAACATGTACAATGTTGTCATTGTCAAAGCAACGGAGGACGTGTATGATGGCATCGGTCTCACGAATGTTGCCCAGGAACTGGTTACCAAGTCCCTCACCCTTGCTTGCACCCTTTACAAGACCTGCAATATCAACGATGTCACAAGTTGCGGGAACAATACGGTCAGGGTGGATGAGTTCTGCGAGCTTATTCAATCGTTCATCGGGAACTGTAATCTGCCCCAACTGTGCATCAATTGTACAGAATGGGAAGTTCGCTGCCTGTGCCTTTGCACTTGAAAGACAGTTGAAGAGTGTGGATTTACCAACGTTGGGCAAGCCAACAATACCTGCTTTTAAAGCCATATGAATATAAAATTTTTATCGTTTTGAAAAAAGTCCTGCAAAGGTAGTGAATTATTTCGGTACTACAAAACGGTTTAATGAGCCTCGAGCCAGTTTACACCCCAGCCATAATCGGCAATCAATGGCACACTCAGGGCAATGGCATTCTGCATCTCATCGGTTACAATTCCAAGCACTGTATCCTTTTCATCGGGGTATACATTGAAGTTCAACTCATCGTGTACCTGCAATATCATGGTAGATTTCAAAGACTCTGCCTTGAAGCGCTTGTATATGTTAATCATAGCAACCTTTATGATATCGGCAGCACTACCCTGGATTGGCGCATTCACTGCATTTCGCTCAGCATAACCGCGTACGACAGCATTGTGGGAATTGATATCGGGCAAATAGCGCTTGCGGCGGTATATAGTCTCTACATATCCCCTATTCCTTGCCTCTTGCTTGCATTTTTCAATATACTGCTGTACACCGCTGTAGGTGGCAAAATAGTTCTCAATGAGTTCTTTTGCCTCACGGCGGTCAACACTCATTCTCTCGGCAAGACCAAAGACCGAAATTCCATATATAATACCAAAATTAGCCACTTTTGCCTTACGGCGTTCATCTTTAGTAACCTCGTCTATTTGCTTTTTATACACCTTTGCCGCTGTTGCTGCGTGAATATCATAGCCGCTGCGGAAGTCTGCAATCATATTCTCATCGCCGCTCAAATGCGCCATTATGCGCAGTTCAATCTGCGAGTAGTCGACCGAGAGGAACAGGCAGCCTTCATCGGGTACAAAAGCCTTGCGCACCTCCTTGCCATCCTCGTCGCGTATTGGAATATTCTGCAAGTTTGGATTGCTAGAACTCAAACGACCGGTGGCAGTGACAGTCTGGTTATATGAGGTATGTATCTTGCCTGTCTTAGGGCTTACCAGTTCGGGCAAGGCATCTATGTATGTGCTCAATAATTTCTTGAGACCACGATATTGCAGAATCTCCTTGACAATTGGGTGACGGTTCTGAAGTTGGGCAAGCACCTCCTCCGATGTCACAAACTGGCCGGTCTTGGTTTTCTTTGGCTTGTCTACAATCTTCAGTTTGCCAAAAAGAATGTCACCAACCTGCTTGGGCGACGCAATATTGAACGGTTCGCCTGCAAGCGAGTAGATATGCTCCTCAATTTCGGCAAGACGCTTGCTGAAGAGTAGTGATGTATCCTTGAGTGCCGAAGTATCAATTCTTGCACCATTGCGTTCCATATAAGCAAGCACAGGAACAAGAGGCATCTCAATATTGTAGAACAAATCCTCAACCCCCTCCTTTCTCAACTCGTCCTGCAGGATATTCTTCAGTTTCAAGGTTACATCGGCATCCTCACATGCATAGTCACACACAAGGGTAGGGGGAATGTCGCGCATATTCTTTTGGGCGCGTCCCTTTTCACCAATGAGTTCCTCAATCCTTATCGTTTCGTAGTCGAGGTAAATCTCGGCAAGATAGTCCATCCCATGAAACAGTTCGGGCTGCAGGACATAATGGGCTATCATTGTGTCGAAAAGTTTTCCGCGCACCTCTATGCCATAATTAGCTAAAACTGTAATATCATACTTCAGGTTCTGGCCAACCTTCTCAATCTCCTCATTCTCGAAAATATCCCTCAACAGTTCAAGACGTGCGAGCACCTTTTCCCTGTCGGCCGGCATTGTTACATAAAAAGCCTCGTTCTCCTTGACAGAAAGGCTAAGACCCACCAATTCGGCATCAAGAGCGGTGGCACTTGTAGTTTCGGTGTCAAAGCACACTATTTTGTTTTTTTTCAACTCAATAGTCAAAGACACTATATCTTGTTCTGTTTCAACGAGTTTATATGTATGCTGTACATCTTTTAACGTCAAATGGCTCGATTTTTTTTCACCACCTGTATCTTCGGCCGCGAAAAAATCAAAGAGAGAGCCTTGAAGCGAATCCTGTTTTGCACTTTTTTTCTTGTATGCCGCAACTGCCGGTGCAACTGTCGGCGCATCATCAAAAAGCGAAGGTGCCTGCTGATTTTTCATTACTCGCTCCTTCAAGGAACGAAGTTCGTAAAAATTGAAGAGACTCGAGAGTGCCTCTTCATTTGGTGCCTCTCTTTTCAAACTATCAAGGTCAAGTTCAATAGGAACATCGGTTTTTATGGTTGCAAGGAATTTACTAAACATTATCTGCTCCCTGTTCTCTTCAACCTTTGTCTTGAGAGCGCCTTTGAGTTCACCCGTATTTGCAAGCATATTGTCAATGCTGCCGAACTGGGCTATCAGTTTCTGGGCAGTCTTTTCACCTACACCGGGACAACCGGGTATATTATCACTTGAGTCACCCATCAGTCCAAGAAGGTCAATAACCTGTGCTGTTGTCTCAATACCGAACTTCTCCTTTACCCTATCAACACCCATTACCTCAAACTCCTTATCGCCATATTTAGGACGGTAGATAAAAGTGGTTTCAGAAACAAGCTGGCCATAGTCCTTGTCAGGGGTCATCATATATGTAATTATCCCTCTTTTCTCCGCTTGTTTAGCAAGGGTACCAATTACATCGTCGGCCTCAAAACCTTGAACTTCGAAAATTGGAATATTATATGCTTTTATAAACTCCTTTATCACAGGTACAGACTCCCTTATAACCTCGGGTGTCTCCTCGCGCTGTGCCTTGTACTGCTCATAGGCCTCGTGACGGAATGTAGGCCCCTTTGGGTCGAATGCTATTCCAATATGTGTTGGGTTCTCCTTTTTTAATACATCCTCAAGAGTGTTTATAAAACCTAAGATAGCCGACGTATTGAAACCCTTTGAGTTTATTCTTGGGTTCTTTATAAATGCGTAGTATGCACGATATATCAGCGCGTATGCGTCAAGAAGAAATAACTTATCCATTATAATTTAGATTTACCGATTGTAAAAATACATATTTTTTGCCACTTTCCTTTGCTTTTTTATTACTTTTGCACTCAAACATTGTTTAAAGTTTTTATTCAGACAAAATATACACATCCATTATGGATTTATTGTCAACCATAAAGAAACCTTTAGAGCAGGAAATAGCCGATTTCAACGACTATTTCAAATCGCTATTGAAAAGCGATGTCGCTCTAATGAACGACGCATTATCCTTTCTTGGTGAATCTACAGGAAAAATGATGCGTCCTATGTTGGTTATGCTGGTGGCAAAAAGTATTGGAAATGTAAATGAAAAAACTTTTTCGGCAGCATCGGCTGTTGAGATGCTGCACACAGCAAGCCTGCTGCATGATGATGTAATAGATGAGAGCGACAAACGACGGGGACGTCAGTCACTCAATGCACGCTTCAACAACAATGTTGCGGTGCTTACCGGTGATTATATGTTCTCAATGGCACTGAACTGCACAGCCAGGACCGGTGATATTCGAGTGATTGATGCAATTTCAGTTATGGGACGTGATTTGCCGAATGGTGAAGTGATGCAGGTTGAATTGCAGCAGAACGGAACATACAGCGAAGAAAATTACCTGAAAGTAATATATTACAAGACCGCCTCACTCTTTGTTTGCTGCGCGGCATGTGCTGTATATACAGCCGGTGGAAACGACAATTATTTAAAAAAGTTCAGCAACTACGGAAAGTATGCCGGTCTCTGTTTCCAGATGAAAGACGATATCTTTGACTACTACAGCAATGATATTGGAAAGCCAACAGGCAGCGACATGAGTGAGGGAAAGATAACACTGCCCGCACTGTATGTACTGCGAACAAGCACAAACCCTCTTTTGCAGCCAATACGCGAAAAACTGTCAAACGGTGTATTACTCGATGAAAAGGAGATAGAAATATTAATTGAGACATCAAAGAGCGAGGGTGGAATAGAGTACACAGAAAAACAGATTGACCACTACCGCAGCCTGGCAATAGAATCTATCCCTAAAGAGATAGAAGATGAATACCGTAACGCGCTTATCGCCTACATTGATTACGTTATTTCAAGAGAAAAATAACATATCGAATAAAACAAAAAATGTCCCGTTATAACGGGACATTTTTTGTTTTTACACTACAATTCAAATTAAAAGAATTTAACCTGCTCGCCAACGATTTCACTAAGGCACAGGTTTGCCAGACGGCTCGTTCCAAGACGGAAGAGCTCGTTATTCAGCCACTCCTCGCCAAGAAGTTCCTTAACTATTGTATAGTATACAAGAGCATCATGTACAGTGTTTATACCACCGGCAGGCTTGAAACCAATCTTGCGGCCTGTCTTCTGGTAATACTCCTTAATTGTCTGGCACATTACATATGCAGCCTCAGGAGTTGCTGCCGGTGACTCCTTACCGGTTGATGTCTTTATAAAATCGGCACCTGAATAAATCGATAGAATCGATGCTTTTTTAATATTCTCGGCTGTTGCAAGAGCACCAGTCTCAAGAATAACCTTCAAGTGCTTTTCACCGCACACACTCTTGAGTTCCTGAATCTCGTCGCAAACGCCTTCATAGTCACCACTGAGGAACTTACCCACGCTAAGCACAATATCAATCTCTGTTGCACCATCATGAATAGCCATAGCAGTCTCGGCAACCTTTATCTCCTGGAATGTCTGCGAAGAGGGGAAACCGCCCGAAACACAGGCAATGCCAACATTCTCAACCTGCAATGTATCGTTTACAATCTTGGCAAAGTTTGGATAGACACAAATTGCAGCCACGTTCTTCAAGTGTGGATACTTGTCATCGAACTCATTTACCTTTTCAGTGAAAGCCATGACACTCTCCTCACTGTCAGTACACTTGAGGGTAGTGAGGTCAATACAGTTGAAAAGAAGTTTCTTTACCTCTAAGGTATTGTTTTTTTCGACCTTTTCTTCGATAAGTTTCTTTACATTCGCTGCAACCTCTTCATCGCTCATTGACTGGCTGTACTCGCTTATCACAAAGTCATACTTACTCTCTTCATCAGCGTGGTGATTATGCTCACCGCAACCGCAATTGATATTTTCACTCATGTCTTTATAATTTTGGATTATTTATATGTCTTTTATTATCTCTTTTAGTCTTTTTACCGAAGTTTTTTTCAAGCGCATCAGTCAAATCGATACCGGTCTGATTTGCGATACATATAAGCACCCAAAGCACATCGGCAAGTTCATCTCCCAGTTCACTTTTCTCACCCTCCTTGAACGACTGCTCGCCATACTTGCGTGCCATAATACGCGCAACCTCACCAACCTCCTCGACAAGAATTGCAGTATTTGTGAGTTCATTGAAGTAACGCACACCATACTCCTTTATCCACGCATCAACGCGCTGCTGTGCCTCTTTTATAGTCATTGCTACTCTCTATTCTTTGAATCAATAAAAATTGTTACCGGGCCGTCATTAAGCAGTCTCACCTTCATGTCTGCTCCAAAAACACCGCGCTGTATTGGTTTGTTTACAGCAAGTTCCATTTCACTGCAGAACTCTTCATACAATGGTACCGATATCTCGGGCCTGGCAGCCTTTATGTAAGACGGACGGTTTCCTTTTTTTGTAGATGCCATGAGAGTGAACTGGCTGACAGCGAGTATGTCACCACCCGACTCAATGACAGAGCGGTTCATCACCCCGTTATCATCATCAAATAGGCGTATATTTGCTATCTTTTTGGTAAGCCACTGTATATCCTCACGACTATCATCGTCAGTTATGCCCACAAAAACCAATAAACCATTATGTATCAACGATATAACTTCACCATCAATGGTTACAGACGCCTCTTTTACCCTTTGTATAAGTACTCTCATTGTTATAAACGATCATTTTCACTTTACATTTGCGAATATACACAAAAAAGATTTATGATTTAAGAGCATTGGATATTATTTCGGCCTTTGACTTGCCTATTACTGCTGACAAATCCTCAAGGCTTGCCTCCTTTATCCTCTTAACACTCCTAAAATGGGTCAAAAGCAACTTTTTTGTCTTTTCACCAATACCTTTTATGTTATCGAGTTCTGATGCAATCATGCTCTTGCTTCTTTTATCACGGTGGAATGTTATAGCAAAGCGGTGTACCTCGTCCTGTATCTGTGAAAGAAGACGAAACAGCATAGTCCCCTGTTTAAGTCCTATAACGTCTCCATTTTCAGTTATCACCTCAGAGGTTTTATGCCTGCTGTTCTTGACTAATCCCAACACCGGTATATCAAGCCCAAGTTTATCTTTTGTAATGCTTCGTATTGCCTCAATCTGACCCTTTCCGCCATCGGCCAGGATAAGACTAGGCAACTCACCTCCCTCTTCAACAATACGTGTATAGCGGCGCTCTGCAACCTCACGCATTGAGGCGTAATCATCGGGGCCTGTAACAGTCTTTATATTATATTTCCTGTAATCCTTCTTGCTTGGCTTTAGTTTGCGGAATACAACACATGCTGCAACAGGATCATTTCCTTGAGTATTGGAATTATCAAAAGATTCAATAACTACCGGCATTTTTTCAAGACAAAGTGCCTCCTGAACCTCTTTCATCAAACGTGTTGACTTTTGCTCAGGATTGAGTTTGTCATCATGCTTAAGGCGATCGGCCCTGTACTGCTTTACATTCAGTTTAGACAAAGCAAGCAGCCTAGCCTTTTCACCTTTCTGAGGCACAGTGACATTTACACCCTCTATGGGCAAATCAACAACAAAAGGAAGTATTATTTCCTTTGCACTGCTATTGAAACGCTCTCTGAGCTCAACGATACCCATAGAAATTAATTCATCGTCGCTTTCATCGAGTTTTTTAGAATATTCAATAGTGAAGGCCTGTGTGATGCAACCGTCAACAATATGCAGGAAATTTACAAATGCACTCTTTTCATCGCTTTCAATAGAAAAGACATCGACATTAGTCATTGAGGCGCTGACAACCTCACTCCTTTGCCTGAAATTTTCAATAAGTTTATATTTAATCTTTATTTCCTGTGCTCCTTCAAAATCAAGTACAGATGCTTTTTTTGCCATTTCAGCGAGAAGATTCTCCTGCAAAACCTTAATATCGCCTTTAAGAATTGATATTATTTCATCAATCATTTTGCGATACTCATCGCATGATATCTTGCCGATACATGGCGCATGGCAATTCTTTATCTGGTACTCAAGACAAGGAGTAAATTTGCCTTGCCTAACCGTTTCGGGATTTATATTATAATTACAAGTTCTTAACGGATACAGTTTCTTTATAAGTTCAAGCAATGCATGCAGCGCTCCGGCGTTTGTGTATGGACCAAAGAAGTGGCCTTTTCCTTTTTCAATCCTACGCGTCTTAAACAGTTTTGGAAAATACTCATTTGTTATACAAATAGAAGGGTAAGTCTTGTCATCCTTCAATAAAACATTATAGCGTGGCTTATGCTGCTTTATGAGATTATTCTCAAGAAGCAATGCATCAGCCTCGCTATTTACAACGACATACTTTATGTCGGCAATCTTTGCAACAAGCAGCCTTGTCTTTAAACTCTGCTGCTCTTTATTGAAATAAGAGGATACGCGACGTTTCAGGTTCTTAGCCTTACCCACATAGATGATTATACCATTATCATCGAGATATTGATAACAACCGGGAGACTCGGGAAGATTTAGAACAATCCCCTTGAGATACTCATCCCTTTTATCCCTATCCTCTCTTTTCATCACTTGCCCTCTAAAGTTAGCAGACAGTCAATCTCTGCATCGGCAGGGAAAATTTCCCTTCCCTTTAAACCTTCAAGTTCTATAATAAAGTTAATATAAACCTTCTTTGGATTGAGTTTTTTTACAAGATGATATGCTGCAAGCATTGTTCCACCGGTAGCAAGAAGATCATCATGTATAAGAACGACATCATTCTCCTCTATTGCATCCTTATGGATTTCAATTGTATCGCGGCCATACTCCTTGCCATATGTTTCACTAATTGTCTCTGCAGGCAACTTTCCAGGCTTGCGTATGGGCACAAAGCCTGCGCCAAGTTTCACAGCAAGCGAAGATGCCATAACAAAGCCTCTTGATTCAATACCAACAATCTTTGTAATACCCTTATCCTTATAAATTTCATACAAGGCGTTATCCATTTCACGCAGGCATTCGGGCTTTTTAAAGAGCGATGTTACATCCTTAAACTGGATTCCAGGTATTGGAAAATCGGGTATGTTTCTCAGGTTCTCAA
The DNA here is from genome assembly GCA_045613945.1 of Bacteroidaceae bacterium. Classification (GTDB taxonomy): domain Bacteria; phylum Bacteroidota; class Bacteroidia; order Bacteroidales; family Bacteroidaceae; genus HGM04593. The sequence goes on from JAZLBZ010000011.1 coordinate 16,889, forward strand.
GAAGTAAATTCTTATTCATATGGTTACATTTTAAAAGTTTGAGTTGTTATTCTATTAAATTGTTCCACGTGGAACAATTGTTTATTTACGCAATAAAACCAGCAAGACATTAACATCGCTTGGCGAAACACCGGGTATGCGGCTTGCCTGTGCAAGCGTATCTGGGTTTATCTTTGTGAGTTTTTGGCGAGCCTCGGTTGACAATGATTCAATGGTATTATAATCGAACTTATCTTTAAGACGGATATTCTCCAAGCGTATCATTCGCTCTGCAAGTTCGCGCTCACGCTCTATATATCCTTTATATTTTATCTCAACTTCAGTTGCCTCAACAACCTCATCACGCATATTGCCCAACTTCTCAAGTTCACGCTTGAGAGGTTGTATGTATTCCGAAATTGATTCAATTGTTATCTGTGGACGCTCAATCAAAGAAACTAATTTACATCCACGCACAAGTGGGGTAGTGCCAAGTTCTTCAAGTCCCTTATTAATCAAATCGGCCTTTATTGAGAAGTTTGCAATAAAGTCTGTCAACTTAGCAATACTATCTTTTTTGTCACATAACCTGGCAAATCTTTCATCACTAGCCAAACCTATATTGTGTGATTTTTCAGTGAGTCGCATATCGGCATTGTCAGAACGCAACAGAATACGGTACTCAGCCCTTGAGGTAAACATACGGTATGGCTCATCGACACCCTTAGTTACCAAATCATCTATAAGCACACCAATATAAGCCTCATCACGACGCAGCACAAAATCCTCTTTTGCATCTATCTTCAAAGCCGCGTTAATACCGGCAACCAGACCTTGACCGGCAGCCTCTTCATATCCTGTTGTGCCATTAACCTGGCCTGCAAAATATAACCCCTCTACCAGTTTTGATTCTAATGTATGCTTTAGTTGGGTAGGGTCAAAGTAGTCATACTCTATTGCATATCCTGGACGGTAGGCTACCGCATTCTCGAGCGCCGGAATCTTTCGCAGTGCTGTGAGCTGTGCCTCCATAGGCAGCGATGACGAGAAACCATTTACATAAATCTCCTGTGTTGTCTCACCCTCGGGCTCAAGGAAAAGAAGATGACGGTCGCGCTCGGCAAAAGTAACAATCTTTGTCTCTATACTTGGACAGTAACGCGGGCCAATACTTTGTATCTGTCCGTTATAAAGCGGAGAGTCATCAAGGCTGTCACGCAAAATAGCGTGCACCTCAAGGTTGGTATAACAGCCCCAGCATGGCAATTGCCTCAGGTTGCGCTTTGTATCGCTATATGAGAAACGGTGAAAATCATTATCACCTTCCTGTATATCCACAAGGTCAAGATTTATTGAGCGTTTGTCGAGCCTTACAGGCGTGCCGGTCTTCATGCGCCCTGCGGTTATACCAAGAGCGGTTATACTTTCAGTCAACCCTTTCGCAGCAGGCTCAGCCACTCGGCCTCCCTCAATCTGAACCTTACCGATATGCATAAGTCCATTAAGGAATGTTCCGGCTGTTATAATAACCGCCTTTGCCTTGAAACAGGCACCCATCTGTGTTGTGACACCTGTCACCTTGCCGTCCTCAACAAGCAGCCCGGTTGCAATATCCTGCCACATATCAAGAGCAGGTATATTCTCAAGAATTTCTCGCCAATATTGGCTAAATTTCATTCTATCGCATTGTGCGCGAGGACTCCACATTGCAGGGCCTTTTGAACGGTTTAGCATTCGAAACTGTATTGAAGCCTTGTCGGCAATAATGCCAGTATAGCCTCCAAGAGCATCTATCTCCCTGACAATCTGCCCTTTAGCAATTCCTCCAATAGCGGGGTTGCAGCTCATTTGAGCAATTTTGTTCATATCAATAGTCATGAGGCAAGTCTTTTTTCCAAGATTTGCCGCAGCGGCAGCAGCCTCGCACCCGGCGTGGCCTGCACCTATAACCAGAATATCATACTCAAATGTCACCTTGCTTATACTTTCTATTTTAAACCGAGAACAAAAATAATACAACTTGGCGCATTCTCAAAATTTGAGCAAATTACTTTTTGGAATATAACTCTATGACAGTGATTTCTGGGCGCGCACCAATACGCATAAGGTAACCAACACATCCTATACCGTCATTAATATACAGTTTACCATTTTCACTCTCATACAATCCGCTCCACTCCTTGTACATATATCCAGCCGGAGAGAAAGAGCCTATTTTCATCTGCATAGCATGAACATGCCCCGAGAGCACAAGGTCACTATACCCACCGTCACTCAATGAATGCCACAACTGGGGTAAATGGGATAGTGTGATGTTAAAGAGAGAGCCGGGTACATTATTATATATATGAGCAATATCAACTCCCTTCACAGCATCCATCGAGTGCTTGTATTTCAACAGAGTGTCGTTGTAGTCAATACCGGTCACTGCTATTGAATCCTTACCACGTTCTATATATACAGTGCTATCCCTGAGCACAACCCATCCGGCACTCTCCATCTTGCTCTCAAGAAGCGCCATATTCGCCTCTCTGCCACCCTTGTCAAGACCTTTTATATATGCGCCTGTATCATGGTTTCCAAATACCATATAAACACCATCACGCGCCTTTAGACGAGAGAAATCATCTAACAGTGAGTCATCTATTTCATGGTGATACAAATTGATTATATCACCGCCAAAAAATAACACATCAACATTGGCATCATCAACCATTTCGGCTATCTCCATAAGTTCTCGCTCTGCACAGATCATAGAACCTGTATGAATGTCCGATATAAAGGCTATTCTATAATTATTAAAACTGACAGGAAGGTTATCGCAGCAGATATCAACTTTGTTTATCTTATAATCTGTCCTGGTTATAAATATTGAATAGAGCATAGCAAGCAACAAAAAAGCAGATACTGCAGAACCAATCCACATCCAGCATTGTTTTTTAGCAGGCAAGAAAAAAAGATAGAAAAACAGACGTGGTATGGATAAGGTAAGATACGTAGTAAATAGAATCATTGAGAGTTTCATCATATATCCACAATTCTCAACGCCTACAAAAAAGTACATAAGTAGCGGAGTTACCAATATCAGCAAATAAGATATGCCGATAACTGATAGGAAAGCATACTTTACAAATTTGCCGGCACTACCGCTTTTTACACGCCTGTAAGCCTTGTAATCAAGATATACGCCAAGCAAGGCTATTAATATGGTTATTGCAATTGTCATAGTTCTATTTATGGTTATATTTACCTTTTATTATATAGTAGTTTTACTCTATTCATAACTGTGTTACCCACTGTTTCAACCGATTTTATATTATATATATCCTATTTAAAAATTTAAAAATATTAAAAACAACAATAAATCCTGTTAATAGTGCGGAGAAAAAATATCGTTTAAACTTGCATTTTGAGTTATTAGTTTAAGACAAATAGATATCCACATTTTTTTAACATATAAAACTATTGAAAAACAACACGTTAAAAACCTTTATTAACAACTTTGAACACACTGTTTGTACTAATAAATAATGTTCATTTACATGTTGAAAACTGTTGATATCGTAATTGAAAAAAAGTATCAAAAAAATGTTATAATAATTTGGTGTTTTAATAACATCGCCGGCTTATTCAACTGCTTTAAAAAACAAAGCCGAAATGACATTTTTTTCTCTCAACTTATCAAGTTGTTTTCAACACTTAATTAACAATGTTTTTAACAACTATTCTGACTACTCCTTTACAAAAATACTATTTTACCTCTGTTCTTAATAAAAAATATAGCCTATGTTGCAAACACAGGCTATATTCTTATACTGTTATTTTTGTTAATAACTTCTTACTGCAGTTTGGCAAGCGCCTCCTTAATGCGTCGTATTGCCTCAACAATATTCTCGTCGCTTGTCGCATAACTCATTCTAAAGCACTCAGGAGCACCGAATGATGTACCGCCAACAGCAGCAACGTGAGCCTCGGTCAACAGGTACATTGCAAGGTCGTCACTGTTGTTTATAACTGTTCCATTGTAACTCTTGCCGTAGAATGAACTGCACTTTGGGAACAGGTAGAAAGCACCCTCGGGAACGTTAACCTCAAGACCCGGAATTTCTTTTGCAAGTTTTACAATGAGGTCGCGGCGGCGCTGGAATGCCTGGCGCATCTCCTCAACAGGCTCCTGTGAACCTGTGTATGCCTCAAGTGATGCCATCTGTGAAACAGAGCATGGTCCGCTAGTGTACTGGCCCTGCAACTTGTTGCATCCCTTTACAATCCACTCGGCAGCAGCAAGGTAGCCAATGCGCCATCCTGTCATTGCGTATGCCTTTGAGACACCGTTGATAATGATTACGCGCTCTCTAATCTCCTCGAACTGTGCAATACTCTCGTGCTTGCCAACATAACTTATGTGCTCATATATCTCATCGGCAACAATAAATACCTGTGGATACTTTGCAAGCACATCTGCAAGTTCCTTGAGTTCTTCCTTAGTATATACAGAACCTGTTGGGTTTGATGGTGAGCAAAGAATAAGCATCTTTGTCTTTGGAGTGATGGCAGCCTCAAGCTGTGCACCTGTAATCTTGAAGTTCTGCTCAATGCCTGCGCTAACAATTACAGGTGTACCGTCGGCGAGCTTAACCATATCGGGGTAACTTACCCAGTATGGTGCAGGCACAATAACCTCGTCACCTGGGTTAACAAGTGCCATAATTGCGTTGCATACAGCCTGCTTTGCACCGTTTGATACAGAAATCTGTGTCTCCTTGAACTCAAGTCCATTTTCTATCTTCAGTTTCTCGACAATTGCCTTGCGGAGTGATGGATAACCTGGAATGGGAGAGTAGCGTGACCAGTTGTCATCAATAGCCTGCTTTGCTGCAGCCTTGATAGCATCGGGAGTGTTGAAGTCTGGCTCACCCACACTCATGTTTATAACGTCTACGCCCTGTGCTTTCAACTCCTGGCTCTTCTGTGACATTGCCAAAGTTGCCGATGGCGCCAATCGGTTTACGCGATCTGATAATTTGTTCATATTATATTCTTGTTAGTTATTTTCCTTAAAGTGAAGTGTGTGCCCCATACGCTCGGCCTTAGTGTGCAGATAGCGTGAGTTGTGGTTGTTAGGTTGAATTTCAATGCTCACAATCTCTGTAATGTTGAGACCGTAACTTTCAAGCCCAATTCTCTTTACAGGGTTGTTTGTAATCAATTTCATATTGTGTACACCCACCTTGCGCAGAATTTCGGCACCTACGCCATAGTCTCTCTCATCGGCCTTGAAACCAAGACACAGGTTGGCATCTACAGTGTCCATTCCCTCTTCCTGCAGTTTGTAGGCACGCATCTTGTTCATAAGTCCAATGCCACGTCCCTCCTGATTAAGGTATACAACAACACCCTTTCCGGTCTCGTTTATAAGTTTCATGGCCTCGTGCAACTGTGAACCGCAGTCGCAGCGCTGTGAACCGAATATATCACCTGTCATGCATGATGAATGCACACGTACAAGTATTGGCTCATCCTCACTCCACTCGCCCTTGATAAGTGCAACGTGCTCCAGTCCGTTCGATTTCTGGCGGAATGGTATCAAGCGGAAATGTCCGAACTCTGTTGGCATATCAACCTCCTCACCCTGCTCAACAATAGACTCTTTCTTGAGACGGTATTCAATGAGGTCCTTTATTGATATTATCTTCAGGTTATGCTCCTTTGCTATCTCAATAAGTTGTGGCATACGTGCCATAGTGCCATCCTCATTCATAATCTCAATGAGGGCTGCAGCAGGGTATAATCCTGAGAGTCGTGCAAGGTCAATACTGGCCTCAGTGTGTCCTGCGCGGCGCAACACACCATTATCCTGTGCATACAAAGGGTTGATATGTCCGGGACGTGCAAAAGTCTCGGGTTTACTATCGGGTGACGCCAGTGCCTTGATTGTTGCAGCACGGTCGGCTGTTGACACACCGGTTGAACAACCCTCCACTTTATCAATAGTAACGGTAAAAGGTGTTCCAAGCAGGCTTGTGTTTGAATTTACCTGTGGGGACAGGTCAAGTTCTTTACAGCGCGACATTGTTATTGGAGCACACAGAACACCACGTCCGTTCTTCAACATAAAGTTGACAGCCTCGGGGGTGATCTTCTCGGCCGCTATAATAAAGTCGCCTTCATTCTCTCTGTCCTCATCGTCAACAACAATAAGGAACTTTCCCTCTCTGAAATCATCGAGTGCCTCCTCAATTGTATTTAATTTAAACTCGCTCATTTTCTATATCTATAAGTTTTTCCTTTTTAATAATTTTTATAATCTCTCTTGTTCTTATCTCAATTCTTATTAGGTCTTTCAGTAGTTTAATTCTGAATCTTATTGCACGTGCATAGACAAGTATGCTTATTGGTAAAACAAGAAGCAGTATACAATTCATCCACTTCCTTTTGAATGGTGCAAGAATTGGCCTAACAGACAAAACCGGCAAGTCATTTATTCGTGCAATTATTCTACTGTTTCTACTGTTGCCCAATACCTCTACTATATTTTCAAGTTTCTCATTCAACTCATACAAGGCATCGTCCTTGCTGGTGAAGAAAACCTTTTTTACAGATGGTATTTTTTTCAGTGCGTTATTAGCCTTGTATCTGTGGGCTGCAGTGTAAATTTCTCCAAGTTCAACACAACACTTTTCATAGTCGGGGTTGTCAATAACAACCTCCTTTACTGTTATATTACGCTTTTCAGATATTGCGAACAGTGTCATTAAAAAGTTCTTTATTGCATCGTTCTTCAGTATTCCTGAATCCCTGTTCGCCTGGTAGGTAAAGAACAGTCCAAGCGGTGCAAGAATCATTGTACTAAGCCATGAGCCGAACCATATTTTCCACACTCCTTCACTTGCCATCTTTGAACCTGATGTCTCAAAGATATAGTAAAGGATGAATGTTGCAACAGATATTATTATAGGGTAACCCAGTCCTCCTCTTTTAACAATGGAGCCCAGTGGCGCTCCAATGAGAAGGAAAATTATACATCCCAATGAAAGCGTTATCTTCTCCCACCAATATATTTTATGCTTGTTCAGGTCCTTGTCAAGCTGGTGTAATATCTTGTTATTAATATCGTATGTATTCTTAAGGCTGGTAACACTTCTCAGAGCATCCTTCTTCCACATAAGTTTCGATTTCTTTGTTGCCGACCGGTATATACTGTCAAGATTCATTAGGTACATACCATCTTTCGTCATCAAAATAGAATCGTTGTGGTCAAAAATCACCCTGTCCTTGTAATTGCTTCGCTTGAGATATTTAAGATTATCCCTTCCAATGCTGTCGTTTGACAACTTAAGTGAGTCAATATCGGTCTCAAGTTCCTTCATATTCTTGCCGTCGGCCCTGCTTTTAAGAAAATCGGCATCCTTCATCTCAAAGCCACCCTCGGTCTCAATTACAACATCCTTTCTTGTAAAGCTCTCGCGGCGGTATGGCGCATTCTTTTTATTTATATTCTCTTCATCAAGGTTTGAAAACTGTTCACCTGAGAACATAGACAGTATCATATGTCTTTCGTCTTCGGTATTCTTTATTATGGCAGAGTCCGACACAAGTATGTTTGCCTTTTCAAATCCAGCCGACATATCATATATCGTAACACCATACAGCATACCGGTCTCGGTATTTTTATGGTTTACATAAATGTTATATCCCTCAATCTTGTTGTAGAATATCTTTTCAACAATATCGCTTTCGGGTGATGTCTGTTTAATTGAGTACATCATCCTCAATAGTTTCATCTGTGCACGTGGTGTTACATAGTTCTGAAAAAAGAACGACACACCACCAAAGAAAGTACAACAGATAATAAGCGGCATTATAGTCCTAATCAAAGGGATGCCGGCAGCCTTCATTGCAAGCAATTCAAATTTCTCGCCAAAATTACCAAAAGTCATCAACGATGCAAGCAGTATCGCCAGTGGGAGTGCCTTTGATATTAGTGATACCGAACCCAACATAAAGAACTTTGCAATGATAGACATATCAAGTCCTTTACCTATAAAATCATCAATCCACTGCCATAACAACTGAATAATGAAAATGAAGAGGCAGATAAAGAAAGTAGCCATCAAATTTTTCAAGAAAGCCTTGACAATGAAAATATCCAACTTTTTTATGTAAAACCTGGGAAATTTCATATTTGCTACAATCCGTTACCTTGCTCTTTTAAATCAGTTGTTCTATAATGACAATGCACAGAAAACCTACACCTTTTAGGTGTATCTGCGGTTTTCTGTGCAAATTTAGCATAATTTTTGGTTTATACGGCAAAAACAAGCCATTACATACCGGATAGTCTTCGTAAATTTTCAATTTGAGAGTTCCACAGTTCTTTTTGGTCCTCACCCTCTCCCTTATCGGCAAAATCAGTTATCTCCAATGTATTCTCGCGTGTGAGCTCATTGTATGAGATTCTCATTTCAAAAAACGTGGATGGCGACTCATCCTCCCATCTGAACTTTACATATACGCCATTCCTTTGCGATACAAGATGTGCCACCTTTTTCTCGGTCTTGCCCCAGTAGAAATTGTATGTACGGTCAAAACTCTCAACTCTGTCGGCAAACCAGGGAGATAGCCCGGCTGCTGTTCCAATATATTTCCAAATCATTACAGCACTACCTCTCATTGGGTATTCAAGAAAAATTCTCTCCTTACTCATTTTAACGCAAAGTTATATGTTTAAACAAGTTATATATTTGTCGCAAGTTAATTAATATAAATTATAAATCCAATTTTTACTCCTATATTTAACCTTGTTTTTACATCGTTTTGATTTTTTTTGATGAAAAATGATAAAATATTTGCCAAATTAAAAATATAGATATATCTTTGCACCGCAAAAATGCAATGGCGAGATAGCTCAGCTGGTTAGAGCGCATGATTCATAATCATGAGGTCCCCGGTTCAATCCCGGGTCTCGCTACTGAAACGGAGAAAGTTGAAAGACTCTCTCCGTTTTTTGTTTTATATTCTTGTAACTCGTTGGTAGTAGTGGTTAAGGCGGGCACCATTGCAAGCAATGTTTGCGACGACGTGAACTTTAGTTCCCCAAAGGAGTGTGCTTTAGCCCCTTTTCGACTGAGGGATGTTAATAAAATCCTCTGCTACAATCTGATTGCAGCAGAGGACGTGATAGTTAATTCTTAGTTTTCAGTTTTTCAATTCAATATTTCTCCTTCGGCAGTTACAAAGACAGTCTTGTCCCATTCGCCTTTTTCCATTTCTACCTTGTAGTGGTCACCATCGGGTTGTTCTATGTAGTCTACATCTTCAATTCTGTAGTCAGGGTATTTGTTCAAGATACTTTCTTTTGCAGCATCGGGGAGTTGGCTGATTGGGATATCCCAGCTTGTGCTAATCCATTTGTTGTTGCTGTTGAATTTTACATCTTTTTGTATGTTGTCGTGTATAATGTCAACATCAATGTTTCCTGTCCACTCCTTCTCTGCTGTAATGATTCTTGCTCCCTGATACTTCTGTTCAATAAAGTTCTTGATAGTGTCATTTACAACTATATTTTCTTCTTCGCAAGACAAAAGTGTAAACAGTGATATGAACAATAATGGTAGTAACTTTTTCATAATAGTTTTTTCTTAGTTGTTGGTTCTATACGTTTTTTGCCGTAAAATCAGTCGTCAATGTCGTAGAGGTTGAAATCCTTGTCGAATGTGAGTTCAAGACGGTTTGACAGTTTTACTTCGTAATCGTTACGGTTCTTCTCTATTCTAAGAATCTTTACTTCCGGGTAGTTCTTGTTGATATACTCATTGATTGGCTGTGGAACTATTGTTGCCGGAACTTCTCCAAACTGGCAGTCGACCTCTTCCCAGTTACCCTTGCTTGTGAATTCAATCTTTACTCCGTTGACAAGCCTTACCTCATATGTGCGGCTGAAGATGTCGCGCTCCTCCTTTGCATATGTGAAGTCAATGCCTGCAAAGTGTGCTTCAATGAACTGCTGTGCCTGTACTGGCAACTGGCTCTTGTTGATAATCTTGTCGTTGTCAGCAACTGCTGAGAAGATACCTACTGAAAAAATAGCAATCAAAGTCAAAAAAATCTTTTTCATAATCATTAGTTTTTAATTCGTTAGTATAAGTTTTCTTTGTTAATCAAACACCGGCCGGTGGCTGGGTGTTCATAATTTCTGATGCAAAGATTATATGCAATTCTGAAATGAATTTGAAATTTTTGTCTTTTTGAGAAAAAAATAAAAAAAATACGATAGTGCCATTTGGGGAACTATCGTATTCTATAATGTGATGTCTTTTTCTGTTATTCTCTTACGTTCTTCAATTCGTTGTTTATCTCCTTCATGCGCTTTGTTGTCAGTGGGTAGATGAAGATGAACACTGCCGACAGGGCTGCAATTCCGGCCGGTATCCAACTGATGAGCAGGCGCAGGCCTTCAATGGCATCGGGTGTCTGCACAGCGCCTTCGGCTGTGTTGAACCCGAAAGCAGCAAGCAGCCAAAGTACAGCCGATGTACCGAATGCGCCTCCAAACTTCTGCGCCATAGATGATGATGAGAATATAAGGCCTGTTGATGCCGTCTTGAACTTGAGTTCGGCATAGTCCGATATGTCGGCATACATACTCCACACCAGTGGCGATACTATTCCGGTGAAGATGCCCGTTGCAATCTGCAGTATGAGCAGTGTCCAGTAGCCGGTTGTGGTGTCTGTGGGTACGTAATAGAATGCCACGCACAGTGCCATTATGGCGAACAGTGAGTAGAGGAATGTGCTCTTTTTACCAATCTTGAAGGTTATTGGTGTGGCAATAGCAACGCCCACCATGTTGGCAATTTCACCTATGGTAAAGAATATACCGGCATAGAAAAGGAAATCTATTGACAGGAACGAAAGGGTAGCCCCTTCTGTTATCTGCGTGGTGAAGTAGTAGGGGATTACGGCATATCTCACTGCTCCAAAGAAGTTGAAGAAGAGCACGCCGCCCAAGAGAATCCACCAGGGACCATTGTGTAGCAGTGACTTCAGGTCGTCGGCAATGTTGCTCTGCTTGATGGCTGGCTTTATTCTCTCACGTGTCATCTTGAAGGTGAGCACAAAGAGGATAAGGCAGATGGTGCTGACTACAATCATAGCTGTCTGCCATGCCTGTGGGTCGTACGTGAGTTTGCCACTTGTTCCGGCAATTGTGTTGCAAAGTGGTTCCCACAATGCCAGGACAATGAACGAACCGGTATAGGCAAAGAACATTCTGTATGATGAAAAAACTGTCTTTTCATCGGTATCTTCTGTCATCACACCAAGCATTGAGCCGTAGGGTACATTAATTGCTGTATATACAGTCATCATAAGTATATATGTGACAAAAGCCCAGATATTCTTACCTGTCTCTCCCATGTCGGGCTTGGTAAAGAGCAATACGCCTGCAATAGCAAATGGAACGGCAATCCAAAGCAGGTATGGGCGGTATTTTCCCCATTTGGTTGTGGTGCGGTCCGCAATGATACCCATCATTGGGTCCGACACTGCGTCCCATATCTTTGTTACAAGGAACAGCAGTGCTGCAAGCCCCAGGTCAAGACCGAAGACGTTTGTGTAGAATATTGGCAGATATGCACTGAATACCTTCCAGAACATGGATGAGGCCATGTCGCCTAATCCATATCCTATTTTCTCCTTCAAAGTAGCCATAGTGTTTTTGTTTTATGTTTAAATTTTGGCAAATGTAACAAAAGTGTGTGGCAATGCCAAGAATATGTGGAACTGTTAAAAAGATTTTTTGTTTCATATCCTGTAAATACTGGCAAAATCCAAAAAAAAAGTGCCTTTTGCTATTTTTTATGAAAAAAAGTTTATTTTTGTCATTTGTAAAATACGCTTATTGGCGTTGAGTGAACTATTTATTTATTATATAATTTAAAATCAATTCATTATGTGGTTAACTAAATCTTCTGTGGGAAGAAAGGTTATTATGAGTGTATCGGGTGTTGCCCTTGTGCTCTTCCTTCTTTTCCACATGGCAATGAACCTGGTTGCTATCATCAGCACCGAGGGTTACAACATGATTTGTGAGTTTTTGGGAGCTAACTGGTATGCATTGGTGGGAACTGTCGGTTTGGCTGTTCTCGTTGCTGTACACTTTGTATACGCTTTCATTCTCACAATCCAGAACAGAAAGGCTCGTGGTAACCAGCGTTATGCTGTTTCCGAAAGACCAAAGGGTGTATCTTGGGCATCGCAGAACATGCTTGTTCTTGGTATCATCGTTATTCTTGGTTTGGGCTTGCACCTCTTTAATTTCTGGGCTAACATGCAGTTGCCCGAGGTTCTTCACAAGTTGGGTATGCACGTTGAGCCTGCTGTCATGGAGAACGTTGCAAATGGCTCGGGTTACATTGCAAAGACATTTACATGTCCTGTTTATTCTGTTCTCTACGTTGTTTGGTTGGCTGCTTTGTGGTTCCACCCCACACACGGTTTCTGGAGCGCAATGCAGACACTTGGCTGGAACAACAAGGTATGGTTCTGCCGTTGGAAGGCTATCGGTTGTGTAATCGTTACTTTGATTATTCTTGGTTTCTTGGCTGTTGTTGTTGCCGGTTTCTTCGGTCTTGGCGCTTTGGGTACCATTGAATGTGCAGGCGCTTGCTGCTAATGACAAATCAGTGTAAAATCTAAAACATATATATTATGGCTAAAATCAGTTCAATAAAAGTGGATTCTAAAATCCCCGAAGGCCCATTGGCTGAAAAATGGACTAACTACAAGGCACACCAGAAATTGGTTAACCCTGCCAACAAGCGTAAGTTGGACATCATTGTTGTAGGTACTGGTCTTGCAGGTGCATCGGCTGCTGCATCACTTGGTGCTATGGGTTTCAATGTGCTTAACTTCTGTATTCAGGACTCTCCACGCCGCGCTCACTCTATTGCTGCGCAGGGTGGTATCTATGCTGCAAAGAACTATCAGAACGATGGTGACTCTGTTTACCGTCTCTTCTACGATACAATCAAGGGTGGTGACTACCGTGCACGCGAGGCTAACGTTCTCCGTTTGGCTGAGGTTTCAGGCGCTATCATCGACCAGTGCGTTGCACAGTGCGTTCCTTTTGCACGTGAGTACGGCGGTCTTTTGGCTAACCGTTCAT
>JAZLBZ010000012.1:0-42726 GCA_045613945.1 Bacteroidaceae bacterium
TGTCGGCTCGTCACATCCTGGGGCTGGAGAAGGTCCCAAGGGTTGGGCTGTTCGCCCATTAAAGTGGCACGCGAGCTGGGTTCAGAACGTCGTGAGACAGTTCGGTCTCTATCTATCGTGGGCGTAGGAAATTTGCGTGGAGCTGTCACTAGTACGAGAGGACCGTGATGGACCGACCTCCGGTGTACCGGTTGTTCCGCCAGGAGCACCGCCGGGTATCTGCGTCGGGACGGGATAAGCGCTGAAAGCATCTAAGTGCGAAGCCCACCACAAGATTAGATTTCCCTTGAGGGTCGTTGTAGACTACGACGTTGATAGGCTGCAGATGCAAGCATGGCAACATGTTCAGTCGAGCAGTACTAATTGCCCGAGAGCTTTTTTAGCTCCGCACTCAACTTAGAGTGCCGAGAGTCAATGCTTTGGGCCATACCTTCAGTATTTGCGCTGCAAGCAAACAAACAAATCTGATAAGACAAGACAGAGAAAACAAGTTTCCATAACGGAGACGTAAGAAATAGACTTTTACATTGTACGATATCAAGGCATCAAACCCTTATTAAGGCGATTGATAGCGTTGGGGATCCACCTCTTCCCATCCCGAACAGAGAAGTTAAGCCCAACAGCGCCGATGGTACTGCAAACATTTGTGGGAGAGTAGGTCATCGCCATTTTTATAAAGAATCAGGAGTTCAAAAGACTCCTGCTTCTTTTTATACAACTATCGATAACCTCCTCTCCTGGCGATGGCGCCTGGGTCGCACCCCACGCGGCATCACTTTCAGCGATGCTACGCGTGACTAACTGCTGTCGCCATCGACGAACCTGCCCTCCGTGCAGCTTTGTGGGAGAGTAGGTCATCGCCACTTTTATAGAAAAGGACATCTTTAAAAGGATGTCCTTTTTTGCATATATAGGTGAAATGTGAAAGCTGAAATGTGAAAGGTTTACTGTAGTTTTCCGTTTTGACCTTTAACCTTGTTTGCCTTATAGTGTTTATAATGTTCGGGTTCAGTAGAAAAAAGGTGTGGGATATCTTTAAATGCTCTATCAAAGTGTTATGTCGTTCTGCAAATATAGGATGACAAACTCGCGAATAATGTCAACATTAGGTCAACTTCTATATTATTGCTTTATACTAAATACTCTTTTTACCCGTTAATTAGTCTATAAAAGAGTTTATTGTATGAAGTGGTTCAATAATTTCAGGAATGCAAAGTATGCTCTCATTGCTGTGGCTGCGGTGATTGCGGTGGCGTCGTTATTGGTGTCCAGTCTCATTGTGGATGATTTGAAGTGTGAGGAGGAGCGCCGCATGATGGTGTGGGCGTCGGCCATGAGTTCGCTTATCAGTGCCGATATTGACGAGGATGTGAGCCTTGAGGAGGAGATACTGAGCAGCAACAAGACTATCCCTGTGGTGATGGTGAGTGGGGAAGGTGATATTCTCTCCTATAACAATATCCCTGAGCATAAGCTTGAGTCAAGGGCTGCAGCTATGCGTGAGTCGGGCACTAAGGTTGAGGTTCCGCTTGGTGATGGTAACTACTATTATATCTATTACGATGATTCTGCGACATTGGTGCAGCTTGCCTACTATCCCTATATACAGTTGGCTGTTGTGGTGGTGTTCTTCATCATCTGCTTTGTGGCAATACTGAACTCAAAGCGTGCCGAGCAGAACAGGGTGTGGGTGGGCTTGTCAAAGGAGACGGCTCACCAGCTTGGAACGCCCATCTCGTCGCTTATGGCATGGGTGGAGGTGCTAAAGGGTAAATATCCCGATGATGAACTTCTGCCCGAGATGGCGCGTGATGTGGAGCGCCTGCAGATGGTTGCCGAGCGTTTCTCCAAGATTGGCTCAAAGAGCGAACCTGTGACTGCCGATGTTAATAAGGTTATTGAAAAGGCTGTTGGCTATATGAAGCGACGCAGTCCGGCCAAGGTGCAGTATGAACTGACGCTTACCGATGCGCCGTTGCTTGCTCCACTAAACATACCCCTGTTTGAGTGGGTGGTAGAGAACCTGTGCAAGAATGCTATTGATGCCATGAGCGGCAATGGCTGCATAACAGTTGAGGTGGCCGACACTGACGGCAAGGTTGTTGTTGATGTGACGGATACCGGCAAGGGTATAGCAAAGTCGCAGTGGACCGATGTGTTCAAGCCCGGCTTTACTACCAAGCCACGCGGATGGGGGCTTGGCCTCTCTCTGGCAAGAAGGATTGTGGAGGAGTTTCACAAAGGGCGCATATATATCAAGAAATCGCTCCCGGGAAAGGGTACAACCTTCCGTATTGAACTAAAAAAGTAAAGTTTTTTATCAAATTAGGTGTTTCTAAAGAATTTTATTACTATCTTTGTGTCCTAAAATCGGATAGTGTGGATGTAAAGCACTGCTTTTGAGGAGTTATATTATTGATAGAGTTGATTTTATAGTAGCGATGGGAAGATTTGACAAGTATAATGTAGACCTCAAGGGAATGAGAGTTGCCTCCCTTGAATTGGAGTTCGACCTCGATAATGCATTCTTTGCTGATATCGATGGCGAGGAGTTTCAAAAGGGCACTGTCAAGGCCAGAGTGGCGGTGAGCAAGAACAGGGATATCTTTGATTTCTCTTTCTCGCTGGCAGGAACGGTGATTGTTCCCTGCGACCGTTGCCTTGATGACCTGGTGATTGATGTCGATACCGAGAATACCTTGCGTGTGAAACTTGGTGACTGCTATGCCGATGAGGGCGATATTGTGATAGTCCCTGAAAATGAGGGGGATTTGAACATAGCGTGGTATCTGTATGAGTTCATTGTTTTGGCGTTGCCCTTGAAACGTGTGCATGCACCGGGAAAGTGTAACCACGAGATGACCGGCAAACTCAAGAAGCACTCGGTAGATGCTGATGAGAACAACGATGGTGAAGAGATGCAGATTGACCCACGCTGGGCCGGTTTGAAGGATTTACAAATAGAAGAAGATAATTAAAAAATATTTAAAACGTTTTAAAAATGGCACATCCTAAAAGAAGACAATCAAAGACTAGAACTGCCAAGAGAAGAACTCATGACAAGGCAGTAGCTCCTACATTGGCTATATGCCCTAACTGTGGCGAGTGGCACGTTTATCACACCGTATGCGGTGCGTGTGGTTATTACAGAGGCAAGCTTGCTGTAGAGAAAGCTGTCTAAATAATTGTTCTACCGCCGACGCATTTTGCCGACGCGGGTAGTTTTTTGTCAAAGACAAAAACGCACCTATGGCATTTTGTAGGTGCGTTTTTATCATTTTATGTAACACTATGCATAAAGCCGGTTTTGTAAATATCGTAGGTAATCCCAATGTCGGCAAGTCGACATTGATGAACCTGTTGGTAGGTGAGAGAATATCGATTGCCACTTTCAAGGCGCAGACTACAAGACACCGCATCATGGGTATACTGAACACTGATGATGCGCAGATTGTCTTCTCGGACACTCCGGGAGTGCTCAAGCCAAACTACAAGTTGCAGGAGGCTATGCTGCGCTTCTCGCGCTCGGCGCTTCGCGATGCCGACGTGCTGCTCTACGTGACCGATGTGGTTGAGAGCCCCGAGAAGAACAGTGACTTCATTGAGGAGGTGCGCAAACTTGACGTGCCCATCCTGGTGCTCATAAACAAGATTGACCTGACTAATCAGGCCGAACTTGTGAAGAAGGTGGAACTGTGGCACGAGATTATCCCCGAGGCCGAGATTCTGCCAATATCGGCAACTGCAAAGTTCAATGTTGATGTGGTGATGAAGCGAGTAATGGAACTGCTGCCCGAGTCGCCGCCATACTTTGAGAAGGATGCGCTCACCGACAAGCCTGCGCGTTTCTTTGTTACAGAGATAATACGCGAGAAAATCCTCTTGCACTATGACAAGGAGATTCCTTATGTGTGCGAGGCCGTTGTCGAGCAGTTCAAGGAGGACGACGGAAAGATATATATAAAGGCGCTGATATATGTTGAGCGCGACTCGCAGAAGGGTATTATCATTGGTCACGAGGGTTCGGCCCTGAAACGTGTGGCTACCGATGCCCGCCGCGAGCTTGAGAAATTCTTTGGGAAAAGAATATTTTTGGAGATTTATGTAAGAGTCGACAAGGATTGGCGTAACAGTGACCGTCAGTTGCGCCGTTTCGGATACGACCAAAAAGATTAATCTATGGGAAATTTAGTAGCAATTGTGGGTCGCCCAAACGTGGGTAAGTCAACCCTTTTTAACCGCCTGACAGAGACTAAGCAGGCAATCATTTCGGACGAGGCCGGCACAACACGCGACCGCCAGTATGGCCGTTGCTTCTGGTGTGGCAAGGAGTTCTCGCTTGTGGACACAGGCGGCTGGGTGCGTAACTCGGACGATGTGTTCGAGGAGGCTATCTGCGATCAGGTGACACTTGCTCTTGAGGAGGCCGACGTTATCCTCTTTGTGGTGGATGCAATGAACGGTCTCACAGACCTTGACATGGAGATGGCATCAATGCTGCGCCGCGCAAAGAAACCGGTGCTTGTGGTTGCCAACAAGGTCGATACATATGAAATGCAATACGGCACTGCCGAGTTCTACAGCCTGGGCTTGGGCGATATGCACTGCATATCTGCCGCTAACGGTAGCGGAACAGGTGACCTGCTTGACGAGATATTGACCAAGTTTACAAAGGAGGCCGAGGAGGCACCCGAGGAGAACATCCCACGCTTTGCTGTTGTTGGCCGTCCAAACGCCGGCAAGAGTTCTATCATAAACGTATTCCTGGGCGAGGACCGCAACATTGTTACAAACATAGCGGGTACAACACGCGACTCAATCCTTACACGCTACACCAAGTTCGGTTTTGATTTCTACCTGGTAGATACAGCAGGTATCCGCAAGAAGGGCAAGGTGAGCGAAGATATCGAGTATTACTCTGTTTTGCGCTCTATCCGTGCCATTGAGAACAGTGACGTGTGTATTCTCATGATTGACGCCACACGTGGCATTGAGTCGCAGGACTTGAATATCTTCTCAATCATACAGCGCAACCAGAAGGGCCTTGTTGTTGTTGTGAACAAGTGGGATTTGGTTGAGGACAGGAGTGAGAAGGTGCAGAAGTTCTTTGAGAATGCAATACGCGAGCGCCTTGCGCCATTCGTGGATTTCCCAATCATCTTTACATCTGCCGTTACAAAGCAGCGTGTGTTCAAGGTGCTTGAGACAGCAAAGGATGTCTACTTGAACTCGCAGAGAAAGATTTCTACCGCCAAGTTCAACGAGGAGATGTTGCCGCTTATCGAGGCCTATCCGCCACCATCAATCAAGGGTAAATATATCAAGATCAAGTACTGCATGCAGTTGCACGAGACACGTGTTCCATCGTTCCTTTTCTTTGCGAACCTGCCACAGTATGTAAAGGAGCCATACAAGCGCTTCCTTGAGAACAAGATTCGCGCCAAGTGGAACTTCCACGGAGTACCGATGAATATTTTCATCAGGCAGAAGTAGACCGAATGTAATGAGGTCAACTTTCTCCAGCAGATGAATGGAAATAGGCTTTTCGCTGCACTTTGCAGAAGTAGGCCTGAATACAACAATCCCTCTTTGTGTCCAGGACGCAAAGAGGGATTGTTGTATATGTAAAAACATTTAATAGTGTTGCAATTCGTTAATTGTAAAAATAATTATATCTTTGCAAAAGATATTAGTATTCAGTTTTTTATCACTATTCACAGGGCAGGTTTCAGTGCCGGCCTGATAAAACAGTCATATATGTATAAAAAAATCTTATTTGCGCTATTGTTTGCAGCGTTGTCTTTTGTCACATCTTGTGTAGATGCCAATTACGACGTGCTGAACAAAGAGATTACAACTGATGTCAAGATTGAGGGCAACACGGTTGCGCTTCCGGTGGGAGGTTTAAAGCCTGTGATTCTCAACGATCTTATCAATCTTGATGAGATTGAGATGCTTGTGAAAGATTCCGATGGTGTGTATGCCATTAAAATGGAAGACACAATTAAACTGGATGAAGGAATCGAGGAAATCTCATTGAAGATTGATCCTTTTGAATACACTCATTCTATTGAGGATTTTGGCAAGGCCGATATTGAGAGTGTTTCTATTGACTCAATGAGCCGTTCGGCAGAGATAAAGGCTCCTGTGATTTCTGTTGCTGATTTGAATAAGCATCTTCCTCATTTGTGCGATGCTTTCCCGACAAGTATTAATATTCCTGGTCTTGAGTCTATGTTACAGGCCTTGAATATTGTTGGCGAATACACACATACATTTGAAGAACCGTTCATGGTTAACACTGGTGAAAAGGAGGTCGCTTGCTCCATTGAATATAGTTTGCCAGGGCAGATTGAAACAATCAGTAGCATAAGGCTTGGTTCTGAAAACGACAAGAATGGCGCTCTTGTCAAGGTCAATGTGACTAATCCAAAAGTCCTGGAAGACTGCAGCAAGGCACTTGATATAAGCGTGGTGTTCCCTGAGAATTTTAAATTGGCAAAGAATAGCGACGTAGAGGGTAATTATATAATTGAAGGCAATAGTGTGACTTTGGCTGGTTTTGAGCCAAGTGGCAGCGAGACTGTGTTCAGTTTTTATATTACAGATATTACAGACATTGACCAATATATTACCGATGGCGTAATCAAACTTGATGAGGTTGTAAAATATTCAATTATATATACCATCAAAGAAGGAAGTGTTCTGTCTTTGAAAAAGGGTGTGACAAAAGAGGATTTTGCCTTTGACGTGAACTTTGATGTGGCGCTTTCTTTCCAGAATGTTGCCGGCAAGACCAAAGACGTGAAGGTTGATTTCCCCGGAATTGAATTGGATTTCAATGCAGAATTTAGCAACCTGAAAAACGTAAGCATGGTGAACTCTGTCGAGTTTGATGAAAATGCGAGTTGCATTGAGTTCAAGACATCAATGGACAAGGAGTGGTTCAGCGCGTTCGAACTCAAGGAGGGATATGCCTTGAAGATTTCTTTCCCTAAAGGTTTGATAATTGACCTTGAAAAAACTGTAATTACCTCAGGGAGTGGCGAAACTGTTGACGTGGACTTTGTTTACAATGAATCTGATGGCGTTTATGTTTGTTATGTTAGTGATTTGAGCATACTTTCCAATTCAAACTGGAAACTTGCCCTTGAGAAACTCGAACTTAATATTCCTGTAGTGGATGGCAATTGTACTTTGTCAAGAAAAGTGGATATCAAGTTGGTGAATATGGATAATCCAAGCGAGAGCGGAGCATTCTACCTTAAAGGTCTCGAGATGGAGTCTATGGTTGGTATTCTGGACAAACTGAATAACACTGATAAAAAGGCGAAATTTAAGTTGCAGGAGTCTGAACTGGTGATATCGAATGCGGTTGTGAGCACCACAGCCATTAGTGCGTCTTTGAACGAAAAGAAGCCTTTTGATATTAAAGAGGAGATTCCGAGCGAAATTAAACGCATAGACCGCATTGGTTTCAAGGAAGATGTGCTTGTTACGATGGTTTTGGAGGTTGAAGGACTTGAGAGTATGAACAGCGATGTCTATCTAGATTTTGATATGTCGTTGCCATCATTCCTCAAACTCATGCCATACGACAACAATTCGGGCGTGACAATTGACGGTGGTCTTTTGAGCATGCATACTAAGTATAATCCTTCAAGCAAGGAGCCTCTTGAGATTAAGTTGTGGTGTTGCGGAATTGACTTTATGAACGAGGAGTTCGGATTCGATGGATATGAACCGTTCATTGAAGATGGAAAATCATATATAAATTATAGCGACACCATTTATGTTAATGGCGAGGCAAGTATTAAGGAGAGCGAACTCCATTCAACAATGCTGAAGCATGATGCATCGTTCAAACTGACGTTCGATGTCAATGAAATTGTAGTGAAATCGTTCCAGGGACTCTATTCTAAGGAGATGCCTTCTGTTAAAGAGGTGGTTGGGCTGGATCTTGGCGAGGAACTTGATTTCTTGAAGGATGCATCGTTGACGCTTGCCGACCCGCAGATTGAACTTGTGCTGACAAACACTGTTGGTGTTCCCGTTGACGTCAAACTGCATATCCAGGGTAAGAAAGAGAATGGCGATGTGATCCAGACTTCTGAAATAGAGACAACCTTGACCATCGCTCCTGCAGAGTATGATGAGGCTGCCGACACGCTGTGTCCTGTCAAGACAAAATATTTCCTTACAGCGTCCGGAAATGGCAAGGCGGGATACGAGAATGTCAAGATTGAGAATCTTGGAAACCTCTTGGCCGAGATTCCGGACTCTTTGAGCCTGAATGTTGTTCCGGTTATACGCGAAGGTGCAGGCGTGACCCACTATGTGGATGTTAGTCAGTCAATTAGGTTGGATGCTGCCTATTCAGTAGTTGTCCCATTCAAGTTCAACGATTTGCATTTCTGCTACAGTGATACAATCAGTGAACTGAAGGTTGATATCGACGAGACGATGGATATGCTCAGCAATGTATCTGTTCTTGCAAAGATGGATGTTATAAATACAATTCCTCTTGGATTGTCGTTGGAGATTGTTCCTCTGGACGAGAATGGCAAAAAGATTGAGGATGTTGAAATTGATAAGATTGAGATTTTGGCCGGTGAAGGCAAGAATCTGCTTGGTGCTGATAATGTCACCGTTGCCGAGGGCTTAACTGTGCAGCCTTTTGAATTTTCTATAAAGAGTGCAAGTGGTGACATTTCGTCGCTCGACCGCTTGGCCTTTACAATTGAGGCCCTGTCGAACAGCGTGACAGGCAGTGTGGGTCTCAAAGGTGAACAGGGTGTGAAGATTTCAAATATTGTATTTGAGGTTTCGGGTGATATTGAAGTTGATTTGCGTAAATGATTTATAACTGAGGATTATGAAAAACATTAGATATATTATTGTCGCACTTTCTGTTCTTTTGTGCTCACAGGCAGGTATGGCGCAGACTGCACTTTCATCTTATTTCCTTGATGGAATGCTGTATAACAGCAAAATTAATCCTGCCATGAAGGCTGAACGCGGCTACTTCTCGCTGTTGATTGGTAACACCTCTGTGGGCGTAAAGGGAAATATGGGACTCTCAAACTTCCTCTATCCACGTGAAGGTGACAAACTTGCAACGTTCATGAGCGGTTCTGTAAGTGCCGATGAGTTTCTGGGCAACCTGCCCGATTATGCCAGAATGGGCGTTAATCTTGACGAGACTCTGCTGGCTGCCGGGTTCCGCCTGTTCGGAGGCTATGCCTCTTTGGGGCTTTCATTGCATTCATCGACAATGCTTTCCATTCCAAAGGATTTCTTTGCTTTTGCCAAGAAGGGATTGCAGAAGACCGGATACAGTCTCTCGGGGCTTAACTTGAATACAACAAACTATGCTGCCGCAACAATTGGATATTCATATGAGATTTTCAAGGGATTCCGTTTGGGCGTCAATGCCAAGTACCTCTTGGGACTTGCACACGCGGATGTTTCTGTGGACAAATTGAATGTGGAACTCAACGAACAGCATTGGATGGTTGAGACTCACGCAAGAATGCAGGCGGCGCTCTTCTGCGATACAAAGGTTAGCATGGACGAGAATGATGTTGTCACAGGTGTGGACCTTGCGCTTGAATTCGGCGATTTGATGAACCTTCGCGCATCCAACGGCTTTGCTGCCGATTTGGGTTTTGTGTATGACATGAATGACATTGTTCCGGGCCTGACGATTTCGGGTTCGGTGGTAGACCTCGGCTTCATCAACTGGAGGTATATGATGAGCGCGCAGAGTGCTGACGG
Organism: Bacteroidaceae bacterium; assembly: GCA_045613945.1. Classification (GTDB taxonomy): domain Bacteria; phylum Bacteroidota; class Bacteroidia; order Bacteroidales; family Bacteroidaceae; genus HGM04593. Next base: position 9,778 of record JAZLBZ010000012.1, read on the forward strand.
AAAAGTTGAGTTCGATGGTTTTGATGAGATTGACTACAATGACGTAGAAGGTTCAGTGAAGGCAGAACTGGAGCAATTGGCCGATGACGCTGCAAAACTTGCCGATTTTACTTATGAGGGCGTAAAATCTATGAGCACAAACCTGAATACTACAATGTATCTTGGTGCAGAGTATAATATGCCATTCTACAAGCCTCTTTCAGTTGGTGCGCTGTATACTCAGCGTTTCTCATCTTTTGAGAGCAACAAATGGTACGAGGCTCGTGGCTACATTAATCTCTCTCCTTTGAAATGGTTTGAACTTTCTGTCAACTGTGGCTATGGAACATATGGAACAAATTTTGGCTGGGTACTCAATATACATCCTTCAAAAGTGAATTTCTTCATTGGCTGTGACTATATGATTACCAGGGTTACACCGCAGTACATCCCAATTGACAATATGAATGCGCATGTGACATTCGGCTTGAATCTTGCTTTAGGCAGACGCAAGTGAAGTATATTGTAAAACAAATGGCTCCATTCACGTCATAATATGAAGTGAATGGAGCCATTTGTTTATGCTCTTTTTCTTTATTTGCTGTTGAGTGCCTGCTCCTTTACCTGTCGCAGTATTTCGCTCGAGAAGAGGAACTCGTTGAGTTTTGGGTTCTGGGTATTCAGTATCTGGGTCTTGTCTCCCTCCCATGCAAGTTTGCCGCCGGAGAGGAACAAGATGTGGTCACCAATGTTCATCACCGAGTTCATATCGTGTGTGTTCACTATGGTGGTTATTCCATACTCCTTTGTGATGTCGTGAATGAGTTCATCTATTACAAGCGATGTCTGTGGGTCGAGGCCCGAGTTCGGTTCGTCGCAGAATAGGTATTTGGGCTCAAGGGCTATTGCGCGCGCGATGGCTGCGCGCTTCTGCATGCCTCCTGATATCTCTTCGGGTGTCTTGTCCTGGGCCTCAATGAGGTTTACCCTGTCAAGGCAGGCTCTTGCGCGAGCAAGGCGCTCCTTATAGGTCATTGTGGAGAACATGTCAAGCGGGAACATTACGTTCTCAAGTACACTCATGGAGTCGAACAATGCAGCGCTCTGGAACAGCATGCCAATCTCGCGCCTTATTGAAATCTTCTCCTTCTCCTTGAGCCTGTTGATGCATCGCCCGTCATATACTATATTGCCCTTGTCTGGGGTCAGCAGGCCTACTATGCATTTGAGAAAGACTGTCTTTCCCGCACCGCTCTGGCCAATGATGAGGTTGGTGACGCCGTTGTTGAAGGTGGCGTTTATGTTGTCGAGTACAGTCCTGCCCTCGAACTGTTTATGTATTGAACTGACTTCTATCATTGCATCATAATATTTGTTAGAACTATGTCCGCGAAGAGTATCAGCGCGCTGCAACTGACAACAGCGTTGGTACTTGCCTTGCCCACCTCTATTGAGCCGCCCTTGACGTTATAGCCGTAGAATGATGCCACAGATGTGATGATGAAGGCAAAGAAGAAACTCTTTATTATACTGTACCAGATGAACCATGCCGTAAACTCGTGCTGAAGACCTAAGGTGAGTTCTTCGGCAGTCATAATGCCGGTGAGGACACCAATGAGGAATGCTCCTCCAATGCCTGCCGCTATGCTGAAAATGACAAGTATTGGAACTGTCAACACCAATCCCGATATTTTGGGAAGTATGAGAAAGTTTGCCGAGTTTACTCCCATCATCTCAAGCGCGTCAATCTGTTGTGTGACTCTCATTGCACCAATCTCTGATGTGATGTTCGAACCCACCTTTCCCGCAAGTATGAGGCACATAATTGTAGATGAGAACTCAAGCAAGAGTACCTCGCGTGTGGCATATCCGGTTACAAACTTGGGCATCCAGGGACTCTCTACGTTTGTCTTCATCTGTATGCAGAGCGCTGCGCCAATGAATAGCGATATTATAAGCACGATGGGTATTGAATTGACACCCAACTGGTATATCTCGTGCATGGTGCGGCGAAGGAACATGCTCCATCGCTCGGGCTTGGTAAGTACCCGCTTCATCATCAGCAGGTAACATCCGAATGTCTTTATGGATTCTACAAGAAACATTGTCTTAATTCCGTTTTTCGAACAAATTGTGTACAAAGGTACTACTTTTTGTCTTTTAAATGTGTTAATGGATGCGACAATATTTCGCTCCCTTTCCATTTGTGCCATAAAATGACACTTTTTTTGTAGGAACGGTAAAAATGCATTATCTTCGCCGGAAAGAAGATATTATACACTGTGTATGGAAAAGGAGATTATTGGCAATCCCGATGAGGCTGCGGTCTTGCGAACAGAGAATCTTGTAAAAAGATATGGCAAGCGCACCGTTGTGAATAATGTGTCGTTCAATGTGAAGCAGGGCGAGATTGTTGGTCTGCTTGGTCCGAACGGTGCAGGTAAGACAACCTCGTTCTACATGACTACCGGCCTGGTTATCCCCAATGGCGGGCGCATTTTCCTTGACGGAAAGGAGATTACCAAATATCCCGTCTACAAGCGTGCACGTGCAGGCATAGGCTATCTGGCACAGGAGGCAAGCGTGTTCCGTAAAATGACAGTAGAGGATAATATCGCCTCGGTGCTTGAACTTACCGGGAAACCACTGGAGTATCAGAAAGAAAAACTGGAAAGCCTTATCTCGGAGTTCCGTTTGCAGAAGGTGCGCAAGAATCTTGGCGACCGTCTCTCGGGTGGCGAGCGCAGGCGTACGGAGATTGCACGCTGCCTGGCTATCGACCCTAAATTCATTATGCTTGATGAGCCGTTTGCCGGGGTAGACCCCATTGCGGTAGAGGATATCCAGTACATTGTGTGGAAATTGAAAGACAAGAATATCGGTATTCTCATCACAGACCACAATGTACAGGAGACCTTGAGTATTACCGACCGTGCGTATCTGCTTTTTGAGGGACGTGTTCTTTTCGAGGGAACCCCCGAGGTGCTGGCCGAGAATCCAATTGTGCGCGAGAAATATCTTGGACGTGATTTTGTGCTCCGCAAACGTGAATTTCAAATTTGATATATAATTGGCGATGACAGCGGGTTGTCGCCAATTATTATTGATTCATCCTTATAATCACTTGTTATGAAAATCTTTAGACTCTTGATGATGGTGTCGTTTCTTGCTCTTGGCATCTCTTGTCCGGCGCAGGACAGTAGCGTCATTGACGAAGGCTTGCTGCAAGTTCTTGAGAATGCCGGCATGGAAAAGACCAGCGTGAATATAGTTCTCTCTTCCCAGGTTGAGCCGGGGCGTATGAAGGCGCTTGCCGCCACAGCAAGGGACTGGAGGAGCACAAAAAAAATGGTGGTGCGTGAACTCAAGGTGCATTCGGTAAAAGAGCAGAAGGCTGTACTTGAATATCTGCAAGAGGCAATGGCCGATGGCCGCGTTTCTAACATCGCCTGTCACTGGATTGCCAATGCCATTACCTGTGAGGCAACAAAGGATGTTGTTGAGTCACTTGCTTTGCATCCAAGTGTGCTTGCTATCAGTCATAACAGAGAGGTGCAGGTTGTCAAATGTTCTGCTGCGGTCGAGGCTGCCTCTGTCAGTTCGGCCTTGCCGCTCATGCAAAAGGCAGCACACAGTGCAACCCCTCATGTGCTGCAGGTGAATGCCGATGATGTCTGGGAACAGGGCTACACAGGAAAGAATGTGGTTGTGGCAATATTGGACTCGGGTACAAATCCCAATCACTACGACCTGAGGGATCATCTTTGGAGCGGATATGCCGACACAGATGGTGACGGTGAGGCGGACGACCCCATCAACGGCTGGAATTTTGTGAGTAACAATGCTGATATAACAGATGATTATGGGCATGGAACGCATTGTGCGGGAATTGTGTGCGGTGATGGAACCGTTGGAAATGTAACCGGAGTTGCCCCCGATGCTACTCTCATGACTGTTAAAGTGGTGAACAGGGCCGGAGGTGGAACACCGGCCCAGATGATGTCGGGTGTTGAATTCGCCATTGAGAACGGCGCCGATGTGCTGAGCATGTCTTTGGGCTTCAAGAAATCGCAGATAAGTGAAGCCAATATTGTGCTGTTGCGCAGGACATTTGAGAATGCGCTGCTGCTTGGTGTGCCGGTGTGTGCCGCAGCCGGAAATGATGGAGATAGTTTTGGTGCCCCCGATAATGTTGATTATCCGGCAGCCTGCCCTCCGCCATACTTGCACCCCGACCAGCAGATGAACCCCGGTGGGCTTACAAGTGTCATTTGTGTAGGCTCGGTAAATGCGAACGATGAATATGTCAGTTCGTCATCGCGCGGCCCTGCCACTTGGCAAGGAACGGCATTCGCCGACTATCTCTACGATGTTGAACATATAGGTCTCATTCGTCCGGATATATCTGCTCCGGGAGATCTTATCTACTCGCTGAAACACGACGAGAACGACAAGTACAAATACATGTCGGGAACTTCCCAGGCAACACCTTGCGTTGCGGGCGTAATAGCGCTTATGCTCGAGAAGAACCCCTCTTTGACTCCGGCGCAGATATGTGAGACTATTGAAACCACTGCAAAGAAACTGACGGCAGAGAAGAGTAACCTCACAGGCTCGGGACGTATTGATGCACTCGCTGCTGTCAATAGCATCGAGGCTGATGGTGAGCGCCCGTATATCAGGCTTGCTGCTTTTTCTCCGGCATCAATGACCGCCGGAGAAGGCAAAGTGCTGAACTTTACTATTGAGAATAGCGGCAAGGGCGCGAGTGCCGGCAATGTTGTCTCTTCGCTTTCATCCAAAGACCCCTATGTGGCAATTGTTGATGGTGTGGCCAATTGGGGAGAATTGTCGCCGGGCGAGCTGGCAGACGGTGCGTTTGTGATAAATGTCAGTGAGGGTGCGTCTAATGGGCATATTGCATATATGCAGATAAAGACCTCGGACGGTGTGCGTGAATGGTGTGACGATATTGCCGTTGTCATTGACAGTTATGCTAGGATTGTATATCTTTCAAGTACCCCCGATGTTGTCAAGCCGGGCAAGAATGTGACGCTCAAGGTCAATCTTGTAAATAGTGGAACGGCGGCAACCGTTTCGGCAACGACGGTTACAATGACAACATCCTCGCCTTATGCCACAATGGTTGATGGTGAGGCGGTGCTTGAGCCTATGGCTGCAGGCGAGGTGTGTGCGGCAGAGTTTGTTGTGGATATTGATGAGTCTATCCCCGATAACTCTCCGGTGAGTTTTGATATATATACCACTCCGGGTAACTATACCACAGTCGAGAGTCTTGTGTATGAATTTGAAACAGGGCTTGACGAGGCTGGGTATGTTACGGACGGTTTTGACTCATGGACGACATTCGATGCAAGCAACGACGGCCGCAACCATCCCTGGTGGCACTCTTCGGTTGCCGGAACGCACAGGGCCGGTAATGTGGGTGAGGCTCATTCGGGAATGGGGCAGATGATGAGCGAGACCTATTGTCAGGCATCAATGATGGAGTACAGTGTTCCAATTGACAACTATCTTGTCTCTCCAAAAGTGAAGGTTGCTGCAGGCGGTAAATTCAGTTTCTGGGCACGTGTCCATTCAAGTACATGGTTCGGCGAGCATTTTGGTGTCGCAGTCTCCGAGAGCGGAAACAAGTCCGCAGCCGATTTCAGGATGCTGGAGGAGTGGAGCATAACAAAGGATAATGGCGATGGCTGGATTGAGTACACCGTTGACCTTGCTGCCTATGAAGGCAAGGAGGTCTATGTTGCAATACGTCATTTCTTTACCGATGAGCAGTGGGGGGCGTTAGACTATGGTTACGATGTCTACATACTGCATGTTGATGATGCAATGTTCCATAATGTCGTAGATGTGTCGCCCGGGTTTGTATATGAGAATTACAGCAGTTTCACGCTGATGGTGGAGGGAAATCCACTGCCGGCTCCTGCAGGTGTTGTTGCAATGCCTGTCGGCACATCGTCGGTAAGCCTCTCTTGGAACGCTGTTGTGAATGCTCAAGGCTACAATGTCTACCGCAACGGTGTCTGCATCGCTCAAGTCAAAGCGCTCTCCTATGCCGATACAGGCCTCTCGGCCGACACCGAGTACCGTTACTGTGTAGCGGCAGTGTATAACGGCAAGGAGTATGAGCGCTCTGTGGAGGCTGTTGTTGTGACAGGCAAGGCCGATTATAGCGTGAAGATAAAGAGCGTTGCTCCGGGTGCACTTGAGGTGGGCGAGAATACTCTTGATATCACAATGGTCAACAACGGACGATATGAACAGAAGTCAAGGAGCACTCTCTTGCTGACAACATCCAGTCCTTATGTGACTGTGAAAACGGGTGGTGTGGGAATGAGTTACTTGCCTGTAACTGCCGAGTCTACAAAGAGTTTTGTTGTTGTCGTCGATGAGGCTGCTCCCGAGGGGCATATTGCCGAGTTCAATCTTAATATTACCGAACTTTACGAGGATAAGAATGTCTGGAATTGTCCTTTTGTGCTGACGGTGGGCGCTTCAGATACTTCTATTGACAGTGTGGTTGCCGGCGGTTTACAGGATGAGGCTGTCTATGACCTCAGTGGCAGGCTGGTGAGGAACCCGAAAGCGGGTATATATATCGTGAATGGCAAGAAGAGTGTCGTGAGATGATCTATCTGGCGTCGCTGTGCCTAAACTTGCAAAACGACAGCAAAGCGCGGTAATTCCTCCGTTTGTTTTGTGTATGTTGACAACAAAATCTGTTTTTACTTGATTTTGTGCTTTGATTTTTGTATTTTTGTGCGCTTTAAATTAAAGTGTGCATTGTGTCTTGACGTGTGAGCGCAATGTGAGTCTTTTAGATTGGAGAAATTATTAAAATTTTTACATAATGGAATTTACACTTAAAAATCAGGATGCTACAAGTGCAATCCTTTCAGTAAACATTCAGGAGGCCGATTATGCGGCTTTGGTTGAGAAGCAGTTGAAAAACTTCCGTCAGAAGGCTAATATCCCAGGTTTCCGTCCCGGTATGGTGCCAATGGGCTTGATCAAGAAGCAGTACGGTACTGCAGTAAAGGCTGAGGAGATCAACAAACTGTTGCAGACAAAAATTTTCGAATATATCAGAGAGAACAAGATTGATATGCTTGGCGAGCCTCTCCCAATCGAGGAGCAGCAGGCAAACATCAACATGGTCGAGGATAAGGAGTTTACTTTTGAGTTTGAGATTGCTCTTGCTCCAAAGTTCGATGCTGTCCTTGACAAGAACGATGCTCTTGCATACTACAAGATCCAGCCTACAGATGAGATGGTTCAGGGCCAGGTTGATGCTTACGCACAGCGTTGCGGCGAGTACAAGCAGGTTGAGTCTTATGAGAACGGTGATATGCTCAAGGGTACACTCACCGAGGCTGTTGAGAACGGCGTAGTGGTACGTGAGGCTGTCATGATGCCTGCTTACATGAAAAACGACGAGCAGAAGGCTCTCTTTGCTGGCTCAAAGGTAAACGATGTGGTGACATTCAATCCTTTCACCGCATTCGATGGTAACGAGGCAGAACTTGCATCACTCCTCAAGGTTGAGAAGGGCGAGGTTGCTGCTCACAACGGTGAGTTTACATTTGCAATCAGCGAGATTACACGCTTTGTAGCAAGCGAGGTGAACCAGAACGTGTTCGACGCTGCATTCGGCAAGGATGCTGTAAAGAGCGAGGAGGAGTTCCGTGCTAAGATCGCTGAGCAGTTCGAGGCTCGTTTCGAGGTGGAGAGCGACTATAAGTTGCTGATGGATGTACGCGACTATCTCATGAACAAGGTTGGCAAACTTGAGTTCAACGAGGCTATCCTCCGCCGTATCATGGATTCTAACAAGGCCGAGGGCGAGACTGTAAGCGAGGAGGATTTCCAGAAGAGCCTTACAGAACTCCGTTGGCACTTGGTTAAGGAGCAGCTTGCTAAGAAGTTCGAGGTTAAGATTGATGATAACGATGTTCTTGAGGTTGCTAAGGGGGCTACACGCGACCAGTTCGCACAGTATGGCATGGCGAATGTTCCCGAGGACTTGCTCGAGAACTATGCTAAGGAGATGCTCAAGCAGGAGAAGACACGCGAGGCTCTCATCAACCGTGCCGTTGACGTGAAACTTATCCAGGGTATCAAGGCGGCTATCACCTTGAACGAGGAGAAGGTTTCTGTTGAGGATTTCAACAAAAAGGTATCTGAGAACGCTTAATATATAGCAAAGGGTATTATTCCGGCCTATTGGATTTGCCCGATAGGCCGGATTTTTAGTAACTAAAAACAAAAAGTATCGTATGGATAGAGATGATTTTAGAAAGTATGCAACCAAGCATCTTGGTATGAACGGTATGGTGCTTGACGATGTGATGAAAGTGCAGTCGCAGTACCTGAACCCATATATTCTTGAGGAGAGGCAGTTGAACGTGACACAGATGGATGTCTTTTCGCGTCTGATGATGGACAGAATCATCTTCTTGGGCACCCAGATTGATGATTACACCGCAAACACGCTGCAGGCGCAGTTGTTGTACCTTGACTCGGTAGACAGTGGCAAGGATATCTCTATCTACATAAATTCTCCCGGCGGTTCTGTCTATGCAGGCTTGGGAATATATGATACAATGCAGTTTATCTCAAGTGATGTGGCAACCATCTGCACTGGTATGGCGGCAAGTATGGCTGCAGTGCTGCTTGTTGCCGGTGCCGAGGGCAAGCGTTCGGCATTGACTCACAGCCGCGTGATGATACACCAGCCTCTTGGCGGTGTGCAGGGTCAGGCGAGTGATATCGAGATTACTGCGCGTGAGATTCAGAAACTCAAGAAGGAACTCTATACCATAATCTCAGACCACAGCAAGCAGCCGTTTGACAAGGTGTGGGCCGACAGCGACCGCGACTACTGGATGACCGCTGCCGAGGCTCAGGAGTATGGTATGATTGACCGCGTCCTTACACGTAAAATCTAATTTGACCAATGGCTGAAAAAGGGAAAAAACGTTGTAGTTTCTGTGGCAGGACCGAGGACCAGGTCGCGTTGCTCATGACCGGAATGACCGGCTTTATCTGCAATGACTGTGTTGAGCAGGCACATAATATCCTGCGCGAGGAGGCTCTGTTGCCAAAGAATGATTTTGAGATGAAGGAACTGCCCAAGCCAAAGGAGATTAAGGCATTCCTTGATGAGTATGTCATTGGTCAGGACGAGGCAAAGTGTGCTCTTGCAGTGTCGGTCTACAATCACTACAAGCGTCTCATGCAGCGCGATGCGGCAGATGATGTGGAGATTGAAAAGAGCAATATAATAATGGTTGGAAGCACCGGTACCGGCAAGACGTTGCTTGCACGCACTATTGCCAAGTTGCTGAAGGTGCCTTTTACCATTGTTGACGCAACAGTGCTCACCGAGGCCGGTTATGTGGGCGAGGATATCGAGAGCATATTGACACGTCTGCTGCAGGTGGCCGATTATAATGTAGAGGAGGCAGAGCGAGGCATTGTCTTTATTGATGAGATTGACAAGATTGCGCGCAAGAGCGACAACCCTTCGATTACTCGCGACGTCAGTGGCGAGGGTGTGCAGCAGGGTCTGCTCAAATTGCTCGAAGGCTCGGTTGTCAATGTTCCGCCACAGGGCGGCCGCAAGCACCCCGACCAGAAGATGATAGCGGTGAATACCAAGCATATCCTCTTTATCTGCGGCGGTGCATTTGATGGCATTGAAAAGAAGATAGCCCAGCGTCTTAACACGCATGTCGTGGGTTATAACTCGGTACAGAACAAGATGAATATTGACAAGGGTGATATGATGCAGTATATTATGCCGCAGGATTTGCGCGCATTTGGCCTTATTCCCGAAATCATAGGCCGTCTGCCAATCCTTACTTCGCTGCGTCCGCTTGACCGCGCTGCATTGCGCAATATCCTTACCGAACCAAAGAATTCTATCATAAAGCAGTATGTCAAGTTAATGGAGATGGACGGTGTCAGGCTGTCGTTTGATGACGAGACTTTGGAGTATATCGTGGATACCGCTGTTGAGTATAAGCTTGGCGCGCGTGGCCTGCGCTCTATTGTGGAGTCCATAATGATGGAGAAAATGTTCGAGATTCCTTCGAGTGGCGTAGATACATGCAATATTACAAAGGAATATGCCCGGAAACAGGTTGAAAAGAGTACTGCTATAAAGTGTGCAGTGTAAAGCATTATAGCAATCATATGAACGGCAAGTCCAAAGGGGCTTGCCGTTTGTTTTATGTCTTCGGACTTTTTTTGCGTGGTTTTATAAAAATATATTTGAAAAAGTTGTGCATTTAATAGAGATATTTATAACTTTGTTTTCAAATAGGCATATTATAAAATGGCAAAGAAGTGTAATTTAACAGAGGCTCTCAAGGAGAACTTCGGTTTTGACAAGTTCAAGGGCGACCAGGAGGCTGTCATCAAGAACTTGCTTGCAGGCAATGATGCCTTTGTTCTGATGCCTACCGGTGGTGGCAAATCGCTTTGCTACCAGTTGCCTTCGCTTGTTATGGAGGGTACTGCAATCGTAATCTCTCCGCTGATTGCCTTGATGAAGAATCAGGTCGATGCAATCAGGAACCTTAACGAGGAGGATGGAGTGGCTCACTTCTTGAATTCGTCGCTTACAAAGCAGGCTATAGAGGAGGTAAAGGAGGATGTCCTTTCCGGTAAGACAAAACTGTTGTATGTTGCTCCCGAGTCCTTGACAAAAGAGGACAATGTGGAGTTCCTTAAAAGTATTAAGATTTCCTTCTATGCAATAGACGAGGCGCATTGTATATCGGAGTGGGGACACGATTTCCGTCCCGAGTACCGTCGCATACGCCCGATAATGAATGAAATAGGTCGCGCACCAATCATTGCGTTGACGGCTACGGCTACAACAAAGGTGCGCGATGATATAAAGAAGAATCTGGGAATACAGGATGCTCCCGATTTCAAATCCTCGTTCAACCGTCCTAATCTTTACTACGAGGTACGCTCAAAGACAAAGGATGTTGACAAGGAAATTATAAAGTTTATAAAGGCGAACCCGGGAAAATCGGGTATAATATACTGCCTTAGCCGCAAGAAGGTTGAGGAACTGGCCGAGATACTGCAGACAAATGAGATTTCGGCAAAGGCTTATCATGCAGGCATGGACTCTGTGATGAGGTCGCAGACACAGGATGACTTTATTATGGAGAAGATTGACGTTATTGTTGCGACCATTGCCTTTGGAATGGGTATTGACAAGCCCGACGTGCGCTATGTCATTCACTACGACATACCCAAGAGCCTCGAGGGTTATTATCAGGAGACAGGACGCGCCGGACGTGATGGCGGCGAGGGACAATGCATAGCCTTTTACAATAATAAAGATTTACAGAAACTGGAGAAATTCCTTGAGGGCAAGCCGCTCGCTGAGCAGTATATTGGCCGTCAGTTGTTGCACGAGACTACAGCCTACGCCGAGTCATCGGTTTGCCGCAGGAAATTATTGTTACATTATTTTGGTGAGAGTTACGACGTGGAAAATTGTGGTAATTGTGACAACTGCCTCACTCCAAAGAAACAGGTAGAGGCAAAAGAGTTGCTCGAGACTGTGCTGGATGCTGTTTTGGCATTGAAAGAGAATTTTAAGACCGATTATGTCATCGACGTCCTTATGGGTAAGGAGACAGCCGATATCATCTCGCATAATCACGACGAACTTGAGTGCTTTGGCTGTGGTAATGATGAGGATGCCAAGCGCTGGAATGCTGTGATACGCCAGGCCTTGATAGCCGGTTATCTCGACAAGGATGTAGAGAATTATGGCCTGCTAAAGGTGACAAAGCAGGGCCACGCGTTCCTGAAGAAACCCGTATCGTTCAAGATTGTTGAAGACAGGGATTTTGAGGAGGAGGAGACAATTGTACAGACAGCAAGCACATTTGCCGTTGACCCGGAACTTTTTGCAATGCTCAAGAATTTGCGCAAGAAGTTGTCAAAGCAACTTGAGTTGCCTCCATATGTGATATTCCAGGATCCTTCGCTCGAGGCGATGGCAACAACATATCCTATCACCATTGATGAACTCAAGAATATACCGGGAGTGGGCGAGGGCAAGGCAAAGCGCTACGGCGAGGAATTCTGCGCCCTTATCAAACGCCATTGCGAGGAGAACGAGATTGACCGTCCCGAGGATATACGCATACGCACCGTTGCGAACAAGTCAAAACTGAAGGTTGCCATAATCAATGCCATTGACCGCAAGGTGGCGCTCGATGACTTGGCTATAAGCAAGGGCGTGGAGTTTGATGAACTGCTTGACGATGTTGAGTCAATCGTCTACTCGGGAACAAAACTGAATATTGACTACTTCCTTGAGGAGATACTTGACGAGGATAACCTGAATGAGATTTATGACTATTTCAAGACCTCGGACACAGACTCCATTGATGTTGCCATAGAGGAACTTGGCGGTGAATATACCGAGGAGGAGATTCGTCTTGTGCGTGTGAAGTTTATTTCAGAAGTCGGAAACTGATTAGAAAAGAAAAATATATAGTTATATGAATGATTTTATAAAAGAAAAGATTGTGATGGATGGCTTGACCTATGACGATGTATTGCTTATCCCTGCATACTCTGAGGTATTGCCAAAAGGTGTTTCCTTGAAAACCAAGTTCTCAAAGAATATCGAGTTGAATGTTCCATTCGTGACTGCGGCAATGGATACCGTTACCGAGGCAAAGATGGCTATTGCCATTGCTCGCGAGGGCGGTATCGGTGTAATCCACAAGAATATGTCTATTGCAGAGCAGGCACACCAGGTTGCCATTGTAAAGCGTGCCGAGAACGGAATGATCTACGACCCCATTACAATACAGGCCGATTCTACCGTAAAGGACACACTTGACCTCATGGCAGAATATCACATTGGAGGTATTCCTGTGGTTGACGACTGCAAGAAACTTGTCGGTATCGTTACAAACCGCGACCTCCGTTTCGAGACCAATATGGCTCGTCCCATCTGCGAAATCATGACCCCCGCCGATAAGCTTGTGGTTATTCACCAGCAGACAGACATGGAGTCGGCTGCAAAAATCCTGCGTGAGAACAAGATTGAGAAACTTCCGGTTGTTGACAACGACGGCAAACTCGTTGGTCTCATCACATTCAAGGATATTACTAAGGCTAAGGATAAGCCAATGGCCTGCAAGGACAGCAAAGGACGCTTGCGTGTTGCTGCTGGTGTTGGCGTTACCGGTGATGCAATGGAGCGTATCAAGGCTCTTGTTGATGCTGGCGTTGACGCAGTTGTTATTGACACAGCTCATGGTCACTCTGCAGGTGTTGTCCAGAAGTTGAAGGAGGCGAAGGCTCTCTTCCCACAGATTGACATTGTTGTTGGTAATGTCGCAACCGGTGAGGCTGCAAAGATGTTGGCAGATGCAGGTGCTGATGCCGTTAAGGTAGGTATTGGTCCGGGTTCTATCTGTACAACACGTGTCGTTGCCGGCGTAGGTGTGCCACAACTCTCTGCTGTGTATGATGTTGCCAAAGCGCTTGAGGGTACAGGTGTACCTTTGATTGCCGACGGTGGCTTGCGCTATTCGGGTGATGTTGTAAAGGCTTTGGCTGCAGGCGGATATTGCGTTATGATTGGTTCACTTGTTGCCGGTACCGAGGAGTCTCCCGGTGACACAATCATCTTCAATGGCCGTAAGTTCAAGTCATATCGTGGTATGGGTTCTCTTGAGGCTATGGAGAATGGCTCAAAGGATCGCTATTTCCAGGCCGATACTGCTGATAAGAAGAAACTTGTACCCGAGGGTATCGCAGCCCGCGTACCATACAAGGGAACGCTTTTTGAGGTTATCTACCAGTTGGTAGGCGGCTTGCGCTCAGGTATGGGATATTGCGGAGCAAAGGATATTGAGGCATTGCACAATGCAAAGTTCGTGCGCATTACTAATGCCGGTGTACTTGAGAGCCATCCACACGATGTCTCAATCACCAGCGAGGCGCCCAATTACAGTCGTCCCGAATAAACAGATATAGAATGAAACTTAGGAATATTGCAGCACTTTTTCTGCTGGCATCTACAACTGCATTGGCACAGGTAACCGACCCTGTGCTGATGCGCGTTAATGGCAAGGCGGTTACTCGTTCTGAATTTGAATACGCTTTCAATAAGAACAATACCAATCTTGCAGGTGAAGGGCAGACTGTTGAAGAGTATCTGCCAATGTATGTCGACTTCAAACTGAAGGTGGCCGAGGCCGAGGCATTGCATCTTGACACGTTGTCATCTTTCAAGGAGGAGTATGAGCGTGACCGCAGCATGCTGGCCGAGAACTACCTTATTGATACTTGCTACATCAATGATGAGGCTTACAGAGTCTATGCAAAGGACTCGGCGACCATAGGTGTGGATGGTTTCCTGGAGGTCGCGCATATAGTATTCCTTGCCAAGCAGCAGGCTCCTGCGGCAGATATCAGGCTTGCAAAGTCAAGGATTGACTCGGCATATGCAATGCTGAACGAGGGAAAGACCTTTGAGGATGTTGCTGCCCATTTCAAAATTCCGGCACAGGCTATCCGCTCGTTCGAGATTGTGCGTGGCCAGGTATACCCCGAGTTTGAGCAGGCTGCTTATGCACTCGCCGACGGTACATATTCGGCACCGTTCGAGTCTCCGGCCGGTTTCCACATTGTAAAACGCATATCTTCGCGCCCATTCGGCTCTTTTCAGGAGTACAAGCCTGCTATTATAAATATGCTTGAGCAGCAGAATATCCGTGAGGCTGCGCGTATGAAACGAGGACGCGACCTTGCGCTTGAGTTTGGTGGGGGCATGACTCCGCAGGAGGCACTTGCTCTTGAGGACAGCCTGCTTGAAAGCAAGTATCCCGAGTTTGGCAATCTCATGCGTGAATACTATGAAGGTCTGCTTTTCTTTGAGGTCTCTACACGTGAGGTCTGGAATAAGGTTCCGGATGATGAGGCCGGCCTTGCCAAATACTTCAAGAAGAACAAGAAGAAATATAAGTTCGATGCACCAAGATATCGTGGTGCTGTAATCCAGGCAAACAGCCGGGAGAATCTTGATAGGATATTGGAAATCCTTGATGGCTGCAGTTATGAGGATTATAAGTCGGCTATTGAGGCTAATCTGCCAAAGGATTCTGCACGTACAGTTCGCGTAGAGGTCGGCATTTTTGCCCCTGGAGATAATGCGTGGGTCGACAAGATGGTCTTTGGCCAGGGCGAGGGTGGAAAATTGCGTCGCGGCTTTGTTGCGGTTGAGACGGTTGGTACTGTTATAAATGCCCCCGAGACATACAAGGATGTCAAAGGCCTGGTTACTGCCGACTATCAGAAGTATATTGAAGACAAATGGGTGAAATCATTGCGCAAGAAATACAAGGTCAAGATTGACAAGAATGTGCTAAAAACAGTTAATAATCACGATTAAGCAACATCTTTTTGTATCTTTGCCATTGATTCAGGAAATCTTGGTGAAAATATAATAGTGTACACTGATGCCCGATAAAAGATTCTGGAAATTTATATGTATTATAACTCTCCCGGCCTTGCTTTTTGCTTGCCGGGAAGAGGTGTCTTATGTGGAGAGGCCAACGATTGCCTCTGTTGGCGATACACACCTTTACAAGGATGAGGCCGATATGGCCTATGCTCGTCTTGGGCATGGAGTAGACAGCGTTGCCTTTATGCAGAATTATGTTGAGCAGTGGGCTATTGACCTGCTCTTTCTTCAGAAAGCGCAGGAAAATGTCGTTTCAACCCAGGAGATTGACCGTATGGTCGAGAACTACCGCATAAACCTCATTCAGAATCTATATCAGGACAGGCTCATAACCCAACAGTTGCTTCCCGGAATTACTGAAACAGAGGTGCAGGAGTTCTATGAGAAAGAGGCTGCCCTGTTTGAACTTGACGAGCCATTCATAAAGGGATTCTATGTTAAGATGCCTCTGAAGTCGTCCAAGATACGTAATGCCCGTAATTGGTGCCTGCGCAAGGGACAGGATGATTTGGAGGAACTTGAGAAATTCTGTTCCGAGAATGGGTATGAATACCAGTTCTTCATAGAGGAGTGGATGCCTTTTGCCGACCTTGTCCGCAGGACTCCTTTGACCGGACAGCAACTCATGACCCGTTTGCAAAAGAATAGCACGATAGAGTTCAATGATGATGGAAATGTATATTTTGTCAGTGCCGATTCCATTCTGAAAGAGAACGATACCAAGCCGATAGAGATGGTTGCCGGTGAGATAAAGGAACTGCTGCTTAACTCCAAGAAAGCAAAATTTATAAAAACGGTTAAACGCTCCCTCTACGAGGATGCCTTGAATACCGGACGGGTAATCCTGTATTGATATAACACTCTGCTTGTAAAATATAAAAATGAAAATAAAGGTGATGGATATTATAAAGAAGTTGTTGTTTGCAGTGCTTATGGCGCTGCCGTTGCAGTCTCTTACTGCTCAGGACAATGTCATTGACAGGGTCGAGTGGGTTGTTGGTGACAAGTATATACTGCGTTCAGATATTGAAGAGGCAATACGTAACTGGGTGATAAACGGCCGTACTTTTGAGGGTGACCCGTACTGTGTGGTTGGCGAGGACCTGGCAGTGCAGCAACTCTTCCTGCATCAGGCTGCCATTGACAGTATTGAGGTTGATGAGGGTAATGTGATGCGTCAGGTTGAGTCTCAGATGGATTATGTCCTTCAGCAGATTGGCTCAAAGGAAAAGATGGAGGAGTATTTCAATATGACCTCTTCCAACATCCGTGAGATGTACCGCGAGCAACTTTATAATATGCAGATGGTCGAGAGAATGAAGATGAAGATTGTTGGCGATATAAAAGTCTCTCCGGTGCTTGTGAGGCGTTATTTCGAGTCGCTCCCCAAAGACAGCGTGCCGTTTATCCAACAGCAGGTCGAGGTTCAGGTTATAACAATGCAGCCCGAGGTTGACCGCGAGGAGATTGAGCGCGTAAAAGGTGAGTTGCGCGAGTATACCGAACGTGTCATGAGTGGTGAGACCAGTTTCTCTACAATGGCTTTGATGTATTCCCAGGACCCTGTATCGGCGCGTCGTGGCGGTGAACTGGGATTTATGGGACGTGGACAGTTGCTGCCCGAGTTCTCTGCAGTGGCATTCAACCTCACAGACCCGGGTAAGGTTTCCAAGATTGTTGAGACCGAGTATGGTTTCCACATCATTCAGTTGATAGAGAAGCGTGGTGACAAGGTAAATGTACGTCACATCCTTAGAAAACCCGACCACTCGCGCGAGAACCTCAAGGCTGCGCTTTTGCGTCTTGACTCGTTGGCTACAGGTATCAAGGATGGCGAGATGACTTTTGATGAAGCAGCCGGTCTCTATTCCGATGACAAGGACACACGTAATAACTTTGGTATAATGTACAACAGGCAGAATGCTTCATCGCATTTTGGAATGGATGAGCTCCCTGTTGATATTGCCCGTGTGATTGAGTCATTGCAGGTTGGCGAGATTTCCCAGCCTTTTACATGGTTGCTTGACAATGGCAAGACAGTGTGTGCAATAGCAAAGGTGAAATCAAGGACCAATGCGCACCAGGCTACATTCAGTGACGATTACGAGGTGTTGCGCCAGATGTATGAGGCGAAATTGAGCGAGGAGCGCATAAAGGAGTGGATAAAGAAAAAACAGCGTGATACTTATGTGCGCATAAACAAGGAGAAGCGCGATTGCGAGTTCCTGTACCCCGATTGGAATTTCTTCGACGAAGAATAAGCCGTTTTTATAGATGTCAAGGCTCTTTTTGCTCATATCCTTTCTTTTTGTCTCATTGCCTCTGTTCTCGCAGGATTCGAGGGTACTGAACCCCGACCCCGTGCAGCGACAGCCGGCAAAGAAGAGTTATGTCCATTTGCTTCATACCGACGTTACCCGTTTTGACGAAGCAATCGACCCCGAGGCCTGGATACTTGTAGGTAATGTGAACTTCCGTCGCGACAGCATGTATATGTTCTGCGACAGCGCCCACTATTATCAGAAACAGAACTCTTTCCTGGCCTTCGGCAATGTGAGGATGGAGCAGGGCGACACACTGTTCCTTTATGGCGACTACCTCGATTTTGACGGAGTGACGAACCTTGCCAGGGTTAGAAACAATGTGAGGCTCATTGACAAGGATGTTGTGCTTGAGACGGACAGCCTCGATTTTGACCGTAACAGGAATCTGGGCTATTTCTTTGAGTACGGAGTACTCTATGACGAGACCGGTACATTGAAGTCATATTATGGCGACTATAATCTTGATACAAAGACGGCGCGTTTCATGGATGATGTGACTCTGGAAAATTCCAAGTCTCTGCTGTTGTCCGATACGTTGTACTATAATACCAATAACAACCTGGCAACAATAGTCGGTCCCACAAATATCTACAGTGGTTCAACAGAGGTATATACCGATCGTGGTACCTTTAATACAGCAACCCGCCATGCAACATTGGTCGAAAGGCCTGTGCTGTTCAATAGCAACAGGAACATCTTGGCCGACTCGATATTCTATGATACGGCACTCGGGCACAGTGAGATTTTTGGAAATATCATATATACCGATACCATTAACCGGAACATGCTCACCGGCGAGTATGCCTTTCTTGACGAAGTAAAGGACTCTGCATATGTCACAGACAGGGCTGTGGCGATAGACTTCTCGCAGCGCGACTCCCTTTTTGTGCACTCCGATACAATTTGGGCAGTTTCGTACAACCTGGATACCGATTCGCTCTATCGCTTGGTCAGGGCCTATCACAAGGTGCGCGCCTGGGGAGAGGATATCCAGGCTGTGTGCGACTCTCTGGTCTTTGATTCAAGGGATTCCTGCATGACAATGTACAAGGACCCTATCCTGTGGAATGGCGAACTGCAACTTCTTGGCGAGGTGGTCAATGTATATATGAATGACTCGACCATTGATTGGGTGAATATCAAGAATCAGGCACTCTATGTGGAGAGGCTCGACTCAGCCATCTACAATCAGATAAGGGGCCAGGAGATGGAGTTCTATTTCTCCGACGGCCAGTTGCGTGAGATGCAGGTGATAGGCAGCGTTGAGATAGTTTTCTATCCATTGGACAGTGATAGTACATATATCGGAATGAATACCACCACTGCAGGTCGCACCATTGCATATATGAAGGACCGCAAGGTGGAGAAGGTTGTTGTGCCAAAAGAGTCAAAGGGCGTGTTCTATCCTATGGGACAGCGTCCCGAGGGAAAACGTTTCCTTGAGAATTTCGCATGGTTCGATTATGTGCGTCCGCTCTCAAAGGAGGATATCTTTAATTGGAGAGGCAAGGGCTCCGGAATGGAGTTGAAGGTAATCAGGAAGGACAAGGTTCCTTTGCCATCCCTTGACCGCTTTAAAAAGTGATTTGTATTATGGCAGGATTTAAAATGCGTGAACCTCGCAGGTTCAACCATAAATATATATTTGTTGATGAGCGCAAGGAAAAACTCGACAAGATAGTTGAGAGTGCCAAGCGCGATTTGGGTATGCTCCCGCCCCAGGAGCCTACATATGAGGAGCGCATCAGGGGGGCATTCGTTAGTGAGAACTCACACCTTGACCGCAAGCGCACTGCCGCTTCCCGTGTGTCATCGCGCTTTGCGGTGGCGGCACTGTTTGTCTGTGTGTTTGTATTGTATTACATATTGAAAACTGTTTACGGGCTTGTTTAGTGTATGAAAGACGTTATACATCTGTTGCCCGATTCTGTGGCAAACCAAATAGCGGCCGGTGAGGTTGTTCAGCGTCCGGCTTCTGTGGTAAAGGAACTTGTTGAAAATGCTATTGATGCCGGGGCGACAAAAGTGCAGGTTGTTGTAGCCGATGGCGGGCGTACACTGATTCAGGTAATCGATAATGGAAAGGGTATGTCCGAGACCGATGCGCGCCTTGCCTTTGAGAGGCACGCCACCTCAAAGATTTCAACTGCCGATGACCTTTTTTCCTTGACCACTATGGGATTTCGTGGCGAGGCACTTGCCTCAATAGTCGCTGTGGCTCAGGTTGAACTTGCAACCCGTCGGGCCGATGATGAACTTGGAACCTGTATAGTAATGTCGGGTTCTAAATTGGAGGCTCAAGAGCCTGTGGCCGCTCAGGTGGGCAGCAATTTCAAGGTAAAAAATCTCTTTTTTAATATTCCTGCACGTCGCAAGTTCCTCAAGTCCGTGCAGACTGAATTGAACAATATTGTGACCGAGTTTGAGCGTGTGGCGCTTGTCAACTGCGACATTGAGTTTACGCTGTCGCACAATGGCAACGAGATGATATCCCTGCCACCCTCTTCGTTCCGCCAAAGAATAGTCAACCTTTTTGGCAAAAAAATCAATGCTCATCTCATAGAGGTTGCCGTTGAGAGTTCCCTTATTAATATAAAGGGCTTTGTCGGTGCGCCTGAGAGTGCACGCAAGAAGGGAGCGTTGCAATATTTCTTCGTTAATGGCCGTTATATGCGCCATCCCTATTTTGCAAAGGCTGTTGCCGAGGCCTATGGCGAGATAATACCACAGGGCGAGCAGGTGCCTTTCTTCCTTTGTCTTGATGTGGACCCTTCCCGCATTGATGTAAATAT
This sequence comes from Bacteroidaceae bacterium, assembly GCA_045613945.1. Lineage (GTDB taxonomy): Bacteria > Bacteroidota > Bacteroidia > Bacteroidales > Bacteroidaceae > HGM04593. Next base: position 30,417 of record JAZLBZ010000012.1, read on the forward strand.
ACACCCAACCAAGACCGAGATAAAGTTCGAGGACGAGTCAAATCTCTGGAAAATAATCTCGGCGGCAGTCAAGGAGGCTCTTGGTCGTTTCAATGCAGCACCCAGTCTCGATTTTGATGATGACGTAATGCCCGAAATCCCGGTAATGGATTTTACATCCGGTTCTTCGGTGCCGGTTGCTGCGCCAAAAGTGTCCTATAATCCAGGGTATAACCCGTTCAGCAAGTATAAGGCCGGGCGTGGCGATAACAATGAAAATTGGGAGGCGCTGTATGGCGGGCCTGATTCAGCATCGAAACCGCTCGATCTTTCGCCGTTCGAGGATTTGGATGATTATACCGTCAATGAGGCTCCTGTCGCAGTCCAGGGTGCAATCCCGGTAGTGGAGTCGGAGTTTGTGCCAATGTCACAGTATAAGGGGCAGTATATACTTGTTCCTGTCAAATCGGGGCTTATGTGGGTGCATCAGCGCAGGGCACATATTAGAGTACTGTTCGAGAAGTATCGTCAGCAGATTGAGGAGCATCACGCGCCCTCTCAAGGCTTGCTTTTCCCCGAAAGGATAGAACTTTCAATGAATGAGGCCCTTGCTCTTGAGTCGATATCGGACGAACTCTCCTCTCTTGGATTTGATATATCGTCACTTGGCGGTGGTACTTTTGTGCTTAACGGTGTGCCTGTCGGGATTGAAGGGCTGCAGCCCGTGAAACTGCTGTCCGATATTATACAAGGTGCAATGGAACAGACCGGTGAGGCAAAAGGTGGTGTGTGTGACAGGATTGCGCACGCAATGGCAAAGGAAGTGGCCATAGTTACAGGGCAACTGTTGTCGCATGAGGAGATGAGGGCTTTGATTGATGACCTTTTTGGGACAAGCCTGCCAACCCATACCCCCGATGGCAAACCTGTGACTTATATAATGAGTGATGCTGAAATTGACCGTAATTTCTCCAAATAGTGGCAGAAGTATACTTTGGTGGTAAAAATAGTGTTAAAAAATATTAAATATATTGATGAATGAGCGCTATGCTTGCCTCTCATTGTAAAATTTATGTAATTTTGCAAATAAATGGATAATGTTCATTACTGTCGCTTGCTGTGTCCTGGTAAAAGCATTGCCGTTTGAAACATTACAATAATGTTGTGTGTTAACTAATACGCAGGTTTTTGTAACAAGTGAAATAAGTGTTTATATATAAATCTAATTAGTTTTAAGTATGAAAAAATTTATGATTTCACTAGCTCTTGCTAGTTTTGCATTGTTCTCTACTGCACAGGAGACAGTTAGCGAGGTCGTAGTTCCTACCAAGTCTCACTCGGTAGTTACAAACAGCTTCGGTAGCAACTGGTTCATCGGTGTAAACGGTGGTGTAAACTTCTACAACGGTGTATTCATGAACGGTGAGAACATCTTTGACCACGTATCACCAGCTCTTGATGTTTACGTTGGTAAATGGCACACTCCTGGTTTTGGTTGGAGACTCGCTTATCGCGGTTTGAACATCCAGACATACAAGGCACTCGATCACGCTGCATTCATGAACTTCCACTTCGATGCAATGTTTGACCTCTGCAACCTTATCGGTGGCTACAAGGCTGACCGCGTTTGGAGTTTCATTCCTTATGTAGGTTTCGGTTGGGCTGGTCGTCACGGTTTTGACACAGACAATAACAACTCAATGACTTCTGGTGCTTTCACTGGTACTCTTTCTGCAAACTACGGTATCATCAACTCTTGGAACGTTGCTAAGCGTTGGGCTATCAACCTTGAACTTTCAGGTTCTTTCTTCCGTAACGGTTTCAGCAGCATCCCAGGTTGGAGCGGTCACGATATGATGTGGACTGCTACAGTCGGTGTTTCATTCAAGCTCGGCAAGGTGGGTTGGGACAACGCTCCTGATGTTGAGGCTCTCCAGGGTATCTATGGTGGCATGATCGATGGTCTCCAGGGTCAGCTCGACGACGCTTTGGCTGCTAACAAGGAGAAGCAGAACCAGATTAAGGCTCTTGAGGAGGCTAACAAGTCACTCGAGTCTGAGGTTGCTGCAGCAAAGAACGTTAAGCCACTCAGCGTTTCTGAGTCTATCTTCTTCGACTTCGGTTCTTCTAAGATTGCTTCTAAGAAGGAAGAGTTGAACATCAAGGCTTATGCTGAGGCTGCTAAGGCTGCCGGTGTTAAGGTTAAGGTTGTTGCTTTCGCTGACGTAATTGGTGCAAGCGAGTACAACGTTAAGTTGTCACAGGCTCGTGCTGAGGCTGTTGCCGAGGTTCTCAAGGCTAACGGTGCTGAGGTTGAGACAGTAATTGGCTACGGTGAGTCTGAGGAGTACAAAGAGCGCTTCTTGAACCGTCGTGCTGTTATCACAGTTGCTGAATAATATTTGATTGAGCAATATAATGGATTGGGCAGGCCTTTGGGCTTGCCCAATTTTTTTGGTAATATATCTGTAGTTCCAGGATGTCTATTTTGTTGTCTACATGTTTGTGGTTGTCTGTGTTTGCTTTTTGGTGGGGGTACTGACTCTGCTTGCTTTTGGGCGTTCGTGGCGCGCTTATTGTTCTGTTCTATGGTTTTTTGCTGTTTTTGTGAAAAATAATTAGTGAAATATTTGGTGGTTGAAATTATTTGATGTACTTTTGCAACGCAATTGAGAAACGGTTGCGATATTTTGGACGTTTAGCTCAGCTGGTTTAGAGCATCTGCCTTACAAGCAGAGGGTCGGCGGTTCGAATCCGTCAACGTCCACAACTTATTTCCCGGACGTTTAGCTCAGCTGGTTTAGAGCATCTGCCTTACAAGCAGAGGGTCGGCGGTTCGAATCCGTCAACGTCCACAGATAACGAGGCCTGCGCAGTGCGTAGGTTATTTTTTTGCCCTTTTGCGGGCTTTTACTTCTGCTTCGGGTCAATTATTGTTTATTTTTTATAAACTTTATCTCTATATTAGGTGTTTATGCCTAAAAAGTACTATTTTTGTACTTTGAAATATTTTATACCAAAAATAATGGAATTGAACATTTTGACAGCCATCTCTCCTGTTGACGGACGCTACAGGGGCAAGGCAGAGCCTTTGGCTGGTTATTTCTCAGAGTTTGCTCTCATCAAGTATCGAGTATTTGTAGAAATCGAGTATTTTATCGCCCTGTGCGAGTTGCCAATCCCACAGCTTGCTGCTGTTGACAAGGCGCTTTTCCCACGTTTGCGCGAGATTTATTCAAACTTCACACTGGAGAATGCAAACCGCGTAAAGGAGATTGAGAAGGTTACAAACCACGACGTGAAGGCTGTCGAGTATTTCATCAAGGAGCAGTTCGACGCTATCGGTGGCCTTGATGCATGCAAGGAGTTCATACATTTTGGCCTTACATCACAGGATATCAACAATACATCAGTTCCCCGTTCAATAAAGGATGCTCTCGATGAGGTATATTATCCTTTGATTGAGGAACTCATTGCCCAACTCAAGAGTTATGCCGAGGCATGGGCCGAAATTCCTATGCTTGCGCGCACACATGGCCAGCCTGCATCGCCAACACGTCTTGGCAAGGAGGTGATGGTCTTTGTATACCGTCTCGAGGCCCAGCTTGCCGAACTCAAGCGCTGCCCAATCTCTGCAAAGTTTGGTGGTGCAACAGGTAACTTCAATGCACACCGCGTGGCATACCCCGGCATTGACTGGAAGGCATTCGCAAACAAGTTTGTGAGTGAGAATCTTGGCCTGCAGCGTGAGCAGTACACAACACAGATTTCAAACTATGATAACCTTGCAGCGCTGTTCGATGCAATGCGCCGCATCAATATCATCATAATGGATATGGACAAGGACTTCTGGCAGTACATATCCAACGAGTTCTTCAAGCAGAAGATCAAGGCTGGCGAGGTTGGCTCAAGTGCAATGCCTCACAAGGTGAACCCAATTGACTTTGAGAATAGCGAGGGTAATCTTGGCATTGCAAACGCAATCCTTGACCATCTGTCAATGAAGTTGCCTATCTCACGCTTGCAGCGTGACCTTACCGACTCTACAGTGCTCCGCAATGTAGGTGTTCCTATGAGCCACATGCTCATCGCAGTGAAGAGTTCGCTCGTTGGCTTGCGCAAACTGTTGCTCAACGAGGCTGCCATCTATGACGAACTCGATAACTGCTGGAGCGTATGCGCCGAGGGTATACAGACAATTCTCCGCCGCGAGGCCTATCCAAATCCATACGAGGCGCTCAAGGCTTTGACACGCACCAATGAGGGGATCAACCAGAACACCCTCTTGCAGTTCATCGATGGTCTTGATGTTCCCGAGAGCGTGAAGGAGGAACTACGCGCAATAACACCGCACACCTATACAGGCTTTTAAATAATTTGGACCGTGAGGTTCGTAAAATATTTTTCAGATGAATAACTACAAAGACAAGTTCTCGGACGGTGCATCTCCTCGCGGAAACAGAGGCAGGGCATCATATAATCCGAACTTTGATGGCGACAACAGATTGAAGGGTGGTCGCCCACGTTTCAACAAGAGCGACGAGCGTCCTCAGTACAAGCGACCAAACCGTGAAGATAGCAACGGTGGCGATTTCGGCAGTTACAAGCAGTACAAGCGTTACGGCAATGGTAACAGTTATGGTAACAGCAACGACAGGGGCTATAACCGCTTTGATGGTGAGAGAGCCAATCGTAATTCCGACTTTGAGCCACGCTATGGCAACGATGTACAGCAGATGGGTCGCGGCTATGGCAAAGGTGGCAACCGTAGCGGTTACAATGCTAACGGTGGTGGCAACGACAAGCCCTATGCAAATAAATATCCGGCAGACCGCCGTCCAAAATATGGTGATAAGGGCAACCGCAAGGGTGCGTATGACCCAAGCGCAAAGTACAGTGCCAAGAAGCGCGCTGCTTTCCGCGATGCGACACTTGACCCTAATGCACCAGTGCGCCTGAACAAATATCTTGCAAATGCAGGTATCTGCTCACGTCGCGAGGCCGATAACTACATTGAGGCAGGTCTCATCACAGTCAATGGCGAGATTGTAACAGAATTGGGCACAAAGGTTGTTCCAACAGACGATGTACGCTTCAACAGCGAGCGCATCAACCCCGAGCGCAAGGTATATGTTCTTCTGAACAAGCCAAAGGATTGCGTGACAACTGTTGACGACCCACAGGAACGCAAGACTGTGCTCGACTGTCTTCGTGGTATCGGCAAGGAGAGAATCTATCCTGTTGGCCGCCTCGACCGCAACACCACAGGCGTTCTTCTTCTCACCAACGATGGCGATATGGCTGCCAAACTCACACACCCCAAGTTCATGAAGAAGAAAATCTATCACGTTACCTGTGACAAGAACGTGGCAATGTCCGACATGGACCTGCTTGTAAACGGTATTGAACTTGAGGATGGTCGCGTATATGCCGACGAGGTATCATACGTCAATGAGGCCGACCGTTCACAGATTGGTATTGAAATCCACTCGGGCAAGAACCGTATCGTGCGCCGTATGCTCGAGCATCTTGGCTACCGCGTGAACAAACTCGACCGCGTGCTTTTTGCAGGCCTCACAAAGAAAAACCTGCGTCGTGGCGACTGGCGTTATCTTACCGACAAAGAAATCAACATGCTCCGTCTTGGCGCATACGAGTAAAGAATTGAAGAAAACAGAAATATACAATGAAACCGATAAAACGAACAAGGATTTCCGACCTGCTCAAGAACGGTCAGGCCGGTGTTGAGGTAAACGTACGCGGTTGGGTGAGAACACGCCGCAGTAGCAAACAGGTTGCCTTTGTGGCACTTAACGACGGTTCTACCATCAACAATATACAGGTTGTAATCGATATTGACAAGTTCGACGAGGAGTTCGTGAAGCAGTTCACCACAGGTGCCTGCCTCAGCGTCAACGGTATGCTCGTTGAGTCTATTGGCGGTGGCCAGTCTGTAGAGATTCAGGCAACTGAGATTGAGTTGCTCGGTGCCTGCGACAACACCTACCCATTGCAGAAGAAGGGCCAGACAATGGAGTTTATGCGCACAGTGGCTCACTTGCGTCCACGTACCAACACCTTTGGTGCAGTGTTCCGCATTCGCCACAACATGGCATACGCCATCCACAAGTTCTTCCACGACAAGGGCTTCTACTACTTCCACACTCCGCTCATCACAGCATCGGACTGTGAGGGTGCAGGCCAGATGTTCCAGGTTACAACAATGAACCTCTACGACCTCAAGAAGGACGAGAACGGCAGCATCATCTACGACAATGACTTCTTTGGCAAGCAGGCAAGCCTTACAGTGTCCGGCCAGCTCGAGGGCGAATTGGCAGCTACAGCACTTGGTGCAATCTACACCTTTGGCCCAACCTTCCGCGCCGAGAACTCAAACACGCCACGTCACCTTGCCGAGTTTTGGATGATTGAGCCCGAGGTTGCTTTCAACGACATCTTCGACAACATGGAACTTGCCGAGGAGTTCATCAAGTACTGCGTGCAGTGGGCTCTCGACAACTGTATGGAGGATATCACATTCCTCAACAATATGTTCGACAAGGAACTCATCGAACGCCTGCGTTCAATTGTAAGCACAGAGTTCGTTCGCCTCAGTTACACCGACGGTATCAAGATTCTTGAGGACGCCGTTGCTGCAGGCCACAAGTTCGAGTTCCCTGTATACTGGGGCGTTGACCTCGCATCAGAGCATGAGCGCTACCTCGTTGAGACACACTTCAAGCGCCCGGTAATCCTCACCGACTATCCAAAGGATATCAAGGCATTCTACATGAAACTGAATGACGATGGCAAGACAGTACGTGCTATGGACGTGCTCTTCCCAAAGATTGGCGAGATTATCGGTGGCTCAGAGCGTGAGGCCGACTACAACAAACTCCTTACACGTATTGAGGAGATGAACATTCCAATGAAGGATATGTGGTGGTACCTCGACACACGCCGCTATGGCTCATGCCCTCACTCGGGATTCGGTCTTGGTTTCGAGCGCCTGCTGCTCTTCGTGACAGGTATGTCGAACATCCGCGACGTTATTCCTTTCCCACGTACTCCAAACAACGCAGAGTTCTAAGAGACTGTTACAATATGGCCGGGTCAAAATTAATTTTGACCCGGTTTATTATAACCGAGGAGCAGTATGAATAAACAATCACTCATAGGGCATTTGGCCTGTTTTCTGGCCTATGCTATTTTTGGATTCAATATTATTGTGTGCAAGGATTTGACTGCAGGCAGTCTCATATCCCCTTTGGCTATATTCACTCTCAGGTCGGTAGGTGCCGGTGCTCTCTTTTGGCTCATTTCGCTTTTCACTCCAAAGGAAAAGGTAGATAGGAATGATTATCTCAGGATATTTGCGGCATCTATGCTGGGTTTCTTTGTGTGCCAGGTTACGTTCCTTGTGGGTATTCCGCACATCACACCTATGGACTGTTCTGTGCTCTCCGCAATATCGCCCATTTACACAATGATAATTGCTGCCATTGTGCTTAAAGAACCAATTACGTGGCAAAAGGCCTGCGGTGTGATAATAAGCTTTGCAGGTATCATATATCTGATTGTTAGCCGCACCTCGGCCGCCGGAACTGCCGAGACCTCTTTGTTTGGAATTTTGATGCTTATCCTCAACTCCTTGAGTTTCTCTCTGTATCTGGGAATATTCAAGCCGCTCATTGGCAAATATTCGGTTGTTACATTCATGAAATGGATTTTCCTGTTTGCCTTTATGGTCTCTGCTCCATTTTCTGCAAAGGAGATTGTGGCTCTTGATTTGGGCGGCATTCCTGCAATTCAGCTTGCCGAACTGGCCTTTCTCATTTTCTGTGCTACGTTCATAACCTATTTCCTTATACCGGTGGGGCAAAAGCGCATCAGGCCCACGCTTGTCAGTATGTACAGTTATGTCCAGCCCATAATTGCAATTGTAATCAGCATCACTCTTGGCATGGAGATGCTCACGTGGCAAAAGGTGCTTGCCGCTATCATGGTTTTCGGCGGTGTGCTTGTTGTAAGCTATAGCAAGAGCCGCGTGGGGTAGTGTGTGTGTTTGTTGTATAAATTAACTTAAAAGGTTTTTTATTGTGCAATAAAAATATTATACTCGCGTTGTGAATGTAAAAGGAAATGTTGAGCACTATGGACAAGAACAGTTATTGCGTGATAATGGCGGGTGGTCAGGGAACGCGCTTGTGGCCAATGAGCCGCAAGGCATTGCCCAAACAGTTTCTGGATCCTATGGGTTGTGGCAAGACGCTCTTGCAACAGACGTATGAGCGCTATGCCCGCATTGTACCGCCCGAGAATATAATAATCTCCACCAATGTCGACTACAAGTCAATTGTCAAGAAACAGTTGCCCGACATCAATGAGCAGCGCATTGTCTGCGAGCCAGTCTTTCGCGGCACAGCCCCCAGCATTGCCTATCTTGCCTGCCACATACGCCAGCTCAACCCAAAAGCCAACATCGTGGTGGCGCAGAGCGACCAGCTGGTGCTTAATGAGGAGAAGTTTGCCTCTCTCATTGCCGGTGGTCTTGATTTTGTTGCCGAGAACAACAAACTTGTAGTCATTGGCATAAAGCCCACCTGTCCCGAGACCCGCTATGGCTATATACAGGCCGAGGGCGAGCCTGTCCCCGGTGACATCTGCAAGGTGCGTACCTTCACCGAGAAACCAGCCCTTGAGTTTGCCCGGGTCTTTGTTGAGAGCGGCGAGTTTTACTGGAACACAGGCATCTACATCTGGAATGTGCAGACAATCATTGACTCACTCTCCAAGCACCTGCCCGATATAATGCAGGAACTGGATGCAGTCTATCGCGAACTCCCCGACCGCAAGCAGCGCCGCAAACGTGCATACGAGGTGTATACATCGCTGCCCACAGCATCCATTGACCTGAACGTGATGGAGCGTGCCGATAATGTATATGTGAGTGTAGGTGATTTCGGTTGGGCCGACATTGGTACTTGGGACACCCTTTATGGCTTTATGCCAAAGGACAGCAGCGGCAATGTAATAATGAACAGCAACGTGCTCAAGTATGACTGCAACAACAACGTTGTTATGCTGCCCAAAGGCAAACTTGCCGTTATGGATGGTGTTGACGACCTTCTTGTAATTGACTCAGGCGATGTGTTGATGATATGCCGCAAGGGCAGTGAGGGCGATGTGAGACGTTTCCTCAACGATGCGAAGATGAAAATTGGAGATAAATTCGCATAATAGTGAACGGCAAGTATCTACCGTTCATTTATGTATTTATTCTTCTGTTATCGGTGCGAACTTAAGTTCAAAATTAGCCGCCGCAACGCCATTCTCTTTCTTCACCCTTGCCAGGAAATTATCCGGCGCAATCTCCCTGATGCCGAATGATAGTTCCTCATCGCGGTCACCCTCCTTCATGTATGCCGCAACAAAGTCGGTGAGGTTGTGGCTGTCAATATATTCTATCGGCAGCGCGTCCAGGATGTGGTCAAGATATCGTATGCTGTTCATGTGTCCGTTGCAGTCAATGTCACTGTAGTGTGGCCTGTGCTTGAAAGTTACCTCGTCAATGGGCGTGCGGTTTATTGACGGTATGCGGCTTATCGCAATCTGCTCATCGGGGAGCATGCACTCGTTAAGGCGCACACCAATATCGCCGTTGAGGTCAACCGCTGTGCGTGTCCTCAGGTCAATCATGGCAAATGTGGACAGCATTGACGCAATCTCCTTGCCTTCCTCGCTTACAACCCTGATGCAACGGTCTGTGAACCCATGATACAGGTTGCGAATCCACGTCTCAATCCAGAAACGTTCGCCCCTGACAGGGGTGTGCCCAATGTGCAGGGCAAGGCGTGCAAGCACCCAGCCAAGCGATGTGGTCATGCCAATCCCGCGTGCATCTACATGGCGCCCTGCGCAACTCAGCATGTAGTTGCATAGTGTCGAGGGGCGCAGACGGCCTTTTGCATCGGTCAGGAACGTCTCGGCCATGAAAGCAAAACGGTCAATTTTATTGTTGTTGCTCATAGAACAAATGCTCATTGCAGGTGTTGATAATGTACGGTTATGTGGTTGCAAAAATACTAAATATTGTTGAGCGGAGAAAATCCATAGAATGTATCGACCGTCTTATTTGTAAAAATATGTTAAAAATGCGAAGCACTGTTCGGGTATACGTAAAAAGAACTATCTTCGCAGCAGGATAATACAAATTTAAATATTACAACTATGGCTTACGTAATTTCAGACGACTGCGTTGCTTGCGGTACATGTATCGACGAGTGTCCTCAGGGTGCTATTTCTGAGGGTGAGAAGTATTCAATCAATCCTGATTTGTGCATTGACTGCGGTACTTGTGCAAGTGTTTGTCCTTCAGAGGCAATCCACGAGGGTTAATTGTTGCGTTCAACAACTTTAAGGGGCACTTGAAAAAGCGCCCCTTCTTTATGTATATAGACAATATGAAAACGATTCTTCACGTCTTGGTAAAGAGTGCCATCATTGTAGCGGTTGCTGTGGTGTGCTACTATATTTATATGGCTGTTGTCGGCAAGTGATGTTCTTGTATATCAGGGTGTCTTTATTCTATAAATCCCCTTCGATATTATACTTTGCCCAGTAGGGGTGCTTCATGTAGTTTTCCAATGCTGTTAGCGGTACATGTATCACTGCATTGCTGTTTTTCAGTATTGTTGTAATTGCCGGTGGGGTATGTGCGTGGAGATATATGTGCCTTAGGCTATCGCAGTGGTAGAAGGCATAGTCACCAATCTCCTCCACCCCGGCAGGGATGGTTATCTCCTCCAGTCCTTTACATTTCCAGAATACACCGCGTTCAATCACCTTTAATGTTTGTGGCAGATAGACATGCTTCAGCCCATAGCATCGCCCGAAAGCATCAAATTCAATACGCTCAATGCCTTCGGGGATATAAAGTTCTTCGAGGGCTGTGCAATCGACAAACGCTGCTGAGCTGATTGACTTCATCTGTTGTGGGAACTTGATGGTTTTTAGACCTCTCATTTTCCTGAATCCATTGTCGAAATCTGTCAGGCTGTTCGGCAATGAAATGGTTACAACAGAGTCGCAAGCGAGGAATGCGCAGTATCCAACATTTTCAAGTCCTTCGGGCAGGTGAATCGACAGAATGTTCCTGTCAACGAATACAGAGTCGCCAATGCTCATCGTCCTGTACTCCCTGTTACCGAATCTAATGTTTGCCTCTATGTAGATGTTGCCGCCACGCCCATTGCCGCCAATCACTTCACAGGTACGCTCTTCGTGCGAAAGCACACGATAAATCACATCGTTCCTTGATTCTGTAACCTCAATCCGTTGCAGTTTGCTGCGCCATAACAATGCGACGCCGCAGAGAACCGCCAGCAACAATATTATGCCAAAGAGAATGCTACGCCTCTTGTGGTGTGCGTTTATGGCACTGATTACCTCGTCGGCAGTGGCAAAGCGCTCGGTTTTCTCCTTTTTTATGCAGCGCTTTATAATGTTCTCAAAGTAGCGCGAGTACCTTGCACCGCTTTTCTTTTTTATATATCCCAACAGGCAACCCACTGCATATATGTCGCTGCGCTCGTCAATGTTGCCTGTGTTGCCCTCTAAAATCTCAGGTGCAGCAAAATCCTTTGTAACCCCGAATGTGGCGTGGCTGAACTCGTTGCTGAAACAGAATCCCAAATCTACAATCTTTACATTGTCGCCCACCTGTGTGAGCATGATGTTGCCGGTGTTTATATCTACGTATGCAATGCCTTTTGAGTGCAGTGCCTTCAAACCGTCCAACAGCTGCAGGGTAAAGCGGCGTATGTTGTGCTCCTTTTTAAAGAATGTGGTGTCGTTTTTCAGTTTTTCTTCAACAGTTGAGCCTTGTACATACTCCATCAGAATGTACATCTCCTCTTCGCTCTCATAGATGGAGTCATATTTTACCACATTGTTGTGCTCTATGCTCTTGCCAAGTGCGAACTCCTTTTGCAACAGCACTCTGTTACTGTGGTTGGGGAACAGTTCAGGGCGCAACTGCTTCATGAAGTAGAGACGGCCATCGCGGCACACTCTGTAGGACAACGATGTTGCACCATCGTCGCCAACTGGCACTCTCTCCTCGAAAGTATTCTCGTTACAGGTAAAGTCGGATGAAGCCATTGCCCTTTGTCATTACTCCACTACATTATAATGAATGCCGCCCTCCTTGCCACACACATAGCCTGTGGGCTCGCTGTTGTTATGTACAAGGCAACGTAGGTAGAGCGGTTGCTGCTGGATGAACTGGTAACACAAGAATGTGTCGCCTGCAGCGAGTTTGCTGTTCTGC
>JAZLBZ010000013.1:0-6538 GCA_045613945.1 Bacteroidaceae bacterium
TGCATCGAGGCCTGCAATGGTTAGTCCCGATTTGCCTGCACCACCGTATCGGATTGCTTCGGAACAACAGCGTCCGGGTGATGTCTCGTCCCCGCACCTGGTGCAGGGATTAAGCTAATCTACTATACTTCGATTAAGCAGCAAGAGCGTAGTTATTGTTGCCAGATAAATTTTTGCCTGCTCAGATTATAGTGCGAACCGGCAATGCACTGCGTGCTTACATACCTTTTCTACCCGCTGTCAAATCCAGATAGCCCCGGTTGTAATTCATTTGCAAAGTTATGGGCATTTTTTTGTTTTTGCAACTGCTTTAATTCTTTTTATTGTTTTTGCCTTATTAATAGTGCAAAAAATGTATTTTTGTAAAGAATACGATATATTATACACTATGACACACATTGAAGTTTGGCTTATGGCACTGGCTCTTGCTATGGATTGCTTTGCGGTTTCCATTGCAAGCGGTATATTCTTCAAAAAGGTTTATTGGAAGCCTATGCTCACTATGGCTTTTCTCTTTGGTCTTTTCCAGGCACTGAATCCCTTCCTGGGGTGGTGGGGAACCGACCTGTGCCGCTCGCTCATTGAGAGTGTGGACCACTGGCTGGCTTTCGGAATCCTGGGCTTCATGGGTGTGAGAATGATTATAGAGTCGTTCAAGGAAGAGGAGAAGAAACGTTTCAACCCACGCCGCTACAAGGTTATATTCACTCTTGCCATTGCTACAAGCATTGATGCCCTGGCGGTTGGCATTTCGTTCTCGTGTATGGGCTACGGGACTGCGGCATCGCTCTGTTATCCGCTGTCGGTGATATTCCTTGTGTCGTTTGTGATGACGCTCGTTGGTCTCGCAATTGGTCTCAAATGCGGCAACGGATTTGCCAAGAGACTGCGTGCCGAGATGTGGGGTGGAATTATTCTGCTGCTCATTGGCATAAGGGTTCTGATTGAGCATCTCACTGATTGAGACATGAATAGGTTCCTTAGAATCATATCTTTTGGCGGCATCGGGGTGCTTGTGGCAGTGCTGGTTGCTGCAACTATCATTGAGAACATATATGGCACTACGTTTGTAATTGACCGCATTTACCATTCTGTGTGGTTCATTGCACTGTGGGTAGTGACGGCTGTTGCTGCTATGGTGTATATTATGCGTGCATCGCGGCGTGCAACGCTTGTCTTGCTGCACGCATCGCTTGTGGTGGTGCTGCTTGGTGCCTTTGCCTCGTTCCTTACCTCAAAGCGCGGCGATATGGCAATTTCAGAAGATGGTGTGCCGGCCTCTATGTTTGAAACGAGTGACGGGAGGCTTGAAAGACTGCCGTTCCGCCTGCAATTGGTGAGCGTTGATACCGTATGTTTTGCAACCGGCTACAAGGCGCATATCCTTGCCGATGACAAAAAGCAATTGACACAGCATACTGTTGCATTGAATGCTCCTGTGAAGTTAGGTGACTACCAGTTATGCATCAAAGGTGTGCACGATGGCAATGTTTTGTTGCTTGTCTCCTATGACCCGGCAGGGCGCATCATGAGTTACGTGGGATATGCAATGGTATTCATCTCATTCCTTATGCTTTTCTTTGACAGAAAGAGCGGTTTTCATGCATTGCTGTTGCAAATTAAAGGTGTGGAGCGGAAAGGTGAAAGCGGAAAGGTTCCTGTAAAAAAAGAGAGGGATGCTTGGTCTCTGGGAATTCTTGCCAGGAGAATGTGGGGGGTGCTGCTGTGTGTGCCCATGCTTTTGTGTGTGCTATGGTGCAAGCGTGGTGTGTTCCCTGCAACCAATGGCACCGAGGCGCTTATGCTGCTTGCGGTTTTTGTAACGCTGTTTGCTGTTGCTCTGCGGCGCACGAGGCACTTGGCGCTATTGAAGAGAGTTCTCCCTGTTGTTGCCGTTATTATTTTTGCAGTAGCGGCATGGAACTTTGATGTAGATACGGATGTACAGCCAATACTGCGCACGCCTCTGTTGGGCATTCATGTAACTACAATAATCATGGCCTATGCCCTGCTTGCCTGCACTGCAGTCAATGCAGTGATTGCACTGTGTACAAAGGATGAGAAAAGAAGAGCACTGCAGGCGCTGCTTGGCCGCTTGTTGCTCTATCCGGCAACCATGCTGCTTGCAGGCGGCATCTTTATTGGTGCTGTGTGGGCAAACCTTTCCTGGGGGCGCTATTGGGGGTGGGACCCCAAAGAGGTGTGGGCGCTGGTGACGCTGCTTGTCTGCTCAATAGGCTTTCACTCACATTCGCTGCGCTTTATCTCAAGGCCTGTGGCATTCCACATTTTCTGTATTGCGGCGTTCTTGGCGGTGCTGTTCACCTTCTTTGGCGTCAACTACCTGCTGGGCGGCCTGCACAGTTATGCGTGAGTGGGGCTTGGATTTAATTTTGGAACTAAAAACGAATTGTTATGAATAACTATTCTGGGGAATTAAAAAAACACGGCTTTGAAGGTAAGATTTTTTTGTGTTATGCATTGGAGGATTTGCCCGAGGTGCAGCGCATTGTGTATGATCTTGAAAAAGAACTTGGTATATGGATTCCGTTGTCTTCAGATGTATCAAAACATGAAAGTGTTTGCCGTGCTATTGAAAATTCAACAGTTTTTATGCTCTTCATTAGTGATGCTTTAAAGAATGCAGACAATTTGAAGGAGTTTATTACAAGGGCCAATAATACAAATAAGAATATTCTGCCCATTGTAATAAACAAGCGCAGGTTCAGTTCTATACCGTCTGAATTCAAGTTAAGGGTAAAGCCCTATGATTATAACGATAGGGGTGACAGGATGAAAGTTATCTCTCAATTGAGGGCTGTGCTGGGCATTAATGTTGAGAATGGTGACGAGTTCGGTTCTTTGGTGTATGTAGAGTCGGATATGTATGCCAATGTCTATCGTAATGGTGAGAAACTTGAGACTCTACAGCTGGGCAAGGAGTGCAAGATTAGGCTCGGGAAAGGTGTTCACAAACTTGAATTTGTGGCAGTTGGCTGCAGTGAATTGCGCTCTCGCGTATCCTATGAGGTGAAAAGTGATGATGGGGTGCAGCGTTTGTTTGTGTCGTTGCATGAGGTCTATGTTAGGAACGAGAAGAAAAAAACTGTCAGGACTGTCAGGGAGGCGGTGTTTAAGTCTTTCCTTATTTTTGCTGCGAACTTGGCAGTGGCGCTGCTGTGTTTCTGGTATTGTTATGCTAAGGATTATGAGTATCAAGAATTGACGACTACGGTTTTCGGTACATATAATGTTTGGAGAATAAACTGGCTGTGGTACATTTTTGGAATAGCCTTTATTGTGTTTGTTATAAGAACAGTTGAAAAATTACTGGATTTAAGAGCTGCCTATAAGCGGTACTGCAATATTAAGTAATAGAGATTAAAGCGTATACTATGAATATCGAAGAACTTAAAAAACGTGCCGAGGCAGGTGATACAGAGGCAATGTGCGACTTGGCATTGGCCTATTTCAATGGTGAAGGGGTGGAGATGAGTGTGGAGACGACAGTGGAACTGTTGCAGGCTGCTGTGGAGAGGGGGGATGATTATGCTCCGTATCTGCTGGGTCAAATATATATCAATGGGCACGTCGATGACGAGGAGTGCGGTTACAAGGGTATGCGCTTTCTGGGAATTGCGGCCCGCAGGGGCTTTAAGGCTGCCGGGAATGAGATAGCCGAGCATCGTCTTGGATTTACCAAGAGTCTTTTTGAGGCTGTTTTTGCAGGCGTGGACTCTTCGCTATGCCCGCCCGATTTCCTTGATTATGCCCGGGGGTCAGTTGATGCTTTCATAGTGCACTGCCGGGAGAGGAACGTTGCCAGACCCGAGGAGTTCAACTGGCTGTCGTGGAGCAACCATCGTCCGTGCTTCTTCTTCCTTGAGGGGCGTTGCGGAACACCGCCAACTGTGAAGAACCGCAATTTCAGGGGCTATCTGCTTGCCAATATGCTCATTGCCAGCGTTGACGAAGAGCAGTGCGACACTCCTGTTAAGGTTGCAATCTTGTGCAAGGCTGCCGAACTTGTACGTGGCATTGATGCCGCCTGGGTGGCGTCTGTGCTATCTTTGGCATATTATAAACTGGGCGAGATATGTATATCTGCGGGGAATTTTGCTAAGGCGGCTCAATTGTATACTCTTTATGCTACAAACAACTATATCTGCTATCTTTCGCAACTTGATGAGGAAGATGTTGACTACGAAAACATCTCACAGGAGGAGTATAATAGGATATATGACGGTGAGGAGGATTATTACAACGCAATGCTGAGGCTGATGTACGCTCTTTTTAAAATGGATGATGTACCCGAGGATGCTTTGCAGCCGCTGGAGGTGCTTGAAAAACTGTGCGAGGTGCAGAGGACCCAATTAGAACGTACCGGTGTTGTGGATGACTGGCTTACAGAGCAGTTGAATGCTGCTGTGAAAACTAACGGATACTCTACCGGTATTGACAGAGAGGTGAATATTGTTAATCTCTTGCGAGGGGATTTCTTTGGATATTTCATGGTTCCTTATATGAGGGTGTTCTACGATATGACAGCGGAGTGGAATGGCGAGACACTCAATGGCGAGTGGGACCGTGATCGCTTTGAACTTATTGAACTGGTGATGAGGAGTATGCCGTCATATTTTGACGAGGATGAGGACTCACGTGCCTATTGGATGATGGTGCTGCACAAGTTCAGGGCGCAGTACTATATGCTCACAAACCGTCCTAAATTGGTTGAGAAGGAATTCTTTGAGGCTATGGCGCTTTTTGATGAGGCTGCCGCCGATGAACGCGATGCTGCAGTGGAGCAGTATGTTGTGTGCCTGCAGTGCCTGTGGAGTTTCTATCGCGTGCAGGGAATGCAGCGCGACAAAAGGGAGGCCATGCTCTTGCGCCTTGACGTCCTGTTGCCGCATGAGCGTGCCTGGCCGAAGGATTTTGAGAAGGGAATAAGATGTGACAATTAGAGTTGGTCTTTTTCCTCGTCGTATATCTGTTTAAGGCTTCCGGTTAACTGTGCCTCGTTGTTTATGAGTGCGCGGAAATCCTGCAGTCTTGCGGCATTGTCCGACTCTGGAATCCACAGTCTTAGGTACCCGCCTTCGCCATATTTTTCCTTGATGTGGGCGATAGCACGTTCAATGTGCTCTGTTGCAGTGAGTGAGGGGTAGTGCGCCAGCCCATACTGTATTGTGCGCTTCATTATTGTGCGGGAGTCGATGATGCGGTCGGCCTCGGCAACAATCTTGCCATATATGCTGCGTGGCTGCTTGCTGCCGGATGCACGGTGGTCCTCAACAGCTTCGGCCATAATCTCAATTTCATCGGCTGTGAACAGTTCCTTCAAGCGCCTGTCGTTTCTTATTATCTGTGCCGATGCGGTGTGGTGCTGTTCCCGCCCTTCGCACAACCCGGTGTCGTGATATGCTGCTATTGTGTAGACCATAGCGGTGCTGACATCATAGTGTTGCGCTAATTGAAGGCTTTTTATAAGTACGGTGATGGCGTGTTTGCGGTTATGAGCCTTGTCAAAGGCGTCGTAACGTGGCAGAATCTCTGTTTCGATATAGTTTATGAGTTCTGAAGTGAGGCTGTTTTTGCTTGTCATCCTGTTGAAAATAAATCAGGGAGTACGCATTGGCGTACTCCCTGATAAGTTGTTGTCTATTCTTATCGTGCGTAGTTCACTGCACGTGTCTCGCGGATTACGGTAATCTTTACCTGTCCGGGGTATGTCATCTCGTCCTGGATTTTCTTTGCAATCTCGCCCGACAGCAGTTCGGTCTGCTTGTCATCAATCTTGTCGGCGCCAACGATAACGCGGAGTTCGCGGCCTGCCTGGATGGCGTAGGTCTTTGTTACGCCGGGGTATGACATCGCAAGCTGCTCAAGGTCGTGCAGGCGCTTGATATATGCCTCTACAATCTCGCGGCGTGCGCCGGGGCGTGCGCCAGAGATAGCGTCGCAAACCTGTACAATTGGGGCGATGAGGCTTGTCATCTCCACCTCGTCGTGGTGAGCGCCAATGGCGTTGCAAATGTCGGCCTTCTCCTTGTACTTCTCGGCAATCTTCATACCATACTCTGCGTGTGGCAATTCGGTCTCCTCGTCGGGTACCTTACCGATATCGTGCAGCAAACCGGCACGCTTTGCCTTCTTGGGGTTGAGGCCAAGTTCGGCTGCCATGACTGCACAGAGGTTTGCTGTCTCACGTGCGTGCTGCAAGAGGTTCTGACCATATGATGAACGGTACTTCATCTTACCGATAATGCGAATGAGTTCGGGGTGCATGCCGTGAATACCCAAGTCTATGGTGGTGCGCTTGCCGGTCTCGATAATCTCCTCCTCAATCTGCTTCTTTACCTTTGCAACAACCTCCTCAATGCGTGCCGGGTGTATGCGGCCGTCGGCAACAAGCTGGTGCAGTGCCAGACGTGCAATCTCGCGACGAACGGGGTCGAAGGCACTCAGTACGATAGCTTCGGGGGTGTCGTCTACCACAATTTCCACTCCTGTTGCTGCTTCGAGGGCGCGGATATTA
>JAZLBZ010000014.1:0-30876 GCA_045613945.1 Bacteroidaceae bacterium
AAATTCTCCACAAAACCGGAAGGCAGTATCAGACGGGCCAACTCAATCAATATCTTTTCGTCCTGCATATTCTTGCTTTTTTTAATAACGCGAAGATAATATTTTTATATCATCCCCCCCAACTTTTGCTGGTGAGCCAAAGTGGCTCACCAGCAAAGTCTGGGGGGATACGCAAAAAGTTTAGCTAATCTAAAGAAGAAAAACTTGCAGGACGAAAGAATGACCCGGAATTTTGAGGTTCTGCATTCTCAAAGTGTGGAGTATATTTTGCGCATATACTATCGTTGATTTTTGATAAATAGATCTATTTCGCTCCCCGTAACCAGTTATTTCGGTTGTGTAAACTGAACTGTGTCAAGTTGTATTTTCGGGGAACTATCCATAATTTTGTATAAATAAAAGAATACAGGGCTCAAAAAGAACCCTGTATTCTTTTATTTATAACTTTGTTGCGGTGTATAAATATTTTGTTGTTATTTGACAATGAACTTCTTGCCGTTTTTTATATAAGTACGTCCATTGACGAGTTCTGTTGCGTGTCGGCCCTGCATGTCGTAAACCGCGCTATCCTCTTCGCTTGTGTTGCCTGTAATGCTGTTGATGCCGGTGGTGTCTTCTTCCCTCTCGACTATGTTGGTGAAGTTGCTCCAATAAGCAGCCCTCTTGTATGCGGTTTTTGAACCTATGGGGACATATAGAGTTGATGAGTAGTTGCTGAAGGTGGTGGTTTCTATTGCTGGCGGTGTCTTTGCTTTTGAGTATATGGCCGTAACACCGCTGCAGTTGTAAAAGGCATATACTGGTATTTTGGTTACATCATCCCCAATTGTTATTGATTTTAAATTTTGTTTGTTGTAGAATGGTGAATAGCCGGCATTGGCCGCGTATAATGTGTTGTATGTGATGTTGCGTTCCAAAGATATGGTTTCCAGCGGGCAGTCGTAAAAAAGGCCTTCGCCTATTGAATTATAGTTAGTCTTGTTTGAACCAAACGAAATAGTGGTTTCGCCTTCTTTTATGCTTAAATTCTTTAGTGCTATGCAACCGGAAAACGCTTGGCTCTGTACTGAATTGACATTGCCGCCTATTGTAAAATCGGTGATGCCGGGGCAATCGCGGAATGCGAAGGCTCCAATTACAGTGACTCCTTCTCCTATAATTACGCTTGTGAGGCAGTGGCAGCCTTCAAATGCATAATTTTTAATCTCTGTAACATCGTCGGGGATGATGAGGCTGCTTATTTTTTCACCATTGAGATAGAGGCTGTGCGAATAATTTAATGGGTTGGCGTCCTTTGAGTATTGGTAGGTTGTATTAAACTCTATGTTGCACCAGGCAGAAAGGTCGCTTATGTGTACCTCTGCAAGACTGTTGCAGTTTTTGAAGGCATAGTGTCCAATCGTTGTCACTCCGCTGCCTATGGTTATGCTCTTTAGATTTGAGCATTCATAAAATGCGCTATCTCCTATTTGTACAAGGGCGTCGCTCATTGTGATGGTGGTAACATCGCAGCAATATTTAAATGCGGCATCCTGGATGGTTATTGTACCGGTCTCAAGGGTTATATCTCCTGCTGGGGCTGCTCCTTTGTATCCTAAGAGGTGCTTGCCTATGTATAGCAGGCCTTCGGGCTGGTTGTTGAACCATGCAGTCTCGTTGAATGCGTCTTTGCTTATTGTGATGACATTGTCGGGGATTGTGATATCTGTTAGGCTAGTGCAGGCTCTAAATGCGTTCTTCTTGATGTTTGTTATGCCCTCACCTATTATTGCATTTTTAAGACTGGTGCAACCATAGAATGCACTCTCTCCAATGTTTGTTACGCTATTTGGGATGGTGATACTATCAAGACTGGTGCAACCGTAGAATGCAGAATCTCCAATGCCGGTGACGCTATTGGGGATGGTGACGCTTTTAAGGCTGGTGCAGCCTTTGAATAATCCTATATTTGTTACGCAATTGCCAATTTCTAACGATGTCAATGTTGGTTTGCTGAATATGGTATATTTTGTTGAGAACGTGTAAAATGATATATTGCGTCCCAAATACAGGGTTTTCAGGGGGCTGGCTGTGAAATTTTCTCCCACGATATTGTCAATGACATCACTGCTGCTTGTACCGATGTAGAGAGTTGCAACTCCGTCTTCTAAACGCAGATGCTCAAGTTTGTTGCAATTCATGAAAGCTCTTGCTCCAATATGTGTAACGCTGCCAGGGATGGTGAGGCTTGTAAGGCTGGTGCAGCCATAGAACGCTTTGTCTTCTATCCTCGTTACGCTGTCGCCTATTATCACGCTTTCAAGTGCAGCGCAATTATTGAATGCTTGGCTTTCTATCGATTTTACTGTGTTGGGGATGGTGATGCTTCTAAGGCTGTCGCAGCCATAGAATGCGTAATCTCCTATTTCTATTACGCTGTATGTTGTTCCATCGTAGATTACGGATGAGGGAATGGTAACCGTGCCGCTGTAGTTGTTGCTGCGTGAACTGCCTCTGTAGGTTACTTGTAATGTTTTTGCAGTGGAGTTAATGATGTTGTAGCAAATGCTGTCAACCTCAAGTTCGTGGGCTGTGGTTATACTGCAGCATAGTAGCAATATTGTTGCAAAAATTGTTTTTTCTAATAAGTTTTTCATAGTAGGTCAAGTTTTGGGTATTATGTATCTGTGTATGCGTGATGCAAGCAAAAGTCTGCTGCTTGTGATTCTTTACTTCTTGCTCCAGTATTCGATATACTGCTGCGCTACTTTTGTGGGGTTGTGGTGTTTTGCCACGTACTCTATGCTTTGCTGCTGCATGTCGGCAATGTGCTGCTTGTTCTTTACAAGCCATTCGAGTTTTTCATATACATCCTGTTCGCTTGGGGTGACGTTGATCATTGGACGCAGGGTGTGCTCGTGGAGGATGTCGTAGCACTCGGGCTCGGCGCCGCCAACGACAATCTTGCCCTTTGACATGGCGAGCAGGGCGTTCATGGCGGGTGAGTAACCATAGAGTTGGTCGAGCAGTACGTCGCAATCCTCAATCATTCTCGAATACTGTGCGAACGGTACGCTCTCGGCTTTCAGCACTTCGCAGTCGTTGGGGTACTTGGCGGCAAGGCGCTCAAGGGCGCGCAGCATTATGTCGGTGCCTTTGTATATGCTGCGTGCCTTCTGTATGCCTATGAAGAAACGTATCTTTCGCTCCAGGGTATATATTGCCTTTGCTCCCTTGTCGCTTGGGACGGGAAAGGGTATGTATGTGAGTTTGTCGCTGTGGCTGGGCTCGTATGCGGCGTAGTATTCATAGAGGCCGGCAATGATGCCGTTGCAGCCGGTGGCTATGTGGTGGTTCAAGCGGGCCTTTGGGGTTTCCTGCCAGTCATTCTTCTGCTCGGTGACGTAGTTGTTGGTGATTGGGTGGTCGCCGATGTTGAAATCGGAGTAACGGAAGCGGAACGGCTGTGCTGTGCAGGCCTCTACCCAATAGGCATCCATGCCGAACGCGCCCAGGAACACTTTCTTATTATGTCTTTTGAGATAGCGGTATATTGGCGCAATGCGTTCGGCTTTGAGTTCAAGGAACATGGGGTTAATTAACTGCACTACGTCATATCCGCGCAGTTTTGGCAGCAGGGTGTATAGTTTCAAGAGGTACTTGATGCCGCCAAATTTGGTGTACTCCCTCACAAGTGAGATGTCGCGCCTGTAGTCCTTCCAGAAATCGCCGTTGCTCACCACGCACACGGTTTGCCCCAGGGCGCGTAGTCCCTCGGCAAGTGTCCAGTGTACGTTGCTGTATTCGCCTATGAGCAGTATCTTCATCTTTTTAGCGGTTTGCGGGATGGTGTGAGGCATCGCAGTATTCTTATTCCGCATTTGCTGTTTGCGAGCAGGCGGAATATGCGGTATTTTATTGAGTATGATGCTTTGGGCAGCGGGTATAGCCCAAGTGGGGCGAGTCGCTCCATGCAGGTCGTATAAATCTCTTTGCTCTTCATCCCGGTGCGCAGCATGTTTACAATGGCGTCTACTGCCAGCATGGTAAGCTTGTGCTCAAAGCCCTTTGCCTGCAGTGCGCTGCTCTCTTGTGTCTCGCGGAACTCGGCAAGGTGCTCGATGATGTGCAGCATGTCGTCTATGCGTTTTCTCTCGAACTCCTTTGAGGTGTTTGCGGTAGTTGAGCCTTCGCGTATGCAGTAGCGATAGAGGGTGGCGTCACTGTACACCAGTGTCCTAGCGTGAAAGTGCAGTATGGTGTTGAATTCCTCGTCCTCGTGCAGTATGTTCTCGGGGAAACGTATGTTCTTCTCCTGTGCAAGCGCCCGGCTAAAGAAGTAGCGGCAGGGGCTGCCTGGGAGGTTGAATTTTATCATGTATGTGGCGCCGCTGATGGTGTTGCTGAAGGTGATTTCCCTGTTTTCTTCGGCGGCTTGCTTGCCGGCGTCGGCGACCACGCTGTAGTTGAAGTGGAGTATCTGCGGCCTCTCGCTGTGCAGTTTGCTGGTGCACTGGCTGTATGCGCTGCCGGGGATGAGTATGTCGTCGGCATCGACAAACTCAATGTATGTTCCCTTTGCCTCGTCCATTCCTCGGTTGCGGGCTGCGCCGGGGCCTCCATGCGGGGCGGTTATGAGCCTGACGTTCTTGTCTGTGTACGCTTCATTGATCCATAGCGGCGGTTCGTTCGAGCCGTCGTCAACAACAATTATTTCGTGCTCGTCGGCGATGTTCAGCCTTGTGATGCTTGCAAGGCATCGCTCAAGCAGTTCGCGGGGCAGGTTGTAATGGGGTATGATGATTGACAGGAACATCTTGTTTGCTTGTGTCAATTTAGTTTTTTGTGCAAGAGGGCATAGAGGCGGCAGTGGATGCCTGCTCCAAAGAGTGCAAGTGTGGTGAGTTTTATCTTTCTCTTTATCGGTATGTCGAGTTTGTAGAGTTCGGACAGTGATATGCTCTTGTCCTTTATCATTGCAGCGGCCTCCTTGTACTGCTGTTTCTCGCCATCGCGGCAGCGGTAGAGGTCTATGAGGTTGTCGGTGCAGTGGAAAAGGATGTCGTGGGCCTGCTCCTTCAGTTCGGGGTGCTTCGATACCTTCTCGTGCAGCAGCACAAGGTTCTTGTATATGAAGTATTTCGATTTGAAGGTGTATGTGTTGGATATACTCTCGGGGTGGTCGTAATAGTAGTAGAAACCACAGTCAGAGTAGTAGACGTTCTCGCTTCCCTCGAACAACTGCGGGGTGACAAGTATGTCTTCGAATACCTCGCCCTCGGGGTAGCGCACGAACATGAACATGTCGGCACGGTAAATCTTGTTGCAGGCAAAGCAGTGGTCGTAGCCCTTGCGTTTGACCCAGTCCTTGAAGACGTTCTCGTTGCCCTTGATTTTCTCGGGCTTGAACGAGATAACTTCGCTGCGTGGCGATTCGTAGTACTTTATGATGGGGTATTCAAGGATGTCTATGTCGGGGTTGCACTGCAGGATGTGCATGTTGTAGTAGTATGTGCCCGATGCAACGGTGTCGTCGCCGTCGACAAATGTGATGTATTCGCCGCGTGCTGCTGCTATGCCTGCGTTGCGTGCCGATGAGAGGCCTCCGTTTTTCTTGTGGATGACCTTTACCTTGTCGCACTCCTGTGCATAGCGCTCGCAGATGGAACCGCAGTTGTCGGGCGAGCCGTCATCGACAAGAATGAGTTCATAGTCGGTGTATGTCTGCTGCAGGATGCTTTCTATGCATCGCTGCAAGTGTCGTCTTACTTTGTATACCGGTACTATTATGCTCAGTTTCATTGTCCTGTTCCTCTCTAAATGTCTTTCCTTAACGACAAAGATAGTAATAACCGCTGTTTAATACGACAAAAAGGTGCGTTTTTTTTGCTTTGCCCGCTTTTTTATCCCGGCTTTCTCAAATTACTTTGTCCGGCGGGAGGTTTTTCGCTCTTTTTTGTTATCTTTGTGTCTATTATAAGGCTTTGGGTGCTGCTGTGGCAAGTGCCCGGCACTGGCGAATCTTATATGAACAATAACGGGGGCAATACGGACAGTCCGGCGGGCAATTATAGACGTGCTATCAAGTATCTTGGCATATTTGGTGGCGCGCAGGGTGTGTCGGTGCTGCTTGGTATGCTGCGCAACAAGGTGGCCTTTGTGTTGCTTGGCGCTGTGGGCTTTGGTCTCATTGCTCTCTATAACCGCACAGTGCAGTTGTTCTGCGACTTTACAGGCCTTAGCCTTTCGCTCAGTGCGGTGCGCCGTATGTCCGATGCCTACTGCAATGAGGACGAGGCGTCGGTGAGGCATTGCGTGAAGGTGGTGCGCAGCATTGCACTGCTCACCGGCTTTGCAGGCATGATGCTTATGCTGTTGTTGTCGCCTCTTGTCTCATGGCTGACATTTGATGGAGATGGGTATCATACATTGCGCCTGGCGCTGCTATCGCCCGTTGTCATGTTTATGGCTGTTGCGGGTGGTGAACTGGCTGTGCTGCGCGGCGTCAAGCAGCCGGCAAGGATTGCTCTCTACACACTGTGGACAGCCGTCAGCGCTGTGCTGGTGAGCGTACCGCTCTACTATTTCTTTGGTGTGGGTGCTATCTATGTGTCAATATTTCTTGTAGCGCTGATGCAGATGGCGGGCGCTCTCTTCTTCTCTACCAGGCTGTATGCCTATCGCGCAAACCCTTTCTCACAGGTACTGGTGCGCGAGGGTGTTGATATAATTAAACTTGGAGCAGGGTACATCTATGCCTCAATGCTTGTGTCGGGGGCTATGTGGCTTGTATATCAGGCTATAACCCGCATTGGCGGCGAGGATGCTGTGGGCCTTTTCTCGGCAGGATACATACTTGTGGGCATGTTGCCGTCAATTCTGTTTGCCGCTTTCGACTCCGACTACTATCCCCGCCTGTCGGGCATCTTCGCTCACAGGGATGAGCGCAATGCAATGGTCAACGAGCATATCGAGGCGCATCTGCTAATTCAGGTGCCGGTAATCTTTGGGGTGGTGGTGCTGCTGCCCTGGCTTTTTCCGCTGCTCTTTTCGCAAGAGGCTATGCCGGCGCTGCAGATGACCCAGTTGGCTGTCATTGCGCTGCTGTTCCACATAATGACCTATCCGATATCCTTCCTTCCTGTCTCAAAGGGGGACACTGTGACATTTGCTCTGCAGGAGACTGTGTACAACGTTGCGTTTGTGTCGCTCACAATTCTTGGCTACTGCTACTATGGCTGGCTTGGAGCGGGTGTGGGAATGATATTGGCGAGGGTGATTGACCTGTTGGTGGTCTATTCGATAGCACGTGTGCGATACGGCTTCCGCCTGTCGGGCAGGGCTGCCGAGGGCTTTGGGCAGGCAGTAGTTGCCGGTGCGGTGCTTGTTGTGTCGCAGTTTGGCAGTGCCGTATACCCCGGGCTGCAGTTTGCAGGCTTCGTAGTTGCCGCCCTGGCAGTGGTGGTGTCGCTCTATCGCCTCTCGCGTCATGGCAACATTCTCTCTTCAATCCTTAAACGTATTTTCAAGAAATGAGATATCTGCTGAACAAAACAGTCCTTTTTCTCTCCCTGCTCCTTTCGGTGGGGGGCTCTCTTGCGCAGCCTTCGCTCGACGAGGGGTTGCGCTCGCCATTTGATTTTGATATTCTGCTGAGTGCGAGTTATGCCGAACTGCGCTCCAACCATTTCCACGCAGGGCTTGATTTCAAGACCGGCGGGGTGGTGGGCAAGCCTATCATGTGCGTTGCCGATGGCTACATATATCGTGCAAAAGTCGAGGCTGCCGGCTACGGAATGGCACTCTATGTGATGCACGACGGCTTTATGACAGTCTATGCTCATCTCGACCGTTTCCCCGATGCTCTTGCCAAGCGTGTGCGCAAGTACCAGTATGACAAGGAGCGCTTTGAGGTCGATATGTATTTTTCGCCGGGTGACTATCCTGTGAAGCGCGGCGAGTTCCTTGCCTATGCCGGCAATACCGGTTATTCGTTCGGGCCGCACCTGCACTTTGAACTGCGCGACGCCACTGGCAACAGGCTCTTTAACCCGCTGCCCTATTATAAACACCTGGTAACCGATACCCGCGCGCCAAAAGCAACGGCAATGACAGTCTATCCGCGCATTGGCAAGGGTGTTGTCTCGGCGGGGAGTGCATCACAGGCCTTCGGGCTAAACGGAAATGTGCTTGCCGATACTGTCAGTGCATGGGGCGAGATTGCCTTTGGCATTGAGGCGCTCGATTATATGGACAACACAACGAACAAATATGGCCTTTACCGCGTGGAACTGCTTGTAGACAGTGTGCTGTGCTTTGAATCGCAGGTAGACAGCCACACCTTTGCCGAGAGCAAACTTATACTTGCCTGTGTTGACCAGGGGCGTGAGGCGCGTGGCGAGGGCACTTTCCAGAAACTCTTTAGAATGCCCAATAACACCTTTGGCGAGTACAGGACGGGTGATGCGCGCGGATGGGTGACCATTGACGAGCAGCGTCTTTACAGCGTGGAGTGCCGCATTGCCGACTATCATGGCAACGAGAACCGTTACAGGTTGGTAGTGCGTGGCGACAGTTGCGGTATTGTCGGGCCCGAAAGGGAGGCTCCGCTGCGCTGGAACAAGGAGAATGTGATTGAAACCGAAGGCGCACGCCTGCGCATTCCAAAGGGTGAGATGTTTGATGACGCCTGTCTTGGTATAGCGTACGACGACAGTTGTACATTGTCGGGCAGTTGTCTCTCAACCGATGAGGATGTGGTGTTCTGGCATGGTGCAAGGCTCTCGCTCAAGGCAGGCGAGGATGTGGCCGGTATTCCGGGCGAGAAACTGTATATTGGTAAGAAGGGGCCAAAGGGAATCTCTTGGGTTGGCGGAAAGTATGCCGATGGCTGGGTGAGCGCTACAATATCGTCGCAGGGTGTGTATGATATTGCTGTCGATACTGTGCCGCCTGTGCTTGCGCCTGTGAACGAGGCAATGTGGGAACAGAATGCGAGGGTGGAATTCCGACTCGATGACAATGAGACGAAGCCGGTGTCGTTCCGGGGTACGCTGAACGGCAAGTTCGTTCTTTTTAAGTATAACCGCAAGGAGCGACGTCTGACTTTCGACTTCAAGCAAGAGAATATAAAGAGCGGAACGCACAGCATGAAGGTTGTGGCAACCGATGCCTGTGGCAACACTGCTGTTTTTGAAAAGAGTATAAAATATTGATAATTAAAATAGTATGAAAAGAATTTTGTTTGCTTTGGCAGCAGTGCTGCTTTTTGTGACAGAGGGTGCGGCATGCACCAACTTTCTTGTGGGTAAGAAGGCCTCGGCCGATGGCTCGGTGTTTATCTCGTACAGTGCCGACAGTTATGGCATGAGTGGCTTTGTGGCACATTTTCCTGCAGCGGTTTACCCCGAGGGTACTATGCGCGATATCTATAACTGGGATTCGGGCGAGTATCTGGGCCAAATTCGCGAGGCGCGCCGCACATATAACGTGCTTGGAAACATAAACGAACATCAGGTTGCTATTGCCGAGACAACCTTCGGCGGTCGCGAGGAACTTGTGGACACAACAGGTCTCATTGACTATGGTAACCTTATATATCTTGCTCTGCAGCGTTCACGCACTGCACGCGAGGCTATTGATGTGATGACATCGCTTGTTGCAGAGTATGGCTACTATAGCAGCGGCGAGAGTTTCTCTATTGCCGACCCCAATGAGGCCTGGATTCTTGAGATGGTGGGCAAGGCCGGCAAGGAGAAGGGTGCTGTGTGGGTGGCAATACGCATTCCCGATGACTGCATCTCGGCTCACGCGAACCAGGCACGCATACGCAAGTTTGACATGAAGGACAAGGAGAACGTGCGCTACTCAAAGGATGTCATCAAGTTCGCCCGCAAGATGGGTTACTTTGACGGCAAGGACGAGGATTTTGACTTTGCTGCAGCGTATTGCCCGGCCGACTTTGGTGGCCTGCGCTACTGCGATGCCCGCGTGTGGAGTTTCTTCAATATGTTTGGCGAGGAGGATATGGACAAGTATATTGCCTGGGCTGCCGGCGACCCCACAGCCGAGCCTATGCCGCTTTATATGAAGCCAAAGGCGCCGCTCTCATTGCAGGATATGCAGCGTGGTATGCGCGACCACTACGAGAATACCCCTTTTGCAATAACAGATGACCTGGGTGCAGGCCCATACAATATGCCTTACCGCCCATCGCCCCTCAGTTTTAAGGTCGATGGCAAGGAGTATTTCAACGAGCGTCCAATCTCTACATTCCAGACAGCGTTTACTTTTGTTGCGCAACTGCGCAGTTGGCTCCCCAATGCCATTGGAGGTGTGATGTGGTTTGGTACCGATGATGCAAATATGGTTGTCTTCACTCCTGTGTACTGCTGTGCCACATCGGTGCCCGACTGTTATGCCGAACAATATGCCGACCCTGTTGTTTTCTCTTGGAAATCATCGTTCTGGGTATTCAACTGGGTGTCTAACATGATTTATCCAAAATACTCTCTGGTAATTGACGATATGCGCCAGGCGCAGAGCAGGCTTGAGAACTCTATCTACGAGAAGAGCAAGGCTGTAGAGGCCGAGGCGCTTGCGGTGATTGGTACTTCGCCCAAGTATGCCGTTAAGATGCTTACCGATTTCACAGCCTCAAGCGGTGAAGAGGCGCTTGCTGCCTGGAAGGCTTTTGGCGAGAAGGTCATTGTAAAGTATAACGACCTGGTAGTCAAGGAGGAGAAGGACGGAAAAATTCAGCGCTCAAAGAGCGGTTTGGCTGGCAAGATTACCCGTCCGGGCTATTCTGCCGACTATTGGAGAAAGGTTGTTGAGGAGACTGGCGACCGTTATCTCATTCCCGATGCAAAATAATGTAAAATCTCTTGTAGATTCCAAGAATTTCGTATATTTGCGGTCAGCGGGTATTTCTCGCCGTAAAATGTGGAAATAATAAACGATAAAATAAAGACTATGGATCAGGAACTTATTAAAATGGTAACGGAAAAGGCTACAGAGTGGCTTTCTCCTGCCTATGACGAAGAGACAAGAAAAGAGGTTCAGGCAATGCTCGATAACGAGGACAAGACTCCGCTCATTGACGCGTTCTACCGCGAACTCGAGTTCGGTACCGGTGGCTTGCGTGGCATCATGGGTGCCGGCAGCAACCGCATGAACATCTACACTGTGGGCAAGGCAACACAGGGCTTGGCCAACTACCTTAACGAGTGCTTCAAGGACTTGGAGCAGATTTCGGTTGTCGTTGGTCACGACTGCCGCAACAACAGCCGTCTGTTCGCCGAGATTTCGGCAAACATTTTCTCGGCTAACGGCATCAAGGTATATCTGTTCGAGGACCTTCGCCCAACACCGGAAATCTCATTTGCAATCCGCCACTTGGGCTGCCAGAGCGGTGTGAACATCACTGCCAGCCACAATCCAAAGGAGTACAATGGCTACAAGGCATACTGGCACGATGGTGCACAGATGCTCTCTCCACACGATGTTAACACAATAAAGAACGTTGAGAGCGTCAAGGTCGAGGATATCAAGTTCGCAGGCAATCCTGCACTCATTGAGGTAATCGGCGAGGAGGTTGACAAGGCTTTCCTTGACAAGGTACACACTCTTTCTATCGCTCCCGATGTCATTGCACGCCACAAGGACTTGAAGATTGTCTACACCCCAATTCACGGCTGCGGCAGGGTGATGATTCCTGCATCATTGCGCCAGTGGGGCTTTGAGAATATCCACTGCGTAGAGGAGCAGATGGTGAAGGACGGCAACTTCCCGACAGTTGTTTCTCCTAACCCCGAGAACCCCGAGGCTATGACAATGGCCATCAACCTGGCAAAGAAGATTGACGCCGACCTGGTACTTGCATCGGACCCTGATGCCGACCGTCTTGCAATCGCATGCAAGGACAGCAAGGGCGAGTGGGCAATCATCAACGGTAACCAGACCTGCATGATTTTCCTCTACTACATCATCACACAGTATCGTGCGCTTGGCAAGATGACAGGCAAGGAGTTTGTTGTGAAGACAATTGTTACAACCGAGGTTATCAAGGAGATTGCCGAGAAGAACGATATAAAGATGTACGACTGCTACACCGGTTTCAAGTGGATTGCTAAGGTTATCCGCGACAACGAGGGCATTGCGCAGTACATTGGCGGTGGCGAGGAGAGTTTTGGCTTCTTGGCCGAGGACTTCTGCCGTGACAAGGACTCTGTTTCGGCCTGCAGCCTCATTGCCGAGGTCGCTGCATGGGCAAAAGATAATGGCAAGACACTCTATGAGATGCTCATGGATATCTACGTTGAGTATGGATTCTCGAAGGAGGTGACTGTGAACGTTGTAAAGCCCGGCAAGAGCGGTGCCGATGAGATTCGCCAGATGATGGAGAACTTCCGCGCCAACCCTCTCAAGGAGATGGCAGGCGAGAAGGTTGTTTGCTACAAGGATTTCAAGGCTATGAAGCAGACCGATGCCGAGGGCAATGTGACCGACATTGACATGCCCGAGCCATCTAACGTGCTGCAGTACTTCACCGAGAGCGGCAACAAGGTGTCTGTGCGTCCTTCGGGAACTGAGCCAAAAATCAAGTTCTATATGGAGGCAAAGGGCAAGATGGGCTGCCGCAACTGCTATGCCGATGCTTGTGCTAAGGCCGATGCAACCATCGAGGCCATGAAGAAGGCGATGGGAATCTGATAAGTTAATTTAATTAAACTGCACTTTGTTCATAAAAACCGAGGGTGTTCAATGCGAATATTCTCGGTTTTGTTATGTTTTTTGTACTTTTTTAACGAAAAAGTATCTCTTTGGCTAACAATTTTGTATGTAGTTGGCATTATCTATTCGGTTTTTAGTATCTTCGCGTCAGTTTAACAAACAGGCACGTCCTGTATTCATAAATCAAGACTATTATGAAGAAGACATTGGTAGATCTTTTTGAGGAGTCGGTGAGATTGTATCCAAACAACACCTTCCTCTTGGAGAAGACAGACAAAAAAGAGGGTTTCAAACCAACAACCTACACTCAGGTGAAGGAGCAGGTGTACCGTTTGGGCGCTGGCTTCCAGGCACTTGGCGTTAAGAAGGGCGATAATATGGCGCTGCTCAGCGAGGGCTGCAACATGTGGGTCATCGGCGAGCTTGCAATGTTCTATGCAGGTGCAGTGAATGTGCCGCTGTCAATTAAACTCGAGGAGAGTAACGACCTTCTCTTCCGCCTTATTCATGGTGATGTGAAGTTTATTCTTGTATCTAATTACCAACTCAAGAAGGTACGTGCAATCAAGGACAAACTCACTGATGTAAAGAAAGTGATTGTATTTGGCAATGCCGGCGAACTTGAGGAGGGTGAGATTCACGCCGATGAGGTATTCAAGATGGGTGACGAGTTCCTCAAGGAGCACACTCTCGAGGAGTTCCTCGCCGTTGGCCAGTCTCTCTTGAACGACGATATCGCAACAATCACTTATACCAGTGGTACAACAGCCGATCCAAAGGGTGTTGTGCTCACACACCGCAACTACACTGCAAATGTCGAGCAGGCGTTGACATTGGTGCATATTGACCAGACATGGCGTACTCTTATCATCCTGCCTCTTGACCACTGCTTTGCTCACGTTGTAGGTTTCTACATCATGATGTCGAAGGGTGCCACTGCTGCAACAGTTCAGGTTGGCCGCACCGGTCTCGAGACCTTGAAGAATATCCCATTGAACATCAAGGAGGTACGTCCTCACTTCATTCTTTCAGTTCCTTCACTGGCAAAGACCTTCAAGAAGAATATTGAGGGTGCTATCCGTGCAAAGGGTAAGATGACTGAAAGGCTCTTCAACTGGGGTATGGCGGTGCGCCAGAAATATTATGGCGAGAGCAACCTCGATTCAAAGGGCATGCGCATATTCCTCAAGCCTCTTGTGGCGCTTTTTGACAAACTCATATTCTCAAAGGTACGCGAGAACTTCGGTGGTGAGTTGCGCTTCTTTGTAGGTGGTGGTGCGCTGCTCGACAAGGAGTTGCAGAACTTCTACCTGGGCGTGGGTATGCCAATGTATCAGGGTTATGGTCTCTCCGAGGCTACTCCTGTGATTTCATCAAATGGTCCCGACCTCTATCGCTTTGGCTCAAGCGGTGTGCTTGTTAAGCCAATTGAACTGAAAATATGTGATGCCGATGGCAAGGAACTGCCTACCGGCGAACTTGGCGAGATTGTTGTTAAGGGCGAGAACGTCATGGCAGGCTACTGGAAGAACCCTGTTGCATCGGCCGAGACTGTGCGCGACGGTTATCTCTACACCGGTGACCTCGGTTATATGTCCGAGGAGGGCCTGCTCTATGTAAAGGGCCGTTTCAAGAGCCTCTTGATTTCAAGCGACGGCGAGAAGTATAGCCCCGAGGGTATTGAGGAGGCATTCGTGAGCCTTTGCCCAACAATAGACCAGGTTATTCTTTACAACAACCAGTCACCATACACCATTGCTCTCATTGTTCCAAACAAGGACAACATCAAGCGTGCGCTTGCCGAGAAGGGGCTTGATCTCACAACCGAGGAGGGACGCAAGGCTGCATGTGACCTTGTGAAGGCCGATGTCGATTCATTCAAGAAGGGTGGTGCCAATGCAGGCATGTTCCCCGAGCGCTGGCTGCCAAGTTGCTTTGCTGTGCTGCCCGAGGCGTTCACCGAGCAGAACGGTATGATGAACAGTACAATGAAGGTTGTTCGTGGCAAGGTTGAGAAGTTCTATCAGGAGCGCATCGACATCCTTTACACAACCGAGGGCAAGGATCTCTACGAGCAGCATAACCTCGATGC
This sequence comes from Bacteroidaceae bacterium, assembly GCA_045613945.1. Lineage (GTDB taxonomy): Bacteria > Bacteroidota > Bacteroidia > Bacteroidales > Bacteroidaceae > HGM04593. Next base: position 14,807 of record JAZLBZ010000014.1, read on the forward strand.
TTTCAAGTAATGAAAATGACTGAAAATCGCATTTGGTAATACCCGAACTTGACTGTGCTGTTTTAGTAAAATATGAAATCAGGAGTGTGACTTAAAATAGTCACACTCTTTTTTGTTTATACTCTATTGCATATTAAACTTTTTACAACTATTTTCTTCAAATAAAAGAACAAACGATTAAAACTGAACATAATTATGAAAGCACGCGTATTGATTATGGCAATGATGGTGTCATTCGCATCATTTGCTAACGCCAACATTGAGGCAATGCTTCGTGGGCGCGGTGCTTTTTTTATGCCTATATGAGTTTGACAAAATGAAAGCGTATGCCCTGCGGGAGTCGTGTCTGGAAATAGGGGGGGGTAACGGAATGTCAGGAAAAAGCAAATAAAGGTTGTTATTCTTGAGATATGCCGTAAAAATGTGACATTTTGTATTTTGTTGTGTTTGGCGTGTAAGTGTAACTTTTTCTTGATAGATACTTTTTGGTTGTTGAATAATATTCTATATATTGTTAATATTCAACATGTAAAAATAAAAATAATGTAAAATAATTGCTGAGGAATTTCGCTGATACTTTGTTTTTTTATACCTTTGTGGTTTCGATTTGGTAGTGACAAAAAGTTAATTTGAAAAACACAGTTTATTGGATCTTTGTCACTCAGACCTCAGAAAAAACTTACAACTATACTATTCCATCTCTGGCGAGAGATGTTGACAAACACAAATACTAAACAATACTATATATGAATAAAATCAGATTGATTTTTGCGGCAGTCATGTGCTTTGTCACATTGACTGCTGTTGCTCAGTCGCCAAAATTCTCTTCAACCAACAACAACAAGACTACGGAGAGAAACAACGCGACTTGGTACACTATCAAGAATGCCAAGACCGGGGAATATCTTCGCTACGAGGGATTCAAGTTTTCAATGACAACATCGCCAAAGACAGTTGATGGGGTCTATGCCCTTGATACCTGTGCGATGTTCTATGTGACAGGAAATGCCAATGTTGCGTATATTCACAACTATGCGGCAGGTACTCAGCGTTTGTGCGTGGCGCCAAACAAATGGGACGAAAGTGGAACTGCATTCCAGATAAAGACAACTACCGGTGGCGTGTTTATCTCGCAATCGGGTAACACTGCTGCATCCGATGCCTTTCACTACAACGAATCTACTGGCAAGGTCGATTTATACTTGGGTAGTGACCCTGGTTCTGTATGGGTCTTTGAACAGATTACGGATTTCGCCGACATCATGGGGCTCAACAAACTTGTTGATGAGGCTTATGAAGCCGTCAATAGTTCCGACATCTGGGGTGGTGGATTTTGGAGTGGACTAGGCAAACTGTATGAGACATGGAGAGACAAGGCGACGTTGAAGGATGGTTGGGGTGGCATCTTGGGATTAGGTAAAATTGACCCAATAACGGGGAAAACCCATTCCACACTTGCTTCAACCTTGAGTGACATTAATACCGCACAGGATATTCTAAACAAATATTCACAAGGATATCAAACAATCTTTAAATATGCCGAACTTTATAATGAGGATTTTTCTGATGGAGAAAACAAACGTTGGCTCTCCACAAACTCGACTTCGCTTACTATAAACGGCATTCAGACAACACACACCAATGTCTGGTACATACAGCATGTCGAGGGTGAAATGTTCTACATATATAACGAAGCTGCAAATATGTATGTTGGAGTGCCATATGATACCGGTAACGGCATGGGAGTGAATATGAGTTCAGATGTGAGCAAAGCCGGCGTTTACAGAATTGTTACGACAAAAGATGATGTTGAACTTGACGACGACAACACCACCTTGATTTCTGCTGTCGTAAAATTTGAATCCATTGATGCACCCGGCATGTATATATGCTTGCCCGATGCTACAAGCAAGGATGTCAAGTGTGCTGCGGATGAAAATACACAAGGAGTAAGGTGGAAGGTTCTTCCTGTTGCCGACGTAGAAATAACCGATAAATTCTATGGCCTTGCTGCAAATATGGCATGGCAATATCCGCACTATCTGCAGTTGAACGAGGGACTCGTAAAAGAGCCTTGCGAGAAATACTCGACAAATGCCGATGTTGAGGACGAAACTTCGACATGCCTGCTGACTGATGGTTCTTACGTCACATCACTTACCACAGTAGAGGGCTCAACCGGTGAGAATCACTACCTGCAGGCCGACCTTGATGGCAAAGCTGTGACATCATTCTACTTCTATATAAAGGCAAACTTGCAGACAACTTCGGGCCGTCCGGTCAAGATTCGTGTGTCGGGTAGCAACAATGGTACATCGTTTACAGACATAAAAACGGTTGAAACAAACATGCGCGACGAGATGTTCTATTTCTCCGACCTCATCAACTGCGCCTCATATACACATCTGCGCTTCACCATTGAGGGTGTGAATGTTGGCGACAAGGCCTTCACAATGTCCGAATTCTATATTCTGCCACACAATGATGACGTTGATGATTGTGTGAGAACAATCAAAGGTTTCTATGGCACAGCGCTATATGAAGATCCTATTAAAGTGTATGCGTCTGAACTCATTGCTTTGGAGAGCCAATACTATCTTGACAACAATACTGTCGGAAATGGCAAGGTTGCAGCAAATGGAGCGACACCACAGCCGGGTCAATACCGCTATGACAAAAGAACAGCCTTGGATAACGCTTTAAATGTCTTCAAACAACAGACTACCGATGATGCAAAGTATGAAAAGGGCAAGTTGCTAGCTGCCGCGCTCGAGGAGTTCAAGAACTCTAAATGCAGCCCCATGTTTGTCATTTCATCGGCTTGGGAAGATGGTTATCCATCTGGTTGGGCAGTAATGTGTGATGAAACAAGCAAATCATTTGCAATCGCCGACATCAACGAATGGGATATGCGCCAGTGGTTTACCAACTACAAACTGGAAAGTACCGTCGTTGCACCTGTGAATGCGACCGAGATGAAGAGTGCTATTGGCAACATACTTCTTATGAACGCACAGCACTCGAGTCTTGAGGCTGTCGAGTCTTGGAATACATTATATGAGAGTGGGCTTGATGCATACAGTATACGCCTCTACAATGGAACAGACTATCTTATGGTGGACGAGTATATGTACCTTGGTGTTGTGAACTCTCCTGCAACAGTTACTGGCAACAAGAATGCGGCTTGGTATTTTACATATGTGGGTACATCGGCTCAAATCTATGGCATTGATGCTACAAACCCCGAACACATAGCATTCATTGAGGCGCTTGCTGCATTTGGCGAGATGTATAAGACAGCGAAGTTCTACAACGACAACTACGATGCTACTGCAACAAAACTGGGTAAATACCATTATGACAATAAGGGTGTAAACACATTGCAGAAGAGTGGCAGCGACCAGGCTTTTGACGAGCAGTTCGTTACTGCAACTACACACTACAATAAGGGAGCTGCAAAGATTGTCGAGGAGTATCTGGCAGGTGGCTCAGTTTATACGGCCGATCTAATCAACTCATTTGTTACTGCGATTAAGGCACACTTTGTGAATTTTCACCTTAATACTCCACCGGCGGGCTATTACTACCGCATACGTGGCCGTGTGTCACTCAACTATCTGCAGTCGAGCATTACAAGCGGAGCGCTTGCAATGGGTGCCATAACCGATGCGTCGGGTAACATCAACGATGCTGTTGCTGCAACATCGGTGTTCTATGCGGTTGATGGCGATGGCGATGGTGCAACAAACATTCTCTCGTTCAATACAGGCCGCTACATACAGGCTATTACAGAGGGTGGCAAGATTGTGTTCAAGGAAGATAATCTGCCGCTTGACGACGAGGCTTATAACTCGCAGGATGTATTCATACACCCGTCAAGAACAGACAGTGAAGGGTATTATGCTTGGGCATTTGGTGGCAACAATTACCTGTGTGACAATATTACAAATGCTACTACTGCTGCAGGTATCAGTGTCAGCGCCGGCAACAGCACTAATAGAAAGTATGACTGGAGTATTGAACTCGTGACCGAATTGCCTGTTGAGGTGTCGTCGGCTAAGATGACATCGCTCTGTGTGCCTGTGGAACTTGAAATACCCGACGGCGTCACAGCCTACATCCTTACAGGAAAAGAGATTGCCAATGGAAATCATCTGTATGCAGTCGATTACGAGGCCTATCCAAATGGAACCGAGGTGTTCAATGTTGAACAGATTAATTGTGGTATAATCCCTGCCGGTATGCCTGTGCTCATAAAAGCCGAGGCTGGTGTACACTATTTCCCAATCAATTACGACGCCGATGATGCCGACAAGGATGATACAGTGCTCGAAGAGATTGCCGACCTTGAAGCGCGCAACCGCCTCGAAGGTACGCACGACGCAAGGCTCATCAGTGAGCGCGACGGAATACAGCATCATATCCTCAGCAAGAAGAATAACAAAGTAGGTATGTTCAAGGTAAAGATGGTGTCTGCTGCTGAGCGTGGTTTGGGTTATGTGACAAAACCGACATTCATCAATCAGGCCCACCGTGCTTGGTTGCCCTATTCGGCAACTGTGTCGGCATTGGGATTCTCGTTTGCCGTGGGTGGTAAAGGCTATGACACAACAGATGTTGATGAAGTGACTATTGAAAGAGAGGAGAATGACGCTATCTACGATTTGCAGGGTCGCAGACTCGAGGGTATCACATCGCCGGGATTCTACATTGTAAACGGCAAGAAGATTTTTGTGAAATAACTAAGAAAGACTGGACTATGAAAACAAAGAAAAACTATATTACCCCCGAGATTTGTGAATACAGCATATTTACTGCTGCAATGATTTGCCAGAGTGCCCTTGAATCGGGCGGCGACGATTACTATGTTGACGAAGGTGACGCCTTGAGTAGTGAGTATCGCAGCGACTGGGAAAACATCTGGGCCAACATGTAAAAGTTTAAAGCGGGAAACTGAAAGCGAAAACTTAATACATGTTCTTTTACATAACAAGAGATGAAGGCTTAATGCCTTCATCTCTTGTTATGTATAAACTTGTTGATATCGACCTTCGGTTTGCAACGCGCCGATGTTAACTTAGTGCAACCCGCTCTCGCTCGCGGTAAAAACCCAAGTAAACCTGGTTTTTGCTCGCTTGACCGTTGCTTTATCGAACCCTCGGTTTTTCTGCAGCTTTGATAACATCGTCTTCTCGCAACCCGCAGTGCGTGACTACTCCACGCGACCTGCGACCCATTGCTGCCAATGTTATCGAACCCTCGGTTTTACAAACCTCGGCTTTTCACCTTTAAAGTTCCATCAGAACCCTGAAGTTGATGAGGCGGCCAGTGAGGTAGTTGGGCACGGCGTAGTTGTGGTTGTTGATGTCCTTTACCCAGTAGTATGAGTTCACGTTATTGATGCCCAGGATGTTGAAGGCGTCAATGCCAAGCCACACGTTCTTGAACCAGCTGCGCACGCCGGTGCGGTAGTGGCGCTCCTCGTTGTCGAGCAGGCGGTAGGACATTCCGATGTCTACGCGGCGGTAGGCAGGTGCATTGAAAACGTGCTTCTCGCGGCCGCTGTGCGGCGGGCCGAATGGCAAGCCGTCGGCATATGCTCCCTGCAGGCTCATCTTCCAGCGGTCGGTGCCCGGGAAATAGTCGGTGAAGTAGAGCGATGCGCAGAATGTGCTGTTGGTGGGGCGCTGTATCCAGTCGCCGCCATTGATGCGCTCCTTTGTGTCCATTACGGAGAAGGTGAGCCAGGAATCGGTGCCGGGCACGAACTCGCCAAACAGTTTCAAGTCAAGTCCGGTAGCATAGCCTTTGGCGCAGTTCTCGCCATAGTAGACAATGCGCACGTTGTCTATATTATAAGGTATAAGGTTATCCAGTTTCTTGTAATAGGCCTCGGCGGTGAGTTTGAACGGGCGGTTGTATAGTTTGAAGTGGTAGTCGCAGCCAAGCACTACGTGGATGGAGCGCTGCGACTTTATCTTCTTGTTCAGTGTGACGGTTGTTATGCCGCCAACAGTTGTGGTGTCGCGCATCTCCTTGTAGAATGGTGTCTGGTAATAGACGCCTGTTGCAAAGCGGAATGTGAGGTCGTCGCAGAACTTGGGGATGAGGCCAACGCTTGCGCGTGGCGAAAAGATGACCTCGTTGTTCCAGTCCCACCACGATAGGCGTGCGCCTGCATTTATTGATATGAGGCCAATGCTGCAGTTTATCTTGTAGGTATCCTGTATATAGGCGCTTATGTGGTTGCTTGTGTATGAGGTCTGCGATGTCAGGCTGTAGACGGGGCGCAGGCCGCCGTCGCCCGTAACAGGCACGTTGTACCCTAATGAGTCGCGCAACTCCCACTCGCGCTGGTTGTCGTTGAAGGCCTCGCGCTTCCAGTCTATGCCCCAACGCAGGTCGTTGCTGCCAAGATAGTGCTTGCCGGTGAATGATACGGTCTGTACGTTGGCCTTGAGATAGTTGCGTGCGTGCTCCATGTAACGGCCCACACCCATTGTCTGGTCGGTGTTGATCTCGTCGAGCCAATACTCGCCCATGATGTCGTAGGTCTCTTCCTCATCGGTCTGGAATGCCGATGCCTGCAGTGTGAACTGGTGGTACTGGCTTGGGGTGTAGTTCACGGCTGCTGCGCCAAAGAAGGTGCGGAAGATGTCGCTCTCCCAGCCGCCAAAGTATACCTTGAACTGCTTTACGTCCTCAAGTGTACCAAAACTGGTGGTGCGGTCACTGGGCGTGAAGTTGTATTTGTTCTGCGATATGTTGCCTATGAGGCTTACGTTGAGTTTGTCGGTTATGCGCCAATCTATATATGCCTGGTAGTCTATGAAACTGGGCTTGTACTCGCCCTTTGTGTCGAACGTGCCAAAGAGATAACTGTTGCTCTTGTAGCGCACAGAGTTCGATATGCTCACCTTGCTGTTGCCCCAGCCAATGTAAGCACTCGCTCCAAGCAGGCTTGCCGATACGGTGCTCTCAAACTCGCGTGGTTTGCGGTATGTTACGTCAAGAACCGATGACATCTTGTCGCCATACTTGGCCTCGAAACCGCCGGTGGAGAATGAGACGGCGCTCACCATGTCGGGGTTAAGGAAACTGAGTCCCTCTTGCTGGCCTGCGCGTATGAGCAGCGGCCTGTATACCTCTATGCCGTTGACATAGACGCTGTTCTCATCAAAGTTGCCGCCACGTACATTGTACTGCGAACTCAATTCGTTGTGCGAACTCACACCGGCTTGTGACTTTATGAGGTCCTCAATCGCACTGCCGCTGGCCGATGGCTGCAGGCGCAGTTTGCCTGGCAGTTCTATCTTTTTTGTGCTGCCCATCTGCTTTTCGTTGTCGACAACATCTACTTGCTGCAGTGATATGTTCATCGATGGGAGCATGACATTGACAATGAGTGTGTCGGTAGGGCTTTTAAAGGTGCGCTTGCGTGTCTGGTACCCAATCATTGAGTATATGAGGGTGATGCTGTCCTTGCTCTCGCAGGTGAGGGAGTAGTAGCCGTTGAGGTCGGCGACGGTGCCTTTTGCCTCGCCCTGCACACCAACGCTCGCAACCTCCACAGGGTTGTGGTTTTCGTCGGTGATGCGCCCCTTGAAGGTGACCTTCTGTGCGGCGGCTCCGGCGATGATGGCAAAAAGCATCAGCAGTGTTATGTATATCCTCAATCTCATCGGGGTCTTTTACTGTATATTCTGTTTAATAACGTATTTTTTTCTTTAAACGTATGTCGTGTGTGAATTTTTATTTCTACACCTCCTGCTTATTGCTTTTTGCATTGTAAAGGTAGTGAAAAAAAAGAAATAAATTCCTATCTTTGCACTAAAGTGCGAAGGTTAATTGCGCTCGCTGTGAAATGCACTAAAGTAAACTTTGTGCATCTCGCTCGTTGTTACTACCTTTGCACTGATAACCATTATTTGGCGTTGTTTTGAAAATGGAGAAAAAGGATGTTTATATATTGGCCATTGAGTCTTCGTGCGATGACACTTCGGCAGCGGTGATGAGGAACGATGTTGTGCTGTCAAATGTCACTGCCGGCCAGGCTGTGCACGAGCAGTATGGCGGTGTTGTGCCCGAACTTGCTTCGCGCGCTCACGAGCAGAATATTGTTCCGGTTGTCGACGCTGCGCTCAAGAGGGCTGGTGTTGGGAAGGAACAACTCACTGCCATTGCCTTTACTCGCGGCCCGGGCCTGATGGGCTCGCTGCTTGTGGGTGTCTCTTTCGCTAAGGGTCTGGCTGCTTCGCTGCGCATTCCAATGATTGAGGTTAACCATTTGCAGGGGCATATACTTGCGCACTTTATCAAGGAGGATGGGGTGGAGCATCGCGCTCCCGAGTATCCGTTCCTGTGCCTTATGGTGTCGGGCGGTAACTCACAGATTGTAAAGGTGAACAGTTATAAGGAGATGGAAATCATTGGCCAAACCATTGACGATGCTGCCGGCGAGGCTATGGACAAGTGTGCTAAGGTGATGGGGCTTGGATATCCCGGCGGTCCAATTATTGATCGTCTGGCACGTCAAGGCAACCCCGAGGCGTACAAATTCAGCAAGCCGCATATTCCCGGCTTTGACTATAGTTTTAGTGGCCTGAAGACATCGTTCCTTTATACATTGCGCAAACTTGTTGCCGAGAATGAGAATTATGTCGAGGAGCACAAGGAGGACTTGGCGGCATCGTTCGAGGCAACCGTTGTGGCTGTGCTCATGGACAAACTCTACAAGGCATCGAAGGCACTTGGCATCAAACGCATTGCGCTTTCGGGCGGCGTGTCGGCGAATACAGCGCTGCGCCAGGCCTATGCCGACTATGCAAAGCGCTATAAGTGGGATATCTTCATCCCTAAATTCGGTTTCACCACCGATAATGCGGCGATGATTGGCATTGTGGGTTACTATAAGTATCTTGATAATGACTTCTGTGCGATGGACCAGCCGGCCTTTTCGCGCACTACCATATAATATATAATATGTATTGCCCCGATATGATTCCCGAGTTGGCCGCAAGGCTCGTTGCGGTGCTTGCCGGGCGATCGCTGACCATTGCTACAGCCGAGAGTTGTACGGGTGGTGCGGTGTCGCAGGCGATAACCTCGGTTGCAGGCTGTTCGTCGGTGATGCGCGGGGCAGTGGTGGCATATCATAACGATGTGAAAAACTCGGTGCTTGGCGTCTCTGCCGAAACATTGGAGTCTGTGGGCGCAGTGAGTGAAGAGGTTGTGAGGCAGATGGCGTGCGGCGTGTCGTGCCTTATGGCAACTGATTGTGCCATAGCGACATCGGGCATTGCAGGCCCCGGCGGTGGAACACCCGAAAAGCCTGTTGGTACAGTGTGGGTGGCTGTGAAAACTGGCGATGTGGTTAAGGCAAGAAGATTGCAATTGCGCGATGAGGGGCGTTTGCAGAATGTGCAAAAATCAACTATTGAGGCTTTGCGTTTTATGTGCGAGGTGCTGCTTGACGAAGAATAATAACAATTCGGCTGCAGTTTTTATTAAAAAAGAAAAATAATTGTGTTTTTGTTTGCAAGGTTATGCAAAATCGTATATCTTTGCACTCTGTTTTGAGTAGGTATCAAAAGAATAAACAAAAAAATATATAGAGATGTCTAAGATTTGTCAAATCACCGGTAAGAAAGCTATGGTGGGTAACAATGTTTCACACTCAAACAGAAAGACAAAGCGTCTTTTCAATGTGAACTTGTTCAAGAAGAAATTCTTCTATGTAGAAGAGGGATGTTGGATTCAGTTGCGCGTGAGTGCAGCGGGGTTGAAAACTATTAACCGAGTAGGTCTCGATGCAGCGTTGAAGGCTGCTGTTAAGAATGGCCACGTTGCTTGGGAGGAAATTAAAGTACTCGATTAATTAAAGGAGGAAAGTAGTATGGCTAAGAAGGTAAAAGGAAATCGTGTTCAGGTAATCCTTGAGTGCACTGAGCAGAAGAGCAGCGGTGTTCCAGGTATGTCTCGTTACATCACCACAAAGAACCGCAAGAACACAACTGAGCGTTTGGAGTTGAAGAAATACAACCCATATTTGAAGAGAGTAACTGTTCACAAAGAAATTAAGTAATAAGAGATGGCTAAGAAAGCAGTGGCAACCCTCCAGACAGGTGATAAGGAGAAGTTTGTAAAGGTTGTAAAATTGGTTAAATCACCTAAGACCGGTGCTTATATGTTCTCTGAGGAAATGTTGGTTCAGGGAAAAGCAGACGAGGCTTTGAAGAAGTAATTACAGTCTAATGACTTGGATATAAAAAGAAGAACAACGATGTTGTTCTTCTTTTTTTTGTTATGCCTTGAGCCACTTCTGTTTTGCAAGGCTGTATATCGGGACGAATGGAATTAGCAGCGGGCGCTGTTTTGTGTAGGTCTGGAATGCGGTGTCGTTGCCATATGTCTCTTGCTGTCGCAGTTCGAGCCTCCGTGCCCCGCTGAACATTACATATATGATTCCAGTGTATCCAAGCGATGCTATAACCCATTGCCATGCCGTGCAGTCGGCACCAATGCAGATAATGAAGTTTCCACTCCACAGTAGTATCTCTCCAAAATAGTTAGGGCAGCGTACAATGCGGTATAGTCCCGTGCTGATGAACTCTTTAGGCTTTCTGTTCTTTGCTATATTCTTTTGTGCATCGGCTATTGTTTCAATGAGAAAACCAAAGAAAGCAACAGCTGTGCCTACCCATGTCCACGCTGTGCCGGAGTCTGCTCCTTGCGCGCGGTTGTGTAGGTAGAATGTGATTGGGCTTATCTGGCCAATGTAGAGCAGTGCGCACGAAATCCAAATCAGGAGCATAGTGTGCAAGGGTTTGCGCTCTTTAGTGTCGGGCTGATAGAGAATTTTCCTGTACGACGTTGATCTTTTCTCTCTCGCGAACAGGTATCCTGCAAGGCGTATCCCGTATATAAATAATGTACAGCAGAATATTGCAGAGGGTAGTGTGATGCTGTCGGCAAAGATTGTTGCCACCGCAGCTGCCAGTGCGGCAATAGAGAGTCCGTATCCAATGCTGAAAAAGTAGATGAAATAAATCCATCCTACAGCCGACGTTGTAAGTGATACCGCCAATAGAATCCAAAGGTAGGTCATTGCTTTCTCATTTTTGTGTAATAACAAAGAATGAGTGCTTTGGGTTTTGCTGTCTGCTTTCTGCGGTTGTAAAAAGAAAATCGGGAAACGCTATCGTAGTTTCCTGATTTTCTTACAGAGAATATAAAGCGTGTTGCTATGCGGTATAATTATTATTCGTATAATACACACTTTCTCTTTTGAACGCTTCTTCTCAATTTACTCATTATTGAAATCTTATAAGTGTTTAGATTATTCCGAAATACTTCTATCCAATCATCTATCAATGATACAGTGCAAATATCTCCAACCTACAAATAACAAAGTTCTACTTCAATATTGATTTTTAGGCGATATTATCCCAACTTTGCATCACGAAAAGAGACATTGCCATATACTATTATATAAAGCAACAAAAAAAAGATGTCCCCAATTGCACACAGAGCGGAAATATTTGCTACATTTGCAATGACATATTAATTACGCGGAAAGTGTAAGTTTATTCTCGGATACGAATCTGGAAAATTCAAGGGAGAGAATGAGCGGACATCTTCCCGCGTCATATCCTGTATTTGGGTATGGCGTGGGGCTGTTGCTTATTTTATCCCATAGGTATTCCAGAACCTGTATCCTAAAATAAGTTTTCAGCACCACGCTTTCTTTATTGATAGGACAATTGGATTAGGGCTGGGTCCAATAGTAAAATTCATTATCATGAAAAAGAAAATGCTTCTATTTTTGGGTGCAGTTGCTGTAATGGGCACACCGCTCACCGCTAATGCTGCGGACCCAAATGTGTGTGAATCTCCTTCCGACTTGGTGATTGAGATTGAAAAGAAAAAAGATCCATTAGGATTGCAAATTGTTGCAGGTGTTGAGGAAGAAGAGGCAAGTATCAAACCTAACGATGGATGTCAATTTGGTTGTTCAGGATCATGTTGGTCAAGTTGTCAAAGTTCTTGTAGAGGTCATTGTTCATCTGGTTGCACAGGATCATGTATGGGTGGATGCAAGGCTACTTGCTCAAATGGTTGCAACGGCGGTAGTGGTTATCGTTGGTAAATGAGGATTAAAATCTCGTTGTTATGCCCCAAACAATTACCTTTATCGTCACAAAAGAATGTCAACTTGTTTGTAAGTATTGCTATCTAGTAGGAAAGAATGCAAACGAGAAGATGTCTTTTGAAGTGGCAAAAAAGGCGATAGATTATCTGCTGGATAGACAATCAGACTATCCAGCAGAGTCTGTCATCTTTGACTTTATAGGTGGAGAACCACTATTAGAGATTGCTTTAATAGACCAAATTTGTGATTATATAAAAACTCAATTATACTTAAAAAATCATCATTGGTTCAACTCATATCGCTTTGCAATCTCTACTAATGGTTTGCTTTACAACAACAAAAAAGTGCAGCAGTTTATTTTTAAGAATAAGCAGCATTTAAGTATAGGAATTACTATTGACGGAACTAAACAAAAGCACGACCTTAATCGTATTTATAAGAATGGAAAGGGGTCATACGATGATGTAGTTAGGTGTATTCCATTGTGGTTGTCACAATTTCCTGATGCAAGCACAAAAGTAACCATAAGTCACGAAGACCTTCCATATGTAAAAGAAAGTGTTGAGCATCTTTTCGACTTAGGAATAAAAACAGTAAATATAAATGTAGTATTTGAGGATGTATGGTCTGAAGGAGATGATAAAATTCTGGAAGAGCAATTAGTTTTGCTCGCCGACCATATTATTGATAACAAACTATATGTAGAATATACTTGTTCGTTTTTTAATAAAGATATTGGTTACCCCTTAGATTCTGCAAAAGATAATCAAAATTGGTGTGGAGCAGGAAAAATGATTGCAATTGATGCTCTGGGAAATTTTTATCCTTGCACAAGATTTGCAAAATACTCATTACGAGAAAAAGAACCTCGTATTTCGGGAAATATCAACACTGGTATAGATAGAAATAAGTTGCGCCCATTTTTGGCACTAACAAGAACTAGCCAATCAACAGAAGAATGCTTAAAATGTGATGTTGCATCTGGTTGTGCTTGGTGTCAAGGAGAAAACTACGATGCGGCAGAAACTCCAACTATATATCAAAGGTCAATGGCGATATGTAAAATGCACAAGGCGCGTGTGCGAGCAAACAGATATTATTGGCAACGCTTAAAAGATATGGAGAAATGAAACTACAATATTTAACAATATTGTTGGATGACTCTTCTGTGCCTTTTTGTGCATATGACTCATCTAATACACACAACTTGATCAAACTTTCCGATTTGAAATGCGGAATAGAGTATGCTCTTAACAATGATTTGTATTTACAAATAGCATACCCTGAGTATGCACTCCCTGAAGAATATACACAATTGTTGTCTTCTGTAGAACACATTGTAATTAGTCCATATGAAAGTGCTTCTGTATCATCCGATATAGTTGTTCTCACAAAGAATGTAGAGAAGAATGCAATAGTTCCATTAGAGGCGGTGTATATCATAAAGATTAATAGTTCTCAACTGTCTGATTTGTATGATATGGTAAAGGCAGTGTATCAAAGCACATCTCGTATAAATATAATATTGTCCGATATTGAGAATTTTTCCGAAGTCGAGTTTGACTTATATAAACAACAATTGGAAAAAATTAGAAATTTAATAAGTGTTACAGATATTAAAGATGTTACCTGTCAAATCAATGTTTTAACGGACTTATTATTTATAAGCAATATGAATAATTGCAATGCGGGTTTAACATCTATTACTCTTGCTCCCAATGGCAAATTATATATATGTCCAGCATTTTATTACAGTAGTATAGATTTTAGTTGTGGAGATGTAAGAGAATGGGAAATAAAAAATCAACAATTACTCAAATTTGATAATGCACCTATATGTTTATTCTGTGATGCATATCACTGCAAGCGGTGTCTACACAAGAACTTTATACAAACCTTGGAAATAAACACTCCGTCATATGAGCAATGTTATATATCTCATATCGAGCGAGAACAAAGTAGATTATTAAATCAATCTATTAATGGTAAATTTAGAAATATTAAAGAGATTGATTATATGGATCCTTTTGAAAAGATTACTAAACTAAATTAAAAAAAAGTCTATGAAAAAGATTGTTGGAAAAGTAACTGAAGAGGAGCGTAATGACATTCAAGGACTATGTGAGAGAAAAAATAGTTTGAAAGAACTCGCGCTCATAATAACAGATAATTCTGCTATTTATGAAAGACTAGTAGTAGATTTAACAGAGACAAATATGAGATATCAAGAATGGTGGAATACAATGAGCAGAAAGTATCAATGGGAACAATGTGATAATGGTCATTGGGAAATCGATTTTGAAACCTGCAACATATTCTTGTTAGGATGACATAGTTTATACACCCACGAGTGTATGGAATGCCATTTTTAGAAGGAGACTACAAGGGTAGTTCCCTTTTTTCGTGCATTTTTTTACAGGAAAGGCGGAAAAATGCACAAGTGGGATTTTAGAAACACTTATTACCTTGATTATATAGTGCGTGCGAGAATGGGAAATGTGGGGCGTGTGGGAATTGAAAACGCCCGTAGGAGTGCGTAGGGGCGAGGTTCGGGCTCACCAGCAAAAGTTGGGGGGCTACGCAAAAAGTTTAGCCAATCTAAAGAAGAAAAACTTGATATCCGTAACTCCTCTTAGTTGAGCCCTGAAAGATTTTATTTTTGCATTGAAACTCTCCGCAAAGGCATTGGTTGATCGGTTGACGAAATAGTTGAGTATCTCTTCATAGTGTTCATGTATTGTTCCGGCAATAGTGTTGAACGAGACGAAGCCACTGTTGTCGACTTTGTCATACCATCTGGCAAGCGAAAGCCTCGCTTCATCTTTCTTCAATTTGCGCGAGAAAATCATCCTTAACGAATGAGACAGCGAGTAGGCTTCTTTAAGGTCTGGATATTGCGCGAACAGGATGCACGCCCTTTCTTTCTGTGACCTGCTCCATTTGTCGGGAGACTTGAACAGAAGGTATCGGCTACGTGCAAGCAACTGTTTCTTGGTATCTCCGTTTGGAAAAACGAACGGATGATATTCCTTGCTAAGCCATTTGGCATCCTCGCGTAAATCGGTTTCCTCCTGTATCGCATCCCAACGATGTTTGATGCGCAGTTCCTGTACAGCCTCACAAGCCTCCTTCTGTACGTGAAAGCGGTCTATGACTTTTATTGCACAAGGGAAACAGCGTGTGACTATGCGGTTCATACTGTTTGACATATCAAGTGTCACCTCCTTGACAAGCCTTCTGTGACGTTCCGGTATCTTGTTGATTATGGCTATTATATCATCTGACTTCACACCTTCTATAATAGCCACAAGTGTACCTTTCTTCCCGCGAGCATCGGGATTGGAGATTATTGTGTATAGTTCGCCATTGCTCATGGCTGTCTCATCAATACAAAGCCTGGGACCGATGTTCTTTGGAAAGATAAGCCATTTGTCGGCATGCACCTTGGCACTCCAGGTGCTGTAGTCACTCAAGTGCAGTTTGTAGCTGCGTTCTATCTCATCACCGCTTATATGGCAGAATGCCTCAAGCGAACGGGCCGATCGGGGATATGTCTCCAGGTATCGCTTTTAAAAAAGCCGCGAACTCCTTGGAGTAGCGGGTGCCTTTGTATACGGTGTCATAACTGTTTGTGAAGTATTCTCCAGTTGTATGGTCATACCACTTGCGACGGCGGACTTTGAAGTTGACGCGCTTGTCGCGTAGAGGAAAGTCGCGTACAACTACCGCGTCAAGAAATCCTTTGGATTCTATCTTATGTCCTTTGCGTTCTTCAGGGATGTTTTCAAACTCGTCAAGAGACATCTCGACATCACTCTCATTGCTGACTATACTTGTTATCTTGAAATTCTCCACAAAACCGGAAGGCAGTATCAGACGGGCCAACTCAATCAATATCTTTTCGTCCTGCATATTCTTG
>JAZLBZ010000015.1:0-26733 GCA_045613945.1 Bacteroidaceae bacterium
TTTTAAATGGAGAAGGAAAAATGTTTAACGATAATATTTACGACTATGTTACAGAAAATTCAAGAAACAGCTGAATTCCTCAAAGGAAAGATGACGACAGCACCCGAAACGGCAATCATATTGGGAACGGGTCTCGGCAGCCTTGTAAATGAGATAACCGACAAATATGAGATTGAGTACAAGGATATACCCAACTTCCCGCTCTCAACAGTTGAGGGACACTCGGGCAAACTCATCTTTGGCAAGCTCGGCAACAAGGAGATTATGGCAATGCAGGGCCGTTTCCACTTCTACGAGGGCTACTCGATGAAAGAGGTGACATTCCCCGTACGCGTGATGCGCGAATTGGGTATCAAGACCCTCTTTGTATCGAACGCGGCAGGCGGCATGAACCCCGACTTCCTCATTGGCGACCTAATGATTATCAATGACCACATCAACTTCTTCCCCGAGCACCCATTGCGCGGCAAGAACATCCCTTATGGCGACCGTTTCCCCGACATGAGCGCAGCATATGACAAGAACCTCATTGCTATGGCAAAGGAGATTGCAGCCGAGAAGGGCATCCGCGTAGTGGAGGGTATATATCTTGGCACACAGGGCCCTACCTTTGAGACACCGGCCGAGTACCGCATGTTCCACCGCATGGGTGGCGATGCTGTAGGCATGTCAACAGTCCCCGAGGTAATTGTAGCACGCCACTGCGGCATCCGCGTGTTCGGCATCTCTGTAATCACCGACCTGGGCGTTGAGGGCATTGTTGTGGAGTGCAGCCACGAGGAGGTACAGAAGGCTGCCGATGAGGCACAGCCAAAGATGACAACTATTTTCCGCGAGATAGTAAACCGCGCATAAGAGAGAGATATGAACACGACAAAACGCACTGAAATATCATCGCTCGGCGAGTTCGGGTTCGTTGAGCGCCTTACAAAAGATATTGTTCCCTTAAACAAGGAGACAGTCAAAGGCATTGGAGACGACGCCGCCATACTGCAGTTCGGCAGCGACGAGGAGGTTCTCATTACCACCGACCTCTTTATGGAAGGCGTACATTTCGACCTCACATACTTCCCGCTCAAGCATCTTGGCTACAAGGCTGTGGTGGCAAACATTTCGGACATCTATGCAATGAACGGTACTCCAAAGCAGATTACCGTCTCATTGGGTATCAGCCGCAAGTTCTGCATTGAGGATATTGAGGAACTGTATGCCGGCATCAGGCTTGCCTGCGAGCAGTACGGTGTGGACATTGTCGGTGGCGACACCACATCGTCACTCACCGGCCTTGCCATCAGCATCACCGCTACAGGAACAGCGCCCAAAGGCACAGCCGTGAGAAGAAGCACAGCCAAAGAGACCGACCTGATATGTGTAACCGGCAACCTGGGAGCAGCATATATGGGCCTTCAGTTACTTGAGCGTGAGAAGATTGCCACTGCCGACAAGGATATGCAGCCCGACTTTGCAGGCAAGGAATACATTCTTGAGCGCCAGTTGAAGCCCGAGGCACGCAAAGAGGTCATTGAGAAATTGCGCAGCGAGAACATCAAGCCAACTGCAATGATGGATATCAGCGACGGCCTTGCATCGGAACTCATGCACATCTGCAAGCAGAGCGGCGTGGGTTGCCGTATATATGAGGAGCGTCTCCCCATCGACTACCAGACTGCAATAATGGCCGAGGAACTAAACCTCAACGTCATCACCTGCGCGCTGGGAGGCGGCGAGGACTATGAACTGCTGTTCACAGTGCCCATTGCCGACCACGAGAAGGTGGCCGCCATGAAGGACGTGCGCGTAATCGGACATATTGTGAGCGACACTATGGGACTTGCTCTCATCACCCGCGACGGCGTTGAGATGCAACTGAGAGCGCAGGGATGGACACCACAGGAGAAGTGATGCCATGATACTGCACAATGTAGTCCAGGCCATATTCCTGCTTGCAGGCACCATCTCACTACTGTCGTCACTGTTCAACTGGGAATGGTTCTTCACTGCCGACAATGCAAGGTTTGCTGTGAAAAAGTTCGGGCGCAACGGAGCACGATGGATATATGGCATCATAGGCATGCTCTTGATAGCCGCAGCGATATACTTCTTCTTTCAGATAGAAAGAGTGAAATAATAGACACAAAAAAAGAATGAGCATCGCGTGCGATGCTCATTCTTTTTATCATTTTGTTCCTACGATTTTTGTCTCAGGCAGTTCCTCATTGCGTCTCCTTGTCTGCTCAACAAGCGCTGCTGCAACCTGCATAAACGCCTGGCCATCCGGGGTTTCGGGCCTCATCGCCACCGGTGCTCCCGCATCACCGCTCTCGCAGATGCTCTGCACAAGCGGAATCTGGCCAATGAGTGGAATACCGTACTTTTCCGCCATCTTCTTGCCGCCCTCCTTGCCAAAGATATAGTATTTGCTATTAGGCAATTCGGCAGGAGTAAACCACGCCATGTTCTCCACCAGTCCAAGAATTGGCACAGCCACCTTGTCGTTGACAAACATATCCACGCCCTTTATAGCCGCCGCCAATGCCACCTCCTGCGGGGTTGTCACCACAACGGCACCTGTCAGTGCCAGACACTGAACGATGGTGAGATGTATGTCGCTTGTACCGGGAGGCAAGTCAATGAGGAAGTAGTCCAATTCGCCCCATGCTGCATCGGCAATAAGTTGTTTCAAGGCATTGCTAGCCATGCCGCCACGCCACAGGATTGCCTGATCAGGGTCGACAAAGAAACCTATTGAAAGCATCTTGACACCATATTTTTCGATGGGGAGAATAAGGTCGCGACCATCGATATTCTCGCTGTAAGGACGTGCATCCTCAACGCTGAACATCTTGGGGATTGAAGGACCAAAGATATCGGCATCGAGCAGGCCCACCTTGTAGCCAAGACGTGCCAATGCTATTGCCAGGTTGGCCGAGACGGTAGACTTGCCAACTCCACCCTTGCCCGATGATATTGCAATGACATTCTTTACCTGTGGCAGGAACTTACCCACCTCGGGGCGCATAGCCTGGCGGCTCACCACGCTAATGTTTCCCTCAATCTCAACCTCCTTGCCAACGTACAGGTGTATGGCAGCCTCGGCCGACTTCACTACTGAACGAATGAATGGGTCGGTAGGTTTGTCAAAGATAAGTGAGAAACTCACCTTGTTGCCGTCAATGCGTATGTTGTCGTCGACCATGCCGGCCTCAACAAGGTTCTTTCCGTTTCCGGGATAGCGCACCTTCTCAAGCGCGTCCATTATAAGTTTGGGATACAGTGCCATAATTATTAAATGTGAAAGGTGAAATGTGATAGGTGAAAAGTTAAAGATGAAAGGTGAAAAGTTAAAGGTGAAAGCTGCGTTTAAGCGAACTTTCCGTTTTCAACATTCAGCTTTCCGCCTTCAGTTTTCCGTTTTCAACATTCAGATTTCCGCCTTCAGTTTTCAGATTTCAGTTTTCAGTTTTCATATTACATAGTCGGCCTCGGCACGGCCCTCGGTTATGCCTTTAAAATATGCAGCCACCTCAACATGCGCCGGGTGCACCTTGTAGCGTTCCATTGCATCGGCATCCTCAAATGCCGAAACAAGCACTGCATCATAGGCCGTACCGGCTACACAAACATTGATACCAACCTCAAGTGATTTAATCTCGGGGATTACACCCACAAGAGCCTCGAGGTGTTCTTTCACCCATTGAGCATGCTGCTGCTTGCTCTTTCCGTTTGCGCCATCAACAAAGCGCCACATTACTATATGCTTGAACATAATTACTCTATTCTTGTCATTTGCTTGTTTCGAGACAACTGCGCTTGCTGCGTCCGTAACTGCGGTACTCGTCCATTTCAATTTCCACGTCGGGCTCGGCATACTGCTCCATTGCCGGCAGGTTAAAGGCTATGTACTTTATTGTTATTCCGCGTGAGAGCCACTGCGACTCGTAGTAGGTACGTATCTGCAACACATCGCTAACCTCTTCCTGGCCATGAACGTCGTCAATGCACTCCACCACCGGCAGGTTGTTTACCTGGGTGATATACTTTGTATATGTGAACATGAAGTTGCTGTCGGTCTTCAGGTGCACAATCGCATCAGCAGAGAGGATATTGCGATAGCGGGCAAGGAACAGCGACGATGTAAGGCGCTTTGTCTGTTTCTTCATCTGCGGATCGGGGAATGTGAGCCATATCTCGCTCACCTCACCTGCAGCAAACAGGCGGTCGATAATCTCGATATTAGTACGCAGGAAACCTACATTCGTAAGCCCCGACTCAAGAGCATCTGTCGCTCCGGTCCACATACGCGCTCCCTTGATATCCACACCAATGAAATTCTTCTGGGGGAAACGGCGTGCAAGAGCAACAGTGTACTCGCCCCTGCCGCATCCAAGTTCCAGCACAATAGGGTTGTCATTCTTGAAAAAGTCACGTCCCCAGTTACCCTTGAGCGGGAAATCCACATCATCAATCATTGAGTAAGGATGCTCAACAACATTGGGGTATGCTGCCATATCGGCGAATTTCTTCAGTTTTCCTTTTCCCATACAAGTTCCTTGTTATTCAATGACGGTCACCCAGCCATAGGGGTCGGCAACATCGCCATACTGTATTGCACGCAAGCGGGTGTAGAGTTCTGTAAGGACAGGACCCGGCTTGCCATCTTTTGAAATCACGTAAGATATGCCCTTTTCAATGTCGTCAATGCGGCCTATTGGAGAAACCACCGCAGCAGTACCACAAGCACCGGCCTCGTCAAAAGTAGAGAGTTCTTCCTCGGGCACCTGGCGCTGTTCAACACTCATTCCCATATCTGCAGCAAGACGCATGAGGCTGTTATTGGTAATCGACGGCAATATTGATGTAGATTTTGGAGTCACATAGGTGTTACCCTTTATACCGATAAAGTTGGCAGCGCCACACTCGTCAATATACTTTTTCTCTTTAGCGTCGAGGTAAATCTCGCAGGCATAGCCCTCGCCATGAGCCTGGCAACTCGCCTTCATTCCTGCCGCATAGTTGCCGCCAACCTTGTAACGGCCGGTGCCAAGAGGCGCAGCACGGTCGCAGTGACGGTATATTACAAAGTCGTTCACAGCAAAGCCCTTCTTGAAATATGGGCCCACCGGAGTCACGAATATCACGAACAGATATTCCCTTGACGGGTTGACACCAACCTGAGCGCTTGTACCAATGAGCAAAGGGCGTATATATAGCGACGCACCGCTCTCATAAGGCGGCACAAACTCCTTGTTCGCCTCGACCACCTTTGTAACCATTTCGCGGAAGAGTTCAGTGCTTATATGCGGCATCAGAATACCGTCACAACTGTTTCTCAGACGCTCGGCGTTGGCCTCAAGACGGAATACGCGTATCTTGCCATCCTTGCCACGAAAAGCCTTGAGTCCTTCAAATGCACTCTGGCCATAGTGCAGACAGGTTGCCGCCATGTGAAGGCTTATATTCTCGTCTGTGGTAAGTTCCACAGCACCCCATGCACCATCCTTGTAGTGGCAACGCACGTTGCCATTTGTCTTTCTATAACCGAACCCGATGTTCGACCAATCCATATTTTCCATTTTCATATCATCTTTTTCCTGATTCGCAAAAGTAGAAAAATTACTGCAGATGAAAAAATTTTTACCGGTTTATCAGGATAGTTCTATTACTTCAATATCTTTTACCACCTTGCCGTCGACAGTCATTTTCACAAGCGTGCGCACCGCCTGCCACCCCTGCCGCCCCGCAGCGCCCGGATTGATGTGCAGGCAATCTATTGCCTTGTCGTGCATCACCTTGAGGATATGCGAGTGCCCTGCTACAAAGATGTCGGGTTTCCGGGCATACAGTTCACGGCGTATTGCGGGCGAGTACTTGCCGGGGTAGCCGCCAATGTGAGTCATCATCACCTCGCACTCCTCTACCCTGAAATGCAGCACCTCGTCATAGCGCAACCGCAGTTCGCGCCCATCAATATTCCCGTATACCGCACGCACAAGGCAATGCTCGGCAAGACGGTCAACAATCAGCGGGCTACCAATGTCACCGGCATGCCACACCTCGTCACAGTCGGAGAAGTGCAACAGATACCTGTCATCCCAACAACTGTGTGTATCGGAGAGGATGCCAATGCGTTTCACAGAGAGAAGCGCTTTATTATATACTGCTTGAGGAACTCAACTGTGCCGTCAACGCCAAGACATGAAAGGTTCACGCAAAGATCGTAACTGGCAGCCTCGCCCCAATGCGTTGTCGCATAATAGTCGTGATATGAGCGGCGTTTCTTGTCGTTCTTCTCAATAAACTCAATTGCAGCATTGCGCTCCAACCCCTCACCACGCATGATGCGCGCCACGCGGTCGGCGTGGTCGGCTGTTATAAAGATGCTGAGCCTTGAGGGATGGTCTCGAAGCACATACTCGGCACAGCGGCCCACTATAATACAACTCTCGCCCTGCGCAATATTGCGTATCGCCTCGCTCTGTATCTCAAAGAGCCTGTCATTGTCAATGCAGCTGCCACTTGAGAGATACTCTGATATTGACCCATGAATGCTGAAGAAATTGCCGAACAAGGAGGTCGATTCGTTCTCGTCGGCCTGCTCAAAGAGAGAGGCGTCGATACCGCTCTCGCATGCAGCGGCCTGCAGCAAGGCCTTGTCATAGACCTTCACACCCAGTTCCCGCGCCAATTTCTCGGCAACCTCCTTGCCGCCACTGCCAAGTTGGCGGCCAATTGTAATTACAAACTGTTTCATATCAGATGGTATTTATCTTTTCGTGTCTCCACTCCCTGAACTGCAACACGAGCGTCACAATTGTAAGCAATGCCGCTACAACGTCCGATATCGGCATACTGTACCACACACCCTCTACGCCAAAATATTTCGGCAAAATCACAAGCAAAGGTATGAGCATGAGCACCTGGCGTGTGAGCGACAGGAAGATTGATTTATTCACCTTGCCTACACTCTGGAAGAAATTTGTAGTCACAAGCTGAAAGCCTATCACAGGCATAAACATGCACATAACCCTCATTGCCCACGATGCACGCTCAATGAGCTGCTGCTCCGATGTAAAGATGCGCGCTACAACCTCGGGGAAAGCAACGCACACCACAAAGCCAACGGTGGTGACAAGCGTTGCCCAGCCTATTGTGAGCATGAGCGCCTTGCGCACCCTGTCGGGGTGCTTCGCTCCATAGTTGTAACTGACAATGGGCTGCATGCCCTGGGTAAGGCCAAGCACAATCATCACAAAGATAAACTGCATGCTGTTCGAAATGCCATAGGCCGCAGTCGAAAGGTCGCCATCGGCAGTCGAGACGCTGTTGTTGCGCAGTCCCTGGTTGATGATGATGACAACCATGCAGGCCGCAGTATTAATGAGGAACGGCGACATTCCAATGCGCAGTATTCTTTTTACAATATCCCTCTTCAGCCTGTATATTCCGCGCTGCAGATGCAGTATCTCGTTTGGATTGCTCAGCAGCCTTGTCTGCCATATCAGCGTCACAAGCTGTGCAAGTATGGTGGCAAGCGCAGCACCGCGTATTCCCATGCCAAAAACAAAGATAAAGATGGGAGTGAGCACCGCATTCATAATCACAGTCATTATGGTGGCTGTCATTGCCTGCTGCGGATGCCCCGACGAGCGCAGTGCTGCATTTATGCCAAAGTAGAGATGAGTGATTATATTTCCTGCAAGAATCACCTCCATATAATCACGGGCAAAAGGCAATGTATTCTCGCTTGCGCCAAAGAACAGGAGAATCTCATCAATGAAAAGGAACGAGACGGCCGCAAACAGAATACCTACAATGACATTGAGCGTCACAAGGTTGCCCAGGATATTCCTTGCCGAGTCATAGTCGCGCTGGCCAAGCCTTACCGACAGCAAGGTAGCGCCGCCCACGCCAATCATCGCTCCAAAGGCAACCGAGAGGTTCATGAACGGGAAGGTATTTGTCAGTCCCGAAATAGCATCGGTACCCACATTCGGTATATGCCCGATAAAGGCACGGTCAATCAGATTATACAGCGATGCTGCTATCTGTGCAACAATTGCAGGAATGGCATATTGCGCAAGCAGTTTGCCAATCCCCTCGGTACCCAATTCAGTGGGAACTTTTTTTGTCGTTGTATTGCTCATAAAATTTGTAAATTCTGCATTGTGGCAACAAAAAAGATATACCTTTGTATATACTATGTGCCTGAATATATAACACTATTGCAAAAATAGTCATTTTTTTTGACAGAGTGAATGGCGTTATGTAAAATTATCAAATTGCGGAGATATGTTTGAAGAAAAGAGTGTTCTTGTGGGAATGAGCGGTGGCATTGACAGCACTGCAGTGTGCAGCATGCTGCTTGAGCAGGGCTACAGGGTAGTAGGCCTGACCCTCGTTACCTGCGACAGCGGCCTGCGTGCAGCCGAGGATGCGGCAGCCCTTGCTGCAAGGCTTGGCATTCCCCACCACATTGCCGATGTGCGTGACGAGTTCCGCAGGCTAGTCATTGAGCCATTCATAGACTCATACATGAGTGGCAGGACCCCCAACCCTTGCGTAAACTGCAACCCCGCAGTAAAGTTCCGCCTTCTCGAGGAGTGGGCCGACAGACTTGGATGCAGCAGTATTGCAACAGGGCACTATGTAAAGATAAAGGAGAGCACCGGCAGCAATGGAGAGCCAAGATACTATATTGTGACAGGTGATGACAACCGCAAGGACCAGAGCTATTTTCTTTGGAGACTGACACAGCAGCAGTTGTCGCGCGTGATATTCCCGCTTGGAGGGTGGGAAAAGCCACAGGTGCTCGAATACCTCAAGAAGCACGGGTTGCAGAGCGCAGCAAGGGATGGCGAGAGCATGGAGGTATGCTTCATCCCCGGCGACTACCGCGATTTCTTGCGTGCCAACGTACCCGGCATTGACGCGCGTTTCAACGGCGGCACCTTTGTCGACAGCGAAGGGCGCACGTTGGGCAGGCATTGCGGCTATCCGTTCTACACTATTGGGCAGCGCAAGGGACTTGGCATAGCACTTGGGCACCCGGCATACGTCATAAAGATAAATGCCGCCAAGAACACCGTAATGCTTGGCACCGAGGAGCAACTGCAGACAAGATATATGCTCATTGAAAACCCTGAATGGGTTGATGGAATACCCAACGGCATTAGCGTGAGGGTGCGCTACCGCAGCCACCCCGTTGCGTGCGACACGCCTGTTGCCACTGGTGACGGGCGTTGGCTGGTAAGGCTGCAAAGCACTGTACAGGCCATCACACCGGGCCAGTCGGCAGTTTTCTATAGCGGAAACACAGTTGTTGGCGGAGCATTCATTGCAGACCAGCGAGGCATTAACCAATGGATACCAAAAGAGAATGAACAGCATTGACACCCCCCTGACACTATACTCGCTGAACAACCTTGTGAGGAACGCTATAGCCGATGCACTGCCGTCGCGCTATTGGGTCGTGGGCGAACTAAGCGAAGTGCGTGAGACCGCAGCCGGGCACTGTTACATTGAACTTGTGCAGCGCGACGAGGATACACAGGAAACCATAGCCAAAGCGCGTGGCACAGTGTGGGCACGCATATACTCACTGCTGCGTCCCTACTTTCTTGAACAGACAGGGCAGCCGTTTGCCGCAGGCCTCAAGGTCATGCTGCAGGTAACGGCAGGCTTTCACGAACTTTACGGATACACCCTCGATGTCTGCGACATTGAGCCATCGTACACCATTGGCGACATTGCACGACAGCGGCAACTTATAATCAAGCGCCTGACAGACGAGGGCGTCATTGGACTGAACAAGGAACTTGAGTTCCCCTTGCTCCCACAGCGCATTGCAGTCATCTCATCGGCAACAGCAGCGGGATATGGCGATTTCTGCGACCAGTTGCTGAACAACAGATACGGTTTTGCGTTCTACCCCAGACTTTTCCCCGCACCAATGCAAGGCAATGGCGCCGAGGAGGGAATTATTGCAGCGCTTGACAGGATTGCTGAAAGTATTGACAACTGGGATATTGTTGTAATCATACGCGGTGGCGGGGCAACAAGCGAACTTGGTTGCTTTGACACTTACGACCTAGCCAACAACTGCGCCCAGTTCCCCTTGCCGATAATAACAGGTATAGGCCACATGCGCGACGAGAGCATACTGGACATCGTTGCTCACACTAGTGCAAAGACCCCCACCGCAGTGGCCGAGTTTCTCATCCACTCAATGATAGAAAACGAGACATGGATTGCCGAACTGCAGAACGGGATTGCCACAGCGGTTGCTCGACAAATTGAGAATGAGAAAAGACGCATGGAGACCATCGTCGGACAAATGCCCGTCTACACTGCACTCTATCTGCAGGCACAGCAGCACAGGCTCGAACTCTTTCAAAGGAGCATAGACGCTGCATCGCCCGAGCATATACTCTCATTGGGATACAGCATCACCCGCCTGCATGGCAAGACGGTGCGCGATGCCGCCGCACTAAGGCCGGGAGATGAGGTTGAGACAACCGTTGCCGGCGGTACATTCACAAGTATAATAAAGTAGAAGCAACAGAATATGAAAAAAATGACATACAGCGAGGCAATGACCCGCCTCGAGGAGATAATGGGCAAGATACAGGGCGGCAAGATTGACATTGACGAACTTGCAGGCCTGCTGAAGGAGGCGCAGGAACTGGTAAAGTTCTGCCGCGAGAAGATATACAAGGTAGATGAGGAAATAAAGTCTCTTACAGAGGGAGCGGGAATGTAAATGAAATTCCTTGAATATGACATAAACAACGGCGTACTAGCCTTTTCCACTATGCGTGGAGAGGGCGCTGGCAATTATGATGATTTCAACATAACACCATACTGCGGCGACTCGCCCCGGCACGTTGCAATGTGCAGGGCGAGCCTCTGTGCACAGCTTGGTATAACGGAGAACCAACTGATACTGCCCTATCAGACACACAGCGACAAAGTAGCTGTGATAGACAGTAAATTCCAGCAACTGAGCGATGAAGAACGCTACAAGGCATTGCAAGGCATAGATGCCGTTGTAACAGCATTACCACACATTTGCATTGGAGTGTCAACAGCCGATTGCATCCCTGTGCTGCTGCACGACGAGAAGCGCAATATAATAGCTGCAATACATGCCGGCTGGCGTGGAACAGTGGCAGGCATTGTTAAAAAAAGCATTGAGGTCATGAAACGTTGCTACAACAGTTGCGCGCACGACATTAGAGCAATAATTGCACCGGGCATATCCATTGACGCCTTTGAAGTGGGCGACGAGGTATATGAAGAGTTCCGCAAGGCAGGCTTCGCAATGGAGCAGATTGCAAAGCGTTACCCCACCACCGCAGGTGGAGAGAAATGGCACATAGACCTTTGGGAAGCCAACAGCCTGCTATTGCAGCAGTGTGGCGTTGCAAGGGAGAAGATTCACATTGCCGGAGTCTGCACCTACAAGAACCACAGCGATTTCTTCTCGGCACGAAGGCTTGGAATTAAATCGGGCAGGATTTTCAACGGAATATTACTGAAGCCGGACCTTGTATATGGATAGTCGCGGGCTACACAGTCAAGACTGTGCCCCCCCGCGACTCATCATCTTTAAGATGTTGCTGATTTTTTATTTATTAACAAACGATTTTTTCAAGTCCTGAGATATATTGATAATGAAGTCTCCCATACGCTCAAGTTCATTGACAACATCCAGATAATATACACTTTCTTGATAATTCTTTTTGCCATTCTCCATCTCCTCAATCTCTGATTCCCGAAGAGTATTCCTCAACTCATTAATGTGATTCTCGGAATTATACGCATTTGAAATATCAACAAGAGTACCTTTGTGTGCAGCTTCAAGATTTTCAAGCATTACGCCATAAGCGACATCAAGGGTATCTGCCATCTTTTTAAGATTACATACAGCCTCTGCACTGAACTTCTTGTTATGGATGTTTCTTCTTGACAGAATACGGCTAATAGCCTCACCTGAATCTCCCAACGACTCCAGTTCCCCTATTATCTTGTACATCGCCTTAATCTTTACAGAAGTAGCCTCGCTGATATCCCCCAAAGAGACACCATTTAGGAACGAAGCAATTTCATATTCTATCCTATCTGAAATTTCCTCATACTTCACCAACTTGGCGCGTAATTCCTCAAACTTGTTGGAATCAGTCTCTGCTATTGCCATTTTTGCATATCCAAGTCCGGTTCTTGATATTTGAGCAAAATGTATAATTTCATCAAAAGCCTGTTCGGTAGCCAGTTCCGGTGTAGCAACAGGACCAGCCGATATATATTTAAGTCTAAAGGTTTCACCGTCCTTATTTTCCGGAGCCTTTATAATCCACACAACTGCTTTTTCAATATATTTGATAAACCATACCAGGACAAGCGTGTTGATGGTATTGAACAGTGTATGCAACATCGAGAGTCCATACAAAGCCGCAGTACCATCCGCCGATGTTGATTCATTTACCGTAAACCCGTCAGCCGCAGGATTAGGCAAGCCACACAACTCTATCAGGAAACCAACCAGTGCAAGGAATGGTTTAAAGAGCAATAGAGCCCATACCACGCCAAAGAGATTAAATATTGTATGGGACATTGCTGCGCGCTTTGCTTGTGTATTTCCTACAGATGCCGCAATATTGGCAGTAATTGTTGTACCGATATTCTCACCCAACACCATCGCACACGCCATGTCAAACGGAATCCATCCCATGCTAAGCATAATAAGCGTAATTGCCATTGTCGCCGAAGAAGATTGGAGCACCAAAGTCAGTACAGTTCCGAATACCAGAAAGATAAGCACCGAACCGAATCCATGACTTGACCAACTCTTTACAAACTCCAGGACTTGCGGTGTCTCATTCAAATCCGGTACAGAATCTTTCATAAAAGAAAGGCCGAGGAACAACAGGCAAAAACCGACAATAAGTTCACCAATATTCTGTCGCTGATTCTTTTTTGAGTTTGAAAAGAGGAAACCTAATGCCATTAAAGGAATTGCGAGGATTGAGATATCGGCCTTAAATCCAAGCCATGACACAAGCCATGCTGTTACAGTTGTACCTATGTTTGCACCCATAATAACGCCAATAGCCTGTACAAGCGTAAGAAGGCCGGCATTGACGAAACTTACTACCATAACGGTAGTTGCTGATGATGACTGAATTACTGCAGTTATTCCCAAACCAGTCATAACACCCTTAAAAGGATTGGATGTCATTGCAGATAGAAATCCACGGAGTTTGTCACCTGATGCTTTTTGTAATCCAGAGCTCATCAGGTTCATTCCATACAGGAACATACCCAATGCTCCTAAAAGTGTAAATATTTGAAGTAATCCCATATTTATATCTGATTAATTACAAGATACCAATTATAAATCACAAAACACACTATCATAAACAGGCCACTTACTCTGCCAATCACACCTTTAAATCCAATTATCAAAGGCAATATAGCCGCAGCAATCATTACACAATAATCAACAGATGTTATTCCGGAAGAAGTCAGTGGCATAACTTGTGAACTAAGTCCTAGAATAAGAGTAATATTAAAAATGTTTGAGCCTATAATATTACCCAACGCCATATCGGTATTTTTTTTGACCGCTGCTGCAACAGAGGCCGCCAGTTCCGGCAATGAAGTTCCACAAGCAATAAGCGTCAACGAAATGAAAGCATCATTTACACCAAAAGATTTTGCAATGAGCACTGCATTGTCAACAAATAAATCACAACATGTGATAAGCAATGCCAAGCCTCCAAGAACTTTGATTACAGCCAACCACAGGGGAGAATTCTCTTCGGCATCGATGGTAATTTCCGTTTTGTTCTTTCTATCACGAAAGAAGGAATACCACATAAACAACACAAAGCCAATCAAAAGCAATAGGCCATCCAAACGGCTTATAGTAGCCGGTGTGCCATTAAAAAAGTTCAAAGCAAGAACTGCAAGCAGTATTGACACCCCTATGCATAGAGGTATCTCAAATTTCATATTCTTCTTATCTATTGCTATTGGAAAGAACAATGCTGTCACTCCCGCAATACCCAGGATGTTAAATATATTGGAGCCCACAACATTGCCTATTGCAACATCTGCATTCCCATTCAATGCTCCCAAAAAACTCACAACAAATTCAGGCATAGATGTACCGACTCCAACAATCGCTGCACCGATAACAAAATCAGACACACGATATTTTCTTGCAATGGACACCGCTCCTGCAACAAGATAGTCCGCACCAAAGACTATTCCGGTCAAGGCTGCAACAATAATAATGTATTCCATCTTACTTTAATAAATTTACTACCTTATTAATTTCGTATTCATACATTTCTGAGCATGATTCGTATTGATGAGGAACAAACTCAAAAAGTTGCAGATATGCCTTGCCCGATGTTTTGCTATAGTACATCTTCAACATCAAAGCCTGCCCTTTCCCATCTTGTGTTAAATCTATAGACCCCGGCGACAAAATCAGTGCCGACAATATTGACGATTTCATAATTCCGGGAAACAGAAACTCCTTCTCGTAATATTTTTCTTGAGTCTCAACATCCTTATACCCGTTTTTTAGAAAGCAGGCGAGCACAGTTCCTATAGCAATTATAGCATACCCCGCGAAACGAATCTCTACAATACCCGGTATAACAGCAAGAACCAAACCGGCAAATATCAGTGAAGTGAAAATAACAATATCTTTGACTGTGCGAACTCTAACAAATTTCTTTTCCATTTTATCATTTAGTTTGTTTGGTTTTAAATCATGTATAATCTTTGACTCTTGTCTACACAACAAGCACAACGGCATCGTTCTGTTTTAACAGAACAATGTCGTCAAAAATTTATTATACAAACCACTAAATGATGAGTTTGCCAAGGCTAATCAACCATGAAGCAGACTTGACAAAACGATGCAGATTGCTTAAAGAATCTTTTTGAATGAAATTGGAGATGCTGACATTAACAACTTTGCCACTTTTTACAAATTCAAAGTTATTCTTATGCCAACTATTTGTTCTTTTTAGAAGATTCGGTACGCGGTGAATATTGCTTATGCCAGATACCTGACGTGGAAGACTCAGGTCGACATTTGGAGCATCAAGATCAAAATATTGAGCATCAATATCATAATGCGAGGTAAGAGTCTGATTCTCAATAGTTGTAGAACCAGACCTTGTAGTGCAACCAGACAAAGCGACTGCTGCTAATACAATCAGAATAAAGATTTTCAGTTTTTTCCCCACAAAACCAATAACATATTCATTTCTAATGCAAATATATAATATTTGAGGAAAACTAATACTACGTTTGCATTTTATTTATTTTTATATCATAAGTGCTATCAAAAAAAGCATCGCTCGCGAGCGATGCTTTTTTTGATAGATATCAGTGGGATTAACCGCCGAAGTTATCGTACATGATAGACTTCTCTTCAACACCCAGGTCAGTAAGCATGTTAACAACAGCCTTTGACATTGGGCCGGGACCACACATGTAGTACTCGATATCCTCAGGAGCCTCGTGATCCTTGAGGTATGTCTCATAGATAACCTGGTGTACGAAACCTGCTGTGTACTTAACGCCAGCCGCATCAGCTGCTGGGTCGGGACGGTCGAGCGCGAGGTGGAAGGTGAAGTTAGGGAACTCCTTCTCAAGCTGCAGGAAGTCCTCGAGGTAGAATACCTCGTTGAGCGCACGTGCACCGTAGAAGTATGTCATTACACGGTCGGTTGTCTTCAGGGTCTTTGTCATGTGCATAATCTGAGCACGCAATGGAGCCATACCGGCACCACCACCAACCCACATCATCTCCTTCTTTGAGTCGAAGATTGGGTGGAAGTCGCCGTAAGGGCCACTCATGATAACCTTGTCGCCTGGCTTCAAAGTGAAGATGTATGAAGATGCTATACCGCAAGGTACATCCATGAAGCCTGAACGGTCGGCCTTGAAAGGAGGTGTTGCAATACGCACGGTAAGCATAATGCGGTCACCCTCGGCAGGATAGTTGGCCATTGAGTAGGCACGGATTGTCTCCTCGGTGTTCTTGCACTTGAGGCCGAGCAAGCCGAACTTCTCCCATGCGGGGAGATACTCGTCGCCGATAAGCGCCTTGTCGATATCCTTGTCATAGGTCATGTCGTATGCAGGAATCTTAATCTGTGCATAAGAACCTGGTACGAAGTCCATGTGCTCGCCCGGAGGCAATGCAACGATAAACTCCTTGATGAAAGTAGCGACGTTCTTGTTCGAGATAACCTCGCACTCCCACTCCTTGACACCCATAACAGACTCGGGCACCTTGATTTCCATATCGTTCTTACACTTAACCTGACAGCCAAGACGCCAGTGAGCCTGCTGCTCCTTGCGTGTGAAATGACTGGTCTCTGATGGCAGAATCTCGCCACCGCCCTCGGTTACCTGGAGTTTGCACTGGCCGCAAGAGCCCTTACCACCACAAGCCGAAGGAAGGAAGATGCCATTCTCGGCAAGTGTACCGAGCAATGCACCGCCTGCTGCAACCTCAACCTCTTTCTCGCCGTTGATCTTTACCTTGATGTTACCACCGGGGAGCAAAAAGCGCTTTGCCACCAAAAGGATGATAACAAGCAGAAGGATGATTACAAGGAAGACTGCTATACTTGAAATAATCAATTGTGTATTCATATCCTTACTTTATTACATTTTAATACCAGAGAAGCACATAAATGCCATCGCCATAAGACCTACTGTGATGAAGGCGATACCCAGGCCACGAAGTGGCTTTGGTACGTTGCTGTACTCCATTTTCTCACGTATTGCCGCAAAGAGCACAATAGCAATCATCCAGCCCAGACCCGAACCGATTGCGAAAGCAAAAGAGTCGGCCAGGCAAGTAATTGCCTGTGAATTCTCGGCAGGGAGGCCAATACGCTGCTGCATGAAGAGCGAGCCACCCATGATTGCACAGTTAACGGCAATCAAAGGAAGGAAGATACCCAACTGGCTGTAGAGTGCGGGCGCAAAACGCTCGACAATCATCTCCACAAGCTGCACGATACCTGCAATGACCGCGATGAAAAGGATGAAAGCAAGGAATGTGAGGTCAACACCGAATATACCGTCGGCAGCAAGCACCTGTGTCTGCAACAGATAGTTCACAGGCAGGGTAATTACCTGAACGAATATAACGGCAACGCCAAGTCCAATGGCAGTCTTTACGCTCTTAGATACAGCCAAGAACGAACACATACCCAAGAAAAAGCCAAACACCATATTGTCCACGAAAACCGAACGGACAAGTAAACTAATGAAATGTTCCATAATTATTTTTCTTTACTGTATCTAATATTATTTTTCCTGCAAGCTCTTGTCCTTTGCTCTCTGGAACCACACGATGCAAGCGATTAGGATGAACGCCGCAGGGGTCATGAGCATAAGACCGTTGTTCATATAACCAGCCTCGTAGAAGCTCTCCGGTATAATCTGGAAGTTAAGCAAAGCGCCTGTACCGAAGAATTCGCGGAAGAATGCCACGATAACAAGAATCATTGCATAGCCGACACCGTTACCAATACCGTCGAGGAACGAAGGCCAGGGCTTGTTAGCCATAGCAAATGCTTCAAGACGTCCCATAAGGATACAGTTGGTAATGATAAGACCAATGTAAACCGAGAGCTGGACACTCACGTCATAGGCAAACGCCTTGAGCACCTCACTTACCAATGTTACCAACGCAGCAACAACCACCAGCTGAACGATGATACGAATACGCATTGGGATGGTATTACGGATAAGTGAAATAATCACGTTGGCCATTGCCACGATGATTGTCACTGAAAGACCCATTACGATTGCAGGCTCCAGTTTGCTTGTTACAGCCAATGCTGAACAGATACCGAGCACCTGAACGGTTACAGGGTTCTCCTTGAAAAGAGGAGTGTTGAGCGCCTCTTTATTTTTCTTTGAAAGTAATCCCATAATTATTCCTCCACAATTTCTTGTGCAGCATCAGTTGCTGCTGGTTCAACATTCTCCTCCTGAACTGCAGGTGCCTCTGGAGCAGGAAGGCAGTTCTTGAGGTAGTTATAATAAGGAGCAAGTTTAAGCTTCAACATACCATCAAGACCATTACAGGTAATTGTAGCACCCGAAACGGCATCAATGTGATACTCCTCGCCGGCAACGCCCTTGCCCTTCTCAACAGCAAGCGCCACATTTCCGGCCTCGTCATACACCTTCTTTACAATGGCATTACCATCCTTGTCCTTTGTAAAACGGTTCTGGAACTTGTCACCGGCAATCTCAGCACCAAGACCTGGGGTCTCGCTTGCGTGAGAGAAGTACACGCCATAGATTGTATTGCAGTCCTCATTGAGAGCGATATAGCCCCAGATGCCACCCCACAGACCGTTACCGGTCATTGGAAGGATATACTTCTTTGCACCATTGATGTTGGCAATATAAAGAGGAAGATTTGAGTCGTTCACATCCTCGTTCTTTACATCAAAGCCACCCTTCTCTGCAACAACTTCACCCTGAGCATTCACCACCTGGTCGGCAACGATAAGCTGGTCGTATGTTGCCGCTGCATCGGGCAAGTTTCTCTCGTTCAAAGAAGCAAGAATCTGCTTTTTCTTGTCAAGCGCGATATTTGCGTCCTGCTTTGGCTTCAAAGCAGAAGATACACCTGCCAAAAGGAATGCTACGATTACAACAACTACTGCCGAATAGATAATGGCATAGATGTCGCTGTTTGTATCAAGACCCTTCTTTGGCTCTTTCACAGCCTCGAACTCTGAAGCTCCGGCTTTACACAATGGGCACACCGATGGAGCCTCATTGCCTTCGTGTGCATAACCGCACACCTTGCAAACATATTTCTTTGCTGCCATATCTATTAGTTCTTTTTAGTTACACGTTTAGCACGGGCATTCACGTTTGACTGCACCACGCAATAGTCGATAAATGGAGCAACCACGTTCATCAACAGGATTGCAAGCATCATACCTTCGGGATAACCAGGGTTAAGCACACGGATAATGATTGTCATTGCACCGATACCGAAACCGTAGATGTACTTGCCTGTCTCTGTACGGGCCGATGTAACAGGGTCTGTTGCCATGAACACAGCACCAAAGCAGAAACCGCCGAGGAGCAGGTTGTGCCAGAGTGGCATAGCCTCGGGCATCTTGTCCTGGAATACAAAAAGCATTGCAATACCGCCGACAAAGACGCTGAGCATTGTCTTCCAGCTTGCAACGCCTGTGTAGAGCAGCAACGCAGCACCAAGAGCGATAGCAACAACGCTTGTCTCACCAATTGAGCCTGGCATAAAGCCAAAGATCATGTCGCCCGATGTGAGCAACTCGCCTGCTGCACCAACAGGAGCAGCGCCACCTGCAACATACTGAAGGGCTGTTGCACAAGTGTAACCGTCAACAGCGTTTGAGCCCAGGCCGCAGATTGTCTCTGTAGCAACCCACACACCGTCACCGGAAATCACTGATGGATATGCAAAGAAGATGAACGCACGCGCGATGAGAGCAACGTTCACGATGTTCATACCAGTACCACCGAATACCTCCTTAGCAAAAATTACCGCAAAGGCTGTTGCCAGAGCAAGAACCCACAATGGGCAGCCTACAGGCACAATCATTGGGATGAGGATACCCGATACAAGGAAGCCCTCGTGAATCTCCTCGTTCTTCCACTGTGCTACGGTAAACTCAATGCCAAGACCAACAATGTAAGAGACTGCGATCTTTGGCAATGTAACGAGAAGACCGTATACAAACATCTCGAACCAGCCTGTCTCGGCAACAGCACCGGCAGCAATAGCATTCTGCAAACCGATGTTGTACATACCCAAGAGGAGTGATGGGATAAGCGCAATCACCACCAGTGACATAATACGCTTGCTGTCAATCGCATCGTGGATATTCACACCGCTCTTTGATGTGTCGTTTGGCACGAACAGGAATGTCTCAAAACCATCAAACAAAGAACGCAGGGCATGCAATTTGCCGCCTTCCTCGAATTTTGGTTTAATTTTATCAATATATTTTCTCAAAGATTTCATACGACTATTTTTTATTTTACCTTGAAATTAAACTCGTATAATTAGCACATCTCTGCACGCAACTTATCCAAACCTTCACGTACGATTCGCTGCAGTTCGAGTTTAGAAGAATCCACAAACTCGCAGAGAGCAAAATCCTCGGGAGCGACCTCATAGATACCAAGCTGCTCCATCTTGTCGATGTTGCCGGTGATGATAGCCTTCAACAAATACTCGGGGTAGATATCCATTGGGAATACCTTGTCGTACTCGTTTGACATAATCATGTGACGTTCGCCACCCTTGATGCGGGCATCAATAGTGTACTTGCGCTTGGGAGAGAGCCAGCTGAAGTAACTGCGGCTTGTGCTATACATGCCAAAGCGTGGCGCAGCCCAGCCAAGCATATCAGCGTCATCCATAATCTCAGGAATCACAGTAACCTCTGTTGAGAAAGCGCCAAGGAAACCGTCGGCAGTTGTCTTCTTGCCGGTCAATACGTTTCCGTCAATGATGCGGTTCTCGTACTTATCCTCGAGACGGCCTGCGAGAATATTGGTGAGTTGTGCGCCAAGAACAACCTTGCTGTATGAAGGATTCTTGACCTCGCTGCCTGCAAGAGCAATGGTACGTGTGAAATCGATTTTGCCCTTGTTGAAGAAACGGCCAATGAAGATTACCTCCTCGGCACCAACTGTCCATACAATCTCGCCCTTGTTT
Source organism: Bacteroidaceae bacterium (assembly GCA_045613945.1). Taxonomy (GTDB): domain Bacteria; phylum Bacteroidota; class Bacteroidia; order Bacteroidales; family Bacteroidaceae; genus HGM04593. Next base: position 20,780 of record JAZLBZ010000015.1, read on the forward strand.
ACAGGAGCAGTCTTGTTAATCTGTACACCTACGTTACCTGCAGGGTGTGGACCCTTGAACACTGTAGTTGTGACATTCTTGGCAACAGTCAACGCTGCAGCCTGCTGGCAAGCGCAAATTCCAAGATGAACAGGAGCGATGCGAGAAAGTGCATCAAGACCTGCCTGGAAATCATCCTCGTTACCCTTGAGAGCAACCTCAAAGTTTACTGCCAATGGCTTTGAATCGAATGCCGACACATAGATGGCACGTGGGGCGTCCTTAGGATCTGCAATCACATCATAGGGTCTCTGACGGATAAAGCCGAACAGACCTGCCTTGAGGAGATGTGCCTTGATCTCAGCGGCAGAGAGCGAAAGGACATCCTGTGCCTTATACTCTACCGACTCGAACTTGCCATCCGATTCAACTACTACGCTAAGTACGCGTCTTCTCTCACCGCGATTAACCGCAACAACTTTTCCGCTCACCGGCGAAACAAATTGCAATTCGGGGTTGTTCTTATCCACGAACAAAGGGTCACCTGCTTTCACAACATCCTCGGGCTTTACAACAACCTTTGGAGTCACACGTGTAAAATCGGCCGGCATCAAAGCATACTGCTTTGGTGTTTCAACCGATGTAAATTCTTTAGCAGGAGCGCCTTTCAAATTGATATTCAACCCCTTAGAAATTTTTACGACTCTGTGCATATAATTTGAGTTACATTAGTACATAATCCAGGACAAATTTAGAGAAAATTTTCCGCATTCGCAGCAAGTAATTTTAAAATATTTTAATATTTTTCAATATGTTATGTGTTTTTAAGGCAGGACATCACAACTCTCCCGCTTTTTAAAGAGGGAGTACGGCTTTAGCAACAGCACAAAAAAACTCACCCTCTTGCGAAGAGGGAGTACCCGAAGGGGGAGGGAGATGAAAACAACGCAGTGAGAAATCTCAAAGAAAGAGCGTTTATTAGACGCCTTCAGTTTTCCGCCTTCACCTTTCACATTTCAGTCTTCCGCTTTGACAGCACTCGCTAATCGCGGCCCGCAGGGCACGACCTTCTGCCGTGCTACCTGCGACCATCCGCTGCTCATGTTATCGAAACTTCGTTTTCACCTTTCACCTTTCCGCTTTCACCTTTCCGCTTAATCACAAACGGGGCGAACGGATTGACCGAAGAAGCGGTAGTAGCTCTCCCAGTAGCGAGAGTCGCTGTAGAAGGACAAGCGGTAAGCGAGATTGCTGAAACTACTGCTAAGCGAGGACGACCAGTAGTAGCCGCTACTGCCCCTGAGGTTGACTTCCGAGCCGTCGCGACAACCCGCAGCGGGGAGGAAGATGCTGTTGCCGTTCTTTTTGCTAGTTACCTTGTAACCGTTTACACCATTAACAGTAGTCCACTCCCATTTGCACTTTTCGCGCAACTCGTCCTGCTCGGCATGGGTAGGCATGCGCCAGTTGCCACCCCATTTTACATGGACAACGTCATATTCTGTACCGGCGATATTATTGCCTATATTCATATAACTACCATTTTTATAATAAAGGTAATTACTTTCATAATATTCTTCCTTCTCCTCGGTCTCGCCCCAAGCGTAATAACCGCCGTACTCCTCGGGCTTTGTAGCGCCAACGTTACAGGTTGCCCATTTAACAGACAGGCCAAGGTCTACGGCTTCGTATTGTGTCTGCGGTTGGATTGCAGGAAATCTTTTATAGATATTTGTATATGTAATATACCTTTCTTCACTAATTGCGTAGCAGTAGACAACATCACCTTCATTTATTTCCAGTGGAGCATCGTATTTCTTTGTAAATGCCTCGGGACATCTGCCATTTTCGTTTATAGAATAATAGATTTCAATATTCTTGTCATCATCCCTTTCTTGTTTGTAAATATGCAACTTGCCATCCTTGTATCTCATTATAGGCATACTTGCTACATTTTCTTTTTCATGTTTATTGCTATACCACAATCTATAATTCCATTCTGTTTTGAACTTATAACATGTGTTGTAACCATTTCCTATATTGTACTGACAATCTGTATAATTCTGGTCTGTTGAATAATAATAGCCGTCAGAAACCGGGTCAATACATTCATCTGTTGCCAAATCAAATAAAGTGTATTCGCCATTAAAAGAATACCAAACATTGGCATTACCATGCCTTTCTATTTCTCGATTAAAATTTCCGGTTGTGATTTCTACAACATTTCCATAATAAACTGTTCCATTATTATCCAATGCAAAAGCTCTGATATAATATAGCGTGTTACCTAATACGAAAGTTAATGGAACATTGAATTGAATATCACCATAGTTCGTACAATCAATGACCTTGCGTTCAAGATTTAAATCCATTGCATAACGTCGGTTTTCATCATTATGTATTTCGAGGTACGGTGGTATGCATTCCGACTCATTATTATAGCATAAATCATCCCTTTTTACACTTACAATCAAACCTTTTTTAACTATATTGTCATTACTATTGTGTAACATACCACCAATATAGTATGGATGTGCAGCGGTATCAAGAATATATGTTTCTATAGATATTGCCAAAGGTTTCAGTTCCAAGTTACACTCGGTCTCCTCATTCTCACGTATTGCAACGGTGACAGTCTCGCTCTTGTAGCCCGCACAGGTGAGTTCCACCTTGTGCTCGCCAATAACAAGGTCGGTGATGAAATCGGGGGTCTCGCCATATTTTTTGCCATCAATGGTTATTTTTGCACCCAAAGGGTTCGAACTCAAGGAGAGTGTTCCTGTTATTGGGGAGGGTGCCTGGAGTTGCAGGGTTACATCCTTGCCCTCTTCTACAACAATTGTCTTTAGACTGCTTTTGTGCGATGGTTTGCGGCACTCAATGCTGTAGGTGCCGGGCGAGAGTTTTCCGGTCCAGGATTGCTGGCCCATATTCTCCTCGTTGATATATATTTCAACACCGGGTTGCGCGTTCAATGTGACATTGGCAAAGTTTGGACGGAGGCTTACCTTTTCAACGTGTTTTCCGTTGGGCGAGGAAAGTGTTATCAACCCCTCGCTCATGTGGTAGTTGGTGGAGATTATCCTGTATGTATACACACCCAGTCCGAGGCTTTTTGCCAAGCGGCCGCCTGCGTCGACCTTGCCACTGCCAAAGGGCTTGTACTCATCGCCACTGTTTGCCTCCTTAAAGGTTATGATGGCCTCGGAATCTGCAGGGAGAATCTCGAAGACAAGGAACTGTCTTTGCACAACTTTTGGTGCTGCCTGCAGTGTCATCTCATATACCTTGCCTGGCTGTACAGTAACGGACAGTTCATAATTCTTCAAGGTCTTGAACCCCTCGCGCTGTATTGTAGCACGCATTGCATTGCGCTGAACATACCACCACACCTCGCCATCGACAACTTTTTTGCGCCCCTCGCACAGACCAAAGTCGAGCGCGTAGGCGCTCAAATCGTCACCAGGAGTAGCGGCAAGCAGTTTTATAATGGAGAATGTTTCTCCGTTACCGTCTATCTGCTTGTAGCGCGCATCATTAGCCGATGTGTCAAAAGGCTTCTCCTCGAAACTCACGACAGAGAACTGCTGCAGGTCCTGCGCAAATACCGCAACACAGCAACAAAGAGACAGAAATATATTGACTAACCTTTTCATAACCCTACCAAATAGTTTTAATAATTTAGAATAAAAACACCATAGATATAAAACAGATACAAAATTATATATTTTTTTGTCTCAAACAAATTCCGGGGGCCGTGTATGGAACATTCACTCACTGTTTTAGCCAAGTACTTTAAAATAAATAAACATCCAATTTTTGCTCTATAAAAAACTTGGCCATCTAACCCCAAAAAGGAAGAAACAGGCACAAAAAATGAGAGAGTATCTCACGATACCCTCTCACATCTATTAAGTAAGTAATTTTTATTATTCAGCAACTGTTGGTGTAGCCTCTTCTGTTGCAACAACAGTCTCCTCTACAACAGGCGCATCAGCCTTCTTTGTAGAACGACGACGGCGTGTCTTCTTAGCCTGACCCTTCGCCATGTTCTCGTTGTAGTCAACAAGCTCAATGAAGCACATCTGAGCTGCGTCACCCAAACGTGTACCAAGTTTGATGATGCGTGTGTAACCACCGGGACGCTCTGCTACCTTTACAGAAATCTCCTTGAACAGCTCTGTAACGGCCTCCTTGCTCTGGAGGTTGCTGAACACTACGCGACGAGAGTTTGTTGTGTCGTCTTTTGACTTTGTGATGAGTGGCTCAACGAACTTCTTGAGTTCCTTTGCCTTTGCGAGGGTCGTAGTGATTCTTTTGTGCATAATCAACGAAACTGCCATATTAGAAAGCATAGCGTTTCTGTAAGATGCAGTACGGCCCAAATGATTAAAAGATTTCTTATGTCTCATAATTATTCTTTGTCTAATTTATATTTTGAAATATCAGTTCCAAACGAAAGATTCAGACTCTCGAGCAAATCATCAAGCTCAGTGAGCGATTTCTTACCAAAGTTGCGGAACTTAAGAAGGTCGGTCTTGTTGTACTGTACAAGCTGGCCGAGTGTCTCAACATCAGCAGCCTTCAAGCAGTTGAGGGCGCGTACTGAAAGGTTGAGGTCTACGAGCTTGCTCTTGAGCAACTGACGCATGTGCAATACCTCCTCATCAAACTCCTCGTTGCCGTCCAAATCGGCCGACTCGATAGCAATCTTCTCGTCCGAGAAGAGCATGAAGTGATAGATCAGGATTTTTGCAGCCTCTTTAAGAGCCTCTTTTGGGTGAATGGAACCATCGGTTGTAATTTCAAGCACCAAACGGTCGTAGTCAGTCTTCTGCTCAACGCGGAATGGCTCACGCTGGTACTTTACGTTACGAATAGGAGTGTAGATCGAGTCGATTGGAATCATTGTGGGCTCTGTGCAGAACTCACGGTTCTCATCAGCAGGAACGTAACCACGTCCCTTGTTGATGCTGATTTCAATCTGCATTTTAGCCGATGAGTCAAGATGGCAAATGACTAACTCGGGATTTAACACTTCAAATCCTGTTAAATACTTACCTATCTCACCTGCAGTGAATACCTCGGTATTCTCTACATTGATTGAGACTTTCTCGGTTTCGAAATCCTCAACGATTCTTTTGAATCGTACCTTCTTAAGGTTGAGAATGATGTTAGTAACATCCTCCTTTACACCGAGAACTGTTGCAATCTCGTGCTCAACACCTGCGATCTTGATGCAATTGATTGCAAAGCCTTCCAAAGAAGACAACAAGATGCGACGGAGTGCATTACCCATTGTTTGTGCAAAACCGGGCTCCAAAGGACGGAACTCGAACTTTCCGAAGAAGTCGTTCGCCCCCAACATCACCACCTTATCGGGTTTTTGAAATGTTAATATCGCCATTACTAAATATTAATTTTTGCTATACAACTCAACGATTAACTGCTCCTTGATGTTCTCAGGAATCTCAGAACGCTCGGGAACGCTCAAGAACTTACCTGCCATGTCTGACTCACTCCACTCCAACCAGGGATACTTGCTGTGGTTCAAACCTGCCAATGAGTTCTGGATTACCTCGAGAGACTTAGAACGCTCACGAACACCGATAACCTGGCCTGGCTTGATGTGACGAGAAGGGATGTTACATACCTTACCATCAACAACAATGTGGCAGTGGCTTACCAACTGACGTGCAGCAGCACGAGTAGGAGCGATACCGAGACGATAAACTACGTTATCGAGGCGAGCCTCAAGGTTCTGCAAAAGAACCTCACCGGTAATACCGGGAGCTGAATCGGCCTTCTTGAATGTGTTGCGGAACTGTTTCTCCAAAACACCGTATGTGTATTTTGCTTTCTGCTTCTCAGCGAGCATCACACCGTACTCAGAAGTCTTGCGACGACGGTTGTTACCGTGCTGGCCGGGAGCATAGTTCTTCTTTGAAAGCACTTTGTCTGCGCCAAAGATAGGC
>JAZLBZ010000016.1:0-6817 GCA_045613945.1 Bacteroidaceae bacterium
TATTTTTATTATCATACGACAATTTGAACGCTGAAATAATAAAATGAAGAAGGGTAACCCAATTTTACTTTTGGGTCACCCTCATGTTATATAAAACTATAAAAAACTCCGCCAAACACGCCTGCCAGTAGCAATATAAGAATTGGGCTTACCTTAAAGAATTTCATTGCGACGAACGCAACCACAAACAGTGCCACGCTAACCCAGAACTGCAAAGGTGTTTCCGTTGGCGAGCCGAAATTCTCCTCTGTCATCAGCAGCAGTGCAGCCGATGCAATCAAACCCACCACAGCGGGGCGCAACAGACAGAACACCGCCTCAACATTCCTGTGCTTGCTATATTTCATAAAGAAACGGCTCACAATGAGCACCAGCACAATCGAAGGCAACATCACAGCAAACGAAGCTGTCAACGAGCCAAGCACAGCCAACACCTCATTGCCTGTGGCATTGAATACGGCAGTATAACCTACGTAGGTCGCTGAATTTATACCAATGGGGCCGGGTGTCATCTGGCTCACCGCCACAATATCGGTAAACTCCGATGCAGTGAGCCACGCGTGGCGCGTAACCACCTCGCCCTGTATTACCGAGAGCATACCATAGCCACCTCCAAAAGAGAAGAGGCCTATCATAAGGAACGAGCAGAGAAGTTCAATAAAAATCATTGTTTGCCCCTCCCAATTTTACCCCAAAGAAAACCGGCAACGCCGGCAACAAGAATCACAAACACCGGCGACACCCCGAATGCCACTATCAGCAGCGCCGACAGAACAGGAATCCACGCCATTGTCCACCCCACCTTAGCACTCTTTGCCACATTGAACACCGGCACTGCAATCAGCGCCACCACTGCAGGGCGCAGCCCTTTGAAAACGTTGTTCACCACCTCAATGTGACGGAACTGGCGGAAGAACAGGGCAATGAGCAGAATTATTATTACCGACGGCAGCACACAGCCAAATGCCGCAGCCAATGCACCCGCCACACCACGCAGCCTGTAGCCAATGAACACTGCCATATTCACGGCAAACACACCCGGTGCCGACTGTGCCACAGCCAGCAGGTCCACAAAATCAGCCTTTTCAATCCAACGGTTGCGCTCAACCACATCGCTCTCAATGAGCGGTATCATGGCATATCCGCCTCCAAAGGTAAAAAGCCCAATGCGGAAGAATGTAGTAAAGAGTTTAAAGAGAGATGTTGGCATATGTTGTTTTAAATATACAGGCAAGCACATGTGCTTGCCTGTATATTATTTAGTTTTCAGTTTTCACATTTAAGCTTTTACCTTTTCAGAAACCCAATTATACGCGTTGCGGAAAATCTCAATCCAGGGTGTCACATCATCAGCCAAGTGGTTGGCCGGATATGTAGCACACTGCCAGGGGAAGATTGCACGCTCGGGGTGAGGCATCATTGCAACGTGACGGCCGTTTGCGCTTGCAAGGGCAGCAACGTTGAAGTCAGAGCCGTTAGGGTTAGCAGGATAACCCTCGTATGCATACTGTGCAACGATGTTGTACTTCTCGGCATCGTATGGAAGTGAGAACTTGCCCTCGCCGTGAGCAACCCAGACACCAAGACGGCTGTTAGAGAGCGAACCGAAGAGAACAGTGTTGTTCTCAGGGATATTCACGCCCACGAATGATGACTCGAACTTGTGTGAGTTGTTGTGCAGCATACGGCCACGCTCCTCAAACTCGGGGTTGATGAGGTTAAGTTCCATCATCAACTGGCAACCGTTACAGATACCCAGTGACAATGTATCCTCGCGCTGATAGAAACGGTCGAGAGCAGCCTTTGCCTTTGGATTGAAGAGGAAACCACCGGCCCAACCTTTGGCAGAGCCAAGAACGTCCGAGTTAGAGAAACCACCGCAGAACACAATGAAATTCACCTCGTCGAGTGTCTCGCGGCCGCTGATGAGGTCGGTCATTGTAACGTCCTTAACATCGAAGCCTGCAAGGTGCATTGCGTATGCCATCTCACGCTCGCCGTTTGTACCCTTCTCGCGGATGATTGCTGCGCGAACGCCCGATTTCTCTCGGCGGTCGGCCGACATGCCGTAATCCTTGAGCATGCCCTTGAAGCGTGAAGGCAGGCGGTAGCGCAAAGGCTGGTTCTTATAGTTCTTCAAGCGCTCGCTTGCACAGCCATTGAAACTCTGCTTGAGGTCCATGAGGTATGAACTGTCGTACCATACATCGCGATAGTGGTCGATATCAAACAGGCGTGTGCGCTTGTCCTTAGCAACAGCAATGTGGCGTTTCTCGCAAGGAGCACCAATCTTAACAAAGCAGATGCCTGCCTCGTCGAGAATCTCCTGCATGCGGCACTTATCCTTGTCGGCAACCTGAATTACCAGTGCAGGGTTCTCAGCAAACAACAACTTCACGATATCCTTCTCAACAACACCGTTGAGGTCGATTTCCATACCGCCAGTTGTGTTAGCGAAGCACATCTCAAGCAGTGTTGTGATGAGACCACCGGCAGAGACGTCGTGACCTGCCATTACAATGCCTGCGTTAACGAGTTTCTGTACAGCGTCGAATGCCTCGGCAAAATACTCAGGGTTGGCAACTGTCGGAACATCGTCACCAATGCAGTTGAGTGTCTGTGCGAATGCAGAACCGCCAAGACGCAAGTGGTCAAAACTGAAGTCAATATGATAGAATGCGCTCTTTGGCTCGTTGACCATTACCGGAGAAACCACCTTGCGGACATCCGATACCTCACCGCCTGCAGAGACAATAACTGTTCCCGGGCTGATTACCTTTGTTCCGTCGGGGTACTTCTGTGTCATTGACAAAGAGTCCTTACCTGTAGGCACGTTAATCTTGAGTGCACAGCAGAAGTCGCTGAGCGCCTCAACACCACGATAGAGACGTGCATCCTCGCCCTCCTGTGAGCGGCAAGGCCACATCCAGTTAGCGCTGAGAGAGATGCTCTTGATGCCGTTTGCAAGCGGAGCAAGGGCGATGTTTGTCAAAGCCTCGGACACAGCAAGCACTGAACCCTTTGCAGGGTCGGCAAGGCCGGCCTGTGGCGCATGACCGATAGATGTTGCAATACCCTGCTTGCCACGATAGTCGAGTGTTACCACACCGCAGTCGCTGAGCGGCAACTGAATCTCGCCCTGGCACTGCTGGCGTGCAATCTTACCTGTTACCGAGCGGTCAACCTTGTTTGTGAGCCAGTCCTTACAAGCAACAGCCTCAAGGCGCAGAACGTCGGTCAAGTACTCCTCGATATTCTCTGCATCGTACTCGGCATCCTTGTAGTGGCGGTCAACGGTCTTGTCAACCATATATGTCTTTGGTGAAGAGCCGAACATCTGGCTAACCGAGAGGTCGAATGGACGAACGCCATCGGCCTGCTCAAAAGCAAAACGGGCATCACCTGTTGTCTCACCTACAACGTACATTGGAGCACGCTCGCGCTCGGCAACCTTGCGCACGTACTCAATGGCATCTTCCTTGATGAGCAAGCCCATGCGCTCCTGTGATTCGTTGGCAATGATTTCCTTTGCCGAGAGTGTGCTGTCACCAACAGGCAGAGCAGCAATGTTGATTACACCACCGCACTCCTCAACAAGTTCGGACAAGCAGTTAACGTGACCTGCCGAACCATGATCGTGGATTGAAACCACAGGGTTTGTCTCGTCCTCGCAGAGAGCACGTACAACGTTGTATGCACGCTTCTGCATCTCGGCATTGGCACGCTGAACAGCGTTAAGTTCGATGCCCGATGAGTAACGGCCTGTATCAACCGATGATACCGAACCGCCACCAAGACCAATGCGGTAGTTGTCACCACCCATGACAATTACCTTGTTGCCCTTCTCAGGAGCGCCCTTGAGGCAGTCGCGGCGTGTACCGTAGCCCACACCACCGGCAAGCATGATAACCTTGTCATAGCCATAGACCTCGTCGTTCTCCTTGTGCTCGAATGTAAGCACAGAACCACAGATAAGTGGCTGGCCGAACTTGTTACCAAAGTCCGAAGCACCGTTTGACGCCTTTGTCAGAATCTGCTCCGGTGTCTGGTACAGCCAGTTGCGTACAGGAAGAAGTTCCTCCCACTTGCGGTCATTGTATGTACGTGGATATGATGTCATGTAGACTGCAGTACCGGCAATTGGCCATGAGCCCTTACCGCCACCCATACGGTCGCGAATCTCGCCACCTGTACCTGTTGAAGCACCGTTGAAAGGCTCGACAGTTGTTGGGAAGTTGTGTGTCTCGGCCTTGAGCGAGATAACAGTCTCAATATCCTTGATTACGAAATAGTCGGGGATTGAGTGGTCGGCAGGCGCGAACTGCTCAACAACCGGGCCCTGCGCAAAGGCAACGTTGTCCTTATAGGCCGAGATGATGCTGTTGCGGTTCTCGTTTGTAGTGCGCTTGATCATTGCAAAGAGCGATGAAGGCATCTCCTCGCCATCGATGATGAATGTACCGCCGAAAATCTTGTGACGGCAGTGTTCCGAGTTAATTTGTGCAAAGCCGAACACCTCGCTATCAGTGAGTTTGCGGCCAAGTTCGCCCTCTACACGGTGCAGGTAGTCAATCTCCTCTTTTGAAAGAGCAAGACCCTCCTGCTCGTTGTAACTGTCGAGGTCCTCGATGAACTCAATTGGCTTTGGCTGAATGTCTACAGTGAAGATTTCCTGGTCGAGACCACGATACATGCGCTGCAGCATTGGGTCATACTCAGCATCCTCGTTCTCAACCTCAAAGTACTCCTCGATGCGCTGAATGCCGCAAAGGCCCATGTTCTGGGTAATCTCCACAGCATTTGTACTCCAGGGAGTAATCATTTCACGACGTGGACCAACGAAACAGCCATTGACAGTCTCGCCCTCAACCAATGTTGCCTCACCATACAGCCAGCAGAGTTTTTCAACATCCTCGGCTGTCAAAACGTTCTTTGTCTGGGTAGCAATTACCGAACCACCCTGTGTACTGAAAAAGTAAATCATATATATGATGTTTTGTTTTACAAAATTATGCGGATTCTGTCATTTTGAACGAAGAGAAAAATCTCTGCCATTCCATTATTGAGTCCCATTGACTTTAGCCCCTACGGGCGTCGATCTTCGATTCGCCACGCTCAGGATGACAAGAACACACTTATTGCAAAGATAAGTATAAAAAACAATATTATAGAGAAATTAACGACATTTGTTGCCGCAAATGCAAGATTATTGCCACATGAGGTAGATTATATATCGTTTTTTATAACTTTGCGGCAGAAACAGTGCTCCTCTCCGTCACTACATGGCACCTCCTTCAAAGAATGGAGGAGTTATTGCAATGAAGGAGCGCAAACATAGAAAAGAATGGAAACAATCATAGGACTGACAATCCCCTTCCTGGGAACAGCGCTTGGCGCTGCCATCGTGCTAATGATGCGCGGCGGAATAAGTGAAAAGACAAACAGCGCGATGCTTGGCTTTGCATCGGGTGTGATGGTGGCAGCCAGTTTCTGGTCACTGCTGCAACCCGCTTTTGAACAGGTTGGCGAAGGCATTGGCAACACATGGCCGGTGCTCGCAGGCTTCGCCGCCGGCATCTGCTTTCTATTGACGCTCGACACCGTCATTCCCCACCAGCACATTGACGACAAAGGCCCCGAAGGACCACGCTCACGCCTACCGCGCTCAATAAAGATGATTCTTGCCGTTGCCCTGCACAACATCCCCGAGGGCATGGCCGTGGGCGTTGTCTTTGGCGGAGTTCTGAGCGGCAACACCGACCTCACCCTTGCCGGCGCCCTTGCACTGTCTATCGGTATGGCAATACAGAACATCCCCGAGGGTGCAATAATCTCCGTTCCGCTGCGCAACGAGGGCAAGAGCCCCGCGACGGCATTCGTGTGGGGAGCGGCATCGGGTCTTGTAGAGCCAATCGCCGCACTAGCAACAATGTTCATCCTGCAGGACAGTTCGGCAGCGATGCCCATACTCCTTGCCTTTGCCGCAGGCGCCATGCTCTATGTAGTTGTGGAGGAACTTATCCCGTCATCACAGAAAGGCAGCCACAGTAACGTTGGCACCATTGGCTTTGCGCTTGGCTTTATACTCATGATGCTGCTCGACAGTTGCTTGGAATAAGCGGAAAGCTGCGATTAAGCGAGCGCAACGCAAGTTTACTTGCAAGTTGCACAGCGAGCGTGAGCAGGTTCAAGCGCACGGAGTGCGGTTAAAGGTAAAAGCCGTCACTCGTTTTGCTATTCGCCGAGGTTGGTAGCGCGATAACTCTCCCGCTTTTTGAAGAGGGAGTACGGCTTTTAAAGCCGGGAGGGAGTTAATGCGCAACGCGTGACCTTTTGCTGCATGACAACTCTCCCGCTTTTTAAAGAGGGAGTACGGCTTTAGCCGGGAGGGAGTTTATGCGCTACCCGCGACCTTTTGCTGCGTAATAAATCTCCCGCTTTTTAAAGAGGGAGTTAATGCGCAACGCGTGACCTATTGCTGCAATGGCGAGGAAAAATCCTCGCCATTAACTCTATTTGCGGTTGCCCCATTGACTCGTTTTGCTTTCCGCAACCCACGCGGTGCAACCTACGTCTGCGCTGCGCGTGACCTATTGCTGCAAAACTCGTCGATAGGTCAATTTGTGGATTAGTTCCACAAATTGCCCCATTCACCGCGGTTGCCGCCTGAGAGCTGGCCACCGTTTGAGGTATCTACTGTCTTTTCACTGTTAATCTGCAATGATGCAGCGAGCATTGACTCTGCTGCTACGCTTACCTCTGTTGCAAGAGGTGATAAGTCGGATCGTAGCCATGTCGTTCTGTGAGCCAAGGAGTT
>JAZLBZ010000017.1:0-123507 GCA_045613945.1 Bacteroidaceae bacterium
AATGCCTTTGCGGAGAGTTTCAATGCAAAAATAAAATCTTTCAGGGCTCAACTAAGAGGAGTTACGGATATCAAGTTTTTCTTCTTTAGATTGGCTAAACTTTTTGCGTAGCCCCCCAACTTTTGCTGGTGAGCCAGGTTCGGTGCATTTTTGGTGCATTTTTTTGGACAAAGAAAAAACCTACAAGATTGAAAATCAATATCTTGTAGGTTTATTTCTGCGGAGAGAGAGGGATTCGAACCCCCGGTACCTTTCAGTACGTCGGTTTTCAAGACCGGTGCAATCGACCACTCTGCCACCTCTCCAAGAGTTGTTTTTCAACGAAAATGTGGTCTCTTTTCGTTTGATGATGCAAAGGTATATCAAAAAAATATACCGTGCAAGAAAAACGGGCGAAATTTTGAGTTTTTTGCAATTTTTTTTGTTTTTCATATCCATATGCCGTTGAAATGTGTTGTTATTGTCATGATGTGGCGGGATATTACTCCTGCACGAACAGGTGAAATAGATGAAGATTGGTTTTGACGGCAAACGTGCTGCGCAGAATTTTACGGGGCTTGGCAATTACAGCCGCTATGCTCTTGAGGCGCTTGAGAGATTTTATCCCGGTGAAGAGTATAATGTGTATATTCCAAAAGATGTCCCAAATCCTAAATTGGATGAAATTCTCTTGGCTTCGAGTCGATGTATGAGGAAGGTGTTGCCTTCGGGGATGTTGGCGCGAATGTTCAGGTCGCTGTGGCGTGTCTTTGGTGTTGCCAGGACGGTTTGCAGCGATGGCGTGCAGGTGTATCATGGACTGAGCAATGAACTGCCGTTGAACATCCGCTCGCTTTCACCTGGCGTGAAGAGTGTGGTTACGGTGCATGATGTTATCTTTCGTCGCTTGCCTCACTGTTATCCGGTGATTGACCGCATGGTGTATGATTTTAAGTTCCGCCGTGCTTGCAGGAATGCAGACCATATCATCGCTGTAAGCGAATGCACGAAGCGTGATATTATCAAGGACTACGGTATTTCTCCCGACAAGATTTCTGTCATATATCAAGGGTGTGACCCTTTATTTGCGCAGCCTGCTACAGTGGAGAGGGTTGCCGAGGTGCGTGCAAGGTATGCATTGCCGCGCAGGTTTGTACTCTCTGTGGGTACGATTGAGGAGCGCAAGAACCTGCTTTCAGTTGTCAGGGCTTTGGCAAAATTACCCGATGATGTGCACCTTGTTGCAGTTGGCCGCCGCACAAGGTACGCTTCACTTATTGACAGGTTTGTGGCGCAGTATGACCTGGGACATAGAGTGCACTTGTTGCATGGTGTGCCTTCTATTGACTTGCCTGTCGTTTACCAATGTGCCGATGTGTTTGCTTATATGTCGCAATACGAGGGGTTTGGCATCCCGTTGCTCGAGGCACTGAACTCTCGCGTGCCGGTTGTGGCAGCAACGGGTTCGTGCCTTGAGGAGAGCGGTGGTCCGGGTTCAGTTTATGTGGCTCCATTCGATGTGGATGGAATTGCCGCTGCTGTAAACCGGTGTCTTGTTCCCGGGGTGAGAGCGAGGATGGTAGCCGATGGTTTGCAATGGGCTTCGCGCTTTTCAATGGAGCGGTTTGCGAGCCAGACTATGCGGTGCTACAAGAAAGTGCTAGGTATTGAATAGTCTTTTTGTGCGTCCTTCTGGTGGCGTTTTCAACAAAAAAATAGCATTGCAACTATTTAAAAATATGAAATCGTTACAAAAATGGAATAAATAGAAAAATAATCATAATTATATATGAAAATTTGTGTGCATTATTTCAAAATTTATTATCTTTGCAATGCAATAGGGGAGGAAACGGCTTTTTCTCTATTGATAGAATGAAATCAAACCATATAATATATAAAAACTATGGAAAAGAAATTGAATTTTAAAGATGGCTTGTGGAGCAAAGAGATCAATGTTGGTAACTTTGTACACGAGAACATCACTCCTTATGAGGGAGATGCTTCATTCTTGGTTGGCCCTACAGAAAGAACAAAGAAGGTGTGGGGTGAGTGTGTAAAGGCTCTTGCTGAGGAGCGTGCCAACAACGGTGTACGCGCTTTGGACAACAAGACAGTTTCTACTATCACATCGCACAAGGCGGGTTACATTGACAAGGAGAATGAACTTATTGTTGGTTTGCAGACCGACGAGTTGCTGAAACGTGCTATCAAGCCTTTCGGTGGTATCAAGGTTGTTGAGAAAGCTTGTCTCGAGAACGGTGTTCCCGTTGACGAGAAGGTAAAGGATATCTTCTATCACTATCGTAAGACTCACAATGACGGTGTATTCGATGCTTACAACGAGGAGATTCGTATGTACCGTTCTTTGGGCTTCCTTACCGGTCTTCCCGATAACTATGCGCGTGGCCGTATAATCGGTGACTACCGTCGTCTTGCCCTCTACGGTCTTGACCGTCTTATCGAGGCTAAGCAGGCCGACTTGAAGAAATTGGTTAGCCCAATGACTGAGCACACCATCCGTCTTCGTGAGGAGGTTGCTGAGCAGATTAAAGCTTTGAAGGAGATTAAGGTTCTTGGCGAGTACTATGGCCTTGACCTCTCTCGTCCTGCAACAAGCGCTCAGGAGGCAGTTCAGTGGACATACATGGCTTACCTTGCTGCCGTTAAGGAGCAGGACGGTGCTGCGATGTCGCTTGGTAACGTTTCTTCATTCCTTGATATCTATATCCAGTACGACCTTGACAATGGCAACATCGACGAGACATTCGCACAGGAACTCATTGACCAGTTCGTTATCAAGTTGCGTATGGTTCGCCACTTGCGTATGCAGTCTTACAATGACCTGTTTGCCGGTGACCCAACATGGGTGACAGAGGCTATCGGTGGTCGCTTCAATGACGGCCGTACAAAGGTTACAAAGACTTCATTCCGTTTCTTGCAGACACTTTACAACCTCGGTCCTTCACCTGAGCCTAACATGACTGTACTGTGGAGCCACGAACTTCCAGAGGGCTTCAAGGAGTTCTGTGCAAAGGTTTCTATCGATACATCTTCAGTTCAGTACGAGAACGATACCTTGATGCGTGAGGTTCGCGAGTGCGACGACTACGGTATCGCATGCTGCGTATCTTACCAGGCTGTAGGTAAGCAGATCCAGTTCTTTGGTGCGCGTTGTTACCTTGCTAAGGCTTTGTTGCTTGCTATCAACGGTGGCCGTTGCGAGAATACCGGTACTGTTGTTGTTAAGGATATTCCTGTACTTGAGGGCGACGTTCTCAACTACGAGGAGGTTCTTGCTAACTACAAGAAGGTGCTCATTGAGATTGCACGTGTTTACAACGACTCAATGAACATCATCCACTATATGCACGATAAGTACTACTATGAGAAGGCACAGATGGCATTCATCGATACCGATCCTTCTATCAACCTTGCATATGGTGTTGCAGGTCTTTCAATTGCAATTGACTCTCTCTCTGCTATCAAGTATGGTAAGGTAACAGTTCATCGCAACGAACTTGGCTTGACAGAGTCATTCGACATTGAGAACGAGTTCCCATGCTTCGGTAACGATGACGACCGTGTTGACCACTTGGGTATTGACTTGGTATACTTCTTCAGCGAGGAACTCAAGAAGCACCCGGTATACAAGAACGCTCAGCCTACATTGTCACTCCTCACCATTACATCAAACGTTATGTACGGTAAGAAGACAGGTGCTACCCCTGATGGTCGCGCTAAGGGTGTTGCTTTCGCTCCAGGTGCGAACCCAATGCACGGACGTGACAAGAACGGTGCTGTTGCATCTTTGAGTTCTGTTGCAAAGTTGCGCTATCGTGACTCACAGGACGGTATCAGTAACACATTCTCAATCATTCCAAAGTCACTTGGCGTTGACGATGAGACACGCGTTGAGAACCTCGTTACATTGATGGACGGTTACTTTACAAAGGGCGCTCACCACTTGAACGTGAACGTGTTGAACCGCGAGATGTTGATGGATGCTATGGAGCACCCCGAGAAGTATCCACAGCTCACAATCCGTGTATCGGGCTACGCTGTGAACTTCATCCGCCTCAGCCGTGAGCACCAGTTGGAGGTTATCTCTCGTTCTTTCCACGAGCGTATGTAATTAACATTATAATGTTCAATGAAAATAGGCTGGCTTTTATGGCCGGCCTATTTTTTCAAAATAACAATTATGAATATAAGAGTACATTCATACGAGTCATTGGGTACTTTTGATGGTCCCGGTTTGCGTCTGGTGGTTTTCCTGCAGGGATGTAACTTCCGTTGCCTCTACTGTGCAAACCCCGACACAATTGACTGCAAGGGCGAGAGCAAGGAGACCGACATTGAGGATATCGTGCGCATGGCAATGAATGAGAAGCCCTTCTTTGGCAAGAGGGGTGGTGTTACCTTCAGTGGTGGCGAACCAACTTTCCAGGCAAAAGCGCTTATTCCACTGGTGAAACGCCTGAAAGAGCAGGGTATACACGTGTGCATTGATACCAACGGCAGTATATGGAACAGTGACGTCGAGGAACTCTTCTCATTGGTAGACTTGGTTATGCTCGATGTTAAGCAGTTCAACCCTGAGCGCCACAAGACACTCACAGAACGCAGCAATGAGCAGACATTGAGAACCGCCAAGTGGCTGCAGGAGAACGGCCGCCCATTCTGGCTGCGTTATGTCCTTGTGCAGGGCTACAGCGCATTTGAGGAGGATATCCGCGCGCTTGGAGAGCATTTCAGGGAGTACGATATGATTAAGCGCATTGAGATTTTGCCTTACCATACTTTGGGGGCGCATAAATATGAGCCTCTTGGAATGGAGTATAAACTCAAGGGCGTTAAGGAGAATACTCCCCAGCAACTTGATGAGGCAAAGGCAATTTTTGATGAGTATTTTGACTGTGTCTTTGTCAATTGACAACAAAAAAGGCAGAAACAAATTGTTTCTGCTTTTTTTGTCACAGTTCCTTGTAAATACTGGCTTTGCCTGTAGCAAATCAGTAACAAACATTACTTGCATTTTAGATTTCTCTTTTTTACTTTTGCCTGCAACAGGCAGGTAATGTCAATATATAAATCAAAAATAGAGCGTTATGGAAAAAGAGAAAAAAGCAGCAAAGTGGGAAATGTGCAAAGTAAGAGGCTGGATTTCAGCAGTGGATCCCGGTCGTGTTAGTTCGGAGTGTTATCCCAAAGAGTACAGGCGCGATGAACTCAGCAAGGGGCTGAATCTCTCTTCACATAATGAATACCTGCCTTCTGTGGTTGTGAGGGAGATTGGCGAGGACCACATTGTCCTGTTTGCCGGTGGACAGAGGCACACCATTTATACCGGAGAGTCTTATACGACGCCTAAAAAAGGACTCAGTTATGCCTACTCCGAGGTTGATGTGCGTATTGAGTAAGAGATACAATCAGGAGACCATTCGATTTTTAAAAAATCGAATGGTCTCCTGATTGCTTGTTATAACGCATTTTCTTACTCCTCAATCCTGGTCCAATAGACAGTCTTGCCAATTCCCAGGATGTTACCGTATACCTTGAGTGTCTTTGCATCCTTGAACTCAATGTCTACACTGTATATCTTGCCGCTTCCCGGGTCGTAGATTTTTGTATTGCCCCACTCCTTGTCCTTTGCATCGTACTTCAGGTCCTTGATGAGAATTACCTGGTCAAGGTCTACATTGCGCAGGCTCTTGTTAGGGTTCTTTACATCCTTGCGCTTGTTGCCATTGGCATCCAATGCTCTCTCCACCCAATAGACCTGTGCCTTGTATGTGCCGTCAGTCTCTTTGGTAATCTTGATTTTGCTTTTGCCGCCATCCTTGATGCTCAAGTAGTTGCCAAGAATGTTGTCGCCTTTTGAATTAAGGTCCTGTGCATTTGCTGCAATCACCATCAGCGCGCACATAAGTGTAAAGATAATCTTTTTCATTTTTAACAATTGTGTTTGGTTATTTTGTACAAATGTATGGCGTTTATTGCACATAAGCATTGTTGTTGTGCAATTATTTACTGCTTTTTGCGCATTTTTAATATTTGCGTGCGGTTTTTGGAGTTAATTTGGTTTTTTAAAACAGTTTTTGGGCATGTGCGTTTGTGGTAAATCAATAACAAGCAAGATTTGCATTTTCAATTCTTGTTTTCTATTTTTGCTAAAAAGAGACTAGATGCAATAAAGTGTATAGCAAAATAGAGTGTTATGGAAAAAGAGCAAAAAAACGTAAGATGGGAAAAGTGTACGGTTAATGGCTGGATAACAGCGTGCGACCCCGGGTGCAATAGAACGTCGGGTTACCACCGGACCTACAAGCGCGAGGAAATCAATAAAGGGATGGATTTGTGCTACTATGAGAGGAACTTGCCAACTGTAGTTGTGAAGGAGATTGCTGATGACTACATTGTTGTGCATGTTGATGGTGCAAAACGAACAATTTATACCGGGGGGTACTATTCGTCTAACAAGAAAGGGCTCAATTATGCCTACTCCGAGGTAGATGTATACCTCAATGCAGAATAAAAGTAAATCCGTATGGCCCAGACCATACGGATTATTCTTTACTTGCTCTTTTCGTTTTCTATAATCAACAAGTTGACAGCAGCCTGTTTGTCACCCATTTGTGCCGCCTGAGCAAAGGCGCGTTCGGCTGCATGGCGGTGATGGCGGCGGTACTCGATGACTCCCTGCAGATTGAGCACGCGCGGGTCGTCCTTGTAGGCTTTCAACTCATTGAGCAGTCTGCCATAATTGGGTGCAGGGTTGTTCATCAACTCGTCTACAATCTCATTAATGACCATTGCTGTGCTGTCGGGGTGGTTGTGGTAATATATACCAGTGCAGCAGGCGATGCGATGGGCGGGGAAATAGTGCGACTGCAATCTCTTGTACAGCAGGCCGTTGTCATACTGTTTAAGCATCTTTTCGCGTTTGTACTCGTCGGGCTCTTCCTGCAGGCGGGTGACAAGTGCGTCGCCTCCGGCAAAGTTCATCTCCTTGATGTCGCTATAGATTATGTTCCAGTTGCGCCCGCCTCCGGCAACCTCAAAGATGGAGTCGGGGAGGTGATGGTGGCTTTTTATGTGGTCACGCATTGCTATGGCGCGGTTCAGACCACGCTGTGTGGCCTTGTCCTCGTATCCCTCGGGCGAAGTGTAGCCTGCAATCTGAACCGACTCGAGAGTGGTGGTGCTGTCGGCAAGAATCTCTCCGATGATGTTCATCATCTCCTCAATTGAGCGTGCATTGTTCAGGTATTCCGGGTTTAGCAGGCTGCTGTTGCTTGTGTAGCGTACAATGTTTGGGGTGATATCCATTTCTGAGGCATTGCTGCTTGTCAGCGGCGTGTAGTACTGTATGCTTTTGACATACGGATGCTCGGCTGCGATATGGTCGGCAATGCTTTGTGTTGGCGCCACTCTGTGGCAACTCATCGGCGGGCACTGGGGCAGGTAGATGGCAAAGGTGTCACTGGTGAACTTGGTGCCACGCCTGTCGCTGTACTCGCAATATGTGACGCCGTACATTGTGTCGCTCACTTCACTCTCGGGAAGTACAAGTGTGCTGCTGCTAGGGCCATGTCGCTGCAGTGCCGGCAGCGTGTTGTGTCTTTTGATGTATCTTTTGGAGTATCGTTTTCCCTGTATATGTCTCTCGGCACTGCTTATGCAGGTGTCGGGCGTGCAAAGATGGGTGATGATGAGCATTCCCTCGTCTGTCCCGGGCTTGGGAGTGTCGTAATCAAAGGTGATGTACCAGCAACTGTCGCTGTGTATGGCGGTGTAGCCCTCAGGAGCGAATTGTGCACTCGCTATGCTGCATAGCGCAACAAGCAGTGCTGTAATGGTGAGTCTCTGTTTCATAATGAATGCTTTATTGGTTCAACAATAACAAGGTTTCACTATAAAACACAGTTCCTCGGGGGATGGTTCTTATTGGATGAAGGAGAATATGATATCAGGCACTTGCTCAATGCTGTTTGTTATGGCTGTGGGGGCGTGCCCGTCTACAATGGGTTCTTCCTCCCAGCAGACGTTCTTAATCCAGATGGTTCGGCAGCCTAGCGTGGATGCCGGGTGTATATCCTTGCGGTATGAGTCGCCTATAACTACTATCTCATCGGCCGGTAGCAGCAGCGCCTCCACACCCAATGCAAAAAGCGCAGGGTCGGGCTTGCGTATTCCAACCACCGATGATTCCACTATGCTCTTGAAATAGCCTGCCAGTCCAAACTCCTCAAGCACCACCGGCATATTGCCATAGAAGTTGGTTACAAGTACCATTGGGTATTGCCCGGATAGTTTCTCTAAAATTGCCCGGCTGGTTGCAAGCGTCTCCTTTACCTTATTATAGCACCCATCGGCAACCACGTTTGCAAGTTCGGGGGTGAACTCTTGTGAGCGTGTCTTCTCCTTGAGAAAATCAAACTGTATTGCAATCTTTTTTCTCAAAAGTGTGTGGAATGTATCCTCGGGCGCTATGACCGGTGCTTTTGCCAGTGAGCGCTCGCCATGCACGTAGGCATTACGGTATAGTTCGCGTCCTATCTCTATGCCTGCAGCCCTGTACTGCTCGGCAATGACTTCGCCCCAGTGTATGCCGTTGGTGTCTATGGTTCCTCCGTAGTCAAGAATGATACCTTTAATTGTACTCATAGCCGCTTTCAATCTTTTGGGTGAGGATGCTGCAAAGTTTTTCGTGGCGGTATCTTGTGTATACAAAGAGTGCCATGAGTATTACAAGTTCAAAGAACAGGTAGAACCACATCTGGTTAATGAGCATTACAAAGCAGAGCATTATTGCGCGTAAGTTGAATGTGAGTATGTTTGTGTATTTCATCAATGGCAGGCTGCCTTTGCGGAACTCGGCGCGCAGCGAGTCGGGGATTGAAGTTCCATATTTTTCATTTACAAGTTTTATGAACTTCTGGAATTTGGGGCTCATGCGTTCCTGGTTGTCGACATATGCAATGTATGCGTTGAGGAAAATCTTCCAGAAGAAGTTGCCTCGCCAGGGTGTCTCCTTGTACTCTTTTCGCACAGCCGTTGAATTGTGGAACTCGTTGCCGTTCTTCTCATTGGTGAAGTAGAGATGTATGTTGCGGTAGTAGTCGGCAAGCTGGCATTGCGAGCCATGTACCCAAAAGCCGCTGAACGATGCCATAATCCATATTGTTACGCCCCAGTTGTATTCCGGTGCAAAGGGGATGGGCTGGAAGTTCTCGCGCACTGCAATGGCGAAGTATATGCAAAAGAACCAGCAGTCGCCGGCAAAGCCATCGAGTATGCGCCCCCAGCGGGTCTTTTGCCCGGTGATGCGTGCAAGTTGCCCGTCTGTGCTGTCATAGAGGTTTGCCCAGATGAGCAGCAGTATTCCCAGAATGTTCCATCTGAGGCACTCTTGTGCAAAGCAAATGCCGGCCGCTACTCCCAGGAAAATTGATATGATGGTTATGACATTTGGGTGTATCCCGTACTTGCGGAAAAACAGCGCGCAGCGAAAGCCTAGCGGGCGGTAGAACCACATGTCGAGAAACTCCTCGGTATCCAGTGACTTGATGGATGCCTCGTACATCTTTTTTTCTTCAGCGTTCATATAGTCATTCTGTCTTGTTCATTATTAGTGCTGCAATCTCCTTTGCGGCAATGTCGCGTATTGCAGTGAAACTTGGAAAATCATTCATGTCAATTATGTATATCTGACCTTGCTGTGTGATAATTGCATCGCCACCGTAAATCTCCAGCCCCATTGCAAGTGCTGCTTTCTGTGCAATGTACTTTAGTGCATTCGCATCAAAACCGTAATGTCGGGGGGCACCGTTAATCTCCTCTTTGCCGAACTTGGTGCTTGCAGGGTAACAGTGGTGAAAAAAGTCATTGCCAACGCCATAGAACTTTACAATATCCCCGGGGCAGTGCTGCATCTGTATGCACTCTGCTATTCCTCGCAATGCAAGTTTGGAGAGTATCTCATTGGCATCCTCTCTTGTTTGTGCAAACGAGACATCGTCGCTGTGGCTGCTCCAACCGTCGGTCTTCTTTATCCAGCATGGGAAAATATTGTCGTCCACCTCGTTTATGCTGCCTATGATGCAGTACTGTGGCTGCGGGATGCTGTTACTGCGCAGTATCTCCATAAAGCATTTGCGTGAGCAGTTGCCGACAGCAGTGGTGGAGTTGACAACAATGATTCCTTGCTCCTCGGCGCTTTTTAGTCTCTTGATGGTGCTTGGTGTGCGTGACATTGTGCAGATGACCTGTGTGCCGCCTGGAATATCGTCATCTTCCCAAACCGGCAATACTTCGGCACCACGTCTTGAAAGTTCGGCGCCGATACACTCCAATATGGCAGCGTCATTTGCCGTCATGTTGGGCGAGTCTATTGGGTTGCGTGCGATGATGGCAATCTTTGTCATTCGGCAAGGAATTCTTCTGCTTTGGAAATGTCCTCGGCGTGGTCGATGTCTATTATTTTCTTGAAGGTGTATGCTTTCAGCCTCAGCCCGTTCTCGACAAGGCTGCGCTGGAAATTGCGCATTCTCTCAATGCCTGCCTCCATGCATCTGTCGAGTATGTCAAGGGCGTTGTCCTGCAGACCGTATATGCCACCCGAGATATATCTTGATGTCTCTGAGGCGGTGTCGCAGAAGGCTGTTATGTCCAGTGACTCATTGGTGTCCACGTACAGTGGCTTTTCATCGTCAATAAAATCTGTCACAGCCATGAGGCCATCATAATGGCTTGCTTCAAAAGCCTTGATGTACTCTGTGAACTCCTGCTCCTTGAAAATTGTATCTACCGTTGTGAGGCAAAACTTGTCGCCGCGCAGCAGATGGCTCAAGGCGTGCAGGCTGTGCATTGAACTGGGAGTGTCCTTGACAACAATATTTATTGGGTATTGCTCCTGTAATTTCTGCAGTCGCAGCAGTGTGTCGGGTTGCCGTTCGTTTATAATGATGTTTATACTTGCTGCTCCTTGTGATGCAAAAAGCATTACAAGGCGTTCTATGATGGGAATGCCTTGTAACTTGATAAGTGGCTTGGGTGCCTGTACGCCCTCACGTGCAAGCCTTGAGCCTTCGCCGGCTGCTATGATTGCAAACTTCATTCTGCAGGGATTTAGTCATTGTCGGCCTGTTGCAGGTTCAGGCGGTTGCTGTCGTCGCGTTTCTCGAAATAGAGTTTGCGAAGCGGGTTACGGCGTGCCTCGGCATAGAACTTGCGGTTGCGGGCAATGTCAATGGCTGCATATATGGCCTGGCGGAAGGAGTTCTCGTCGGCAATGCCTTTACCGGCAATGTCATACGCCACGCCGTGAGCAGGTGATGTGCGCACGATTGAGAGACCTGCGGTGAAGTTTACTCCATTGTTCATTGCAAGGACCTTGAGTGGCGCAAGCCCCTGGTCGTGGTACATTGCAAGTATGGCATCGAACTGCTCATATTTGCCGCTTCCCATAAAGCCGTCGGCTGCAAAAGGACCGTAACAGAAGATGCCGCCGTCATTCATTTTTCTTATAGTAGGGGTGATAACTTCAATCTCCTCCTTGCCAAGCAGGCCGTTGTCGCCTGCGTGTGGGTTGAGAGAGAGTACTGCAATTTTTGGAGCGTCGATGTTGAAATCTCTCTTCAGGCTCTCGTTGAGCAGGGTAATCTTCTCCTCAAGAAGTTCGGGGGTGATGGCTGCCGGTATGTCGCGCAGTGGAAGGTGCGATGTGGCAACTGCTACGCGCAAGTCGCCGCTGCACAGTATCATAAGTGCTTTCTCGTCTTCGCCACTGCACTCCTGCAGGTACTCGGTGTGTCCGGGGAAGTTGAACTGCTCGCTCTGTATCGCGCTCTTGTCAATGGGTGCTGTGACAAGTACATCTATCTCGCCGTTTTTGTATGCCTCAACAGCCTTCTCAAGTGCCTGGAATGCTGCCTGTCCGGCCTCGGGGCTGCTGCAGCCGAGCTCAATGTGCAGTTCATCGTTGTTGCAGTTTATGATGTTGAGCTTGCCGGCCTGTGCATCGGTGCTCTTTTCAATTGCATTGTATGGCGCTTCCATCTCCAATGCCTTGCGGTGATAGGCCGCTGCTTTGGGTGAGCCGAATACTATCGGTGTGCATATGTCAAACATCTCGGTATTCTCGAATGTCTTGAAGATTATCTCGTAACCGATACCGTTGATGTCGCCTTGTGTAATTCCTACGCGTATTTTTCCTCTTTCGCTCATATTAATGTGCAGGTTGTTATTTGTTGGTTGGTGTTGTATTGTTATTCTCTGCTGCGAGGTCCGCCGGCAGTCTAAGTGTGTAGAGTGCCGATTCCAGTTTTCGCATAAAGCCGCGTTTCTCCTTGTTGGGGGCATATACAAAAGCCTCAACAACGATTACCTTGCCGTTCTCTTCGTCCACAATAGAGTGTGACACGAATGGGCCTCCGCCGAACATGTCGTCGTTCTTCATGTACCACAGTCCGCGTGCAACGCACATATACTTGCCGTTGTAGGCAACATCTGTTGTTGTTACGGTCCCGGCATCGGTCTGTATGTAAGAGTCGGGCTCGCCGCCGGGGATGTTCATCATCATGAAAGAGTCGCGTTTCTGGATGAAGTACTCTTTCGAGAAATTGTCGGGCGATGTGTAAGGGTAACTGTATACCGCAAAACTCTGCATCTCAATCTTGCCGGGGTTGTTATAGTCCGAGAACCACAGGAAATCCTCGCCACGCTTGAAACCGCTGATGCTTGATGGTATCTTCATCTCGCAGCCGAACTTCTCCTTGATTAGTTCGAGTGCCTGCCTGTTGTGCCTGCTCTGCAGTTCTGCTATCTGGAACTCGCGCTCCTTCTCGGTGAAGAAATCAACTATGACCTGTGCATTGCGGGTGACAAACTCACCGAACGATTTCTGGTCGGGGGCATAGATGGCCATCACAATCTGTGGCGAGGCATAGATATCCCTGTCGAACCTGAACTCGCACTTGCTGTGGCTGCTATCGATGTCTACCAGAATGATATTGCGGAAGGCCTGCTCGGTGATGGTGAAACCCTCGTTGTTGCGTCTTGTTACCTTGAATGACGCCTCTTTCTGTGGAAGACCTGGTACAGGTGTGTCAAGTGCCTGTTCTATTGCCACTCCCGCTGTTGAGTCCCATACATTGTCCTCGCATACAAGCATCACCTCAAACGGTGTACCCATTGATTTGCGCTTAATCTCTTTGCCGCACGATGTGAGCAGCATAAGCGATAGTATAAATAGAAAAGTCCTTTTCATATTTGTCAGTTATTATTGTTGTT
Organism: Bacteroidaceae bacterium; assembly: GCA_045613945.1. Lineage (GTDB taxonomy): Bacteria > Bacteroidota > Bacteroidia > Bacteroidales > Bacteroidaceae > HGM04593. The sequence goes on from JAZLBZ010000017.1 coordinate 13,273, forward strand.
GTTCTCTTGTTTCAGTGTTGACAGCATACCGCATGCCGCAAAGATGTCCTCGCCGCGTGAGGCCCTTATGGTTGTAAACAGCCCGTTGCTTGTAAGGAAATCGCGCAACTGTGTCATTCCCTTCTCATCCACACCCTCAAGCGGCACTCCCGGTATGGCGTGATAGCGTATGAGGTTTATACGGCAGTCGATACCCTTTAGCAACTGTACTAGTTTGCGGGCATAGAACGGCGTCTCGTTAATCCCTTTGAAGACAATATACTCAAATGTGAGCCTGCGCTGGTGGCTGAAATCGTATTGGCGCAGCAGGTCGAGAACTTCGTTAATGGGGAATCCCTTCTCGGCCGGCATAATCTGGGCACGCTGCTCGGGGATGGGGTGGTGCAGGCTAATGGCGATGTGGTAGTCGCCCGCGTCAAGCAAGCGCTTGAGACCTTTGCGTACACCAACAGAAGATACCGTCAAGCGGTGGGGGCTCCAGCCGAGTCCATACTCCGATGTGAGAATCTCAATGGCCGGCAACAGGTTGTCAAGGTTGTCGCAGGGCTCGCCCATGCCCATGAAGACAATATTTGTGAGCCTTTCGAACTCGGGCAGCGCCAGTATCTGGTTAATGATTTCGTTTGTGGTTAGGTTGGCGGTGTACTTCTGCTTGCCTGTCATGCAGAAAAGGCAGTTCATCTTGCAGCCTACCTGCGAAGAGACGCACAGGGTCGCGCGGTCTCCGTCGGGGATATATACGGCCTCAACAAAATGGTTGCCACCGACCCTGTAAAGGTATTTTACGGTGCCGTCTACCGAGCGTGCAGCATCGGCCGGTGCCGAATATCCCACTTCAAAGAGTTCGTTGAGCCTTGTGCGGTTCTTTAGCGAGATGTTGGACATCTCGTCTATTGTGCCTACACGCTTCCTGTAGACCCAATCGGCAATCTGCTTGGCTGTGAATGCCGGCATCCCTGCCTCCTTGACAGCACCGGTGAGTTCGCTCAATGTCATTCCTGCCAGTTTCCTTTTTTTCTCTTCCATAATGCGCTTGGGTCTCTTTTGTTTGCAAAAAATGCTATTTCCTTGCGAAGATAATGCAAAAAAGTGATTTTTTGATAATGTAGCACTCTTTTTAATATTAAATGATATTTTCCATTGTTTTGTGATTGCTATCCCGCTGTTTTTATTACTTTCGCGAAAAGGATTCAAAAATGATAAAAAAATATATGGAAACCGTTGCTGCCGGCACTATGCTGCAACCGACAGCCTGGTTTAAGGATGTCGCAGCAAGGGCAAAGGGGGAGTATCTCCTGTTTGTTGGCAAGGATGGCGTAATACTTGATGATGTGTTGCTTGACGGGATGCTGTGTGCTATGCCCGAGAATGCTACAATGGGTTATTCCCACTATCGCAAAAAGATTGACGGCAAGGTCATCGATGCTCCCACAATTGACTGGCAGCCCGGCAGCCTGCGTAACGATTTTGATTTTGGTCCGGTGGTGCTATTTAGGGTCAATGCCTTGAAGCAATATCTCGAGATGCCGCTTGATGAATATGACTTTGCCGGTTTCTACCAGTTACGCCTGGCAATGGAGCGTCTGGGGGGAATATATCATCACTGCGAATATGTATACACAGTCGATGAGGATGATACCCGCAAGAGCGGCGAGAAACAGTTTGACTACGTCAATCCGGCGCAGCGTAATGTGCAGATTGAAATGGAGAGTGTCTGCACCCATCACCTCAAGGAGGTGGGTGCCTGGTTGCCTCCTTGTATGTATGAGGGGATAGACATTGCTGCCGGTGATTTCCCTGTAGAGGTTTCGGTTGTCATTCCTGTGCTCAACCGCGAGTCTACCATAGCCGATGCCATTTCATCGGTGCTGAGGCAAAAGGCGTCGTTCCCGTTCAATGTGCTGGTTGTAGACAACCATTCAACCGATGGAACCCCGCAGATAATAGACTCGTTCGCCGATGAAAGGGTAGTGCATATAATCCCCTCGCGCAATGATTTGGGTATTGGAGGATGCTGGCAACTGGCGGTGAATGACGCACGTTGCGGCCGTTTTGCGGTTCAGCTCGACAGTGATGACATTTACAGCGATGAGAATACCCTGCAGCGTGTGGTGGATGGCTTTTATGAGCAGCAGTGTGCAATGCTCATTGGTACGTACAGAATATGTGACTTTGAACTGAATACCTTGCCTCCGGGAGTGATTGACCACCGCGAATGGAGCGAAGAGAACGGGCGTAACAACGCTTTGAGAATCAATGGACTTGGTGCTCCACGCGCTTTCTTTACTCCGGTGCTTCGCGAGGTGGGACTGCCCAATGTAAGTTATGGTGAGGACTATGCAGTGGGCCTTCAGATTTCGCGCCGTTACAAGATTGGGCGCATATACGATGTCCTTTACCTTTGCCGCCGTTGGGGTGGTAACTCCGATGCAGCCCTGTCGCACGAAAAAGTGAATGCGCATAATCTCTACAAGGATGGCTTGCGTACCGCAGAACTTGCTGCGCGTAAGGAACTTGTGCGCGCCTGGAATACTGTAACACGCAAGGGCGTGGATGCATTCTTTGAAAAGCAACTTGTACAGTGGCCCGATGCTGCAAAAAGGTATGAAGCGCTAGTCGATGTAAGGTGCCGAGTTCTTGAAAACGGGATAGCCTTGCAGTATAACCCAGCACGTGCGGTGTCAGTGGCGGCCAAAGTCGATGCTGCGTCAATCGCCGAGCGCCCCTGTTTCTTGTGTGCGGCAAATCGCCCGGCAGAGCAGATTTCCGAGAATGCACTCGCCTCGCTTGAGTTGCTTGTAAATCCTTATCCCATATTGCCGTTCCATTTTACTCTGCCTGCCAAGCAGCATGTGCCGCAGTTGCTCGGCCCGATGTATGCCGAAATGCTGCATCTTGCGTGCAGGTGGCAAGGGCTTGCGCTCTTCTACAATGGTGCCAAGTGTGGCGCCTCGGCTCCCGACCATGCTCATCTTCAGGCTGTACGTTGCACAGATATACCTTTGCTGAGGGCTGTTTTTGCAGGGGAATTACATCCCGGTGAACCGGTGTGTAGCGCCGAGGATTCCCACGTCTACAGTGTCAAGGGGTATGCGGTACCGTTGTTCGTGGTAAAAGCGAAAAAAATCTCGCATTCAGTGGAACTTTTTGCCCGTCTGCTTGCTGCGATGCCGGTGGCAGCCGGCGAACCTGAACCCATGATGAATGTGATATCATATTATACCCTGCAGGATGGATATGTAACTGTTGTCATCCCTCGCTCACTCCATCGTCCGGCATGCTATTTTGCCAATGGAGAGGCTCAGCGCCTTGTAAGTCCGGGTGCTCTTGATATGGCAGGCCTGATGATTACTCCGCGCGAGTGTGACTTTGAGGGTATTGCAGCCGATGAGGCTGCCGCTCTGTTGCGCGAAGTGGCAATCTCGGAAGGGGATGCTGCCGTTATTGCCGAAAAACTGAAGAATTGATATGAGGACAGTTGATATTGGCATTCTGCTCAAGCCCAGCATTAAGTTCGATTTTATCGGGAAATTTACGCTTGACGGCAGACCGGTTCCTGCTGAAAATGAGGTTTGCGTGAAGGATGGTAAATTGTGCTTTGACGGGACACTTTATGAATCGCTCTGTTTTAGGCCGCTGTCGCCTGTTTGCAGTTTTCGCTTGCACGATGTGGTGATTGGCGTGGGGTTTCACTGGCAGCGTAACGAGGACCAGGTGTTCAGGGGAGAACTCTGTCTGATTGTGGAGGATGCCCGGGTGCGTGCCATAAACCGTCTTGCAGTCGAGGAGTACCTGGTGAGCGTGATTTCGAGTGAAATGTCGGCGACATCGTCGTTGGAATTTCTCAAGGCTCATACCATAATATCCCGCAGTTGGCTCTATGCGCAACTTGACAGGGCTGCCGCTGTGACTAATGCGGTGATGGGGCATTGCAATGATGATGAGGTTGTGCGCTGGTATGCAAGGGAGGACCACAAGAATTTTGATTTCTGTGCCGATGACCATTGTCAACGCTATCAAGGCATTACACGCTCGCTTAACCCTAATGTGGCGCGTGCGGTAGAGGCGACACGGGATGTTGTTCTCAAATATGACGGCCAGGTGTGTGATGCACGTTTCAGCAAGTGCTGTGGCGGTGTGACGGAACGTTTCTCTGCTTGTTGGGAGGGGGTTGACTATGGCTATCTGCAGTCATTCAGGGATTGCATGGATGGTACATTGCTGCCCGATTTGACCACTGAGGATGGTGCACGGGCATGGATTGAAAGTGTCCCAGATTCTTTTTGCTCAACAAATGACAAGGTGGTGCTGTCGCAGATACTCAACGGCTACGACCGCGAAACGAATGATTTTTACCGATGGAAAGTGGTCTATTCGCAGGATGAATTGTCGTCGCTTGTGGCCGGGCGTTCGGGTATTGATTTTGGCGTGATAGAGGAGTTACAACCGGTGGAGAGAGGGGCATCGGGGCGCATTGTAAAACTTAGGATAATAGGCTCTAAAAAGAGCGTTACCGTTGGCAAGGAACTTGAGATACGCCGTTGGTTATCAACGTCGCACCTCTATAGTTCGGCTTTTGTCGTGGACAAGGAACATGACTCTTTAAGTGGTACCCGTTTCGTGCTTAAAGGTGCCGGTTGGGGGCATGGAGTCGGGCTGTGCCAGATAGGTGCAGCAATGATGGGTGAAAAGGGATATACCTGTGAACAGATTCTCTCGTTCTACTATCCGGGCTCTATACTGGAAAAAGTTTGATGAAATGTGGCTTTTTGGTGATGTTTACACCGATATATTATGCTAAATTCGTTTTTTTATCTATTTTTGCAAGATAAAAGGGCTGCTGCAGTTCCTTAATGCCGTCTATGGCGGCATTTTTTGTGAGATGAAATTTATTTGACTATTAACACAATATTCGAAACAAAAGAGAGTTATTATAAAAAATAACTGTTGTCTATTATGGATGAAAAATCAATGGCTTTGGATATACGTGACGGAATGAATATGTTTGAGCGTATAGTAAAACGTGTTTTTGATTTCACCTGTTCATTACTTGCATTAATAATATTGTCCCCTGTTTTTCTTGTAGTTGCAATTATGCTGCTTTGGCAAGGCGATGGCAGTGTTTTTTTTAAGCAGGAGAGAATCGGCTATAAAGGAAAAACGTTCAATATTCTGAAATTCAGGACAATGCGTGCCGATTCGGAAAGTGATGGTGAGCCTCAGTTGGCGAAGACCAATGATGAGCGCCTGACAAGAATAGGCAAGTTCCTGCGCGAGCATCATCTTGACGAACTTCCACAGTTGGTGAATGTCCTTAAAGGGGATATGTCGTTCGTGGGCCCCAGGCCCGAACGCCGCTATTTCATAGAGAAAATCAGGCTGGAGAATCCAAACTATGACTATCTGTATATGATTCGTCCGGGTTTGACCTCGATGGCTACGCTGCATAATGGCTATACCGATACGATGGAGAAGATGCTCAAGCGTCTGGAAATGGATCTCGAGTATCTGCAGAAACGCTCCTTGTGGCTCGATTTGAAGTTGATATTTACTACATTTGTGTATATTGTGAACGGTAAAAAATTCTGATTCAAATGATAAAGAAGATTATATTTGCAATTGCGTTGTCATTCTCGCTACAGTGGGTGACAGCGCAAACTGTATCTGATGACCAGGTTGTTAGAATTATCATGGCCGAGAAGGAACGTGGCGCCGATGAGGCTGACATTGCCCGTAAACTGTTGCAACAGGGTGCAACACCGGCCCAAATCCGTAGGATAAAGGAAAAGTATGAACAGGAGCAGAATGGGCTTGGCGCTGTTGATATCGTGGGTAAGGGCGAGAAGAATAGCCGCTTGAGGAACGGAAAGGAGACGGATGGCAATTTTGTGGTTTCAAAGGAGGAGAAGAACGCCAAGCAGAAATCTCAGAAGGATAAAGCAAAGGAAGAGCAGTCGGAAATGCAGAAGAATATGGCATTTCTTGACCTTGATTCTGTGATGTATTACAAGAATCATCTTAAGGATGAAATTGAGGTCTTCGGACGCAACCTGTTCAATAACGAACTGTTGACATTTGAGCCGGCGATGAACATACCGGCCCCCGCCGATTACATTCTTGGTGCAGGTGACCAGGTAATCATTGATGTCTGGGGTGCTTCGCAGATGACATTCGACAACATAATCTCTCCCGAGGGCTTTGTTGTGATAGAGGGTGTCGGCAGGGTGAAACTGGCAGGTCTTACAGTTGCCAAAGCCGGCGAGCATGTCAATAGCGTGCTGAATGAATATTATAGCGGCTCATCAATCTCTCTTTCTATCGGCGAGATACGCAATGTAAAAGTGGAGATTGTGGGCGAGGTGGTTGCGCCGGGTTCATATACGCTGAGCGCATTCTCGACACTTTTCAATGCCCTGTATATGGCCGGGGGCATAAGTGACTTGGGCTCCTTGCGCGAGATAAATGTCTACAGGAACGGAAAGTCTGTCTCCAGGATTGACGTCTATGACTACATAATGAATGGCAACAATGCTGGGAACATCCGCTTGCAGGACAACGACCTCATTGTTGTAGGGCCATACAATGCAATTGTCAACATACAGGGTAAGGTAAAACGCCCAATGAAGTACGAGATGAAGAAGGATGAGACGCTTGCAAAGTTGCTTTCGTACACAGGTGGTCTCACCGGCGATGCCTATGACAAGAATATACGGGTGGTGCGCAAGAATGGCAGGGAGTACTCAATACACACTGTTGAAAAGAGCAGTTTCGGCGCTTTTAATCTTGTTGATGGCGACTCGGTCTATGTTGACTCAATAATTCCTCGATTCTCAAATATGGTTGAGATAAAGGGTGCCGTGTTCCATCCAGGTCTCTATCAGATGGGCGGCGGTATAAATACCGTCCTTGATCTTATTGAAGCAGCCGATGGCCTGTGCGAGGATGCATTCCTGCCGCGTGTCGTGATGCACCGCCGCAAGGCCGACAGGCGACTGGAGGTTCTTGCCGTAAATCTTGAGGGCATTATGAACGGTACATCGCCCGATATTGAACTTCGCAAGGAGGATGTCCTTTTCGTTCCATCTATGAATGAGATGCGCGGCCAGGAGACCTTGAAGATTTCAGGCGAGGTAAATTATCCCGGTGTATATGAATATGCCGAGAATACGACACTTGAGGACTTTGTACTGCAGGCCGGCGGCTTGACAAATGTCGCCTCTACAGCTAAAATAGATGTCTATCGCAGGGTCTATGATCCAAAATCGCTTGAGGGTTGCGATACAATCACTAAGGTGTTCTGTTTTGCCTTGAAGGATGGCTTTGTTATTGATGGGACACCCGGTTTTGAACTGGTTCCATTTGACGAGGTGCACGTGCGCAAGAGTCCTGTCAACAATCTCATTAAGAGCGTGACAGTTGAGGGTGCAGTGAATTTCATGGGTGATTATGCGATGCACAGCCGCGATTACCGTCTGAGCGATTTGATAGAGGATGCTGGTGGCTTTGCTGTTTCATCCTACCCGCAGGGCGCGCGTCTCTACCGCAAGATGTCTGAAGAGGAGAAGATGCAGCGTGATAATATGATAAAGCAGTCTCAGAAACAGATTTATGAGGATGCTTTGCGCTCCGACAAGACCTTTGATATGGCTATTACCGACTCTCTGATTAACATAAATGCAGCGTCTGAAGATTTCTATCTGCTTGATGTTGACTTGAAAAAAGCAGTAGAGAATCCTGGTAGCAGCGCCGACATTGTGCTGCGCGAGGGAGACAGGCTTACAGTGCCCGAATATGCCGCAACGGTGAAAATCAGCGGCGAGGTGCGTTATCCGATTACAGTGACATACACTGATGGCAAGAAATTGAGTTACTACATAAAGCACGCCGGTGGTTATGCCGACAGGGCAAAGAAGAATGGCGTGTATGCCATATATATGAACGGTGGCGTGAAGAAGATTTCGAAATTCTCAAGCAGTGACATACAGCCCGGCATGGAAATTGTTGTGCCTGCAAAGAACTTAAAGAAGAAACTGTCAACTGCCGAAATTGTGACTATAGGCTCTTCGCTGGTGTCTATTGCAACAATGGTTGTGACAATTGTAAATCTGTTGAAGTAATAAACTTTAACTGGGTAAACTTACAAAAATGGAAGTTAAGAGAAAATTGATAAAAGAGGCCGATTTGCTAAAGATGATAGGCCAGATAATGGACAAATGGAAGTTCATATTTGTTGTGGCAATGTGCTTTTCTCTTTTTGGACTGCTGATAGCCGTTTCTACAGTAAAGGAGTATACCGCAGAAATAGTTGTGGCTCCTGAGACCTCGGGACCTTCAGGAGTGTCTGGTCTTGGCGCTTTGGCATCAATGGCCGGCTTTAATTTGAGTGTGGGAGAAAGCGGTGATGCAATTTATCCATTATTATACCCCGATGTTATCAGTTCATTGCCATTCCTGACTTCATTATTCGATGTCAGGGTTGCTAGCATTGATGGAACTGTCGATACTACATATTATGCATATTTGAAACATTATCGAAAGAAAACTTGGATTGATGATGTCAAGTTGTTTCCTATAAAGGCAAAAAATTGGTTGATAGGGTTTTTCTCATCTTCACCAGAAGGTCCAGAGAGTGCTGTGCTTGATCCCTATCTTCTTACAAAGCGACAGATGAATCTGGTTGAGAATTTGAATTCGGCTATAGGTATCTTTGTTGATAAGAAGACTGATGTCATTACCTTGTCATTTGTAGATAGAGATCCTCGCGTTGCGGCAGCAATGGTCGACACTATTATGAACCGCCTGCAACAGGAGATCACGCAGTACAGAACAAAGAAAGCTATTGATGATTGCCTTTATATTGAAAGAATGTATTTGGAGGCTAAGGATAGTCTTGACGTATCGCAACAGCGGTATGCCGATTTTGTTAGCTGTAATAGAAATGTCATAAATGAATATGTCATTATAGAGAAAGAGAGACTGATGGCAGATAAGGACCTGAAAACGGCACTCCATACACAATGGGCCCAACAACTTCAGTTAGCAAGGGCAAAGGTCCAGGAGAAGACACCTGTGTTTGTGACATTGAAACCCGCAGCAGTTCCTGCCATCCCTTCATCAATGGGTAAAATGATGAAGATAATGCTATATGGTTTTTTTGGCGTGGTATTCGCTGTAGCATATGTGCTGCTTAAGGCTCCAATACGTTCTGCTTGGCGTAAAATCAGAAGAAAAAGCGAGGAATGATATACCTGTTGGTCTTTATATTGCTTTTGATACCGGTTATTAAGTATGACTGGATGGCCAAGAGTGGTGGCGAGAACAAATGGTACTACCTTAATCTTGTTGTGCTCATACTCCTTGCCGGCTTGCGTTACAGGTTGGGTGGCGATACTCTAATGTATATGTCTATGTACAATGAGTGGCCGGCAATGGATGAACTCGAATATTTTGACTTTGAAGAGGCTTTGTATAACCCTCTGTGGTATGTGTATGCATCTGTCGCAAAGAGTTTGAGCGGAGAGTTCTGGGTGCTTCAGATAATTCAGTCGGTAATTGTCAACTCTGTGTTTTTCTGGTTTTTCAAGAAATATTCACCACAATATTATTTTTCTGTAATTCTTTTATACTACATAGGCTTCTATTGCTACTTCAATATGGAGATTATGCGCGAGGCTCTTTGTATATGTGTATTGTTGCTAATAACCGGATTTCTGTTAGAAAAAAGATGGCTTTTTTACTATTTGGGGTGTATAGTGGCAATCAGCATACATTTCTCGGCTGTCATAATGCTCTTTTTCCCATTGGGCAAACTACTTTTCAAGAAACCGTCCTTTATAATGCAAATAATAATACTGCTCTCCATTTTGGCGCTGACAACTGTTGTCAACATTCCGGTATTGATTTTGCAGTTGTTGAGCGTTAACGAAACGATTACAATTCTTGCTGAGAAATATTTGGATGACCAAAGAAGCATTATGGGTATGTTGTTCCAGATGTTGCAGTATTTGCCGTTGCTTGGTATGATGTTTATAAGAAGCCGTTTCAAGGATATATATAGCAATGTTTATGTTGATTTTACTTTTATTGTTTCTTTAGCAGTTGCCCCCTATGCCTTGTCTATGCCTTACGAGGGCTTTTCACGTCTGATAAATTATTTTGTACCTTTCATATTGATATTTACGGTGCATACTGCATATTACTTTGTAACCAAATTGAAATTGAGGGATTTTCAGGTGTCGTCAGTGGTTGTATTGCTATCGTTAATGTTGGTTTTTTATAACTATTCATACTATTATCTGAAGGATACTTCAAAAGTCTATCCAAATACCCGTTTTGGAATCAGGTACTATCCATATTCTTCAATCCTGAATCCAGAGATAAACAATGCGCGTGAGAATTACATAGAGAATGATAGAGATGTGATAATTGCTTTCTAACGATGAGGATTTCACAATACAGGCAAATAATTGAGAACTTTTTCTCGCTTTCAATCCTGAATGCGTTGAATGTGCTGTTGCCATTGGTGACACTGCCGTATATTCTGTATACGGTGGGCAAGGCTAATTATGGCGCCTATTCGTATGTGTATGTGGTCTTGCAGTATGTTATACTCTTCAGTACTTACGGCTTTAATTTCTCAGCAACCAAGCAGATTGCTCAATGCAGGGATGATGTGCAGGCTGTTTCACGCATATATAATGCCGTAATTGCTTGTAAAGGGATTATTGCAGTTCTATTGTCGGCTCTTTTGTTGCTATTCTCCCGTCTTGTATTCAAGGACGATGTAGATGTGCTTATGTTCATTTATGGCTTGGGTATGGTTGTTGGTGATATCTTTACGCCGGTGTGGCTTTTTCAGGGAATGGAGAAGATGAAATATATGACCATTGTGAATGCTTCGTCAAAGATTCTTTTTACCATACTGATATTCATTGTTGTGCGTGCAAGTGATGATTACTATTTGCTAATTCTGCTCAACTCCTTCGGTTACATGCTTGCAGGCTTGCTTAGCCTTGTATTGGTTCGTTTTCAGTTCAATATCCGTTTTCATCGCTCAACATTAAACGACATTATCACCCAGTTTAAGGATGGTGGTGCTGTATTTGGCTCAACATTTGGTATGAACCTCTATCGCAATGCCAATATCATAATACTCAAACAGTTCGTTTCTGATGATTTAGTTGGTATATATTCTGCGGCAGAAAAGGTAATAAAGGGCTTCCAGTCTATTATTTCGCCTGCAGCACAGGCGCTGTTCCCGCATTTGAGCCATCGTTTCAAAGGGCAGTCGGTAAAGGATAATACACGTCTATTACGCAAGATATCAGTTCCATTCACCGCTGTTGTTGTACTTGTGACCATCGGTGTGTATCTCTTTGCACCGCTTATTTCAGAAATCCTTTGCGGCCGCGAGTTTGTCGCTACCGTTCCGCTTATACGCATTATGACTCTTGTCATACTGTTTGGAGAGATTAACTATCTTGTTGGAATTGTGGGGCTTGTCAATATGGATGGCCAGGCCCAGTTTTTCCGCTCGGTGCTGATTACCGGTCTGTTCAGTGTAATATTCATGTTGATATGCGCTCCTTGTTGGGGGATTATGGCTGCGGCATGGGCAATGTCATTGTCCGAGATACTGTTGTTCTGTCTGTGCCTTTTTTGTCTATACCGAATAAATGAACACAAATGACGGCAATTATAATATTGAATTGGAATGGTGCTGACGACACGTTGGCATGCTTGAAATCATTGGCCGATGCGGATGGTGATTTTGTAGTGTACGTAGTGGACAATGGCTCTGCCGACGACTCAGTCTCCCGTATCCAATCATGGATTGACGAGCACGGCGAAGTGGATGTCCGCTTGGTTGCACTAGACAGGAACTATGGTTTTGCAATGGGAAACAATAAAGGACTGGAAATTGCTGCCAGAATGTCACCTGACAGTTATCTGTTGCTTAACAATGACACAGAGGTGTTGCCCGATTTCCTTGTTCGTTTGCAGGAGTTCTCGTCACGTCACCCCCGTTATCGTGTACTGACCCCAAAGATAAATTATTACTACGACAAACATAAAATATGGAATTGCGGCGGTAGGCTCTTCTTCGGGTTCCGCAAATATTTTTATGCCGGATGTCACGACTCTGCTGTCAAAGAGAGGGAGCATATTGACATCTCGTTTGTAACGGGATGCGCGCTGTTCTTTTATCCGGAACTGTTGGATGAGCATGGACATCTGCTCACAGAACGTTTTTTCTTCGGCGAGGAGGATTTTGAATTCTCTATGCGTATGCATAAAAGAAATGTTCACATGGTATGTGTGCTTGATTCGCTTATCTATCACAAGGTTGGCGCTTCGGGCAACAGGATGAACCGTCCAGGGAAACTTTATCTGCACTATCTGAACCGTTTTATTGATGTACGTCTGCATAAGTCTGTGCTTTTCTACACAATTTGGAAAATCCTGAATATACCTTTATGTATGCGTCATTTTTATATGGTAAACCGGTCGCTTGCATTGGCATGGAGAATGATGCGCAGTTTGTTTGTTGATGCAGGTAAAAAAGACCGGGTTACTCGTGAGGATTTTGAGTCATTGGTTATTCGTAATGATTATTTTAAAAAAAGATGAAAAAAGAGATTTGGGGTTTTGCGCCTCCTCCAACAGGGGGTATTTCTGTATACTGTAAACGTTTAATTGACAAACTTCATGCAAAGGATGAGCATATCATTATGCGAAATTTTGCTGCCTCAAAAAGTGGATGCGGTTATATAGTTGATGTCAAGAATAAACTGATTGAATTCTTTAAGTTGTTGTTTGTCTCAAAAAGGCTTATCCATTCTCAATTTACCAACTTTAAGTTACTGTTGTTGCTCTATCTTTTCGGATGGCGACATGATATAATAATGACTTTGCATAACCGTAGACTGGTAATGTTGAATGGATGGAAACGGAGAATTGTCAATCGCTTGTTTCAACGTGTTAAATATGTAATATATAATGACCCTACATACACTCCTCTATTACGCGAAAAGTTTGATATAGATGATACAAAAATAGTACTTCTTCCTACTTATATTTCACCTGGTAAGGATGAACTTAAGGGCTTGACTAAGGATATTGCAGAATTCCTCTCCAGACATACCTATAATTTGTCTGCCAATGCAAGTAGAATTATAAAGAACGAGTTTTTTGGAGATTTGTATGGTCTTGATCAGTTGATATATTTAATGGACAGGTTGGTGCATGAGAAGGGGTTGGACGTAGGACTGGTTTTCTGTGTATCTGACATCTTTAATCATGAATATTACAATCATTGTATTGCAAAAATTAAAGAACTTGGATTAGAACGGCATTTCTTGTTTGCGATAGCCCCTTCTGTAAATGGTTTTGAAGTGTGGTCGGCTACAGATGTTTTTCTACGTCCAACAATGTCTGATATGGAAGGTGTTTCTGTTAAGGAAGCTTTACAGTTTGGAACTCCTGTAGTTGCCAGTGATGTCTGTACAAGACCTAAAGAGGCAGTGCTGTATAGAACCGGTGATGCTGAGGACTTGTTTGATAAGACTTACACCTTGTTGTTGCGCAAATTGCGTGTGTCATATACTCCAGAAGTCTGTGTCGAAGATGAGATTCTGCGTATTTACTCATCATTAAGTTGATTCTTGCTTTATGTCATTGTCAAGGTATTATCATACGATTAAGTATCTGAAAATGGAGCAAATCTATTTTCAGGTTTATTACAAAGTTTGCGACAAATTGAGGCGGTTGATTGGTCGTAAGAGCATATATGCCTCTCACAAGGCCGGAAACCGTATTACATTTCTTTCGTTTCCCCGGAAAAATATTACATATAAAGGTGATGGCACCTTTGAATTCCTGAATTTGTCACATACATTCAGTGGTGCATGGGATGACCGTTCTATGGGTGACCTATGGCGTTATAACCTGAATTATATGGATTTCATTCTGCAGCCTGAGATGAGTGCTGCAGCCGGTGTAGAGTGGATTGAACGTTTTATTGCGTCTGCGCCCGATAATAGAATTGCCGACGACCCGTATCCAATATCTTTGCGTGGTATAAATTGGATAAAATTCATTGCGCGACATTGGGACGAACTATCTGAACAGCAACTTAAAAACATTGATACGTTCCTTTATTCACAGTACCTGATTCTTGGCAGCCGCACCGAACGCCATTTGCTTGCAAACCATTATTTGGAGAATGGTTTTTCGTTGTTGTTCGCTGCTGTATATTTTAACGACAAGACTTTTGGGAAAAAGGCAAGGTTGATTATTGATAGCCAATTGAAGGAACAGATAATGAGTGATGGTGCCCACTATGAATTGAGCCCAATGTATCATTGCATAATTCTTGAACGTCTGCTTGACTGCTACAATCTTCTGCACAATGTCGATGACAGTTTTTTTGATGACTTGACAAATTTGAGAAAACTGCTTAGTGAAAAGGCTTCGGTGATGTTGGCATGGCTTGATGCTATTGTTACAAAAGATGACTCCATTCCACTGTTGAATGATTCGGCCAATGGTGTAGCCCTCTCACCGGGAGTACTTCGTGAATATGCTCTACAGTTAGGTGTGCAATGGAACAGGGGGGTGCTGGGTGATAGCGGTTACCGTCACGTTGTACATCCTGATTATGAAGCAATCCTTGATATGGCTCCACTTGGCGTTTCTTATAATCTTGGACATGCTCATGCTGATAGCTCAACATTCTTGATTTGGGCAAAAGGTCGTGAATTGTTGGTCGATACAGGAATATCCACATATAACGCCGGCTGCCGCAGGGATTACGAACGTTCTACGCGTGCACATAATACTGTCGTGATAGATAGTGAAAACTCTTCAAAAGTTTGGGGCGCTTTCCGTTGTGCGCAGCGAGCAAATTTAGTTGTTGAGGATGATGGACCGGAGTGCTTTACTCTATGGCATGATGGGTATAGTGACAAAGGAATCTGTTATCGTCGTAGTTTTCTATGCAAGAATGATACAATGGAGGTTATAGATGTGGTAGAAGGAAATGTTTCATCGATTGCAGATGCCTATTTCCATTTATCTCCAGATGTGAAGATAATAAGTGTTGAAAATAATCGTGTCGTTACTGATAGGGCTGTTTTTATATTCAATGGTCAAGCCTCAATACAATTAATAAAAGAGGAAATAGCAAAAGAGTACAATGTCTTGCAGCCTACAGTATGCATTCAAGTCACTTTTTCGAATAGATTGCATACAATAATCGGTGAATTTAAATAATGGAGAATAACCGCTTAATGTTTCTTCATTACAATACGTGCCTTCTCCGAACTCAGCACCATAGAACTGCTATTCAGTTCTTCGACCCCAAAAGCATTGTACAGCTCATACATGCCAAATTTTTCAAGTTCTGATAGCGGAGCCTGTTTGCCGTCCCTGTCAAGGTAGATGCGGAAATCGGTCATGTATATCGAGTCGTTCTTGTGTGTGAAGTAGGCAATGTAGTTCTCCTTCATCAGCCCTTGAGGTAATGTGGGCGATACGTAGGATAGCAGCACCAGTTCCCTCTGGAACGAGTAGTATGTATCGCCATTGCAATAGGTTATGTCGCCTGTTGTCTTATTCTCAATGCTTGATACTTGCCAAAATCCGTCCAAATTGCCATTGATGAGATAACTCTCGCATGACGATGTCGCTATTATAGTCAGTAGCATCAGCAGCCCGTATATATATCGTTTCATCTTTTTTTTGTTTTTCCGTTATTTGTTGCTCAGCCATCCCTCTTTGCAAATGGATAGCATACCACCGAAATTGTTGCCGATAAGTCGGCTGTGGTCGTATGCGAGTGCTCCGGTAAAACTCCATCCTTTCAGTTTCTTTGGAGTGTAAACCACTTCAGCCATTGTACTCAACTGGGTAAGAGGCTCTGGTAGCGGGTCTTCGTATGAGCCCCAGTGCTTTGTCCAGGATGCAATGAGACGGTATTCAAGTTGCTCGCAAGGTGTGCCATTGAAAGCCAAATGATGTGAGCGTAAACGTGAATATGGCATTGTCATATTGGGCAGTTTGTTGTAGAGTGGTGACAAGAAATGTGGGTTACACATTGACATCCCCCAATGTTGCCACGACTGGTAGTAACTGTGTGTATAATACCAGTCCTTTCCGCCGGCCTGTCCCATCATGTCGCCCGATGGGTTCTGCAATATCGGTCCGCTCTGGTCGCGTGAGGTGATGAATTCATACACCACAGTGTCTATTACCCTGTTCTTGGGAACTGTCAGTTCCAGGCCAAAAAGTCCGTCTCGCCAGGGAAGGTATGTTATCCAGGTCTTCTCTCCTTGGCGATTGTAGTGGTAGTCAAGCCCAAAGAGTCCCGAGTGGTCCTCGTAATAGTGCTCATAGTATGCCTTTATTCTCCACTCCTCGGCCTTGTAGTCAAGTGCAAGATGAAGGCTGCCAAACACGTTACCGTTTATGTTTGTCTGGTCCATCTCTGTCGATTCGCTGCCGCCGGCCAGCGGAATGAATGCCTTCAGATATTCCATATACGAGTGTGGCAGTTCGTGACGTACAACATCCCCCTCGGCCCTTTTCTCCCACACGCGCCCACCGAACTGGGTGTACATCTCAACACCCATCTCTATTGAGAATGGTGTCTTGCTCTGTTTGCCAATCTTCAGGAATGCAGTCTTTTCGTGGAAAAGTACATCCTCGACATATCTGCTCCCAGTTGGGGCATTTTTCATATATGTGCGCTGAAAGTTGTCGTCGGTCTGCCGGCCGTAACTGAAGTGTCCCTTTACGTGTACCCACTCGTTGAACAGCCAGCGTGCAGTGGTGTATTCATTTATGCCGAAACGGACTTGTGGGATGGGGCGGGCATTGGGTGAGAAGGTAAGGCCGCCGCCACTGAGAGTGCGGTGCTTACCCTCGGAGCAACGCTCCTTACTGCCAACGCTCAACTCCCAGCAACTGTATTTTATGTCGGCATACAGCTGCTGTATATAGAATGGCGCCGGGTGATTCCATGTGCCGGCAATTTCTGCTCCGTATGCCCAGGTGAATCCACGTTTCTTGTCAAAATCGCGGAACAGTCCGGCACTCAGCGCTGTATTGTTGTTCTTCAGTGAGGAGAGTCCCTGCCTGTTGCTTGTCAACCAGAACGGGGCATGTTCTCCCGTCGAGACAATGGCTTCGGCCTGCACCTCATATCTTATTTTTCCCCATTCGCTTTTCTGTGCTTGCGCTGGAAACGCAAGCATCAGAAAGGGGAATAGCCATTTCAACGCAAAATTCATATTGTTTTTTGTATTGTGTTATCGCAAAGATAGGCTGTTATTTTGTATTGTAGATATAAATAACGCTGTTTTATTTTTTTTCTTGCATAATGTTTTTAACTTTGCGTGCCTTTGAGAATATGCGTTCTTTTAGGGTAATGCAAACCAAATTCAGATTAATACAGTGAAGGTACTCATCGTCTCGTTCTATTACGAACCCGAATTGGGAGCGGCTCCAAGCCGCATAACCAATCTTGCCAGGGGGCTTAAGGCCTCGGGGGTGGATGTTGATGTGCTTACCTGCTTGCCCAATTATCCCAAAGGAAAGATATTTGACGGTTTTCGCGGCCGCTATTCAATGAAGGAGCAGATTGACGGGATTGATGTCTACCGTTATTGGACATATGCAACCGTCTCAAAGAATCCGTTCAAGCGTGTGCTTGCAATGACTGCCTATGCAATCACAATGTGGTCATTTGCATTCAAGCGCAGGCTTATTAAAAGTTATGACCGCATAATTATCCAGTCCCCTCCCATCCTGGTTGCAGTCTCGGCTATTACGCTGTTCAAGAAACTCTTTGGCAAAAAGGTTGTTCTTAACGTCTCGGACCTGTGGCCTGGCTCGGCTGTGGAGTTGGGATTTGTGCGTAAGGGAAGTCTCTCTTTCAAGGCATTGAGCCGTTTCGAGAAGTATATATACCGTAATGCTCATGCCGTAATGGGTCAATCACAGGAAATTGTTGAGCACGTCGAGTCAATGTTTTCTGGCAAAAGCACGTTCCTGTACCGTAATCTTCAACCCGATGATAACCACTTGCCTACAGTGAAAGAGAAGGACGGTGTGCTGAAAATAGTATATGCCGGCCTGTTTGGTGTTGCTCAGGATATGCTGTCGTTGCTCAAGTCGGTCGATTTCAAGGCGCTTGGTGTTGAAATGCATCTTTATGGAGGGGGTAACCAGGTAGAACAGATACAGGAGTATATTGAGAGTGGTGACAGGAATATCTGGTATCATGGGTATGTCTCAAAGCTGCAGATTAATGAGGAACTGAAAAAGTACCATCTCTCTATAATACCGCTTGCTGCAGCCATTCATGGCGCTGTGCCTTCAAAGATTTTTGACTTGTTGCCTGCCGGCATTCCCATACTTTTCAGTGGAAACGGCGAAGGCGCCCGCATTGTCGAGGAGTGCGGTTTTGGTCTTGTGTCAGAGTATGGTGACTACAAGGCTCTTGAAAAGAATATCCGCGCTTTTGTTGATATGTCGCCAGCGCAGTATTCGGCCTATTCTGTAAACTGCCTGAATGCATCACGTGACGCATTCTCCTTCTCAAAGCAGCTCGGGCGCTTTGTCACATTCCTTGCACTGTAAATCTTTTGCTGTTTACAACTTTTTTTGAACATTTTGCAGCCAATATTAGATACCATAATTATGAAAAGGATTTTTATATCTCTCTTTTTGGCAATTGCCTCGACTGTTGTCTGTAATGCCCAGTTGCTCTATAAGATTTCGCATAAGGACCTTGTAAGTCCATCTTATATTGTAGGCTCTTATCACCTGGCTCCGGCCTCGTTCATAGATTCGATACATGGTGCCAAAGCGGCTATTGACGCTGTAGAGGTTGTCTGCGGCGAGGTTGTGATGAGCGAGATGGAGAGCCGCGAGAACCAGAAAAGACTGCAGGAGGCAATAACGCTGCCCGATGGCAAGTCGCTTGCCGACATCTTTACAGCCGATGAGATGCTACGCATTAATAATTATATGGACAACCTCCTGGGCATGAACCTCAACAGCCCAATGCTCAAGAACCAGTTGGGCAAGATGACTCCAATGGCGTTGTCCACGCAGTTGCAGTTGGTGCAGTACATGAAACTAACGCCCGGGTTCAACCCCTTGAAACTCATTGACGCCTATTTTCAGGAGGTTGCCAAACAGGCCGGCAAGAAGGTTGCGGGTCTTGAGAGCGTGGATTTCCAGATTGAGACTTTGTACAAGGGGGCTACCCTTGAAAGGCAGAAACAGCAACTTCTTTGTATGATAGACAACGAAGAATATTATTCATTGCAGATGAAAGAACTTGCTGCCGCCTACTTTGCACAGGATATGCAGGCGCTTCTGGATGTTACCGAGGAGAAAATAGGTAATCAGTGCGATAGCACCCCGGGGGAGGAAGGAGCGCTCATCTATGGACGCAATGCAGCATGGGTCAAGGCGATGCCTGCGATGATGGACGAGGCGCCGACTCTGTTTGTCGTGGGCGCAGCCCACTTGCCTGGTGAGAAGGGCGTTCTTGAACTGCTGAAGGCAAAAGGCTATGCAATTGAGGCTGTAAAGTAAAATGTTTTGATAATTTTGTTAATCAGAGACTGTTCCTGCACGGAATGGTCTTTTTTTGATAGTTATTTGTATCTACCATGTGCAACTTTAAATGGTGATTTGTTGCTAACAAACAGGTGGTATTACAAGTTGCTTTTTTCGTTATTTTGGGTAATTGTGTGTGCTTGTTGATGTCTGTAATTTTGCATCGGATAAAAAATGCAAAATGAACAGAAGTTTACACTTGGTATTCATAATTACGATAATGGCAATGTTTGCATTGCCTTCGGTTGCTCACAATATAAAACTGTATGGCAAAGTCACTGCTCGAGGCGAGGGTGGTGTGCCTTATGCTACTATCGGGGTTGAGGGTGGCAAATTCGGAACCTGTTCCAATGACGATGGTGATTATGAACTTGAATTACCATTGGGACGCTATGTACTTGTCTTTACAGCCATTGGATACGAACCTGTACGTAAAGAGGTCTATGTAGACGAAAAACTTAATTTGGAGTATAATGTGGAATTGATGTCGTCGGAACAACTGCTTGAAGATGTGATAGTTACGGAAACAGCCTCGGGGCTTTCTGCTCTAAAGAATTCGGCCTATAATGTTGTAGCTCTTGATACAAAGGATTTCCTGAATACGACAGGAAATCTCAGTGATATTTTAGCAAAGTCACCGGGTGTCAGGTTGCGCGAGTCTGGTGGTGAGGGTTCTGTGATGAACTTGATGCTTGACGGTTTCAGTGGTAAGCACATCAAGGTTTTTATTGATGGTGTCCCGCAAGAGGGGGTAGGTGCATCGTTTGGCCTTAACAATATTCCCGTGAATTTTGCCGAGCGCATTGAAGTTTATCGTGGTGTTGTTCCCGTAGAGTTCGGCGCCGATGCCATGGGCGGGGTGGTGAATATTGTAACCAATAAGATACGCGAGGGGTGGAATCTTGATGCTTCTTACTCATACGGCTCGTTCAATACTCATAAATCTTTTATAAACTTCGGCAAGGTACACCGTAACGGCCTTAAGTATGAACTCAACATCTTTCAGAACTATTCCGACAACAACTATACCATAAATGGCCCTGTTGAGGATTTTGAAACAGGCAGCATTGAGAAGAAGAAACTGTACAGCGTTGAGCGCTTCAACGACACCTATCGCAATGAGGCTGCAACATTCAAAGTTGGTGTCATTGGAAAAAAATGGGCCGACCGCCTGATGCTTGGCATTAGACTTTCACAAATGTACAAGGAGGTACAGACCGGCGTGCGTCAGGAGATAGTTTATGGCGAGAAGCACCGTAGAAGTTATTCTTTCATGCCTTCCTTGGAATATGGCAAACGGAACTTGCTGGTAGATGGTCTTGACTTTTCGGCATCACTAAACTACAATCGCAATATATCAACAAATATCGACACGGCTTCTTGTAAATATAATTGGTTCGGTGAGACAAAGGAACTGAATAGCCGGGGCGAGCAGGCGTTGCAACACATGCAATCGAATAATGAAAACTGGAATATGGCGGCCAATATCAATTATTCACCCGGTATATCACACATGCATCTGTTCACGCTGAACTATCTTTTTAGTGCATTCAAGCGCAGCAATACATCGCTGTTGCTCCCACAAAAGGTTGAGGATCCTTTTGACAAACTGACGCATAAGAATATACTCGGTTTTTCTTATCGCTTTACTCCGTCTGAGAGGTGGAACGTAACAGCATTTGGTAAATATTACAATGTCTATGTTGAAGGGCCTGTGGCAACAACAAGCAATGCCGATGAGTATGTGAGCAGTGCACGTGTAATGGATGCTGTAGGCTATGGGGCTGCCGGAACATTTTTCATTCTTCCCAATCTGCAGGCTAAACTCTCTTATGAAAAAGCATGCCGTTTGCCAACCATTGAGGAAATGTTTGGTGACGAGGATTTGGAACAGGGAGAGTTTGGATTGAAACCGGAGAATAGCCATAATGTCAATTTGAATATTGGTTACAATGGTAAGTTCGGTTCACACGGGTTTTTTGCCGAGGCCGGGCTGGTTTTTCGCGATACACGCGATTACATTCAGCGTAATATTGTCGATCTCAGCGGTGGTAAGTCTGCTGCAACATATATAAACTATGGAAAAGTGCTTACAAAAGGGTATAATGTCACGTTGCGATATACTTGGGATAGATGGATTTCAATAGGTGGCAATTTTACCGATATGAGAGTGCTTGATAATATGAAGAGTGCCATTGGCAGTTCTGTGCCTAATCTCGGATACGGAGAGAAAATGCCCAATCTGCCGTCAATGTTTACCGACTTCAATGTCATACTCCATTGGTATGGGCTTGGTGGCAAGGATAATCTGCTCTCATTTACCTATGATGGTGCGTATGTTCAGCAGTTCAGTTACTATTCGGCAAGGATTGGAACCAATAAAGGCGATTATTTGGTTCCCGACCAGTTGTCGCATAATGTGTCACTTGTGTATGCATTGAAGAATGGACGTTACAATATAGCGCTCGAGTGTCGGAATATAACGAATGAACGTTTGTATGACAATTTCAGTCTGCAGAAACCAGGACGTGCTTTTTATGCAAAGCTTCGCGTGAAATTAGGAAAATAACTAATCAATAAAACTGAATGATATGAGGAACTTTTTTACAAAAACATCATTTGTTGCTTTGCTTGCAACAGCGGTATTTACATCTTGTGACAAAGAGAATGGTAGTGAACTTACACCGCCCGATAGCGGTGCAAGGCCCTATGTAATAGCAGCCACCGTAACAATGTCAAACAACAGCACCCCTGTGTTGCTAACAGCCGCCTCGCTCGACGAAGGCACAATATCCCCCGTTCATAACGGAACTGTAACCGATGAGGCTTCGTATTGGGTTTTCCATGGTACAGAATACCTCTATGGCCTTGCCTATAATCAAGGCAATGCAGGCTTGACCCGCTCATATGTAATGGACAAGGACTACAACATAATTGCACGTGACAAAGAGTATGCTATTAATCGTTTCACTACCTATGGCCAGTATGATAACTACATACTCACATCATCCACAGGCAATGGACGCACTGAGTGGGCCGATGAGAATGGCTTTCTCCCCAAAATGTTCCTTCTCTCTTATCTTGATACCAAGGCCGAGACCTATCGTTCGAGTGAGGTTCGCGAAGAGTATGTGTCCGAGAATTTTCTTGGCAATGGCGAGTATGTTACTTTGGCAGGCTTCCAACAACGTGGCGAAAAACTCTTCACTGCAGTTGTGCCGATGGGCTTGAGCCAGTATGGTGCTGCTGCCGATGGTGGCAAATGGGTTAAATATCCCCACTTGGTAAAAACTGAGGATGGCGGTTCCAACAGTAGCTCATATAAGAAAGGCGAACTGCAGTGGACACAGTACCCCAATGAGTGCCACGTGGCAATTTTTGACAACGAGACTCTTACAACAAAAAAAGTGATTACAACCGACAGGATAAGTTATGCGTCAGGCCGTTTCAAATCACAGTATTACCAGATGATTTGGGCAACCGAGAATGGCGATGTCTATCTCTTCTCGCCCTCATATGCAAAGACCATGACCGACGAGAACCAACGTACAGTGCTGCCTGCCGGTGTTGTGCGCATAAAGTCGGGCGAAGAGGTATTCGACAACGATTATTATGTGAATATAGAGGCTCTGTCGGGCGGTCGCTCGTTCCTGCGTTCATGGTATGTGGGCGACGGTAATTTCCTGTTGCAGATGTATGATGCACCTCTTGTTCCCGGCAATAGCGCGCCCACAGCCTTGAGTCTTGCAATATTCAATGTAAATGATGCGACATTCAGGTTTGTTGAAGGGTTGCCACAGACATTGTCGGCTTTCGGAAAGACTCCTTACATGGAGAACGGTTATGCATATATGCCGGTGACTGTTACCGACGGTTATCCTGCGATATACAGGATTGACCCTGCGCGTGCTACAGCTGCCAAAGGGGCTGTTATAGAGGTTTCGTCGCTTGACGGCATAGGCAAATTGTTCCCCCGTTAGTATCGGGTAATGGAAAAATATGATATCTTTGCGGAAATGGACGTTATATAGATAAAGAATAAGATAGATGAGAAATTTCTTCCGTAAATTCCACTTGTGGTTATCTGTGCCGTTCGGCATTGTAATAACAATCACCTGTTTCACCGGTGCATTGCTGGTGTTTGAAAAGGAGATTACTGCATTGTGCGTTGGCGATATTACGGTTGTCACTCCAGTGGGTGAGCCGTTGCCCGTGAGTGTAATTGCCGACAAGGTGGATGCGGCATTGCCTGCCGATGTCGATGTCAAGGGTGTTGTCGTTTCATCTTCTCCTGATGAGGCTTACAGGGTAAACCTCTCAAAGCCAAAGAAGGCGGCGGTTTATGTAAACCAATACACGGGTGAGGTGATTGGCAAGGATGAGCGTCTGCCGTTCTTCCGTACAGTATTCCGCCTGCACCGTTGGCTCATGGACAGCAATCCAGGTGAGGGCAAGGTCTTTTGGGGCAAGATTATTGTTGGCGCAAGCACCCTTGCTTTTGTGGTGATACTGTTGACCGGTCTTGTAATATGGTGGCCGCGCAACCGCAAGATGCTCAGCAACCGCCTGCAGATAGCACTTAAAAAGGGTAAGAACCGTTTCTGGTACGACCTGCATGTGGCTGGTGGCTTCTATGCTCTTCTTCTGTTGCTTGCTATGGCGCTGACCGGCCTGACATGGTCTTTCGAGTGGTATAAGGACGGTTTCTATTCGTTGTTCGGTGCCGGCAATGAAAGGAGTGTTGCAGTTGTTGACAAAGCATCCCGGGAAGTCGCTGAGGCTCCGGTGTGTCCGGGCATTTGCAGGGAGTGTACGTTGCCTGTTTGTGCAAAGAGTGCCGGAGAGAGAGGCAGTGCAACGGCAGAGCACGGCAGCGTTGTCCTGTGGAACGCAGATGCGGTAACTGCCGCAACCAATGTAGCCAATGCAAAATATGTTGATGAGGGAACGGCGGTTTCCATTACCGATGTTGACGCTGTCTCAGCAGCAACAATGGTCGATGCCCAAAGCGGTGCAACCGCTATTGCTGATGGTAACAGTGGGGCAACGCCTGTAAATACATCTGTGGGTGATTCGCCTTTCTACAACTGGCAAAAAGCACTTGAAAATGTAGAGGAGCACGTGTCGCGCTATGAGACAATGACTGTTTCTGCAGGTTGCGTGTCTGTCAGGGAGTCTGTGTATGGCAATATGCGCGCAGCCGACAAGTATATGTTCAACGAGAATACAGGCGAAATTATGAGCGTTGAACTTTACAAGGATAGTAACTGTGACAGCAAGATTGGCGGTTGGGTGTACACGCTGCACACCGGTGCCTGGGGTGGATGGCTTAGCCGTATATTGTCGTTCCTGGCGGCGCTGCTTGGTGCTACATTGCCGCTTACCGGGTACTATTTCTGGATAAGGCGTCTCTATGTCAAGAAACAGAAACAGATGATTTAAGCAACAAATAACGCTGTGGGTGCGCACCCACAGCGTTATTTGTTGCTTGTAGTGGTGTATATTCAATATAAATCATTAAATTTGTATCTGACAATGTAAGAACATTTGTGGCTTCTATGCGTGGAATATTCTTGTACATAATGCTTCTGTGCGTTGCGCTCTTTTCGTGCGCAGGTCACGGTCATGGCGATGAACCATCTGCAATGGGCGATTCGCTGGACGTGCAGGTGTATGATGCCCGCTACAGGGATGCTGCATTGCTCGATGAACTGTCAAGGAGGCTTGACAGCCTCTCTGCCCGTAACCATGAACAGGCAATGGTGTCGGCCAACGCAATGGCCTATTCTGCTCTTATGAAGATGGACTACGCTGCTGCAGTATCGCTATACAAGAAAGTGCTGGACGGTGCTGTCTGCGAGATTGAGAAACTTGTTGCCGATGTCGGGCTAATGACAATATGCTATCGTGTCTCGGGCAACAGGGAATTCTTTGACTACCGTGCAAAGGCGCTTGAGAGAATAAGGCGCATTGATGAGGATGCCGAACGCCTCAACGCCAACGACAAGGCACGCTTTGAGCGCGCAAAGATAGAATTTGGAATAGTATCGGTATGCTACTTCTCAAACTTGGCTATGCTTGATGATATAAAGCGTACATTGGGCTATTTGAGTACCGGCATAGAACAGAGTGTTGACCCCGCGCTCAGAATCTATGCAAGAATGCTGCTTGCAAACACTGCGCCCGATGTGAGCGAACGTCTTGACTTGCTGGCAAGGGGGCTCAACAGTGCCGAGAGCAGGGGGTATACCTGGCTCACTGCAAACTACAAGTTGCTGCTTGCCATTCTTTTGCGCGATAATGCCGGAATGCTTCAGGCGCTTCCTGATAATCTTGCACACATAAAACTGCAGAGTGACGGTATTGAGTCAATCCCTTACCTTTTGGCCGCAGCGGCAGTTGATGGTTTCAAGCGTTACGGTGACAGGTATATGATGATTGAGGCTTTGGCTGTCTCAGCCTCCTGCAGGACGCAGCGGGGCGACTATGATGCAGCACTGGCATTGCTTGATTCGGCGCTTGCCCAAATAAACGGCTATTATAGAAAATACTACCCACTTGAGCACGATTTTGCCTCGAACGTGCTTGAAAACTGTGACATTGAGATTGAACCCTCGATGTTTTCCGATGCCGAAATGTACAACATCCCCGAGTGTCTGCTTAGTGTGCGTCGTGAGGCAAGTTGTGCCTATGCAGGTCTTGGCAACAAGTATGCATCGGACATTAACCGCGAGAGTTATCTGCAGTTGCTGCGCACTACACGTCTCAACAAGAAGATTGAGAGCCGTGTAACCACTGTAACAGCCGATATATTGAGCCTTGACCGGCTGATAAATGTCGTCATTGTGGCTATTGTGGCATTGATGGCAGCAATCATCGTCTTTAACTACCGAAAGAGAAAATATCACCATTCATATTCAAACGAACTAAGACGGCTGCCCGATGTGTGCCGTCTGCTGCTCTCGTCGCTGCCTCAGGATGTGTGCAGCAAGGAGGAACTGTGTACACACATGGCAACTTTCCTCAATGCACGCTTTGCCGGCTTTTCGGGCGATGTACATTTCTCGTTCTCACCGGTAGAGGACACCTCGGCTTGCAGTTACTCCTTCGCAGTGAGATATGTGGATGGTAGTGCCGATACATTGCATTTGACAACAGCCTTGCCGTTGACGCCGGCAAAAATGTCGATGCTGGATATGCTTGTCCCCTATGTGGCAATGGCTCTTGGCGAAGGTATGCGCCTTGCCGATATTGGCGATGAGCAGGAGAGGCTCCAGGAGATGCGCCATGCCTGCGCTGTCTATCTTGCCGAGCATAAACGCGAGAATCTGCTCAAGCGTGTCTCTGTTTCAACCGTAATGTCAATGCGTCCATATATTGACAGGATTATAAATGAACTGCGTGCATTGCGCACAGCCTCTCCCAATGATGTGGAGCGCAAACTGGGGTATGTGACTGAACTGACAGAGAGGCTCGATGACCTGAACGTAATCCTTGAGCGCTGGATAAAGATGCGTCAGGGCGAGATGAACCTGCAGGTCGAGAGTTTCTCGCTCGCAGGCCTGTTCGCAATAATAGAGAAGAGCCGCCAGTTCCTTGAATCGCGCGGGGTGATGCTGACAGTGGGTGACGGCAGTCCCGTTGTAAAGGCCGACAAGGCACTCACCCTCTTCATGATAAACACGCTTGTTGACAATGCTGCAAAGTTTACGCCCAGGGGTGGCAGCGTTGCCGTAGAGTGCGTTGAGGGTGGTGACTATGTAGAGGTGGCTGTAACCGACAGTGGAGTGGGCATTTCGCAGAGCGATATAGACCGCATACTGAATGAAAAGGTCTATGATGCAGCAACCATAGGAAGTGATAACGAAAACCTGCCGGCCAAGAGCAAGGGCGGTGGCTTTGGTCTCATGAACTGCAGGGGAATAATAGAGAAATATAAGAAGACCGACGCTGTCTTCTCGGTCTGCTCAATGAATATCGAGAGCCGCAAGGGTGGTGGCAGCCGCTTCTCATTCCGCCTGCCCAAAGGCGTTGTGCGATGCATTGTCGCGCTCCTTATGCTGCTGCCTTGTACCTCACTTGCCAATGAAGGTCTGTTCAATGAAGTAAGGTACTATGCCGACTCGGTGTATAACTGCAACACCAATGGCAACTATCAGCAGGCATTTGTCCAGGCGCGCAAGGCCTTTGACCTATTGAATGAGTACTACAGGAGAGAAATTGGCGGCAACGATACCATTCTCCTCTTGGGCAACGCCTATGCCGAACTTGACTGGTGGCGAAAGGGACTTTTCCCCGAACATTTGACCGAGGATATCTTCTATAATATACTCGACATCCGCAATGAACTTGCAGTGGCATCGTTGGCGCTGCAGGAGTGGCAAGCTTACCGCTATAACAACTACTGCTATTCAACCCTGTACCGTCTTGTCGATGAGGACAAGGCTGTTGCCGGGCTGTATGAGCAGGCACGTGCCGCACTCAATCTGCGCCAGGCGCTTGTGGCAATCTCCTGTTTTATTGCCATTGTGTTGCTGCTCTACCTTCTCATTGCATATATTCGCCACTCAGTTATAGGCAAGGCAAACGAACGTCTTGTCCAAAGAACTAATCTGAGGCTGCTGGAACTCGTGGCTGCCTCGTCTCAAAACACTCCGCAGGAGATGTTGCAGGAAATCGCAACAGAGATATACTCCTGTATAGGCGAGCGTATGTGTGTCAGCAGGGTTGCCCTGTTGCTCAACGACGGGCGTCTGTTTGCCGCAGCACCTCAACAGGTTACTGGTGAACGTGCCGATGTCTATCTGCACGGTGTTGTTGATGAAGGCAACTCCTTCCTCTCGCCCGATGCGCTTCTGCGCGTGTTGCCGCTCTATGTAACGCTATCTGGCGAAGAACTGCTTGTTGGTGCAATGGAGATAGTTACCGAACGCCCCTTGAGCGATAACGAGACAGTGAGCCTGGAACTCATTGCCCGCTTTGTGGCATCAATGGCATACCACCGTACTGTGCGTGTTGCCAACAGTTACACCAGCCTCGAGGAGATAGAGGAGGAGACTGAGCGCATAAGGTTCGAGGAGAACCGTCTGCACGTCCAGAATATGGTCATGGACAACTGCCTGTCGGTCATCAAGCACGAAACGGTGTACTATCCCAGCCGCGTGCGCGAACTGGCGCAGAGGACACTTGATGCAACCGGTAACCGCAGCGAAAGCATTGCTGCCATGAGCGAACTTATGGAGTATTACAACTCGGTTTTCGGCATACTTTCCAACTGCGCAAGACGCGAACTCGACACCATGTGCTTCACGCTCTCTTCAGTCTCTGTGGAGCAACTGTTTGCCGATGCAAGGCGTTCTGTTGAGCGCTGCGCAAGGAAACGGGGTGTGGGCTTGTCGCTCGTGTATGAGCCTGTTGATGCCAATGTGAAAGTAGATACAGTCCTTGTGTCATATCTCTTTGAGGTGCTCATTGACGCAGCCTTCAAGGTTGAGAAGGATGGCGTATTGTTGTTGCGCGCGGCCAATTCCGGCGATACAGTCAGGATAGAACTGGTGGATAACAGGTATACACTCTCAAGTGACGAGGTTGCCGAACTCTTTACCCCGTCGCGCTACAACATTGGCGTGAATACCGGATTACGCGGAATGGAGTATCTTGTTGCAAAGGAGATTGTGCGAATGCACGAGGATTATACAGGACGTCATGCTTCGCGCATGGAGGCGCGGGCCGATGTCGATGGTGTTGTCATATTGTTTACGTTGCCAAAATAAGGAATTATGATAGATAAATTCAGTGTAGTAATAGTAGAGGATGCAAGGCTCGAACTCAAGGGTACCGAGGAGATTTTCCGTACAGAGTTGCCCGAGGCCGACGTGATTGGTGTCGCTTCCAATGAGAAGGAACTCAATGAGGTACTTGAGCGTGCAGTCCCCGACCTGCTGTTGCTCGATTTGGGTCTTGGCGGCTCAACAACAGTGGGAGTGGAAATATGCGCCAGAATGAAGAAGGAGCATCCACAAATGAAAGTCCTTGTCTTTACCGGCGAACTGCTCAACGAGAAACTTTGGGTAGACGTGCTCGATGCTGGAGCCGATGGTATTACCCTAAAGACCGGCGAACTGCTCACCAAACACGAGATATACAATGTCATGGCAGGCAAACGCAATGTCTTTAATCAGCCTGTGCTTGAGAAACTGGTGGAGCGTTTCCGTGAGAATGTGAACCGCGACACTGCACGCCAGAAATCGCTCATTCACTATGAGATTGACCGCTATGACGAGTGTTTCCTGCGTCATCTTGCTCTAGGCTACACAAAGGAGATGGTTGCTTCTTTAAAGACAATGCCCTTTGGAGTGAAATCGCTTGAGAAACGCCAGGCCGACCTCATTGCCCGTCTGTTCCCTGATGGCGAGCAGCGCGGAATAAATGTCACACGCCTTGTTGTGCGTGCCATTGAACTGCATATAATAGACGCTGAAAATCTCGAGGCCGATGAATAACCGCAGAGCATACTATTATCCCGTCCCGCTCTATCTGCTTATGCTGCTGACGGTGTGGGTTGGCGCGTTCTTTGCCGATGTTGTGCAGTTGCTCTTGGGTGGCACGCTCCCCACATCGTCCTTGATGAGTGCCGAGGGTGTACGCTGGGCATTGCGCAGTGCATTGCCCTCCATTGGCGCGCTGCCCTGGGGGGCAATAATGATGCTTATTGCTACGTATGGCCTTTTGCGCGGTTCGGGACTCGCAAAGGCGCTTTGCCGTTTGCTGTGTTTTAGACGTCTGACTCTTTCCCAATGGCGTGCCTTGCTCTTTTCACTGCTGGCAGCAGTGTGCTACATCGCTCTGCTATATATGTTTACCGTTGCTCCCTGGAATCTTCTCGCGGGGATTACTCACGAGGCATCGCTCTCGCCGCTGGCGCAGGGATGGGCGTTGCTGCTTTTTGCTCTTGCGCTGCTTGTGTCGCTTATCTATGGTTTCATATATGGCAATTACCGCTCAATGATGGACGTGGTAGTGTCGGCAGGCAATACATTCAATCTCTTTGTCCCGGCAGTAATGGCGCTTGTCCCGGCATCGGGCATTGTTCCTTGTTTACGGTATGCCGGCGTTGATGCAATTTGCGGGCTACCTATGAATGTAATTGCTGTGGTGCTCTATCTGCTGCCATTCCTCTATATTGTGATACTGGAGACAAAGAAACGATGACTAATATCCCAACAATGAGAGAGCGTCCCATATACTTTTGGGGCGCTCTCTCATTGTAATAATTATATCCGCTTTCTTATTTTGCTCCTAAAGGTATCACTCTCAGCCAAATCTCACTTACCCAACTGTCGTTGTCGGTGCCGCAGAGGTTATATTCTACATAGAGGATATTCTTGTTCTCCTCGCTGAACCTGTATCTAAGGTTTGATATTGTGTTATTCAGGCTCTTGTCAAGGTAGTGGTTGTTGATGTACTCAAGGTATGTGTTATCCTCCTTCATCTCAATCTCGCCCTGCTGAGTTATGAATGCCAGTGTACTTGTCTTGCTCTCTGCCCATTCGGCCTCCTTAATTGGGATATTCACTCCAAGAATAACGAAATATGTATTCTCCTCTGTTATGGTCTTGAAAATCTGCTTGCCGATGTAGGCCTTGCCGCCATCGGCTGTCGTAACCTCCTCAACATATTGCCACATTCCAACAAGTGGACCAACATCGGGTCCTGTCTTCGTCTCCTGTGCTTTACCTGTTATAACTCCTAAAAATAAGATTGCCGTAAGTAGAAACATGAACTTTTTCATAGTAGTAGGGAGTTTAAGGTTAGACAATGTCTCTTTTATGGGTGCAATGTACAAAAAAATATGCAAAAAAAAGTTTTTTCGGGAAAATATTTATTTTTGTTCAGTTTGTATCTGCTACCGTATTTTTTGTAACTTCGCGGTCGCAATTTTAAGATAACGATGAAGTTCCTTTTTGCATTTTTGGGTAGCATGTCGCTTGTACTGGGCATTATGGGCATCTTTTTGCCTGTGCTGCCAACTACACCATTCCTTCTGTTGGCGGCAGCCCTGTATATGCGCAGTTCGGAAAGATTGTATGACTGGCTAATGTCGCATAAGCATCTGGGGGCATATATAAGGAACTTCAGGGAGTACAAGGCGCTGCCGCTTCGTGTAAAGGTCGTCTCTGTAACAATGGTGTGGGCGACATTGCTCTATTGCGCAATATGTGTTGCAAAAGAGTGGTGGATGAGCGCTGTCTTCATTGCCATTGCATTGGGGGTGACAATACATATACTTTGTTTCAAGACCATGAAATGAAAAGGATGTAGACCTTTGCGGGTATACATCCTTTGTTCATTATAACATCTCAACAATTTTCTCTAGCCAATGCCTGTCTGTCTCGTCAAATGTGGCAAGGTGCTCGCTGTCTATGTCGAGCACTGCAACAACCTCGCAGCCTTTGAACAGTGGAACTACAATCTCGCTCTTCGATGCGCTGCTGCAGGCAATGTGCCCGGGGAACTGCTCAACGTCGGGCACAACCTGT
This sequence comes from Bacteroidaceae bacterium, assembly GCA_045613945.1. Taxonomy (GTDB): domain Bacteria; phylum Bacteroidota; class Bacteroidia; order Bacteroidales; family Bacteroidaceae; genus HGM04593. The sequence goes on from JAZLBZ010000017.1 coordinate 45,444, forward strand.
GTGCGCTGCTCTTTCCACGCAGTGCCGCACACTCCGCGCCCGTATGCTATGCGCGAGCAGGCAAGCGGTCCCTGGAACGGGCCAAGCACAAGCTGCTCGTCAATAACGCGGTAGAATCCTGTCCACCAGAACCCGAAGGTGTGATGAATCATTGCCGCTACGTTTGCCATGTTGGCAATGGTGTCGCTCTCGCCTTCTGTTACTGCGGCAATCTGCTTGTGGAGCAGTGCGTATTTCTCCTCCTTGCCGCCCTGTGCAATGTGTAGTTCCTCTGCCATTACTTCTTAACTGAAATCTGATATATCCACCAGTTTGTTCATTATCGCATAGACCGTGAGGCCGGGAATTGAGTTGATGCCCAGTTTCTGCGATATGTTACGGCGGTGCGATATTACTGTGTAGATAGAGATGTTGAACTCGTCGGCAATCTCCTTGTTTGTCTTGCCCATTGCCACTGCTGCAAGGATGTCCTTCTCGCGCGACGAGAGTTCGTTGAGGTCGCTCTTGGGATTCTTGCTGTTCTCATCAATGGCGTTCTTTAGTTTCTGTATTACGCGCGTGGTGTTGTCGTATATGCCAATACATTCGTCATACTGGCGAAGCACGTTCTCCTCGTAACTGCTGTGTGTGAGCGCTACAAGCGCGGTGTTGCCAGCGCCAAGCCACGAACGTATGTCGAGCCTGTCGTTGTAGTCGACAACGGTTGGGTTGATGATTACAATGTCCACATCACTGTCGTTCGAGTTGTAGTACGACGGGTCGTTCAGTGTCTGTGCAACGCTGAACTTGGGATTGCCGTTTATTATAGTAGCAATGCCTGTTGCCACAATCTCCGACGGCTCAATGAGTACAACCTTGTATTTACCTTCCTTGTTCATAGCGCTGTTCAATTTTTTCCACCAGTGGAACAAGCAGTTTGTTCTCAATGTCGGAGTGTTTCAAAAGGTCGTTGCTAATGTTGTGTATATCGCCAAGAATCTCGAATCGCAGTTGCGTTGCATACTCCTTGTTCAAGTACTTTATGATGATGTTGCTGAGGTCGTTGAGTTTCTCATTGACGTTGCCGTGATTGTGTTCAAAAAGCGATATGCTGTACTCGCTGTTGCACTCCTGCCTGTTTGCTATAAGGTTCTCGATATACGGGAACACAACCTCCTCCTCGTACTTGAAGTGGTTGCTCACCTCGTTGTCATAGTCATCGTAGAACTTGTCAATCAGGCGGCGGCTCACATCATCGAGTTCTTTCACCATCCGGTGTATGCTGTTGTGCAATGTCGGGAAACAGATGGTGGAGTAGAACTTGTGCGATGCGCGCAGATAGGTTGTGATGTTCCTGATGTCGTCATTGGTGAGTGTCTCAATCTGCGGACGGTAGTCGCGGAACGAGTAGATGTTGCATATCATAAGGAACAGGTCAACCGATATGCTGTGCTGTGCACACACCTCGGCAACTGTGGCTTCGCCGAATCCAAGCGCAATGTTCAGGCGCTGCAGAATAGACAGCAGGCTGATGTCGCTTGCCACAAGGTCGGCCATCTTCATTCGTCTGTTGTATATAGTACTGTTCTGGTTCATTCTTTTTAGTTTTTTTTATTTTTATAATAGACCGCCTATGGCATACACTATATATGCGGCAATCCAGGCAACGGCGGTGTTGTATACGATTGAGAATAGAGCCCACATCCTGCTGCCCGTTTCGTGCGCTATCGCAGCAATGGTTGCAATGCAGGGGAAGAATAGCAGGATGAACACAAGGAAAGCGGCAGCCGAGCGTGGCGTGAAATCACCCGATTTTTTCAGGTCCTCGGTGATGCTCTCCTCCGAGTCGCTGCTGTAGAGCACGCCCAGAGTGCTTACAACCAGTTCCTTTGCCGGAATACTGGTTATCAGCGCAATGCCCGAGCGCCAGTTCTGCCCAATTGGTGCAAGCACAGGCTCAACTGCATGCCCAAGCATGGCAATGAAAGAGTTCTCATTAATGCCGCCGATGGTCTCCTCCTCTGCAATCTGCTCAAAACTTTCCGCTTTCACCTTTCCGCTTTCACCTTCCTCTGGTCTTGGATAGTAGCTCAGGAACCATATTACAACTGTCGATAGCAGTATTACTGTTCCAATCTTCTTTATGTACTGTGCGCACTTCTCCCACATGTGGCGCAGTGTAGCGCGCAGTGTGGGCCAACGATAGGGTGGCAGTTCCATTACAAAAGGAGTCTCGTCCTTGTGGAACTTGGCAAGTCTGAGCAGGCGTGCTGTAATAATAGCAACCACAATGCCAAGCAGGTACAGGCCCATGAGCACCAGCGCGGCGTGCTGCGGAAAGAATGCCCCGGCAAAGAGGATGAGCACCGGCAGGCGGGCACTGCACGACATGAATGGCGTGATGAGTACCGTTATAATGCGGCTGCTGCGGCTCTCAATGGTACGTGTTGCCATGATGGCCGGCACGTTGCAACCGAATCCCATGAGCATTGGAATGAACGATTTGCCATGCAGTCCCATCTTGTGCATGAGCCTGTCCATGATGAATGCCGCACGTGCCATATATCCCGAATCCTCCATCAGCGAGATGAAGAGATAGAGTATGAGAATCTGCGGAATGAACACTGCAACGCTGCCAATGCCGCTGATTATTCCATTAACCACAAGGTCCTGTATTGCCCCCTGTGGTATGATGCTTGCGGCACCCTCGCCAAACCAGGTGAATAGCCGTTCTATCCACTCCTGCGGGTAGGCGCCAAGCAGGAATACAGAACTGAACATTGCCCACATCACAAAAATGAAGATGGGGAATCCAAGCCAGCGGTTTGCAACAAGGCGGTCAATGCGGCGTGTGTTCTTGTTCGCGTCTTTCTCGCCCGGTTTGTATGTCTCCTGCAGCGCACCGTTAATAAAGCCATACTTTGCACCGTTTATTGCAGTCTCGGCATCCACGCCCATCTGTGACTGTATCTTCCTTGCTGCTTCATCCGCCATAGCCTTCCATCTTTGCAGTTCAAGACAGTTCGCAAGGTCGCGCAAGGCCTCCTTGTCCTTTTCCAGCAGTTTCAATGCCCAGTAACGCACCGGGAACTGCTGTGGCAGGTCATCGGCCTTGTGCATGGAGGCCGACAAAGGCGCAATCTGCTCCTCTATGATATTACCGTAGTTGATGTGAATGTGGCGTATGGTGTTGTTCTTGCCTTCAAAGAGTTCAATCACTGTGTCGAGTAACTTATCAAGGCCCTTGTTGTTGCGAGCAACGGTGGGTATCATTGGGACACCCATCATCGCTCCCAGGTGTACGTAGTCAATCTCGGCACCTTTTGCCAACAGTTCGTCATACATGTTGAGCGCCACAACCGAGCGTATATTCATGTCACTGAGTTCTGTTGTGAGGTAGAGGTTGCGCTCAAGGTTCGATGCTACTACGGAGTTTATGATGATGTCTGGCATCTGCTCATAAAGGTGGCGGCGCACATAGATTTCCTCGGGCGAGTAGGCTGCTATGGAGTATGTACCCGGCAGGTCGGTGAGGTTTATACGGTATCCCTTGTAGTTGAAACTGCCGGTCTTGGCATCGACAGTGACGCCGCTGTAGTTGCCAACATGCTCGTTCTTGTTTGCCAGTGCGTTGAATATTGATGTCTTGCCACTGTTGGGGTTGCCCACCAGTGCAACATTAATGACATTCCTTCTCTCGGTGGCATTCCTGTAGTTTGTGGCGCATTGTCCGTTGCAGGTAGCGCAACTGTCGCACAACGAAATGCAGTTGTATGTTGGAGCCGGTGCAAGTTCACGCTTTGCATCCTCCTCGGGCAGAACCTCAATCATCGCAGCCTCGTTGCGGCGCAATAGCACCTCATAGCCCATAACGTTGTACTTGATGGGGTCGTGCATTGGGGAGTCGAGTACCGATGTTACCTTCTCTCCGCGAATGAATCCCATCTCCATTATGCGCTTGCGGAATCCACCGTGCCCCGACAGGCGCACGATGACCGCAGTCTCTCCATTTTTCAACTCCGATAATTTCATCTTCAACTATATTTCCCGGTTGATACTTTCAGAATAAAATAACAACCTTTCTGCCCGTATTTTTGCATTTTAATGCAAAAATAGTTCTCTTTTGCAAAATTGACAATAGATAGTTTATCTTAAAAACCGCTTTTTTTTAGTTATAAATAACTAATATGGCGTAAAATGGATAAATATTGCTACAATTCGCTTTTATATTCATCACCATTTGCTATTGTGTTGTGGTTTGGCGGGCACTAATTTTGCACAGTCCTTAATTCAGGAATGAATAAACCATATTATTGAATTGTATTATCTTTTTGGCTGTGCTTAGAGCGCAGTATTGTAGTCTTTACTACAAAAAACAGAGGAGAACGTTCTTAAACTGTCGTTCTCCTCTGGCGTTTTTTCTAATCAGTTGTCAGTATGAAAATAGTGCTTTCTATATAAATTCATTATTATTTCTTTGTCAGTCGGCGAGTATTGCTGCCAATGCCGCTATTCCAACTATTGTTGCTGCAGTCTCTACTGCATCATTGTCACAGCAGTGGTTGTGATAAACAGGGCGTGGTACCGGTCTTGGGCGAGGCATTGGTTTTGGGCGTGGGGCCGGTTTTCTCATCTTCGCCATTGGCTTGCCTTTTTTTGCCGGCTTGTTATTCCTGAACTTCTTGTCGTTGGGCTTCACCGGGCGTGCCTTTGCAACCTTGTCGTCCTTCTTCCTCTTTTCAACCTTGAAATCCTTCCTGTTGTTTACCCTGTTTTCTACTCTGGCCTTGTCTCTGTTGTTGTTCTTCGCCATCATCTGTGCAGGCATGAGCATTGCGCTCATCAATACTGCAATAAACATCATCTTTTTCATAATTGTAAGTTTTAAATGGTTAGTTCTTTCTGTTTAAATGTTGTTATCCCTATTCTTAACTGTTTAGTTTGCTATCAGTGCTACTAATGCTGCCAGGCCAACTACTGCTGCTACTGCGCCTACTGGATTGACTTCGTTCACAACCTTTACATTAACCTGTGGATTTGGACGGGGCTTGGGCTGCTTTACAATTGCAGGCTTTGGCTGTTTTTTGTTGTCCTTGAACTTCTTGTCTTTCTTGTCGTTCTTCTTGTTGTCTTTTTTGTCATCCTTGAACTTCTCGTCTTTCTTGTCTTTTTTGTTGTCTACTCTGTTTTCAACTTTTGGCTTGGCATTGTTGTTGTTCTTTGCCATCATCTGTGCAGGCATAAGCATCATGCTCATCATCACTGCAAAAATCATCATCTTTTTCATAGCTTTTAATTTTAAATGTTAAACCTGTTTTTCTTTCTGAAACTTCTATCGTTTGTTTCTATCGCAAAGGTAATGGCATAAAATACCCCCTGCAATTGATTATTCCTAATCGTTGCAGGGGGTTGTCCTATTATTAGTAGGAAAATTCCCTATCTGTTATTAATCCATTAAAAAGGTGATAGCTGTGTTATACGCCAAAGTGCAAATCCTCATTTACGCTTTGTAAACTCCGGTGTTGCACTTTGTCGCAAGCCTTGCTCTCCCACTTTTTAATGAATTAATAGTTTTGTTATTGTATCTACTGTGTTACGCTTGTTGTTTTGTAACAGTCATTTACGTCAAAGTAAACTCCTGTTCCAAAAAAACAACCAAGCCTTGTATCTGCACTTTTTATAGAAACAATTTTTTTTATGGCTCCCACTTTTTAATGAATTAATAAAGGTGTGACAGCTGTGTTATACGCCAAAGTGCAAATCCTCATTTATGCTTCAATGCGTACCTTCAGGGTGGGGTACTTCTTTAGTATTGCATATCCCAACATCTCGGGCTCGTTTGCTTCGCCTTTGATAATGAGGTCGCCGTTCTCCTCCGATACATAAAGTACATTTCCAAAGTATTTTGGATGTTTGGGGTCGGTGCCCACAAGTTCGTGCATAATCTTGTTTACCGGTGCATAAATGCCGAACTCATTATCCAATGACATGGTGGCGTGTTGCTCTATCAAGGCTTTAAGTTCGCCGGTGGCATCTCCCTTAATGGTGTATTTGAAAGCGGTAGGTGTGTCCTCGTACTCCGGGTATTGCTTTTCGTCATCGAGCGGATTGTCGTCGGTTATCTCTGCAATGTCGTAATACTTCTTTGCCTTTGCTTTATCAATGAAGCGCCCGAATCGCTCACAACCCCAGCGGTAGATGTCGCCAAGTTTCTCGCACATCCACTTTATTTCATCGTCTATATCGCCATGAGTGACGGAGTATTCTCTGCAGTCAAGCATCTTGTGCAGGATTATGGTGTAGTCAACATCTGTGAACTCCAATAACTCTATTGTGTTTCTGTGCATATTATTCCATTCCCTGTCATACTCGCTGTTGTAGAGTTTTGCAAACAGTTCGGCTTCCTTGTCGGCGCCCATCTCGAACAACGGTGTGTCGCGCAGTTCCAAGCGTGTAATCAACACCTCTTCTTTGGTCTCTTCGTCAACGAATGTCTCAGGCATTGTGTGGAAACTGTTGTACATTCCCCATAGAAGAATTTCATAGTAGAGTGTGCGGTACTTGTCATCGGCCTGCTCAAGCCACTCTTTGTCCTCGGGCTTGAAATATTGCATGAAACCGATGGCATTCTCGGCATAGGAAATTATATAACCAACAGTAGTGCATTGAGATGGGTTTTTCCTCACCTCTTCGAGTATTTGTGCAAAGCAGGCATCTGCATCCTTTATGACATCAAAGATGGTGGCTTTCCCCTCAAGAACACCATATACGCACTCATCGCCAAGGATCATTATTGTTCTGTCGGCCTTAATCCATTCGCCTTCACCGTCCTTCATTATGCAGTATTCGCTGATGAAAGGCACGTTGTCTTTTGACTCGAACTTGTAGCATACAATTTCTGCCTGCGGCAATTGCTTGCTTAGTTGCTGTAAAGTGCTGTGGCACTTTGCCTCCTCGCTTTTGCGGTCATACTCCCAGCGCAATGAACATTCCGTTTCGCTGTGTGAAACCGTGAATCCTTGCTTTTCAATGTAACCGATGTTTGAGAGCAACTCCTTGAAATGTTCACCCTCGCAGTGTATGTTCATGTACCAGGGTTCAAAATACACGAGCACACCGTTTTTTGAAACCTTCTCCCACTGCTGGCAGGGACCGTCGCCGCTACCAAAGAAATTCAGTTTCAACTCGGGGAAGTTTGCCACAACCTTATTGATGAATTCATTGAACCTCTCTGCATTGTCGGGGTCTACAGTGCCATAGCAGAAGCCCAACTCAAAGAATGCAAGATCGCCATAGCTATCTTCACCGGCCAATTCGAACTTGTATATATTGTTCAATTCCTTTGCGTACGCATTGATTCTTTCGGCATCATTTTCATTGCTGGCTCTTAAACTTAAATTCCAAAAAACTCCCATAGTGTGATATTCTGTTATTTTATTGCTAAATTAGTGATTTCCTGTAACAAATCAAATGAAAAGGGATACTTCTATTGAAATATCCCCTCATAAGGTGTGTATGGCACTTGCGGTTCTCAATCCCATTGTGCCTCCCAATCAAGGATGTTTTCCCACACTTCGAGCAATGCATCCTCCACGTTGTGCAGCGACTGCACGCCCAGACTGTTTATGGGCAATCGCTCGCCCTCTTTGTTGCATACATGCCATTCGTCGTTTGCCTTTACAACACTCATGCATAGTTTGCCCGGCACCATTTCCTCAATCTCATATCCACAGGTGTTTATCACCTTTGTTCCTTCAAAACTGTCGGGTATGTGCATTTGGTTGTCTATTTGCTTTTTCCAGATACTGTTGCACAGATCATTAACGCCGGTAACTGTAGTAGGACTGTTATTGTTTTTCATTTTCTTATACACTTTAACATGTGGTTTTCGCGCCCGGTTGGGCGCAGAAAACTTGTTTATTTGATTTTGTTAGCCTTTTTCTCCAGGAACTCCCCAAGTGCCATGCCGCAGTCGGCGGTTTGGGCGAATTCCTGTTTTTTCTCGTTCCATTCGCCCTCGACTTTTCTGCCCAAAAGTTCCTGTTTTTCCTCTTCGCTCATTTCGCTCATTTCGCTTAACCTGCGGCCGCGGCTAATGAAAGATTTGGCGTCGAGCATATATTTGTTTATGCCAATTGTGATGAAGCAGATCTCGTCGCCGGTTTTGGGGTTGGTGAGGACTTTGCTTTTGTAGTCCTTGAGGTCAAATTTATCCCTGTTGCTGAATGTGACTTCGTTGCCGTTGCGCTGCTTGAGCTGGAAGAACCACCATTTGTCATAGGCTGCTGTGCGCTTGCCGGCAGGTTTGTCAATGAGGTAGTTGTGGTTGAAGTCGAATGTCTTTGCCATAATAGTGATGTTTTTGAATTACACATATAATATGGAAACAGAGAGGCCAAATTTCAAAAACAGATCATTTGTTTAAGATATTTTAACAAAAACTGCACGCACCTCATAGTGAGATGTGTGATGACCGTCAGGGTAGTGTATATACTATCAGATTTCCACTACAAAAGTACCACCTGACGATGTCGCCTGTTTACCTTTTAAAGGAACGCATTCATCTGTGGAACAGTCTCTTTATATCTCTACAAAATTTCCGTAAAGCTTTTTAGGGAGGCAAGAGTAGCATCCTTCGCTAATTATTGCCTTCACATTCTTGTAGTAGTCGCTTGCGCCGGCAGGCACCTTTATAACCTTTGGCGAAGTTTCATCGCCCCAGAAGGCACAATCTCCAAGTTCCTTTATCTTTTCCGGAAGTGTAATTTCCTTCAGTGGGCAGTCATTAAAGGCATTGACTCCAAGTGATGAAACATTGGGTATGACAACATTGGTGAGTGCAGTCCTGCAAAAAGCTCCTTTACCAATCTTCTTTAGCCCCTTGGGCAAGACAATATTTGCGAGTGCACTATTTTCAAAAAAAGCCCAACTGTTAATGGTCTTTACCCCTTTACCTATAGTGACATCTGTAAGTTCACGGCAGCCGGTGAAAGCGTAACTTCCAATAATTTCTACACTGTCTGGGATATTTACCTTGGTAAGATGGAGGCAACTCTTGAAAGTGTACTCAGCAATACTCGTTATACTATCAGGTATATCTATTTCGGTAAGGCCGCATTCAGCGAAAGCCCGTTCCTCGATATTAGTTACACTGTGTGGGATGACAATGCTTTTGAGTTGTTTGGCATCCCAGAAGGCACCACTTCCAATCACAGTCACGCTGTCGGGAATAATCGTTGTGCAGCATCCATACAACAATTTGTTGGTTGCAGTCTCAATGATGGCATTACATCCTTCGCGTGAGTCGTAGCGAGGATGCCCCTCGGCAACGGCAAGACTTTTGAGTGCATAACATTCAAGGAACATTCCCATTGATATTTCTGTCACACTCTTGGGCAATACAAAACTCTCTAAGTTGTGGCATTCATAAAAGGCTCTATACCCAATGGTCTTGACACCTTCTGCTACAGTAATGCTTTTCAGCGAATCGCAATGAAGGAAAGCCTCTGCACCAATCTCGGTAACACCCTCCTCTATGGTAACACTTGTGAGCTCACGGCAGAATTCAAAGGCATTCTCGCCAATGGTCTTCACATTACCTGGAATTGTTATTTCTATAATGTGGCTCTGCTTGAATGCACTTTGTTCAATGGTTGTAACACTGTCGGGAATCTCTATTTTTGTAAGCTTGCTATCCATGAAGGCATAATCTCCAATAGTTGTTACGCTGTTGGGGATAACCGTTGTACTGCATGTGTATAACAGTTTGTTGGTTGCGGTCTCAATGATGGCATTGCATCCTTCGCGTGAGTCAAAGGCCGGATTACCTTCGGCAATGATTATGCTCTCGTAGTCGCAGGTGTAATAAGAAGATAATCCTATTTTAGTTACGCTCGTTGGAATGGTAATGCTCTTGAGCGCCGGGCAAGAATCGATGCCATACAAGTCTGTGGCACCTTCCTCTATGACTATACTCTCAAGGCTGGTACAGCCGGAGAAAATTCCGTTGCCGGTAGTCTTTAGACTCAAAGTTTTAGGGAAGGTGAGGCCGGTTATCTTGCTGCAACCTTTGAAAGCGTAATTGCCAATACGTGTCAAGCCTTCAGGGAGAACAAAATCTGTAAGGTTATTGCATCCCTCAAAAGCGTTTTCACCAATCTTCTTAAGGCCTTTTTCCATTGTAAGACTTACAAGTGCAGTACAATTTGCAAACGCACCTTTGTCAATTGTGTTCACACCCTTGGGGATTGCCACACTCACAAGCCCTGTGCAACCTGCAAATGCCTCCTCACCAATCTTCTTAACACCTTTGGGAAAGGCGATGCTGGTAAGTTCGGTACACCCTTTGAACGCCTCGTTCTCAATTTCTTTCACTCCGGCAGGGATAATTCCCACGCCGTCCTTTATCTCATATTTTGCCATAAAAGTCAAGTACGATTACCTACACATCGCGAGGTTTATATGCGCTTGTAATCTCTCTATTCAATTCAAATTCGCGCGCTTGAATTGCGGCAGTTCCATCGGGAATGATAAGAACTCTGTCCTCGTTTTCATCATCATTCCAATCCTCATCTTCATCGTCTTAGTTGAATGAATTGAGCATTGTCCAATTTCCGTCTTCATCTACCTCTTGGAGTGAAAGGGTATATCCAAACGAATCCTCTCTGTCTGTTATGTCCCACGCACAGGTGCCTCGGCAAGTCCCATTTCTGCTGCCTTCTGATACCATTCTACTGCCTTCTTGTTGTTCTTTTTCTTGCCGGTTATGAGACAAGCGCTCCACTTAAATTCCTGCTAGGATACCTATTCTTTCGCCATACACGTATGGATTGAAAAAGTCGACAAAGAAAGTATCAATTACGCAGAATACCATTACTGCAAAACTCCAGTTCTTGAGATAGATGTAGAGTATCTCACTCCACTTGAAATTCTTGAATTTCAAGCATCTGTAACTACCGTCGCTGTCCCATCTGCTATAACTACTGTCTATTTGGATCATCTTCCTGTTGTCTATGAAATCGTATCGGCCGGTTGGTATCAATGGAATGTACAATATGCTCAAGAAACTATATGTGGTTCTATTGTTGATGCGACCGAACAATACATTTCCTACGCCAAATATGCTTGTGAATGATTCACGAATCCACTGATCCTGGAACTGGGTAAGATCCCTGTACTCATTGTCTGATATCAAAGGGTAATAGAGGTATTTGCTAAGGAAATAGACCACTGCTGCCACGCAGAACACTGTGAAACGGGTGCTGCCCCAGTAACCGTTCTGCACTCCAAACAGAATGACTGCAGCAATGAGGCTATAGCCAATGATGTTGTTGGTAATGCTCCAGGCTGCCTGTATCTTACGTGTGCGGCGCTCTTTTTTGTTTTCTTCTTGTATTGCGGGGTCTTCAGATGGTGCAGAAACTTCTTTTTGGGGTTTAGAAGTTCTTTTTTTCTTCTTCTTTTTCTTCTCAGGATGTTCCTCCAGGTATTCACGGAGTTCCTTCAGGTCCTCAATGGCTTGCTTGTGTCCCTGCTCGGCAGCTTTGCTGTACCATTTCTCGGCCTCTTCAAAATCCTCTCCAACATCTTCGCCTGCCTCGTAAATGCAGCCAAGATAGTGCTGTGCTTCGGGGTCTCCCTGCTCGGCAGCCATCCTAAACCATTTGGCTGCCTGTGCGTAATCCTGAAGAAGATAGTTGCGTATGCCACACTCGAACTGCGCCTTGCAATGTCCGGCATTGGCTGCCTTGTGCCACCACTTGCCGGCCAATTCAGGGCTGCTCTTTACGCCATACCCGCCAAAATAGCAGTCGCCAAGTTTGTAGCAGGCCTCGATGTGCTCAAGGTCTGCTGCTTTTTTGTAATATGTTACGGCCTTCTTAAGGTCCTTTTCCTTGCCGTTACGCCCGTTGTAGTAGTCCTCGGCAGTCTCATAGTATGCAACTGCCTTATCATTTGTGTTTGTTGCCATCGTAATGCTTTTGTTTTAGTTTTTCTAATGTTTAAAAGTATATTATATCTCTTCCCAGCCTTTCTTTATGTTGTCGGCAATTTCGGCGGCTAGTATCTCACGAATCTGCTCCTCGCTGCTGCTGAATGCCATGTGGCGCTTTATCATCTCCTTGCGTGATGAACTATAGTCGGTATGATATCTTTTTTTTTATCAGTTGCTGCAAGTGTTCTCTTTAACACCTTTGCACTTATTTACAAAGTAAAATAAAAGAAAGCCAATAACTATATTTCGCATGTTAATAAGTGTTAATGCGATTTTGTGGGTTACTTAATTAGCGCCTCTATAAAGCATTTCTTGTAGGCAGCGGCTTTCATCCCGGTCATGTTATATATGTAGTCAAGTATGCAATCGTTGGTCTCGCAATTCAAGTGGAACTGCTCTCTTACAGCGTCCAATGCCTTGCCAATTGCCTTGTCGGCGCTGTGAAGAAGGGCGTCGCTAAATGTTGCTTCGGCATTGCCATCGAATATGTAGGGGTTCTTTACCGAGTTGTACTTTAAATTGGGGTGCTTCATTCTCCATGCCTCCTTTATGCCTGCGTGGCAGTAGATGAATGAAGGCACACCGGCAAGGCCGGCAAACTTGGCTATTGTCTTTGCTGGCTTGTTGAATATGATGTATGTGTGTGCGGCGTCATCAGAAGTCGCTATGTGGCAGTGATTCTTCTTTATGATATCTGCAAGGTTCCCCTCACCGCAATCGCACAATACTGCAATGCTCATTATGTTGCTGTACATCCTGTCGCCGATGACCAGTTTGCTGCTGATGTCCAATGTCATTTTATTGTTACTTGAGATTTCCCTTTTGTGTAGCCATTCCATTACTCTCCTTAATACCCGAATATTTTATCTACCAATCTTTAGTTCTATAATTATTTATTGCTTTTTTTTGTATTATTGCAGGCCATTAATATATACGCAGCATTGTCTCGTCATCAACAACCTTACCGATGGTTGTATTGTCAGGGAGTGGGGCATTGATGCAGTCGTTAAGCAGCTGTTCGTATGACAATCCGTTTTTCACTATTGTACCTGTAATGTCGCGGAAAGTCCAAGCACCGATACGCTTGCCGTTCTCATCATATACAGGAATTACAGGGAAATCCAGCCTATGCTGCAGATGCTCTTTGAATATGTCAAGCCTGAGCAATCCGGCTGCACTATGGTTGAGCAGTGTATCGAATGGAACATAACACAAAGCCTCCAATGTCTTTTCCAAGTTCTCTACACCTTTCTCCTCGTCTTCTGCGTCATTTGCGTCAAGCGCCTTTGCCAACGCAGTGCATTTTGCATTGAGAATACTGTATGCTTTGTCTGCAAATGTAAACAGTGAGTAGTGATAGATGTAAACCATAAGGCTTGCCTGTGCTTCGGCATTCGCCAGTTGCTCGATGTTGCAAGGCAAGAGTTTTTGCGATGATGGCAACAGGTCAATAAGGGCACTCTGCAACTCGGTCAATAGAGTGCATCCACTCTCGGCAGCTTCCAAAAGTTCTGGGTAATTATACTCCAAAAATTCTCTCATCGTGTGTGGCTGTCGGAATTTTCCTAATCTTAACATAGCAAACGATTTTTATAGGTTTGTTTTATATATTCTGGTCTGTTGCTTGCCGAGCCAAGCATATATAATATAGAAACAAAAGGGAAAAATTTCAAAGTCAAAAGCCTGTTTGCTTAAAAATATTTTTCAATGCATTGATGTACAACGAGATGTTGTGTGTTAAAAATGGTTAAACAAGACTGCTGCGGCCTGCTCCATTGGGAATGGATAGGATGGGATTAGAATCCCACCCTGCGGTGTTGCTCCTTCTTGTTCAGCCTCTCTGCCGCACACTCGGCAAGCAAGGACTGCAACGGGTTCTCCAGTTCGCCGTGCAGCACCACATTGATGGAGTGTTTGCGTGCTACGTTTTCTATTTGTCCGCCGCTGAGTTCGTGGGCGTGCGCCAGGGTGGTGGCGTCGCTCTCGCTCAGTTCGGGTATCATCTGTTGCCAAATCTTTGAGCGTACGGTGGCATCGGGCTGCTCGAACTTTATCTTGTAGAGGAAACGGCGCTCAAAGGCGTTGTCAAGGTTTTCCTGCAGGTTGGTTGTGGCAATCATTATTCCGTCGAGCGTCTCCATCTCCTGCAGGATAATGTTCTGTATCGCGTTCTCCATCTTGTCAACAGCGTTCTGCGCACCGCTCTTACGGGTGCTGATGATGGCGTCGGCCTCATTGAAGAACAGGATGGGTGCCTGTTCCCTGCGCTTGACAAGTTCGCGGTAGCGGTCGAAGAGTGCCTTGATATTCTTCTCGCTGTCGCCCACCCATTTGCTTTTTATCTGTGGCACATCTACAACCATAATCTCGCGGCCGGTGAGGCGTGCAAGCTGGTAGACGGTCTCGGTCTTTCCTGTGCCGGGGCCGCCATAGAACAGGCATGCAAAGCCGCCTCGGAACCCTCGTTTTGCCATTCTCTCGCGTACCTGCAGGTAGTGTTCCTGTGTGAAGAACTTTGTGAGTTCGTCAATCTTGCCGCTTATAGTATCAGGGTAGAACATCTCCTTGGCGACGAGTTGCTGTGGCTGCAGCAGGTTGGCAATGCTCTCGTCGGTGGTGCATACTTCCAGTTCGGCAAGCAGTGTGCGCTTGGTGCTGTTGGTGAGTTTGTAGCGGGAGTTGTCGGCAATGCCGTCAACGCAACCGTGCTCCAGCAGTCCCATCTCAAAGAGCGCATGCTCGCCGGTGCGGAACCCGCGCTTTATTTTTTGGAATTCGCTCTTGTTGCATATTAGGTCATCCAACTGGGTGATGCGAATGTCATCGTCCTGCTTGTTGATGAGCAGGTGGCAGAAATAGACAAGTATGCCTTGCTCTCTCTTTGGCAACTTTAGGGCGTGAACTTCTTTGCTAAACCCTACATGCCCGTTGTCGTTGAGCAGCCTGGCACTCTCCTCGATGGCCTCGTCACCGGTAATGGCATCCTCGTACATATCGGTGAAAAGGGAGTTTAGGTGCTCAATGACCTCCTCGCAGGTGAGGCCTGTCCTGGGGGCAAGGGTGTAGACGCTGTTGTGCTTGAGTGCCTTGATGACGGGCGGGTAGATGTCGAACTGATCCTCGTCCCTGGCATCGCGGTAGCGTATGAGGCGGCGGCGTATGAGGGCGTTGATTTCGTCACCATACTGCAGCATGCGTATGCTGTTGATGTTCAGGTGGCGCGCAAGGTCGTCAAGGTCAATGCGGTGCGGTCCTTTTGCCATTGCTATGCAAAAGAGCACCGCCTGTGTCTCGCTGATGCCGTAACTCTTGGCAAGGTATTTTATCTCGCGGCTTGCGCCCTTGAGTTGTGTTGCCTTGAGTTGTGAATCCTTAGACTTCTCAATGACAGTCTCAATTGCGTCAATGAGTGTGAGTGTTTTTTCGCTTTTCTTTGATGTGCGCTTACCTGTTGTCTTTGCACTCTCTTTTGTTTCCATATTTTCGCGTTTTTGCATAATATAGAAACCGAAGGCAAAAAAATCAATGTGAAGTGTTATATTTAATAAAATTTAACAGATGGCAAACCGGTTTGCCATCTGTTAAATTAGTGCTTTGGATTCTGGTTTTTCTTGACGCTACTTGCTGCTCTTGAAGTATGATCCTAGCGATAGTACCCATGCCACAGCAATGCTTACCGCCATGCCAATGGCACCGAATAGGAGGAAGTTTGCGTCGGTGTTCTTGCTCATCCAGAATACAACAACTTCACCCGCAATGAAACCGGTGAGTGCTGCATGTCCCTTTACGCGCTTCATGAACACAGCAATGAAGAATAGACCGCCCAAGCCACTGGTGAGCAGTCCAAGTGCCTCGTTGAAGAAGTCGAGGAACGACTGTATTTCCCATGTTGCCATGAACAGGGCAAGCAACAGGCCAACCATACCGCTGACAACCGATGCCCAGCGTGCAACGCTCACAAGTTGCGAGTCGCTAGTAGTGGGGCGGAAACGTTTCCAGAAGTCGATGGAGAAGGCTGTGGCAACGCTGTTGATGTTACTTGAAATGGTGCTCATTGTTGCGGCAAATATTGCGGCAATGAGTGCGCCGGCAATGCCTGCTGGCATCTGGCTCATCATGAAGAATGGGAAGATGGCATCCGATTGCCCCATTGTTACATCAAGTTCTGCTGGGTGGGTCTTGTAGAATGTGTAAAGTCCTGTTCCAATCATGTAGAACGCCACTGACACGAACACGCTCATTACACCATTTACAAGAATGCCACGACCGGCCGACTTTGCGTCGGGTGTGGTGAGGTAGCGCTGTATGACGGTCTGGTCCGAAGTGTATGAGATAAGATTATTCGCCAGACCGCCAAGTATGATTACCCACCAGGTTGCGTGTGACCAGGAATTACTGAAATCGAATAGGCGCAGTTTGTCGTTCTCCAAAGCAATGTCAATGCAGCCGCCAATTCCACCCTCTGTTCCAACAGCCAGGTATACTACTGCAAAAATGGCTCCGAATACGAGGATTAGACCTTGTACCACATCGCCCCAGATGACAGCCTCCACGCCTCCCATTGTACAATAGACAATAGTGACAAGTCCCATGAGCACAATGCACAGGTAGATGTCGATGCCTGTCACTGCTGTGAGTGCCAGGGAGGGCAGGTAGAGCACAATTGCCATGCGTACAATCATGAATATGCAGAAGAGTGTCGATGCCAGCATGCGGGTGAAGAGGTTGAAACGCTGTTCAAGTATCTCGTAGGCGCTGGTGACGTTGAGTTTGCGGAAGTAGGGGAGGTAGTACTTTATTACCGGGAAACTCACCAGCAGTATCATCCATAGCATGGGGTAGTAGGTCCAGTCTGTTGTGTAGGCCTTTGCAGGGATGGTCATATATGTGATTGCCGAGAGCATGGTGGCATATATACTTATACCGGCAGCCCACCAGGGGATGCGCCCGCCGCCCTTGAAGAAGTCATCCGCGCCGTTCTCCTTGCGCATGAAGTAGACGCCCATACCAAGCATTGCTGCCAAATATAGAACAAGTACAGTCCAGTTGAGCCATCCGAAGTCCTTTTCGTTGCTCACCTCAATGTGTGAGACTTCGGCGCTGCGCACACCGGGCATCAGTTCGCCACCGCTGTAACTCCAGCCTTTGCCTTCCGCCTCGGGTGTGAGGCAGGCACCGGCACGTGCCAGAAGGCTGTTGCCGGGCAAAGTGCCCCAAGAGTCGGTGATGGTGTGGTAGGTGAGTACATCTTCGCGGAATTTGTACCATTCGGGTGTGTGGCGTAGATAGAGACTGTCCTGTCTGCCTTCAATGGCGCTTTTGAAGATGTCATGGTCAACGCCACCAAAGAAGAGCACGTGGCTGTAGCCCATAGGTGCGCAGGTGCTGCCCACAACGGCCTGTATCTGCTGCTTGCGCTTGCCATCAGCGGTGTTGTCTATCCACGCCATTGCCGACGAGGTGCGTTTCCATTGAGCGGGAGCAACGTTGCCTTTCTTTAGTTCTGCGATGGGAATATAGACACCATCGGTGTGTACGTCGGCCTCTATCCCCTCCGCTTTGGGCTGGTATCCGCCAAAGACAAAGAGCGCATATCCGGCGGCAGTGTTCTGCACTGCTACACATGGCTGCAGGCGACACTCATCGGGCAATGTCGCAACAATGCTCCATGCACCGCTTTCCGCTTTCACCTTTCCGTTTGGAAATGCCAATGCATATACATTTTTGTTTGGCGTGCCGTTTGTCTGTCCTCCGGCTACCCAAACTATGCCATCGTAATATGTGGCAGCAAAGTTATCCAACCCTACAGGCAAAGAAACTATTGGGGTGGCAGTGCCGTCGGTAGCATTGATGAACAGGCACTCGTTGAGCGAGGATGCTGCATCCATGCCGCCAAGATATACGGTGCCGCCAGGTACCTGAACGCTGGCGCCGTAGGCTCGTGGATAGTATACCTTCTCTCCGCCATCGGCGCATGGAACATTGGGGAAATTGCATCCGCCATATGTTGCCAGGCCGCCGTCCGTCCAGGCTGCATAGTGGCCCGAGACGGCCTTGTCCAATGGTTGGGCAGGCGACACGCTGACCTTGTTCTGTGCAATGCCGAATATTGAGCAGAGGAGAAGAAGTGATAATATGATATGTCTTTTCATAAAGTGCATTATTTTGTCAGTTCTTTGCAAAGGTCAAATGACTTTATCATCATGCGTGGGATGTGGAACGGTCCTTTGAAGATGTTGCCTTTGGCGGGCTGTGCCACAGTGCCGTCGCGGTGCAGGTAGCCATACCACTCGCCACACTCGCTGTCGGGGAAGTGGGCGTATGTCCACTCGCTTATCTGCTTGTGCCAGATGAGGTACTTGTCGTCGCCTGTAGCCTCGTAGGCATAGAGTGTGGCGATGATTGCCTCGGTCTGTGGCCACCAGAACTTCATGTCCTGTGAGTAGTCCTGTGGCGGCAGGTTACGGCAGTCGCGGAAGTTGATGATGCCGCCATACTGCTTGTCCCAGCCCCATTCCCATGACCAGTCGAGGATTTCCAGTGCCTGCGCGGTGAGTTCCTTGTCCCAGCCTCGGTATTTTGCCTCCTCGAGCAGGAACCATGCTGTCTCAATGCAGTGTCCGGGGTTGATGAGTCGTCCGTTGATGGTGTCAATGAACTCGCCATTGGGGCCCACCATCTCAAGCAGTGCCTTGAACTCGGGCTTCATGAAGTCCTTGAGCGATGCTATTGACTCGTTAATCTGCTCGTCGAGCACAGGGTCGCTGATAACGTTGCGTATGCGCGATGCGGTGTTGATGAGAATCATTACCAAAGAGTGACCCTTTGCCTGCAGTGATGGTAGATATTTTGGCTCCATGTAGCCGGGGGTGGCAACGAACTTGCGTATGTCCTTGAACAGGTCAAGTGCTTTCCGAGCATATGTCATGTCGCCGCTTGCTTTGGCATACTCGGCCATTGCAATGGCTGCAAAACTTTCCGAGAAAACATAGCGGCGTTTGCGCAGTGGTGTGCCGTCGGCCATTACCTCAAAGTACATGCGGCCGTCGGTGTCAAAGCAGTGTGCCTCAATGAAATCTATGGTGCTCTTTGCGGCAGCAAGCCACTCGGGGTTCTTCTCTATTGTATTGTATGCAAAACTGCATACAAAGGCAAAGCGGCCCTGGAACCATACGGACTTTGTGGTGTCGATGAGCGAGCCGTCGCGGTCGACGCAGGTGTATACGCCGCCATGCACGCGGTCTAGTCCGTTCTTTAGCCAAAAGGGCATTATATCGTTTACAAGGTCGTCGCGGTACTTCTGCGACCATCCATTCAAATATTCATTCCAATTCATAGTGTTGTCGTATTATATTCGGGATGACATATATCGCGTATTTGTCATTTCGAACGTATGTGAGAAATCTTGATATCCCTACAAGGGTTTTTAGAACTTGTTGCAGCGCTCGAAGAAGTTGATAGCCTCCAGTTCCTTGCGCATTGCAGCCTCCTCCTCGTCGGTCATGTTCTGGAAAGGAGTGCGGTTCTTTCCCAAGTCAAGACCAATGAGTTTCATTATGCGCTTGCCGCCAACGATGTTGCCACGATAGTGACAGATGACGTTGATGACCTCCTGTGAGAAGTTCTGCAGTTCGCGTGCCTTCTCAAGGTCGCCAGCGTTCCAGGCGTTAATTATGCCGGCAAGGTTGCAGCCGTTATAGTTGGTTGTACCGCCTATGCCACCCTGCGCACCGCCCATAGCAAGGCAAGGAAGGATGGTCTCGTCCTGTCCGTGAAGCATATCGAACTTGCCGTTCTTGTACAGGCGGCACTGGTTGTACTCGTAAAGGCTCTCGAAAGTGTACTTGATTCCTGCGAAGTTGGGGATGCGTCCGTCAACAGCCTCAAGGAACTTTACCATTGGAAGGAATGCACCGTTGAAAGCAGGGATGTGGTAGAAGTAGAATGGCAATTCGGGGGCTGCCGATGCTATCTCCTCGCAATACTTTACCAGTTCCTCAACGCGTCCAACCTTTGGGAATGGAGGTGCCATTGCGCCAATGCCGAACACGCCCATCTTCTGTGCATGCTCGGCCATTCTGCGGCTCGATTTTACACAGGTGCTGCCAACGTGGACAATAATCTTGAAACCCTCGGGTGCTGCTGCTACCCACGCCTCGGTGAGTTTTATGCGTTCCTCCTCGGTGAGCATGTATCCCTCGCCCGATGAACCGTTGATAAATACGCCCTTCATGCCATTCTTTGCAAGCATCTGAGCGTATGCTGGTATTGGTTCGTAATTCACTTCGCCGTTCTCATAAAAAGGAGTAAAAGGGGCATCAATCAGGCCGATAATCTTTTCCATAATCTATTATAATGTTATAAGTTAATACATTGTGATTTGCGCGCAGATGCACGCATGTTATAATCTACAAAAAAAAGAAAAAATATCCTAAACCGCAAATTTGCCTGTGAAAATGTGAATGAATAGTTGCTGCTTTATTATCTTCGCGCAAATGAATTGTCAATGAACATTAAACCGATAGCATATTATCGTTCGTCCTTGACTACAAAGTTCGGTGTGCCGCGTCAGAGCGGCCTTGTGCCGGAACTTGTAGGGCGCATTGTTTTTGAGCCGGAGTATCGTGATGCCGATGCTTTGCGTGGCATTGAGGGTTTTGATTACTTGTGGCTAATCTGGGAATTCTCGCTTAACGGAAAGAGGGAGGGCGAGTGGTCGCCGCTTGTGCGCCCTCCGCTGCTTGGCGGCAATGAGTACATGGGTGTGTTTGCCACGCGTTCTCCCTTTCGTCCCAACGCGTTGGGGCTATCGTCGGTGCGTCTGCTTGGCGTGGAGGATGGCGCGCTTGTTGTTGCAGGCGCCGACCTTGTTGACGGTACTCCAGTTTATGATATAAAGCCTTATGTGGAGTATGCCGATGCGCACGTTGGTGTGCGCAATGGCTTTGTGGATGAAAGGCGTTGGGAGAAGGTTGAGGTTCATTTCCCTCATGAACTGCGCGTGCTATTCAGCGATGAGGATTTTGCTGCTCTTTGCAAGATACTGGAACTTGATCCACGCCCGCAGTATCACAATGACCCTGACAGAGTGTATGGCATGCCTTTTGCCGGATATGATGTAAGGTTCAAGGTCTCCAATGAAGGAGTGCTGGAGGTTGTTGGGGTTAAAGGTGAAAACTGAAAAGTGAAAACTGAAAACTGAAATGTGAAAGGTCAAAAGTAAGAAATGCGGCTGGCAGATTTTTTACATTTCTGCATTCTTTCCAATATTATTCAAAGTAAAGGTGTCGCGTCGTGGCTACTGAACCATCTTTTTTCTTCTTGTTGTTAAATATAAAGGTGAAGCAAAGAAAAATCCCTGCCGCAAATTTTGCGGCAGGGATTTGAACATATGTACGGGTTGGGAATTACATATGCTCGTATACCTTGTTCTCAACCTTGTAACTGTTGCCAATTGCCTCCTGAATGAGCTGGCCAATTACGTTAGGGTTGTTAAAGAAGTCAAGTGATTGGATGTAGTCGGCCTCAGCCTGTGCATCAAACTCGGCGTTCTTTGCCTCCTTAGAGAGTACCTTAACTACGTATACAGCGTTGTCGCCCTTGATTGGCGCACTAACCTCGCCTGCCTCCATCTTTGCAACAGCGGCGCTGATAACCAACTCGTCGGCATTGATTGACTGTACAGATGTTGCCTTCTTGTACTCTACCTTGTCAGTTGTGCTGAACTTGATGTTCTCGTTTGCCTTCAAGTCGTCAATGCTCTTGCCCTTCAAGTCGGCAGCGATGAGGTCACCCTTCTTCTCGCTGATGAGCTGGAACTTGATGTTCTCTTTAACCTTGTCAAGTGCAACATAGCCCTCGGGAGTGATATCCTTGATTGCTGCAACAATGAAATACTTCTTGTTGCCAGAGATGTACTCGTAGATGTTTGAAATCTCGCCTACATTTCTGCCGCCAAGAACCCATCTCAAGAGGTCTCTTGTACCAGGCTTGTTGGCAACGTTAGGGCTGTTGGGGTTGAGTGAGCGCTGCTGCTCGAGACGGTATGTTGTAGAGAGTACCTTCTCCTGCAACTCGTCAAGGTTCTTGCAAGATGTTACCAACTGGCTCAACTTGTTGTACTCGGCATTGTATGTCTCGGCGCTTACAGGAATCTTGCGCTCGATGATGAGAGCGTCGTATGCCTCTACCTCACCCTTCTTCTCAATAACCTGGAAGATGAGCTTTGCGTTTGCACCGAAATCAATTACGTCGTATTTGTTGATTGCTGCAGTGTAAACCTGCTTCTGTGCCTCGGGAGTTGGGATGAAACCGATAGTAGTAACAAAGTTCTTTGTCTTGAACTCAACTGTGTCTGCGCTGTAGTTCTCGGCAATCTTGTCAAAGTCGGCCTTGTTGTTCAATGCGTTGAGCAAACTGTCGGCTGTTGCACTGAGTTCCTCGGCAGACTCGCTCTGGATTGCAATGGCACGCAACTTGATTGTATCGGGAATCATCTCCTTTCTTACATTCATCACAAGGCTGATTGTGTTGTCGTTTCTGTCCTCAAAAGGTGCAACAACCTCGCCTGCATTGTTCTGCTGAACATGGAACTTGTGGTTCTCCTTGAACTTGTTTACATAGTTCTGGCCCTCGGCGTCAATTGTGATAGCGTCGATAGTCCACAAGAAACCGTCGTATATGCACTCCGAAGATGAGTACATTGCGATGTCGTTAATGTCGGCATCCTCCTTCTTGAGGTCAGCAGCAATTCTGTCAAGTTCAGAGCGTACTGCATTGATATCCTTGCTTGTTGGTCTGATTTCCTTGTTGATGTAGCTGATATCGTAAAGGTTGAAAGGAACCTTGAAGAAATTGTCCTTGTTTGCATTGTAGTACTCCTCAATCTCCTTGTCGCTTACTGTAACAAGAGAATCGGCGTAGTTGCTGTATGGATAGGCTGCAATCTCAACATTATATGTGTTGTTGTTGAGGTCGAAGTTGCTCTGTGCAACAGCCTGGTTGGGAGTTGATGAGCAGAATGCGAAGATGCTCATGAGTTTTCTGCTGATAACGTCGCAGGTGATGCTTGTCTCAATGAACTTCCATGCGTTGTGCAGGTTCTCCAGTTCCTCGGGCATTGAACCGCTCTCCTTATAGTTGAGGTACTCTGCGTTGATTGAGTTGATGAACTCTACATTGAATGCACCTGTAGGTGTTGAGAATGCCTGTGGCAGACGGTTTGTGTACTGCTGTGCAACGCCGCCCCAGTTTGTGCTCAGGATGTAACTGAGTTCCTCTGGTGTTACGGTGAGGCCTGCTTTCTCTGCCTGTGCCTTCAATGACTTGTAGTTTGTGAGTGTGTTCCAGGCCATCTGTGTCACCTCCTCCTGCTTGCTCTCGTCAAGAGAAGTAACATTGTTGAGCAACTTGTATGCCTCCTCGCACTGGTTGCGGAAATCATAGAAATCGCTTGCTGTGATACTCTCGCCGTTGATTGTTCCGGCAACAGCCTCTTCAGGGCCTTTCTGGAAAAGTTTTACAATGTCTCCTGCTATGAATGCAAAAAGTGCAATGCCGACGAAGGCAATAAGCAGTGAGCCTTTGTTACGTAGCTTTTGTAGTGTAGCCATAGTTGAATTTTATTTTTAGTTTATTAATTTTTTTATGTACAACACGGCAAAGTTACTAAAATGCTTTGAATTATTGTAATACTTGAGGCAAAAAGTTAACGAAATAATGGGTAAAAAACGCCCTTTCTGGCGATTTCTACCCATTGTTGCTGAAAAGTGTCACTTCTGCTTGCAGAGCAGTCTGCTAATTAGCCTACCAATGACAACTTGACAAGTTCTATTTTTGTGCTGTGCTGCTTTATCGGGCGTATCTTGTACTTCCCGATGCTGATGACCTCGTTGAGCTGTGGAAAACGCTGGTGGTGTGCAAGGATGAAACCGCCAAGTGTCTGATACTCATCAGATTCGGGCAACCCTAAATCGAAGAGTTCGTTAATGCGCTCAATCTCAAGTCGGCCCGATAGGATATATTCGTTGTTGCCCAATGACTTGGCAACAAGGTTCTGGTTGTCGTGCTCATCCTCAATTTCGCCGATAATCTCCTCTAAAAGGTCCTCGAGCGAGATGATGCCCGATGTGCCGCCGAACTCATCGACTACCACAGCCAATGATTTCTTTTGCTGCATGAGTGTGCGCATCAGTTTCTGCGCCGACAGTGTCTCGGGCACAATTGGCATCTTGCATATTTTCTGCTGCCACTTCTTGGTAAGTCGGAACAGTTCTGATGAGTGTATGTAGCCTATGATGTCGTCAATGTTATCCTTGTAGACAACGATTTTTGAGTGTCCCGATTCAATGAATACCGACTTGAGTTCCTCGAGCGGAGTGTTATATTCAACAGCCTCAATCTCTGTGCGGGGAACAAGGCAGTCCCTGACCTTGATGTTGGAGAAATCGAGCGCATTCTGGAATATGAGCACATCGTTGTCAATCTTCTCCTCGTCATCGGCATTCTCTATCGAGGCAAGGATAAGGTTGTTGAGTTCTGTCTTAGAGAAGGTCGTATCGTGTGATTCGCTCTTTATCTTTGTACCTATGAGGCGCAGTAGGAGTGTGGAGCATACGGTTGTGAAACGCGATAGCGGGTATAGCAGTATGTATATCGGATATGTTATGAGCGCAAAGCGCTTGAGCGAACGGTTGGGGTTTATGCGGAACAGTGCTTTTGGAATGAACTCGCCGGTGAAAATGATGACTATTGTCGATATGAGTGTCTCAAGGAACAGGTTGAGCGATGTGGCTCCTTCCAATCCTTTGAGTATTGTCATATTCAGCAACTGTGCCATGAGCATACCATAGATGACGATGGATATGTTGTTCCCGACGAGCAGTGTCGAGATAAAATTATTGCTGTTGGAATAGAATCTGTTAATGACAAATGATGTTATCGAGCGGTTGTTCTGGTCAATGCCCAGCAGCAGCCTGTTCGATGATACAAATGCTATCTCCATTCCCGAGAATAGTGCCGAGAACAGGATGACTATTGTGAGTGACAGAATGAGTGATAGAATGGGCGTTAACATTGTGCTATTGGTCAACAGTGTAAATTCCTTTTGTGTTCCTGATTTGCCAGACCGACAGGTCCTGGTTGGATGAGAACCCGACTCCTTCGGTTATCTGGTCCTCCTGTTCTACCCTGATGTATGCATCGGAATAGATGATTTTCTCCTCCTGGTCCCAGTAGAGGAGGTCGGTGTAGAAACGCTGGCTCTGAGGGTTTGTCATGTTCACGTTGCCTACGAGTTTCCACAGTTTGGCCTCGTTGAAATAGAATGCAGTGTCGCACTTGATGGTTGCCTCTACATTCATCAATGTGTCGAACTTCTCAAGGAAGAGTCCCTTCTCAAAAGCCCAGTATGGTGGTCGGCGTTTGCTGTAGACCATCCATTCGTCTGCTTCAATCCTGTAGCATATGTGCCCCGAGTCGCTTATGGTAGTGTTCACTCCGTACGTGCTCATTACAGCGATAGAGTCGGGTTGCTCAAAGGCCGGGACAGTACCCCTGGTGCTCTCTTTGCACGAGAAATGTAAAATCAGTACAACAACTGCCGTAACGGCAGTTGTTGTACGATGTATGATATGGCCGAGATTAGCGGATTGTTGTTGTCTCATTAATCCAGCCACCGATTGTTACTTTTTCGCCGACCTTGTAGCCCTTCATGAACAACTCCTCGTTTGAAGGTGTGTACTTCTTGTAGTTAGCAATGAGTTTGTCGGCCTCGCGCTTAACTGATGGGTCAACGCTCTTTGCACGCTCAAGACGGTCGATGCAGAGGTAGTATGTACAGCTGTTCTTTGTGTTGTCGTCGCTCCATGTTGGAGTTGCAGCGTAGCAGCGTGCAATGAGGATGTGTGGCTCGCCATACTTTGAGTTGAGGGCAAGGGCCTTCTGTGCGTAAGAGCGTGCCTTGCCGTACTTGCTGAGCTGGTAGTAGATATCAGCAACCTTGTAGCAGAGTTCTGACTTGTTGGTTACACTGGCCTCCAGTTCAATTGCACGGTCAAAGAACTCCATTGCCTTGTCAATGTCACCTCTCTTGAAGTAGCGGTAGCCGCAACCCATAGCAGCCTTTGATGTTGGGTTAGGGTCAATCTCAAGAGCATACTCTGATGCAGCAAGGTATGCGTCCTGATTAGTACACTTAAGCATTGCCATGACTGTGATTACCTTGTTGAGGTACTCGATATTGTCCTTGTTCTCCTCAATGAGTGGAGCATAGATTCTGTCCAAATCCTCGCAAGATGCAGCGCCGCTGTTGATGAAGTATGCGTCGATGTTGCTCTTTGCTACACGTGATGCATCAATCATCTTGCCATACTTAACAGCGTTGATACTATCCTTTGCCTCGCCGTAATCCTGGTACTTCTGCATGCAGATTTCAATGTTGTCGTGGTACTTGTCGAGCACGTCAACAATATATACCGATGCGTTGAGGTAGTCCTCGATAATCTGCTCGCCGTGGCTTGTGTCGTTCTTGTACTTGAGACCTGAATACTTCATGAACAGTTCGGTAACAGCGTACTCAGACTGGCCCTGCTCAAGCGCAACAGACTTTGCAAGGATATCATAGACCTCCTCTACTGGTGCATTCTTGCGGTACTTGATGAGGTCAATAGCCTTTTTGCCCAGAATCTTACCCTCAGACAACTTTGTCTTTGTGATTTCCTGGAGCAGGTCAAGGTACTTTATCTGCTGGTCGTATGTAGAGATAAGTTCGTCAATGTATACCTCTTTCTGCTGTGGGTCGGCCTCTTTCTTGATTAGTTCGGTAAGAATCTTGATACCGTTTGTGTATGTGTCAACGCGTGCAACAGGGAACTCGTTGAAAAGGATTTTCCATGCATCGTAAGCAACTTTGAAATCCTTGTTGTCAACATTTGAGTTCATGATGCTGATGGTGCTTCGGCATCGTGTGCTATCCTCTTCGGTTGGACCGAAACGGTGAGGGTTGCTAACGCCGTTCTGCGCGTTAGCAGCAATTGCAATGAATGCAATGAATGCTAAAAATAGTTTTTTCATAATTTTATCGTCTTTTGTTTTATTTATCTTACTCTCAGTTTCATGAACCAACTCTCGTTGAATGTGATGCCGATGTTGATTCTCAAACAGTTCTCAGTGATCATGCCCGCCGAGCGTGGTTCAAGGTGGACGAACTCTCCCGATATGTGCAGCGTGCCGTGACTGTAATTATTGTTGTTATTGTAGAATGGTATTGAGATACCGGCACTTACACCATATTCATCACATCCTGCCTGCCCTTTGATTTTAGTGTAGGGCTGTGCGTAGTATAAACCGGCTCTGTAACTCATCATCTTCAGCAGGTTCTTTGACATCTGGTTTGGTGAGTATTGTGCACCCACAGATATCTTGCTCCTGTCTGTTCCCACGCTTATCCTGTCACCTTGACCGGCTCCCTCCTGGTCAAAGAATGTCGATGTGCTCCACTGCTGGTATGTGTAGTCGGCGCCAAAAGTCAGCCGGTCGTCATATCTGTAGGTGAAACCTCCTCCGTATGTGTGCGGCAGGCGGAATCCGCCGGGGATTGATGTCTCATTAGTGGCGCCCGATGTAGTGCTAGTCAATGTTGCGGTCGCATTCAGGTCGTGTCCCAGGGAGTATGTTGCTCCAAGTGTCAGGTGATGCTTGGCTGCCAATCTCGCCATAAACTGCATACCAAAGTCTACCTTGTAGTTGCTTATCGTTGCATTGTAGGTCTTTGAACGGTTGGTGCTGTTGGGGAACTCCGATACGACCTGGTGAGTTATGTCGCCATATATGTATGAGCCCATCACGCCGGCCGAGAACCATGAGAACGGTTTCCATCCCAAGCCTATGTATGGCTGGTAGATGCCACCGGTACCGTTGTATGTCTCGCTATGCACCTCGTTTGTTCCTTGTGAAGATGTGGTGCTGAACGAGTATCCTACATTTGAGTAGGGGAGGAAACCTGCCGACAGGCCAAGACCCTTGCACAGACGGAACTGTATGGCAACGTAGTCAAAACTTGCGTTACGGGCGTTGATTCGTTTCTTGCCCTCCTTGAAGTTTACGTTCTGCATTGAGAAACCTGCCTCAAAAAGCATTGTCAGCGTATCTGCTACAGAGAACGATGCGGGGTTGGTGACATTGATGAAGTCATGGCTGCGCAGTGCATATCCCAAGCCGCCCATTTGCCTGTTGATGCCCAGGCTCTGGTTGGACAGGATGCCGACACCATAACGTGAATATGGTGAATTTATTCCATTATCGGCCGATACACCCATAACGGAAAGCACTATCATCACTATTGCAAGTATTCTTTTGTCAATTGCCATAATCAAGTAAAATTCTATTCAGTCCCTTAGCAACTAAATATTTGTCTGCAAAGATGCAATTTTTTACGCGATTTTTCAAAGGTTTTTCGTCACCGCCAGTTAAAAAAACCAAAACATCGCAATATTTTTGTTTAAATTCATTAATATAGCCGTCAATCTCATGGCAGATGCCGTTTATCACGCCGCTTCTGATGGCTGTTTCGGTGTCGTATCCAATGGCGGGAATGTCGCCCTCCTTGTCAACCATCGGCAGTCGCGAGGTGTATTCGTGGAGCGCTCTTAGGCGCATCTTTATTCCGGGAGCAATGTTGCCTCCATTGTATTTGCCATCCTTGCTCACAAAGTCAACGGTTATGGCGCTGCCGGCATCAATCACAAGTATGTTGCGGTTTGGTGCTTCGCTCCATGCTCCCACTGCTGCCGCTATTCTGTCGCTGCCCAAAGTCTCTGGGGTCCTGTAGGCTATCTCTAGCGGTGTGGGCGTGCTGTTGCTGAATCTTACCACAGGGCACTGCAATCTTGAAATCTCTTTTACCAGTTCGTTGCTATCGGCAATGACCGATGAAATAATCACCTTTTCAATGTCGTAGAGCCTGTTCCATTCGTCTATGACATCGAATGATGAGTTGCTTTTCCTGGTGTGGAGAATCATCTGTTCCCCGTTGAATAGAAAAAATTTTGCGCTGTTGTTCCCTATGTCTATAATGAGATTCAATGCCCTTGCTGTTAAATTGTTTGCAAAGATACTGAAAATAATCCATATTTTTAAATATTTTCTTTGAATATAATGCATTTCGTTCATAAATATGCGGTTTTGTGTGTAATTATAATATTTTGCTCTTGCTGCGAAAATAGTGAAGTTTGTTTCGCATTTCTCGCTCGTTTGTGCCTATATTTGCAAAATATTATGTAATCTATCTATTTATGAATATATACAAGCGGATTTTATTGTTTTTAATCCTTTCTCTTTCGGTTGCAGGCAGTGTGAGCGCGGATGTCAGGGTTAGTGTCCTTACCTGTTCGCCGGGAGATGAGGCTTATTCCCTCTACGGTCATACGGCTCTCCGTTACTGCGACACTTCAAGAGGTGTTGACGTGGTGTTCAATTACGGGTGCTTTGATTTCAGCACTCCTAATTTTGGGTGGCGTTTTGTGCTTGGCGAAACTGATTATATGGTAGGCTGCACCGATTTTGAGAATTTTCTTCCCGAATATATCATGCGTGGCTCGGGGGTGGTGGAGCAGGTTATTGACCTGAGCGATGAAGAGGCGTTCCTTCTTTTTAAGGAGTTGCTGGTGAATATAAGGCCCGAGAATAGGGTGTACCGTTATCGTTATCTCGACAATAACTGTACTACCAAAGTGCGCGACAAGTTGCTTGAGGCGCTTGCCAAGCGCAATGGCAATATTGCGTATGAGGATAGCATGGTTGCGGGCAGAACCTATCGCGATGCCTTGAATCTTCCCTCGATGAAACATCCCTGGTATACATTCGGCATTAATCTGTTGCTTGGCGCCGGTGTGGACGAACCGCTTACCCGCGAGTCGGCACAGTTCTTGCCGCTTGATTTTATGAACGCTCTCAATGGGATGTCTGTTGCACAGGGCGATGGCACAGAACGCAAGGTGGTTGCCGAGACAAACATCTTGCTTGCCGAGAACAAGAAGGCTGCTGTACGCAGCAACTTCACCCCCTTCAATGCGTCGTTGCTGCTGTTGCTTGCCACCTTTATTGCAATGCTGTGCGAACTGCGCAAGCGCAAGACCTTTTGGGGTGTTGATGTGGTGCTGATGCTTGCCCAGGGCCTGTCGGGCTCATTGCTGCTCTTTATGGCGCTTTTCTCTGAGCATCCGGCAGTGGATGTAAACTGGCTGATAGTAATGTTCAATCCATTGGCGCTTGTGCTGCTGCCAATATATGTCTGCCGCATAAGAAAACACAGGCCCATGACTATTGCCTGGGTACAGGTGGCGCTGTTCGCGCTGTTTGTGCTGACGGCACTGCTTGGCCTGCAGGTATATCCTGCGCCTATATATTTCTGCGCAATTTCACTGCTTGTGCGTTCATTGTTCCACATTTATAAAGATAAGATATGCGATTTAAATATTGTGTGATAGTGCTGCTTTGCTGCGTCTCGTCACTCTTTGCGCAGCAACGTGCCAAGGTTGCCCCTAAACTGTATGTCAGCATAGTTGTTGACCAGTTGAGGACCGATTTCCTGTATGAGTTCGAGAATCTTTACTGTGAGGGCGGTTTCAAGCGCCTTATGTCGGGCGGCAAGGTCTACGAGAATGTATATTATGCCTTTGACAACATTGACAGGGCTACTGCCATAGCCACCCTTTCAACAGGAACAAATCCCTATGTGAGCGGCATTGTTGCAGAGCGCTGGCTCGACCGCAAGTCATTGCGCGTGGTAAACTGTGTGGAGGACAAGACCTGCAAAGGTGTCTATTCCAACGAGGCGTTGTCGCCCTCATCGCTCAAGTCAATTACCATAACCGATGAGATAAAACGCTCCACACGTGGCAATGCCATTGTATGCTCCATTGCCCCCGATGGCGATGCTGCAGTGCTGGCAGGCGGTCATGCCGCCGATGTTGTGCTATGGAAGAACAATATGGCGGGATACTGGAGCAGTTCGTCCTACTATGGCCTCTATCCGGCATGGGCGGCCGATATGAACAAGGCTGTCCAGGGCAAGCCGCGCAAGTGGCAGCCGCTGTTCCGCACAAGTGAGTACAATAACTTTGGCGAGAAGGCCCCATCTGCATTCTCATACTCTTTCGATGGCAAGAAGAACATAATAACATACAAGACCTCGGCCTGCATAAACGATGAGGTAAACGAGATGGCGATTGCTTTCCTTGAGAATAGCGAGGTTGGCAAGGATGATATTGTAGACTGCCTTGCCCTGACATATTATGCCGGCAACTATGACGGTGCGCCAATGTCGCACCGCCCGATAGAGGTGCAGGATATATATGCCCGCCTTGACCGCAATCTGGCCCAGTTGTTCGGCGAACTTGACAAGCGCTATGGGCTTGAGAATGTGGTTGTGTCGCTATCTTCTACGGGTTATGTCATGGAGAATGGTGATGAGAACAGCACTTATCGCTTTCCGTCGGGGACTCTCTACTCTGAGCGTATACAGGCTCTGCTCAATGTCTATCTGAGCGCGAAGTTCGGCAAGGCCGATTATGTTGAGGGAGTGTACGGCACCCAACTCTTCCTTGACAATAAACTGATTGAGAGAATGGAACTGGACAAGATGACTGTGGTGTCGCAGGCCGTTGAATTCCTTAAATCGCTCGACGGTGTTGAGGATGTCTTCACTATCTACCGTCTTGGCGGTATGCTAAGTCCCGAACTGCAGTTTGCCAAAAACGGGTACAATCCGGTTGGTTCCGGCGACCTGTGGCTGCGCCTTATGCCGGGCTGGAGGCTTGTTGAGGACGAACTGCTCGTCTCACGTCAGGTCTATCGCTCCCCTGTAATGTTCCCTGTAATGATTTATGGTGCAGGAGTAGAGCATGCAGTGGAGGACAAACTGACACCGGCAAATATACTGGCTACAGAAATGGCACGCATTCTACGTGTGCGTCGTCCCAATGATAATTGTCTGAGGGTCTACGAATAGCCCTTCTGAATTGATATAACATTGAAGGGCTTCAAAGCGCGCTTTGGAGACCGGCAATGTTATATTGTGCAGTTGTTAATAGTAATGCTCGATATTCCAGACAAATGCTCTCAGACCAAGCATCTCTGCGCTTTCGTCAATCTTCTTGAGCGCGGCCAACAGTTTCTCAACAATTGCATCGTCAACCATTGTGATGATGCCCGAGTTCATTGATGCCCAGGCGTGTGTGCCATAGTGTGGCTCGCCGGTCTTGCTGCCACGTCCCTGCAACTGCTCAATGAATGAAAAACCACGACAATTGAGCCTGTCGAGTGTGCTGATGACAGCATCCTTGTGTGCCTGGTCAAATGCTATAAATACACCTTTCATAAATATTCCTTGTTATTTGGTTCCGGGGTGGGGGACCACCCCGGAAATTGTTCTTATCTTATTTTTTTGCGTTGATGAGCATCTCCTCGCTCTTGTGCTCGTTCCAGTACTGCTCAAGTTCGCGCTGCTCCCTGAGTTTCTTGCGGTTACGCTTGATACCGTTGCTGCCGAAGATGCAGTACATCACAGGGGTGTAGACCAGTGTCATGATGGTAGATATTGTAAGACCACCGATAACGGCAACACCAAGAGGACGCCACATCTCGGCACCCACACCCTGGCTTGTTGCCAATGGAACCATACCGAGGATGGTGGTGAGGGTTGTCATGAGAATAGGACGCAGACGGCTTCGTGCAGCACGTACGGTTGCAGGGATGATACCCAGTCCGCGTCCACGCAACAACATTGTGTAGTCAATGAGCACGATACCGTTCTTTACAACAATACCGATGAGCATAATTGCACCGAGTATTGACATGATGTTCATTGTTGTTCCGGTGATGTAGAGTGCGAGCAATACACCTGTCAAGGCAAACGGAACAGAGAACATAATGATGAACGGATATGTGAGTGACTCGAACTGTGCGGCCATCACAATGAATACCAGGATGATGATGAGGATTGCAAGCACTCCCATGTCTGCATTTGATTCCTGTTGGTCTTCGTATGAACCGGCAACCTGTATTGTGTAGCCGCTTGGGATGTCCATCTTCTCAATCTCAGCAAGAGCAAAACTTACACCGTCGCTAAGCGCTGCACCGGCTGCCATAACAGCATCAACGGTGACTATACGTGAACGGTCTTTGCGCTCAATGGTTGGCGGTGTTTCGCGCTGCACCACTTTGCCCACCTCCTTAATGCGCACGGGAGCACCGGTGCTTGAGTAGAGGACAATGTTCTCAATGTCGGCAATGCTTGTACGGTAGTCGATGTCGTAACGCACCTTTACATCGTACTCGTCACCATCCTCGCGGAAGTATGTTGCCAAGGCACCGTTGTATCTGTTGCGCAGGAATGTGGCCGCAGTGCTCAGGTTAAGTCCGTGCATAGCCAATTTCTCGCGGTCGAACTCAACCTGATATTCGGGCTGATATGCACCACGACTGATGTTTATCTGTGATATGAGGTCGAGGTTGTTGCTGAGTCTTCTCTTGAGTTCTGCCGCAAGGCTGTCGGTGATGGCAAAGTCGTGTCCGTAAATCTCGAACGATGCCTTGCTTTCGCCGCCCATACCGCCGTTACCGCCAAGCGTTACTCGGCTACGCGCAATTTCGGGCATAAGTCTGATGTCGGCACGCATCTCGTCACAAATTACAGCCAACTTCCTTTCGCGCTCTGTTACTGGGACGAATCTCAGGTTGAAACTGATGATGTGTGAACCGTTGTCGCTCATTGATGCAAACGCATTCTCATCATCGGCCTGACCCACGCGGAAGTTACAAACAACCAAATCATCGGCATATCTCTTTTTCCAAATGTCGGTGAGTTGCAATGCAACCTCCTGCGCCTTCTCCACTCGTGTACCTATTGGCAACTCAAGTGTCGCACTTGCGCTACCGCTATCCTGTGAAGGGAAGAACTCGCTCTTTATGTGTGGGAATGTGAACAAACTTGCAATAAAGATACCGAAGCAGACAAAGAGTACTGTCCAACGGTGACGCACGGCCCAGTTGATGCGTTTTGCATACCAGTTGTCGAGTTTATCCAAAGCACGGCCTATAGGTGTGTAGAATATCTTGAAGAATTTGCTCTGTTTCTTTTTCAGTTTCAGCATCTGTGAACACATCATTGGGATAAGTGTCAGCGCTGAGACTGTTGAAACCACCATGATGACACACATCATCCAACCCAACTGCTTGAACAACACTCCGGCCATACCGGTAATCATTGTCAGCGGGAAGAACACGGCAAGCATGGTCAATGTAGAGGCAATAACCGAAATGGCAACCTCGTTTGTACCATGTACGGCTGCACTCTTGGGGCTTGAACCGCGCTCAATGTGGGTGGTTACGTTCTCAAGTACCACAATGGCGTCGTCCACAACGTTACCGATAGCAATACTAAGACATGAAAGTGAAATAACGTTCAGCGAACCGTCTGAAATGAGCAGGTAGATGAACGATGCGATGAGTGAGAACGGAATTGTGATACCGATAATCACTGTTGCTCTCCAACGTCCCAGGAAGATGAACACAATGAGCATAACGAATACAAGAGCGTATGCAATTGTTTCGCCAAGTGCCTTTACTGTCATCTTGATGTTGTCCGATGTATCCTGGATGATACCTATTTCAATGTCCGAAGGCAGGCGTTTCTGCAACTCGGGCAACTTCTCGCGCACTGCGTCGGCAATGTTCACCGAGTTACCGCCCGATTGCTTCTGGATGATAATCATAGCACCCTGCTGGCCGTCGGTGAACGCTTTCTGAGCGCGCTCCTCTGTGCCGTCAACAACGCGTGCAATATCCTTCAAGTATACATTGGCACCGTTGTATGTACCCACAACAATGTCATTCATCTCCTGTGGCGATTTGAACTCGCCCTCAACACGCAATGGGTATGTGTTGTTACCGATGTCGAAACTACCGCCGGGCATGTTTCTGTTCTCGGCACCTATCTTTGAACTCACTGTCTCGATGGTGATGTTGTAAGCCTCCATCTTTTCAGGGTTCATGTAGACGTTGATTTCACGCTTTGGAGCACCGGCGATAGACACGGTGCCCACACCGTCGATACGTGCAAGCGGGTTGACGATGTTCTCGTCAAGAATCTTGTATAGCGCAGGCAGGCTCTCGTTTGCTTTTACCGAGAGCATCATGATAGGCATCATGTCCGATGAGAACTTGAAAATGATGGGGTTACCCACCTCATCGGGCAAGGCCGAGGTTACCATGTTTAGTTTATCGCGCACATCATTAGTGAGATCGTCGATGTCATAACCATATTCGAACTCAAGTGTTATCAATGATATATTCTCGCGTGACTTTGATGTAATGTGCTTGAGGTGCTCAACCGAGTTGAGAGTGTTCTCGAGCGGACGCGACACGTTTGTCTCGATATCGGACGAACTTGCACCGGCATAACTTGTGATAACCATTATGGTGTTTGTCTCGATATCCGGCATAAGGTCAATTGGCAACTTCGTGAAAGAGAAGATACCGAATATTACAACCGCAATAAAGCATAGTGCGGTCATAATAGGCCTTTTTACAGCACTTTCATATACACTCATATTGTTATGTTTTTATTGTGTTTTTTACTTTATTACTTCAACTTCAATACCGTCTGAGAGGTTGTCAATACCGGCAACAACCACTGTTGCACCGTTCTCTACGCCTGAAATCAACTCATAACGGTCACCCAATCTGCGGCCAAGAACAACCTTGTTGTGCTTTACTTTGCCGTTCTCGTATGTGTAGACATAGAAGTCGCCGCTACCGGTCTGTTTCTTCACTGCCATGTCAGGTACAACTACGTGCTCTTTTGAACCGAAGTTTACAATTGCTTTACCATACATACCCGGGCGAACCTTGTAATTGGTGTTTTCAACCTCAAGTTCAACAGGGAATGTGTGTGTGGTTGCGTTGATTGTCGGGTAAATAATCTTTATCTTGCCGTTGAACTCCTCGCTGCCGTATGCATCGAATACCAGTTTTACGTCCAAGTCCTTTGTGGTGTTTGCATAGTATGATTCGCTGATGTTAATCTTCATCTTCACCGGAGAAATCTGCTCTACAACAAGTACTGGCTGGCCGTTGTACATGTCGCCATTGTCATAGTTGCGTGCTGAGATGACACCATCAATAGGGCTGACGAGTACAGTATTTTCGAGACGGCTGTCAATTGTCTTGCGTGTCACGTCGAGCTGTGTCTTTGCATTCTCGTAATCGGCCTTTGCAATGCCACCTACCTTGTACAACTCTTCAATGCGCTCAAAATCTCTTTTCTGGAACTCAAATTGGAGATTAAGTTTGTCAAGGTCCTTAGCATCGAGTTGAACAAGTTTGTCACCCTTCTTTACGTTATCACCAACCTCAACGAAAATCTTTTCGATTCTCAAAGGAGAGTTTGGGATAATACTGTTCTTTACTTTAGCCTCCACTGTTGTCGAATACTCCTCGAGTTGTGGAACGGCTTCAGTTGTTACTTTTGCTACCTTTACCACAGGTTTAGCCTCGCTCTTCACCTCTGCAACCTGCTCTGTCTTGCCGCAAGAGCACAAAACCGCCAATGCAGCCATTGCAATGAATTTCAAATTCTTTTTCATATATCTGTGTTTTTTTATTTATTCTATTCCAAGTACTTTGTTTAAATCTGATTTCGCTACCAGATAGTCATAGATTGTGTTGTTATATGACAATCTTGTGTTTGTGAGTGACACCTGTGAGTTTGTGAGTTCAAGGATTGTGCCCTTGCCAATGTCGTAACGTTTCTGGCTAATCTCAAGTCCTTTTTCTGCAAGTTCTACTGCAGCCTTGTTGCTCTGCAACTGCTCGGCGCTTGCAGTCATGTTGTCAATGTAACTTTGTGCCTGCATGCCCAACATACGCTCTGTGTTTGTCCTTGTCTCAATGAGTTGTGTCTGCTGTATCTTGTTTGTCTTGAGGCTTGAGAAATTTGAAGCCTTGTAGAGCGGGATGCTCAGTGACAAGGTTACAGATGCTGCATC
Source organism: Bacteroidaceae bacterium (assembly GCA_045613945.1). Lineage (GTDB taxonomy): Bacteria > Bacteroidota > Bacteroidia > Bacteroidales > Bacteroidaceae > HGM04593. The sequence goes on from JAZLBZ010000017.1 coordinate 82,464, forward strand.
GCTCCAGTTGAATTTGCTCAAGTTCCAGTTTGTGTTTGATATTGACTGGTACTGGTAACTACCTACAAGTGCAAGTGTAGGCTGGAATGATGTCTGGAGCATTTTGCGCTGTTTGAGCAGGAGCTCGCTCTGCAGGTCAATCTGCTTTAGTGATGAGTTGTTGCTCAAGTCAATCTCAGTGGTGAGTGCGCTGCTCATCTCTCCCTCGTAGTTCTTGAGGTTGTCGGTAATCACAAACTTTACGTCGGCTGTAATACCCATGAGCACCTTGAGTTGCAACTGTGCAAGTTCAACGCCGTTCTTACCGCTTACAACCGATGGCCATGCATTGTTTTTCTGTACCTCGGCATTGATTTTGTCATATTCGCTCACTCTTCCCTGCTCGAACATCTTATTTACGATGTCAAAATTAGCCTCGGCAAGTTTAAAGTTCTCAAGTAACACCTCGTATGAGTCCTGTGCGAGCATCAACTGGTAGTATGCCTTTGTCACCTGGTTGATGAGGTCAATCTTTGAACCGCGACTCTTTTCGAGCGCAAGTTGCAGGTCGCTCTCGGAGAGGCTCATGGCCTTGTATACGGCAGGGGCATAAAGAGGAATAGCAACCTGAAGGGCGGCATTCCAAGTGTTTGAATCGTCCTTGCCCATCTTGAGTTCCCTGACAATACCGTCGCCCATATCAACCTTCATGCCGGCAACCTTTATGTTGTACTGGATTGCACCGTCAAGGGTTACCGATGGCAAAAGGTTTTGCCATGCTTCGGATTTTGACACCTCCTTCAATTCAATCTCTTTCTCGGCAACCTTCATTGTGGGGTTGTCACTCAAAGCAAGTTCAATAGCCTTGTCGAGTGTAATCTGCATCGTTGGGATGTTCTCCTGTGCGTTTGCTGTGAACGCGAACGCGGCCAGCAACGCTGCAATTGTCATTAATCGCATCTTCATCTTCATAACTATTCTATTATTGTTTCGTTTCTCTTTAGGTATTCTTCAATAATCATCTGCCCTTTGGGGGTTGAGATTCCTCTAAGGTAAAAAAGGATAAGCTTGCGTCCCAGTTCGTCGGGAGTGTACTTGCTCAGTTCGGTGTGTCCGGTCTGCATCTTTACCTCGAGGATAGTGGTGAGGTCTCGCTTTATGATAAATGTCAGGATATCAAAGTCGGCATCCTCGCGGAAGAGTCCCTGCTGTCGTCCCATCTCCATCCAAGCACTGAATTTTTTTGTATTCTGCGCTTCCTTGTTCTGTCTTTCCTTGCAGATTCTCGGATATTTGTTGAGTTCGGCGAAGAACTTGTTGTTTACCTTCTTCAGCAATTCAAAATGGAGTTTGTATAGCTTTAGGATAATCTCAAGAATATGCGACGAACTGCGTATTACCTCCCTGCCATTCTCGCACATCTTGTCGTTCTGATATTTCAGTACTTCAAGCAGCAGTTCCTCCTTGTCGTTGAAAAGTTCGTATATGGTACGTTTTGATATTGAGAGCCTTGCTGCAATGTCGTCCATCTTTACATCCTTGATACCAAGTTCAATGAACATTGTATGCGCTGTCTCAACAATTAACTTGTGTATCTCCTTCTTCGTGCTGTTTTCCTTCACTTTCTATCCCTAAATTATTTTACGTTGCAAAGATACTGCGAAAACTTGATTGCTGCAAAAAGTTTTCGTGGTAAATTACGGAAATTTTTCAATATTTAACTATTTGGCAGTTTTATTGCTTTTTAGAGTTATGATAATGGAAATTAGCCCGCCAAAATGACATTTGGCGGGCAATTGCAACGGTATTGTAGATTTATGTTCCTTTTTGAAAATAGGTTTTTAAAGCCTCAATATAATCTTCAAAAGCCTTTAGTCCGGTAGTGGTTATGCGGCAGACTGTGTGCGGTTTCTTTCCCCTGAAGTACTTTTCAACTTCAATGTACCCGGCAATTGAGAGTTTGTCAATCTGCACGCTCAGGTTGCCGGCAGTGGCTCCGGTTGTCTCGCGAAGATAGACAAAGTCAGCCTCTTCGCAGTTTACAAGAACTGACATCACTGCCAGGCGAAGTTCGGAATGGAGTAGTGGGTCGAGTTTCTTGAACATCCTGTTATTTTGCTTTTTTATTCATTATATATCCCGGAATAATCAGGTTCAGGATTGCTGCTGCAGCAAACAACAACGCGGCATCCCATCTCTCTACAAAGAAAAGTGCTATTGTGCAGCCAATTCCGGTTATCAATCCACCGGCAGTAATGTAGTTGTTCTTCAGTGCTATGCCTGTCATTGTCGCAGCAAATCCAAGCAGCACCGCTGTCAGGTATCCGCTGAATTCAGGCCTGATGAATGCAAATGCTGTTGCAAGCAGTGTTGCAAATATACCATATACAATCCAAATATTACCAACCAAATTGCTTATAAATGTTGCAGATAGTTCTTTTTTCTCACCTTTTGACGTGATGAGCGACAATGGCCATCCAACAACAGGGATTCCGAACCACAGGAAATTCCAGTTTGCATTGTTTGTCTCTTTAAGTATAAACCATATCAGTAATGAAAAGGTAAATACAATGCAGCCCCATGTAACCAAAGGGGTGCCTGCGTTCTTTTCAAAATCTCTCCTGCTTTTTGCGATTGCTTCGCTAATAATCTGAAGGCTCTTCTCGGGTGTCATGTTCTTTGTTTCCATAATAAAAGGTATTTAATTATTGTTCCATAAGCATTTTGAAACGTATTGTGCTTGCCGCCACTGCTCCTCGGACCATTCTTCAATGGAGAAGCGCATCACAGAAAGACGACCTGTATGCAAATGTCAATGCAGTACAACTGTCCCTCAAAAGAGGGACGAGCAACAATGTTGCGCGGGGGGGCAACATGCCGTTTTTTTTGATCTGACCCCTAACTTTTTTTGTATAACTTTTGGGGGCACTTCATTTCAGGTTTCTATCCCTGTTTTTTACAATCCTTTTTCCGTTTGCTCGCTACAAATATAAACAAGTTTATAATATAAACCAAGTTTGCTTGCATTTTTTTTCCTGGTAAGAGTTTTTCAACTCAAATCATCCTACTTTTTTGTTCAGGTAACCCATTTTTTGTGGGGGAAGGGTGCTACAATGTGTGTATAGGTGTGTATTGAAATGACACAGCGTACTTGCCTACAAAAGGCAAGTACGCTGTGTTGATGTTTTGAAAATTACTCAGTAATTTTTTGTGTTCTGCCTCGCTGCTTACACCCCGTCCCGGCATGAACTTTGTCCATGCTGCGTGCGACCAATTGCTGCTCGGCTTGTCGATGCTTTCCTAAAGGAGTTACTCTTCGAGCAACTCCTTTAGGAAAGCGTTCATCTCCTCGTCGAATCCTTCGAGCAGGTCGGCGCTGAGGATGAGTGTGTCGTCGTCAATGATAAGCAGGTCCACAATCGACTGGTCGTCCTCGTCGGTCAATACAAAAGAGTAGGGTTTTACGACATTGAGGCTGTCGAATGTTCCTTCGCGGTGCATCTTGGTAAGCACGTTCTGCAGTTCCTTTTCATAGACGGCATCGTTGTGCTCTCCCTCCCATTCTTTAATATGTACGCGCGCGAGGCTGTTGTCGTCATCGTCAAAGATGGCGAGTTCGCCATTTTCCCCATTTACCTTGATATGGAAATCGGTAACCTTGCTCTCCTCTGCAGAAATGTATTTGCTTGCCATCTTCTTGATGGCGCTCTGCAGTGTCTCTTGTGTTTCTCTGCTTAATGACATATTCCGTTATTTTAATGTTGGACCAATTTTAGATGTTCTTGCCGTGACAGTTCTTGAACTTCTTGCCGCTACCGCATGGGCATGGGTCGTTGCGGCCCACAGTCTTCTCAACGCGCAGAGGCTCGCGCTTTGCGTTTTCGCGTGTATCCTGCTGTGCTGCTGCCTGCTGGTTGCGGTCATTCAGGTCAACCTTTGTCTCGCTGTACTTCTGCTGCGGCCTGTTGCGGCTTGGGTCGGGAGCAACCTTTACGTTGGTTTGCTGCTTCTCCTGTACCGGAATCTGTCCGCGCATGAGTATCGCTGCTGTCTGGTCGTTGATTTTGCCCACCATCTTGTCGAACAGTGTAACCGACTCAAGCTTGAATATCAAGAGTGGGTCTTTCTGCTCGTAACTTGCATTCTGCACTGAGTGCTTCAGCTCATCAAGGTCGCGCAGGTTCTCCTTCCATGCGTTGTCTATGGTGTGCAGCAGTATTGCCTTCTCAAAGCACTTGATGACCTCCTTGCCCTGTGACTCGTAGGCTGCCTTTACATTTACAGGAATTTGGTATATGTGGCGGCCGTCTGTTACTGGAACAAAGATGTTCTTGTCGTGCATCTCGGGGTGTTCCTTGTATACGAAGTTGATGAATGGCAATGCAATCTCGGCCATGCGCTCTGTGCGCTGTTTGAATGTTGCCATTGCTGCCTCAAAGATGAGTTCGGCCTTCTGTTCAGGTTCCATCTTGTAGAACTTGGCCTCATCGTTTATTGGCATCTCGATTGAGAACTGTCGCAGTGTCTCCATCTTTGCGTCCTCGAATGTGTAATTCTCGGCGATGTTGCAGCAGCGGTCCCACAGCATGTTTACAATGTCCATGCCAATACGCTCGCCAATGAGTGCGTGGCGGCGCTTGGTGTATACAACGTTACGCTGCTTGTTCATTACATCATCGTACTCGAGCAGGCGCTTGCGAATGCCGAAGTTGTTCTCCTCAACCTTCTTCTGTGCGCGCTCAATTGACTTTGAAATCATTGAATGCTCAATCATCTCGCCATCCTTGAAACCAAGACGGTCGAGAGTTCTTGATATACGCTCCGAACCGAACAGACGCATCAAGTTATCCTCGAGTGACACGAAGAACACTGACGAGCCCGGGTCGCCCTGACGTCCGGCACGTCCGCGCAACTGGCGGTCTACACGGCGCGATTCGTGGCGCTCAGTACCAATGATTGCCAAACCGCCGGCATCGCGTACCTCCTGGCTAAGTTTGATGTCGGTACCACGTCCCGCCATGTTGGTGGCAATTGTTACAGTGCCCGAATATCCGGCCTTCGCAACAATGTCGGCCTCCTTTTGGTGGAGTTTGGCGTTTAGCACGTTGTGTGGTATCTTGCGAATTGTGAGCAGGCGGCTCAGCAACTCAGAAATCTCAACCGATGTTGTACCTACGAGTACAGGGCGGCCGGCCTTTACAAGCTTCTCTACCTCCTCAATCACTGCGTTGTACTTCTCGCGCTTTGTCTTGTAGATGCGGTCGTTCATATCCTTGCGCGCGATTGGGCGGTTTGTTGGGATTACCACCACGTCAAGTTTGTAGATATCCCAGAATTCGCCTGCCTCGGTCTCTGCTGTACCGGTCATACCGGCAAGTTTGTGGTACATGCGGAAGTAGTTCTGCAATGTGATGGTGGCGAATGTCTGTGTCGCAGCCTCAACCTTCACGCGCTCTTTTGCTTCAATGGCCTGGTGCAGACCGTCAGAGTAGCGGCGGCCCTCCATAATACGGCCAGTCTGCTCGTCGACAATCTTTACCTGTCCGTCCTCTGATACCACGTACTCAACATCTCGGTCGAACATTGTGTATGCTTTGAGCAACTGGTTGATGGTGTGGATGCGCTCCGACTTTATTGAGTAGTTGGTGAGCATCTCCTCCTTCTTTGCAATCTTCTCTTCGCTTGAGAGTGTAGTGTCGCTTTCAAGTTGTGAGAGTTCTGTTGCAATGTCGGGCAGCACAAAGAAGTTCTGGTCTGTGAGGTTTCCGGTAATAAGTTCAATACCCTTGTCGGTGAGGTCGGCGCTGTTGCCCTTCTCATCAATTACAAAGTATAGCGGTTCAATAGCCTCGGGCATGCGCTTGTTGTTCTGCTCAAGGTAAATCTCCTCGGTCTTGAGCATGCCGGTCTTTACGCCGGGCTCACTGAGCAACTTGATGAGCGCCTTGTTCTTTGGGAGCGCCTTGTGGCTGCGGAACAGTGAGAGGTAACCCGCGTTTACCTCCTCCTTGTTGTCCGAGTATATCTTTGTTCTTGCCTCCGCAAGGAACTGTGTCGCGAGTCTCTTCTGTGCCTCTACCAGGCGCTCTACCAATGGGCGGTACTCCTCGAACATCTGGTCGGTGCTGCGTGGTACGGGGCCTGAGATGATGAGCGGTGTACGTGCGTCGTCAATGAGCACCGAGTCTACCTCGTCGACAATAGCGTAGTTGTGCATGCGCTGTACAAGGTCGCTTGGCTGTGTTGCCATGTTGTCGCGCAGGTAGTCAAAGCCGAACTCGTTGTTTGTACCGAATGTGATGTCGGCCATGTATGCCTTGCGGCGCTCGTCCGAGTTTGGACGGTGCTTGTCAATGCAGTCTACGCTCAAACCGTGAAACATGTAGAGCGGTCCCATCCACTCCGAGTCACGCTTTGCAAGGTAGTCATTCACTGTTACCACGTGAACGCCGTTGCCTGTGAGGGCGTTAAGGAACACAGGGAGTGTTGCAACCAGTGTCTTACCCTCACCTGTCGCCATCTCGGCAATCTTTCCCTTGTGCAGTACGACACCGCCGAACAACTGCACGTCATAGTGAATCATGTTCCACACAGTGTCGTTGCCGCCGGCCTGCCAGTGGTTATGGTAGATGGCTTTGTCGTCCTCAATGGTTACAAAGTCAAACTTTGATGCGAGTTCGCGGTCAAAGTCGTTGGCTGTTACAACAACATCCTTCTGCTCGGCAAAACGGCGTGCGCTGTCCTTTACAATGGCAAATGCCTCGGGGAGGGCCTGGTCAAGAGCCTTGTCGAGTTTCTCAAGAACCTCTTTCTCCAATTTGTCAATCTGTGCGAATATCGCCTCGCGCTTTTCCAGTTCAGTCTCTTCAATGCTTGCCTTCAGAGCGTCAATCCTTGCACGCTCCTCGGTGGCAGAACCCTGTATCTTTGCCTTGAGCGCAGCCGATGCCGCTCTCAACTCATCATTGCTCAATGCCGATATCGCAGGATATGCGGCCTTGACCTTTTCAACCCAAGGCTGTATCTCCTTCATGTCTCGGCTAGCCTTGTTTCCAAAAATCTTGCTTATTAAATCAATAAAACCCATATGTTGTGTATTTTTTTATTCTCTGCCTGACGCTTTGTGCGTATTTGCAAAGGTAGTGATAATTTGCTGAAATTACCTTATATGATGGATATTAAATTTGCCTTTTTTTATTTATCCATCTGCAAAAAGCGTGCCAAGAGAAAAACAACTGCAATATTTGACAGTTTTTTGACAAAATCTGCCATATTTAGGCTAAAAAATCTTACCTTCGCCCAAAATGAATCAATATGAAAAAGATATTTTTTGCAGTTTGTTCGTCGCTGGTGCTCTCTTTGGCATCGTGCACAGTTGGTGAAAAGGTGTATCGTGCAAGTGATTTCGGTGTCCTTCCCGGTACAGGTGAGGACATGACACAGGAACTGGCGCTGGCTGTCGAGACCATCAAGGCCGAGCGCGCGGGCAAGCCTGCAGTCCTTGTGATTGATGCGGGCGAGTATGACTTCTTCCCCGACAGTGCAAACGTGCGCGAGTACTATGTCAGCAATCACGACCAGGATAACCCAAAGCGCGTGGCGTTGGCTCTTGAAGGCGTAAAGAACCTTACCGTCAAGGGCGAGGGTGCAGGCGGTGCAAACTTCATGATGAACGGGCGAATGCTGCCTATTGCAATGGTTGGCTGCGAGAACTGCACGCTTGAGAATGTCACAGTTGACACACGTGTCCCACAGATTACACAGGTTGAGGTTCTTGAGAACAAGAACGGCTACATAACATATCGCGTTGCGCCATATGTGAACTACAGAATCGACAATGGCCGTCTTGTTGTCTATGGCAGCAACTGGGAATTTGTCCCCTGTTGGGGTATAGCCTTTGAGGGTGATACAAAGCACATCATATACACAACAAGCGATATTGGTGTCGGAACTTCGGGTGTCGAGGAGGTTGAGCCTCGCGTAATCCGTGCGCCCTGGAACGACGCCCGTCTTGTGCCCGGCAGTGTAATTGCAATGCGCTCATATCAGCGTCCGACTCCGGGAATCTTTGTTACAGAGTGCAAGAACACACTCCTGTCCGGCATCTGGGTACATTATGCCGAGGGTATGGGCCTTCTTGCGCAGATGAGCGAGAATATCACCCTTGACGGCTTTAATGTTGCGCTCCGTGAGGGCAGCGGCCGCTATTTCACTACACAGGCCGATGCTACACACTTCTCGGGCTGCAAGGGCAAGATTGAGTCGGTTGACGGTCTCTATGAGGGCATGATGGACGATGCCATCAATGTTCATGGAACCTATCTTCGCGTTGTGCAGCGTCTTGATGACAATACCTTAGTTGGCCGCTACATGCATGGTCAGGCCTATGGCTTCTACTGGGGCGGCGCAGGTGACAGCGTGCAGTTCGTGCGTTCCGATGTCATGGAAATCACCGAGGGCAACCGTGTTGTGGAGATTGCGCCATTTGACAAGGAGCAACTTGCCGGCTGCAAGGAGTTCAAGATTAAGTTCGAGAAACCTCTGCCTGCAGATGTTGCCAACGGAAAGTATGGCATCGAGAACCTTGAGTGGACCCCCGAGGTGTATTTTGCAGGCAATGTAATCCGCAACAACAGGGCACGTGGCGCCTTGTTCAGCACGCCAAAGAAGACACTTGTCGAGAAGAATCTCTTTGACCACACATCCGGTACAGCAATCCTGCTCTGTGGTGACTGCAATGGCTGGTTCGAGACAGGCGCATGCCGCGACGTTGTTATCCGCAACAACCATTTTGTCAATGCCCTTACAAGCATGTTCCAGTTCACCAACGGCATCATCTCAATCTACCCCGAGATTCCCGACCTTGCATCGCAGACAAAGTATTTTCACGGCGGTGACGGCAGGGGCGTAGTGATTGAAAATAATGTCTTCGAGACCTTTGATGCTCCAATTGTGTATGCCAAGTCAATTGATGGCCTGGTGTTCAGGGGCAACAAGGTTATGCAGAACAGTGACTTTGCTCCATTCCACTGGAATACATACCGTTTTCTCTTTGACAAGGTTGTCAATGTGACTATTGAGAACAATGATTTCTCTACAGGCTTTGACGAGGAGAAGGATGTGAAATATCGCTATTGATGACATTGCTGCATCGTTTTAAATCAGATATATCGGTTGTTGAAACGCCCGGGCGTTTCAACAACCCTTTTTACTATATTCCCCACGAACTCTGCGTGCTGGCAGCCGAAGATGTGCGTTCCATGCTGTTGTGCGACAAGGTGCTGGCCGCCGATGCTGCGCGTGGAAAGATGTTTGGTGTCCTTGTTGTGCGCGATGGTGATGGCGCTCTGGGGTATATTGCTGCATTCTCGGGGCTTCTTGCCGGCAGCAATAATGTTGCAGGCTTTGTGCCGCCGGTGTTCGACCTGCAGTCGCCAAGCGGCTACTTCAAGCAAGAGGAGAGCGAAATAACAGCGTTGAACGTAAGGATTAAGGATGCCGAATGCAGTGAGGCGTATACAGTTGCCATTGCAGCCGTTGCCGGGGCAAGACACGCAATGGAGGAGGAACTCTATGCCATGCGCGAGGAGATGCGCCGCAGTAAGCAATGCCGCAGCGAATTGCGTGCAGGCGGTTCTCTCTCTGCCGATGAAGAGGCGGCATTAGTGCGCGAGAGCCAGTTTCAGAAAGCCGAACTCAAGCGCATGGCGGCAAGGTGGCAACAAGTCATTGCCGGGCACGAGGCCGCCGTTGCTCCGTTGAAGGCTTCTATTGCAGCAATGAAGGAGGAGCGCAAGCGCCGTTCTGCCGCCTTGCAGCGCTGGCTGTTCCGGCAGTTCAAGGTACTCAACGGGCATGGCTGCGAAAAGAGCCTGCTTGATATCTTTGCCGAGCATTCCGGCATAATCCCGCCCGGCGGGGCAGGGGAGTGTGCGGCGCCCAAACTGTTGCAGTACGCCTATCTCAACTCCTTGACTCCCATTGCGGTGGCCGAGTTCTGGATTGGCGCATCGCCACAGGGCGAGGTACGTCGCGACGGCTGTTTCTATGGTGCTTGCAAGAGTAAATGTGAACCAATTCTTGGCTTTATGCTTCAGGGACTTGATGTCGAGGAGAATGCACTCGAAAAAGGTGGCGATATAAGTGAAATAGCCATTGTGTACGAGGATGAGCATATCGTGGTGGTCGACAAGCCGGCAGGTGTGCTCTCGGTGCCGGGCATCGTGGGCGGTACATCGGTGCAGCAGTGGCTGCGCGATGAGTATCTGCACAGCAACGGGCTCTTTGTTGTGCATCGTCTTGATATGGCAACATCGGGGCTTCTAGTTGCGGCAAAGTCGATGGATGCCTACAAGGAACTGCAGCGGCAGTTTGCCGGCCGCGAGGTCAAGAAACAGTATACGGCAATTCTTGATGGAGTGCCTGTGAATGGTGAGGGTGTCATTGAACTTCCGCTCGCTGCCGACTATGACAACCGCCCTCGCCAAAAGGTCGACTATGCTGGTGGCAAGCCTGCCGTGACACGTTACAAGGTCATTGGCACTGTGGAGCGCGATGGCCGCCTGTGTGCTGTTGTATACTTTGAGCCTGTTACGGGCCGCACTCATCAACTGCGTGTTCATGCTGCACACAAGGATGGTCTTGATTGCCCAATTGTGGGCGATTCCCTTTATGGTGGTACGGCGGCCGGGAGGCTTATGTTGCACGCTTCGCGTGTCTCTTTTGTGCATCCGGTCACCAAGTGCTCTATGATACTTGAACAAAGTGCTCCATTCCTTGAGTTTGTGTAGTTTGTATCTTGTTGGCAGTCAGGGGTTTATCTCTCCATATTTTTAATGTTCTGAAAGAACCGTTCTGACTCTTTGTTTTTCAGGTTTTTTTTGCTTAATTTGCATAAAATTTATGCACGTCGGTTGCTGAAAAATATAACAATAAACATAAATCTACATGAAACTGAAATCAACTATTCTTTCGGCATTTGCTGCCGTAATGTTCTGTGCGGGTACGCAGGCGCAGGGCGATTACTATGTGAAGCATGGCGCCGATGTAACAGTCAACCATGCTGCGCATTACCCCATTATGGTGGGTGTAAGCAATGTGCGTGGTGACCAGCAAAAACTCAATGGCATAGCCTCTGCTCCTCGCTGCCAGGCCTATTTTGACAAGACGAGCACAGTCTTTGAGGTAAAAAGCGGCGAGACCGTTACCCCCCTCATTGCAATCAACGGCAGTTGGATGCATGGCTATGTCTATGTGGACTGGAACAATAACAGGCAGTTTGATGTGAACATCACAGGTGATGGCCCTTACGTTAAGGAAGAGGGCAATGAACTCATGTGCTGGTCGCTGTATGACAAAGGCGGCAAAGGCAATTCGGGCTGGAACAGCGCCGGTCTCAATGTAAGTGGCGATGTGCTGGCTCCTGGTTCATTCCGTGTGCCCGAGGGCCTTGAGGTCGGTTCTACCTATCGTATGCGATATGCTATTATGTGGAACTGTATCGACCCTACGGGTGCAACCTATGCAAACTACATTTCAGATGGTGCTTCCATCATTGATGTCACTTTGAAGATATCAGGCGTTGCCAGCGGCGATGAACTGTATGAATACCCAATCAACGAGTATACAGAGCCTCGAGTGGGTACTACACCCGACGCTGCAGCATGGAACGCTTTGCCCGATGGCCTTATTGCCACATGGGCGTCACGCGACGTACACTACAAACTGCACGAGGTACCACAGGTGACTCAAAAGGATGTTGCTACAATCCATGCCTGGAAGGGCGAACGTGCAAATATTCAGGCCGTTCTCTATAGCAAAACAGACCAGGATACACTCTCGGTGCGCATGACAGAGTGGAAGAAGAATGGCGAGGCTACCGGCATCAGCAGTGCCGAGGCGCGCTTTGTGAACTATGTAATAACTGACGACTTCACCTCTTGCGGAAACAACTCAATGAACTATCCTACATGGCTTGTTGCCGATGTCATTGACCAGGACAAGCCACACGCCGTTCCTGCAATGGAGACACGCCCTGTGTGGTGTACCATTGAGGTGCCGCGTGATGTTGAGGCGGGTGAGTACACCACAGCGCTTGAGGTCATTGACAAGAATGGAAATGTGGTAAAGAATCTTGCGCTTACAATCAACGTGAACTCGCACTCTTTGCCTACAGTTGCCAATCAGAAATTCCACCTCGACTTCTGGCAGCAGCCCTATGCTGTAAGCCGTTATTATGGCGTTGAGCGCTGGAGCGACGAGCATTATGAGGCTTTGCGTCCCTATCTCGCGGCTCTTGGACGTGCAGGACAGCGCGTTGTGAGCGCAATCCTCTTTTACGAGCCCTGGGGCGAGCAGACACACGACCTCTTTGACCCAATGGTGCAGACAACAAAGAAGAGCGACGGTACTTGGGAATATGACTATACAGTCTTTGACAAGTATGTGGAACTTTGCGCCGAGTATGGCATCGACAAACAAATCAACTGCTTCAGTATGTTGCCCTGGGATATGAGTTTCCGCTATTTCGATGAGGCTTCAAATGGTTACAAGAATCTAACCACAACATATTCATCGACTGAATATCGTGAGTTGTGGACAAGTTTCCTCACTGCCTTCAAGGCACACCTGCAGCAGAAGGGCTGGTTCGAGAAGACTGTCATTGCCGTTGATGAGCGTGGCGAGGCTGCCATGCTAAAGGCTCATGAGATTGCCAACGCACTCGGCTTCAAGATGGCCTTGGCCGGCAACTATCACAGTTCGCTCTGTGATATCCTCCACGACAAGTGCGTGCAGCTTGGCCAGGAGCACCACATCACAGCGGCACAACTTGCCGACCGCAAGTCAAAGAACCGCATCACAACATTCTACACAAGTTGTGCAAACAGCGAACCCAACATCTATACAAACTCATATCCAGCCGAGGCTGCCTATCTGCCAATCTATGCAGCAAAGATGAACCTCGACGGCTATCTGCACTGGTCTTGGATGAACTGGGACGAGGACCCGCTTATCGACAGCCGCTATCGCAAGTTCGGTTCGGGCGATACCTACTGCTACTATCCCGGAAACCGTTCAAGCGTGCGCTTTGAGCGTCTCATAGAGGGTATCCACCAATATGAGAAGATTCAGATTCTGCGCGAGGAGTACAAGGACGACGAGGATAAACTTGCCGACCTGCAGGCGTTGCTCGACCGCTTCAATGGTGCCAATGCAGGCACAGAGTGCGCTGCCATAGTAAATGACCTTGAGAATTTCCTTAACGGGCTCGAGGTGAAGATTCCCGATGCCGAGAATGTCCCAAGCGGATATTATCACCTTGTGAGTAGGGACGTTGCGCGCTACGAGCACCTTTATAACGATGCCACTTTGAACGGAAACAGCTTGAAAATTACAATGCAGTCCGATACAAAAGTAAATACCAATAACGGTATGTGGCTTTTGACCCCCAAGAGAAACGGTAAATTTGAGATAAAGAACGGTGACGGAAACCCCATTGTAGCCGGTGGCGCAAACGGCGCTTCAATTCTTGGTTCATACACAGAACTCACAGTGGGCAGTTCGTTCGATGCCGACGGTTTTCATTACTACTATTTTACCGAGGCTCTCAACTGTTCCAATACAACATCAGCCTTCAAGGTTAGCGATATTCCCTGCCTTACAACATGGTTGTCGGGTGGTGCCAACAAAGCCGACAACCAGTGGCGCCTTGAGCCCGTTGATATGGAGGGCAAGAGCGTATATGATGTGGTTATAGAGGGCAATGCCGATGCATACGTTACATTCAATGGCGGTTATGCCTTCAATGGCGGTTTCTTCATTACGGCATCAAGCATTGAGGCTGCCTATTTGTCGGTATACGTTGACGGCAAAATATTGGATGATGCCGAGGTTAAGGTCTCGGGAAAGACAATCAAGGTTATTATCGGCCAGACCGGTATCAATAATCTCCATGCCGAGAACAGCGATGCTAAAGCCGTCTATGACCTCAATGGCCGCAGAACGGTTGCACCTCACAAAGGCATTTATATCATAGATGGTGTCAAGACAATTGTCAAGTAACAATAATTCCAAATAGTTTTAATAATGAGAAAAATTACTTTTTTGTTCCTCTCTTTGTTCATTGCGGCAAGCGCAATGGCAATTGAGAATGTAACCACGGGTTACTACCATTTGATTAGCAGGGACACAAACCGTAGCGAGCATCTTTACAACAATGCTTTGCATAGCGGTAACAGCATGAAGTTCACCTTGCAGTCGAATGAAATGGTGAATACCAATAACGGTATATGGTATATCACAGTAAATGAAAACGGCAAACTCGGCATCAAGAATGGTGACGGACAGCCTGTTGTTGCCGGTGCCAACTGGGGCGGCTCAATTGCCGGCTCTTTCACAGAACTTACCATTGCCGGTACTGCCGATGTGGATGATTACCGTTACTACTATTTCAACGAGGCGCTGAACTGTACAAACGGAAGCGTGAACTTCAAGATTGGTGGAGCTGATTTCCTTACCACTTGGAGTGACGGAGGCTCTGCCAATGACAACCAGTGGCGTTTTGAGCCTGTTGACATGGCAGGTAAGAGTATTTACAGTGTGGTTGTTGAGGGTAATGCCGATGCATACGTTACATTCGACGGCGGTTATGCTTTCAATGGCGGTTTCTTCATCACAGATTCTGAAATCAGCGCTTCGCAGTTGACTGTAGGCGTTTTCGGCAATGTGTTGAAAAGTGCCGATGTCAATGTTAGTGGAAATACTATCACAGTGACAGACGTTCAGGCTTTTGAAACTCCTGTAAAGCAGGACCTTTACAACACAAGTAATGGTTCTATGACTATCCCTCCTTACCGTATCCCCGGTATAACGACAGCAAGCAATGGCCGTCTGATTACAGCAGCTGCCCGTCTTGTCTGCGGTACCGACCCCGGTTATGGTCAGGTGGATGTAGTCTGCCGCATAAGCGATGACCATGGTGCTACATGGAGCAATATGATTGACGTTGCAGTGGGCACAGGCCGCACATCGGCAACCGAGAACTATTTCGACACAGCCTTTGGTGACCCTGCCATTGTTGCCGACCGCACAAGTGGTGAGGTGCTCATCATAGCCGTTGCGGGTTGTACTGTCTACGGCAATGGCAACACCACACGCCAGAACCCCAATATGATTGCAACAATCCACAGCAAGGACAATGGCGAGACATGGGAGACTCCTGTAGACGTGACCGAGGATATCTATAGCCTTTTCGATGCGGGCAACCCCATTCAGGCGGCATTCGTTGGTGGCGGTAAGGTATTCCAGAGCCGTATAGTAAAGAAAGGCGACTATTACCGTCTCTATGCCGCTATGTGTGCACGTCCCAACGGTAACCGCGTGATTTATTCCGATGACTTCGGCCGCACATGGCATGCCCTTGGTGGTGCATCGGCTCTGCCTGCTCCGGGCGGCGACGAGCCAAAATGCGAGGAGATGCCCGACGGTCGCGTAATCCTCTCAAGCCGTGTAGGCGGTGGCCGCATCTACAATATCTATACCTACAGCAACACACTCACAGGCGAGGGCTCTTGGAGCACCAGTGTAAAGAGTACATTCGAGGGCTCGGGCCTCACCCCTGGCGGCAACTCTACCAATGGCGAGATTCTCGTTGTTCCCGTGCAGCGCAACAGCGACGGCAAGGAGATGTATCTTGCCCTGCAGTCATTGCCTACTGGCAGTGGCCGCACCAACGTGGGTATCTTCTATAAGGAACTTACCGATGTAACCGACCTCAACACTGTTGAAAACTTTGCCGCCGACTGGAATGGCTACTATCAGGTGAGCAACACCTCATCGGCATACAGCTCAATGGACCTGCAGGCCGATGACCGCATAGGCTTCATATATGAAGAGACCTTGACAAAGCATGGTACAGTGCAGAATCCTGTCTCTACAAGCTTCCCTAACGGCGAAGGACAGCACAACTATGACGGTTTCGACAACATCTACGTTGCCTATGAACTTGAGTACATTACAAACGGTGCCTACAGCATCAAACGCGATGTCGACCGCCGTGCATTCGTTAAGGAGTACTTTACCGCGGTTGCTGCCGATAAGTCCGATATCGTGAAGTCTAATGTTGCAACTGCGCTTGAGAAGTTGAGCGCGCAGCCCACGACTGCCGAGATTGACAATATCTACGCTATACTTGCCAGCGAAGGCCCCACTTATGTAACAGAGATTGATGGTTTCCAGAATGGCAGAATCTATACATTTGTGACAGAGCGTGGCTGGATGGGTGCGAAGGCCGACAACAACAAGGTGATATCTACCGCCTACACATCAAACGGTGTGACAGGCAGCAAGGATGATGCAAACTTCCAGTGGACTGTCTACAAGTCAGAGAATGACAACTACTACCTTTACAATATCGGTAAAGGAATGTTCATGGGCGTTGAGAGCAGTAACAATACTGCAGTGCCTTTTGTGGCAACTCCTGCTGGTAAGAACCTTACTTTTAAGAAATCCGCAGATACCGCCTATCCGATTATGTTCTCTACAGACAATGCCGGTGTTGTTAACCATTCATCAAACCACGCTTCGGGTCTTATAACCTGGACCGGCGGTTGGAATACACTCAATGACGGCGGCAGCAATCATCAGGTAGAGCTTGTGGGTATTCTTGACGATGTTACTCTTGCAAAGATTGAGGAGATTATCACAGCCTATGAGTTGGACAACACATCGGCTGTTGCCGAACTTGATGCTGCAATTGCTAAGGCGCAGGCATTGTTCAGTAGCATTGTAGTTGGTTCTGGAATGGGCGAATATACTGCAACTGATGCAGAGTATGCTGATAAGTTCAGTGCTATTGTGGCTTTCCGTCAGGCAATACAGTCGACCAATACCCCAACCCCAGCCCAGGTTGAGGCCAAGACTGCCGAGGTGAATGCACTCATTGCTTCGTTCCGCTTGAACTTGCCTGTTGTAGGCAAGTACTACCGCATTTTGGCGGTAGATGGCTGGAACGATGATGCACGCTATCTTGGTGCACAGAACTCCACTGCAAATACATCACGTGCCGAGTTTGTTGCCGTGGCAGATGCTAACACAATCTTCTACTTCGATGGTACACAGCTGGTTTCATACGCATCGGGTAACTATCTTGTAAGCAACAGCAATATGCTTGGTTACAACGGTGTCCAGGCTTCGGGCTCAAGCATTGCTTTCCGTGCGGCATCCAATAATCTGGTCGGTGCATATAATATCAGCTTCAATGGCGGTTCACGTTGGCTGTATGTAAATCAGGGCAACTACACCGATGCCGGCAGCACAACAAACAATGCCAATGGCTATTGTTTCAACATTGAGGAGGTCGCAGAGCTTCCTGTAGCAATCACAACAGCCGGTTACGCTACATTCTATGCTCCTGTGGCAGTTGAGGTTCCTGCCGGTGTTACAGCTCATACAGTGACAATCAACGGTGAGTGGGCTACATTGAGCGAGGCTTTGACTATTGTTCCTGCAAATACCGGAGTTGTTCTTGCCGGTCAGGGTGATTACGACTTGGTAATCACAACTGCTGCTGCATTCGAGGGTGAGAACGCTCTCAGTGGTACAGTTGCTGCAACAAATATAACAGAGGCTGCTTACGTACTTGCCAACGATGCAGAAGGTGTAGGTTTCTACGCTGCTGCAATGACAAACGGTGCCTGGTTGAACAACAGCCACAAGGCATACTTGCCAAAGGCTCAGGGTATGAACGCAGCATCTTACAGCTTCCGTTTCGAGGATGGTACAACCGGCATTAGCGAGGTGAAAGGTGAAAACGGAGAGGTGAAAGCAATCTACGACCTCACAGGTCGCCGTGTTGAGGCTATCACAGCTCCTGGTATTTACATCGTAGGTGGTAAAAAAGTGCTGGTAAAGTAATAAGTGATTAAAAAGGCCAACTACTGCGTTACGCTTGCCGTCTAAGCCTGCGGCACTCCTTTGGGGAACTAAAGTTCCCGTTGTCGCAAACATTGCTCGTACGCAATGGCATTTACGCAAAAGTAAACTGCGGTTTATCCGGCGTCGCAAGCCTTGTATTTGAACCTTTTTATCTCACTTATTAGAAAATAGGAAAGCGAGGGCGGTTCGCCCGCCCTTGTGAAATAAATTTTAGATATAAGAACAAAACTCCCCCGTCACTTCGTGACACCCCCTCTTTAAAAAGAGTGGGAGTTTATGGGGCTGTTCTTCTGTCCAAAAAAGAGATCCCTCGTCGCTGCGCTCTGTCGGGATGACACAATTCGCAAAGATTTGTCATTTCGAGCGAAAGGCGAGAAATCTCAAAAAGAATCTAAAGATAAAATAATAATCAACAGATATATGAAGAAGAGTTATGTATCACCTCTTGCAACAGAGGTAAACGTAGCAGCAGAGTCAATGCTCGCTGCATCATTGCAGATTAACAGTAATAAGACAGTAGATACCTCAGCAGACGGTGCTCAGCTTTCAGGCGGCACCCGCGGTGAGTGGGGTAACCTTTGGAATTAAATAGTTAGGGGCGCCTTAAGCGCCCCCTAACTATTTAATTCCGGGTACCCCACGAACGAAGTGGAGACGCAAAGCGGCTCCTTTGATGCGCGCAGAGGTTGGTCGTGCGTAGTGTGGCGCCAGTCACACCGCGCGGGTCTCGTAACAGCGCGCATCGAAAATGGGGCAATTTGTGGCAAAAGGTCGCGCGTAGCGCATAAACTCCCTCCCGGCTAAAGCCGTACTCCCTCTTTAAAAAGCGGGAGAGTTGTCTCGCAGCAAAAGGTAACGGGTTGCGCATAAACTGGCTATACAAGAAAAGTTATATCCGTGTAAATCTTTAGACAGTCCTCACACAATATCCTGAAAACAAGAGGCGGGAAATTGCCTTTGCAATGGAATACTCCGCGAACTTTACGTATACAATGGTAATATCAACAAAATACCGGCACCGTTGAATTTCACAACTTGAACCTGCTTGATTTTTGGATCAAGTGACAGGACTGTTCGCCCGCTAGTTAGGCGCTCGCTTAGCGAGTGACTAACTGAGGAAGTTCCGCATCACCCAAAAATCAAGCAGACAGTTCAAGTGGCAACACCTTTTCGACTGAGGGATGTTGCCCCCCAACTCCTGAACAAAGAAAAGGTGGACTGAAATTCCCGTGTGCCGGAACCTTTTGGTTCTTTTCAGTTATGAAAAGAACATATAGAACGACTTGAAGAGAATATAAGTGAACAATCAAGGTTGAGGACTGCCGTTTGATAAGTTACTTGCGCCGTAAAATAAAACTATAAGCGAATTAATATCCACACCTTTTTGCTACTGAGTGCATAAACTCCCTCCCGGCTAAAGCCGTACTCCCTCTTTAAAAAGCGGGAGAGTTGTCTCGCAGCAATAGGTCACGCGCAGCGCAGACGTGGGTTGCGGAAAGCAAAACGAGTCAATGGGGTAACCTTTGGAATTAAACAGTTAGGAACTCCACTGCTGATTGAATGAAAACGAATGACATCCCGCTCGGGATGTCATTCGTTTAATAGTATCTCAGCCCTTGTGGAATCAGTAATTGATAAACAGTATATATTCTCCTGTTGCTTTTATCGTAAACTCGTCGCCGATGCACTCGTTTAGCGTTCCCTGCCACCAGTTGTTGAAGTCGTAGATGGGGTAGAGCAGCCCCTCGGCGCTTAAATCTTTTGCTGTTATTGCAAATATTGACACTTGCTGTCCTTTGCGGCATTTGTGGGTAGTTGTGCCGTTGCAGGGGATAAACACACCATAGTCGGTAAACGAGCATACGTCGCACCCCGTTCGAGCATACTCAATGAGCAGGCTTATGTTGCCAATGGTGTGGTCCTCGCGCTTGCCTGTGGCACCTACAATTGCAATGCGATGCATGCCCTTTTCCATGAGATAGCGTACGGCCTTTGTCTGGTCGTTTGTCTCCTGTTCGCTGATTATATGCAGCAGGTGGGCATATTTCTGGCGGTTCCCGGCACTGATGGAGTCGCCGTCGCCCACAATGGCGTCGGGCACAAGGCCGGTGGCAATGTAGCGGTCGGCAGCACCGTCGCAGCAGGCAACAAATGGCGCGCCATGCAATATCTCCAGTGGTAGTGCGGCTGTGGGGAACTCGCCGCCGGCAACAATAACGGCATCAAATCTGTTACTCTTCATTCTGCATCATTTTTTTCCATTTGAAGTATCCAAAGATAGCAATAATTGCATAGACGGCATAGAGTGCTGCTGTAAAATGTAGCCCTTTGTATATATACAAGGCGCTGCATGCCACGTCTACTACGCACCACACCCACCATTGCTCAATGTATTTGCGTGCGAGCATCCACATTCCAACAATGCTCAGTGCTGTGGTGAACGAGTCACTCCAGGGCACTGTGCTGTCGGTGTAGTTTATGAGCACATATGCTATAAGCAGCAGTGCGGCAACGAAGGCGGTGGATGCCTTTATCCAGGCTGTGCGCGGAGCATGGCTTATGCGCAGTTCCTTCTTTGGCTCTTTGTGCCCAAAGAGGGTGAAGCCTGTTTTCCATGCCACCCAGCCATATAAGGCAATGGTAAGGTAGTAGATGTTTATTCCAAAGTCGGCATACAGCCCGGCGTTGTAATAGACAAACAGGTATATCGCAGGCATGATTATTCCCGCAATCCACAAATATATACTTGCCTTGTACTCCAACCAAAGATAGATGATGCCGGTTATTGTACCTAAAATCTCAAGGAGTGAATCCATTAGTCTATGTTTAACGTTTTTTTGTTTTGGGCGAACACATCGGTTTGCTCCTTCTACATTGTTTCCACTTATAACTCAATATTGATATTCCCTATTGCATTAATCCCTGCTTGAGCGGCATAGCCTGCGTAGTTGTAGCGGTGGCGGGTGCCATTGCTGTCGGTGTAGTATCCGCTGCCGGCATATCCGTTATTCTCATACTGCTCGTTGAAAAGGTTGTATATGGTTGTGCCAATGGTAATTCTTTTTACACCCCTCACTTTGAACGAGTATGCGAGGCGAAGGCTGGTTACAAAATATGCATCGAGCACGTGTTCCTCAATGCCGTAGTTGCTCATATATTGCTTGCTCACATATTGCGACTGCAGTGCTGCCTCAATGCCGCGCCATTCATAAGAGAAAGTGTTGTTTGCAATGATGGAGGGTGAGAATGCGAGAGGTGTGTCGCTGTGGCGTATCTCCCACTTCTCGTAGGTGTTGTCGTCATACAGCACCTCGGTGAAATCCTTTATCCTGTTGCGGCTGAATGTGGCGTTTGCGCTCCAGCCGAAGCCGCAAGGCAGTTGCAGGCCGGCTGTGAGTTCAATGCCTGCGCGGTAACTCTTTGGGATGTTCGCTGCAAGCGGCTCGCCAATCTCGTTCAGTTCGCCGGTGAGCACTAACTGGTCCTTGTAGTCCATAAAATAGATGTTCGCTCCTGCTGTGAACAGCCTGCTGCTGAATGTGTAGCCTATTTCATAGTCAATGAGGCGCTCAGCGGTGGGGCGCTCGTGCAACTTGCCATCGGTGTAGTTGTTGCGTGTTGGTTCCTTGTGTGCCACGCCAACCGATGCATAGAGCCTGTTGTTGCTGTTGGGCAAATAGGAAACCCCCGCCTTGGGGTTGAAAAAGTTGAACCTCTCGTCTACTGCTAGTTGTTGGTGGCTGTCGGTGGCATCGTTCCATTTGTCGTTGCTGCCTGCGATGCGGTAGGCAATGTGGCGGTATTGTGCATCGGCATAGATATTCAGGCACTCTATTGGCCGGTACTCGGCCTTCAGGTATATGTTTGCATCGTCCTTTGTGCCGTTGTTGCTGTAGTACTTGTGGTTTGGCTGCAGGTCGCCGGTGTAGTTCTTTACCCATAGCACCTGCCCGAAGTGGTTGCCATAGTAACGGTTTGCACCACCGCCGGCAGTGGCTGTTATCTTATCGTCCTTGTATGCCAAGGCAAACACCGCACCGCCAAAATGGTTGTCCATTGCCTTCTTGCGCACAAGGTCGCTCTTCTTTATCTCTGTACCATCAATGATACAGGTTGGCAAGGCGTACTCCTTGAATTTGCGTCCGCTCTTGTACTCCTGGTAGTATCCGTCACCCTTTGTGTAGTGCAGGCCTACGTTCAGTTGCAGCCTGTTGGTGAAACTGTGGTCAAGGAGCAACTGCGTGTTTGTCTGTGTGTAGTTGTCGGTCTGGCCGTCATAGTAGCGGTCTGTGCCGGTGCTGTCGGTAAACATATATCCGCAACTGTTGTAGCGGCGGCCATAGAGTTCCATCTCCTCCTTTGAGGCGTAGTTCCACGCATGATATGTCTGCTCCTTGCCGCCAAAGGCTATGAGACGCACGCTTGTGCTCTCGCCGTAATATGCTCCTTGCAGGTAGAACGATTGCAGTTCTGTAGATGCGCGCTCAATGTAGCCGTCGCTGCCAATGCTTGAGAGGCGCACGTCCATTGCCCAATGGTCATGCAGAATGCCTGTTCCAGCAGCGACTGTAGCCTTGTGGGTGTTGAACGAGCCGTATGAACCGCTGATGCCGGCATATGGCTGTGTGTTGAACCTGTCTGTCCTAAGGTTTATGCTTGCACCGAAAGAGCCTGCGCCGTTGGTCGATGTTCCTGCGCCGCGCTGAATCTGTATATCCTTTACGGATGAGGCTATGTCGGGCATGTTCACCCAAAAGACATTGTGGCTCTCGGCATCGTTTACGGGAATACCGTTGGCTGTAACGTTGATGCGTGTGCCGTCAGTACCGCGTATGCGAAGGCTGGTATATCCAATGCCTGTTCCTGCATCGCTTGTTGTCACCACACTTGGTGTCGCTGCCACAAGGTAGGGAAAATCGACTCCAGTGTTTATTTTAGACAACTGCTCCCCCGCAATGTTGGTGTGCGCGATGGGGGTCAGTTCCGTTGCGCGCGTTGCAGTTATCTCCACTTCCTGCAGATGGGTATGCAGGCTGTCACTCACTGCCTCTTGTGCTTGTAGCAAAGAGGGTAGTGCTGCCAATGCAAGGCAGCAGCGCAATGTTCTTTCTTTCATTGCAATTTCAATTTTTGTGGAGCGTGGGGTAAAAAAAGAAACCTCCATGCTCCGGGTTAAACGGAAAATGGGGTTTTCCTTGAACTGAAAAGTGAAAGGTGAAAGCCGTTCTCTTTTTTCCGCTTTCCGCTTTGACGACATTGTCTTTTCGCGACCCACAGGGCACCATCTTTGTCGGTGCAACCTGTGACCTAATGCTGCCAATGTCGTCGAAACTTTGTTTTCAGTTCCTCTTCCTACGCCGGCATTACCCGGATCAGGTTCTTGGGTATGATCTCAGCCTTTTTTGTAGACGTTGCTCTTGACAACCTCTTTAGGCACCCCTTAATTGAAATCTGCCGCGAAGGTAGTGCAAACTTTGCTGCTTGCAAAATAAAAGTAAATGAAATTAATGGCATTGACATAAAATTGCAATAAATTCAGGATGGGAAATAATAGGATTTTTAGGTTTAATGGCTAACTTTACGGAGTTGGAAACCATTGTGTTGCCGGGCGTTTTGTGCTTTTACTTAATGATTGGATAATACAACTGAATAACTAATGAGTGAAATAGGAATAAAATCAGTAAAGGAACTGAAGGATATGCGTTTCTTCATCCCCAATTACCAGCGTGGGTATAGGTGGACAGAACAGCAGGTGAAGGATTTGCTCAACGATATAAATGAGTTCCGTAATAGCGGTAATGGCTTTTATTGTATTCAGCCTTTGGTGGTAACAGCAAAAAAGGGCGAGAATATCTTGCAACGCATAAAAGACAAGGTGAATGAGGATGTCGATGATGAAACTGCAGCGCTGGAAGGCATTGAGGCGCTATTAAAAGAGATGAGAGCGTGGGAGGTGATAGACGGACAACAGAGGCTTACAACAATATATCTTATACTCAAATATCTTGGCGAGCATTCGTTCTACAGTATCGAGTATGGCACAAGACATGGATTTGATGATTTCCTTGATGTTGTCAAGGATTGCGGGGATATCTCTTTTGGCGATTTTCTTTCCACTCTTGATGATAATAAGAAACGGGCGTATGACAATATAGACTTTTATCACATATTTAATAACTTCAAAGTTATCAAGGCGTGGTTTGAAGAGGATGCGGCCGGGGAGAGTGCATTGTTTAAAGAGACTATGCTCAATCATGTGAAATTTATTTGGTATGAATCTGTTGATGAGGACCCAATAAAGGTCTTTACCCGTCTTAACATAGGCAAAATACCTTTGACAAATGCAGAACTCATAAAGGCGCTTTTCCTGAGCAGTGCGAATTTGCGGGAAGAGAATGCTGAACGGCTGCATCTGCGCCAGCGTGAGATAGCCAACGAATGGGATAATATTGAATATACACTGCAAAATGAAGAATTTTGGCTCTTCTTGCATCAGAAAGGGTATGATAAACCCACCAGGATAGATTTTATATTTGAGTTGCTGGCAGAAAATGACAACTCCCTGGACAAGAGCAGGACTGGCGATGACGAATACAGGACTTTTAGGTACTTTAGTGAAAAATTTCTTGAGGAGAGGAGTGAGGAAAGTGTCAAGGTCTTCTGGGGCGAGGTGAAAAAGGCTTTTCTGACATTCCAGGAATGGTTCAATGATTTGGAGATGTACCATTATGTCGGGTTCTTGATAGAACAGGGAGTGAGCATAAAGAAAATTTATGACTGGTGGAGGAGTGACAAACTAGATTTTCTCCACAGCCTGAAAGAAGGGATTAGGGATAAAATAAGCAAGTGCAGTAATCTCAATTTGCAATATGAATTAGAGGGAAGTCCTAAAAAAACAGCCTGTAAGCCTCTGCTGTTGCTGCATAATATCCAGACGGTAATAAATCAGAATTCAAAACTAAAGGAGAATGAGAGGTATGCGTTGCCAGTGTTTTACAAATTTCCGTTTCATTTGTACAAAGTCGAAAAATGGGACGTGGAACACATAGATTCAAACACTACTAATACGCTTGAAAGTGAAAAGGACCAGAAAGAGTGGCTTAAATACTCTCTGTTTGATACCAATATCTCTAAAGATGAAGATTTGCGTGATAAAATAAAACTGTTTATTAATGGCAAAAGCGAGGATTTGAATTTTGAGGATTTGTCAAGGAGTATTGAGGAGGCCATTAGCAAGGAGAGTGGATGGGACAATCAGGTGCAAGATAAAAATAAAGTATGGAATTTTGTCCTTTTGGATGCCGGTACTAATCGTGGTTACGGAAATGCGATATTCCCGGCAAAGAGACGCACTATAATAGGAAAGGAACAAGGCAAGAGAATTGAAATAGACGAATGTCTTCAAGAAAAAGAATATGATGGCGAAATCACTTTTGTGCCTGTTGTGACAAAGAATGTATTCTTGAAATATTATAACACATCGATAGATAATCTAAGGACATGGACAAAGTCGGACGCAAAAGCTTATAAGGAGAATATACATAAGACATTGAAAGATTTTGGGGTTTATAACGAAATGCTGGGTAATGAATAATTCACAAACAATCTCATTCTGGGATTTTCTCTTGGGGCACTCAATAGAAATTCCAATCATACAACGTGACTATGCGCAGGGCCGTAGGGGAAAAGAGGAACTCCGTAAAGGATTTCTTGCAAATTTAAAAGCCGCTCTTGATGATAAATCAACTGTTCTGAAACTCGATTTTGTCTACGGCGCATCAAAGAAGAAGCAATTAAATCCGCTTGACGGTCAACAGCGCTTGACAACCCTGTGGCTACTCCACTGGTACATTGCCTTGCGCGCAAATGTTTTGGGTGAGTGCTGTGAGATTCTTAGAAAATTTACTTATGAGACACGAATCTCTTCGAGGGATTTCTGTGAGCAACTGTGTAATGCTGATAATTTCAGGAATTTTGGCGGTGACGATGTGGTTGGGTATATAAAGCGGCAGACATGGTTCTATTCTGCATGGAAGCAAGACCCTACAATCCAGTCTATGCTTAGAATGCTTAGCGGTACTTATGGCTCAGAAGCGCAGGAAGATGGTATAGAAAAAGTGTTTGGTTCGACGAATTTTGAGGAGTACTGGAATTTGCTTTGCAGCAATGACTGCCCCATTCAATTCTATTATCTTCCACTCGAGAACTTTGGTCTGTCCGATGACTTGTACATCAAGATGAATGCTCGTGGAAAGCAATTGACAAGTTTTGAAAACTTTAAGGCTGACTTCATTGGGTATATTACGGAACAGGCAAAATGCTCCTCGCCGGAATGGAATGGATTGCTGAACCCTACGAGCGGTCTGCCGGTCAAGATGGATACGGTATGGACGGATATTTTCTGGGAAGAAAAGGCGAATGATTATCGTATAGATGAAATATATTTTGCTTTTATCAACAGGTTTTTCTGGAACGAGTTGTTTACGGGGAAAAAAGACGGGATTTATATTCTTGATATCGGAAAAGGTGATGAGAATACAAACTCTTCATATAAATATTTGAACGACTCTGATAATTCCAATGACTATGATACAAGAATTGCTTACAAGGGTCTAGGCGAATATCGCTATCTCGATGGGGAGATTCCTTTTAGGACATTTGAAAAATTAAATAAAGTTCTTGACAACTATTTAGCAATCAGATGCAGCATGGGTGTGGAAGGTGGTGAACAGACAATCCTTGCGTGTGGTTGGGACAGTGGCTTTAAATTCATTCCTTCTTATATAAAAGAAGAAAATGGTGGAAATGTAACTGTCAAGAATAACTCAAATGAAAGTATATATCAGATAACCTATCTCAATCAAGTACACAGAGTCGTATTTTATGCTGTGTGCAAATTCTTGAATGAGTATGACGTTGAGTCGGGAGAGGTGCTTGAGCGGCTGAAACGATGGATGAGGGTAGTGTGGAACCTTGTTTCGAGCGAGGGCATTGATGGACGTCCCATAATAAGATCTACACAGGCTATGCGTACGGCAATAGACCTTATAGAAAAGTTGGATGTTCAAGATGTGTATGCTTCTCTTGTGGAATTAAACGAGAATGAGATTGGCGCAAGCGATGTTGGGAACCGTCTAAAAGAGGAGAGAATTAAGGCGGAAAAGATTAATAAGGATTTGAGTTGGGAAGAGAAACTGCGAAAGGCTGAGAAACGATTTAAAGGCGGTATCCGCTTTTTGTATCATGACGAAAATAACGAGGTTTACTGGGAGGATTTTGACAGAAAACTTGATGCTGTAGAAGAGTATTTTGATGAAAATTGCATAAAAGAAAAGTATAAAGTCAAGTTTATCAAGGCATTTGTTGTTCAGAATACAATAGATAGCATTCGCGATAAAGAACTCTTTAATCCCAAATTGTCAACATGGAACTGGGTGTTGAACAATAGTGACTATGCCAAGAGTGTCCACGCTCTTCTGACGGAGGATTTGGATAACGTTAAGCCGCTTGATGAGGAGGGTAATAAAAACGCCCCTTCGGCTGATTGGCCCTTTAAGTACATGATTGAGGACAGTATGTTTGGCGGCCGGGGACGCTTTCACCCAATGGCAAATGTTTGGGCTTTTTATAAGCCATACGGCCAAAAAGCGCTTTTGCTTGACCAAAAAGACTTTGCACGTAACAGGCTCTTGCGCTTGTTGCTTGAACATGACAAGGTGCAAATTTCCAATATTGGTGTTGAGGGTGGTAATTTCTTTCCAGATTGGGATATCAAGTTTCGCTACGGTGAGTATGCATTGATTTGGAAACATGACAATAAGATTTATTTCGATGATGTACTTGGTGAACACTGTGCCGATGCCAATGGAATTTCTGAACTTGAAGAGTTGATACAAAGGATTAAAAATGGTATTGGGGAGATGAATGCGTTATAGGATTTTCTTGATTGTTTTATTTCGTGGCTATGATGATTTTTACTATCTTCGCGCAAATTAATTAAAAAGAACAAAAATGATATTGTCAATACTGAGTTTTGTGGCGGGTATAGTACTCGTCATTCTTGGAGCCGATTGGCTCACAAAGGGTGCATCGGCACTTGCGCGTCGTTTCAAAATGAGCGAGTTGCTCATTGGTCTTACAATCGTTGCCATTGGAACGTCGTTGCCCGAACTTGTAATCAGTACCGGCTCGGCGTTGAAAGGCAGCCCGGGCCTGGCGCTTGGAAACATCATTGGCAGCAACATCTTCAACGGAATGTTGATTCTTGGTGTGGCTGCGCTCATTGCACCTATCAGGTTCAATGCAAAGATGCTCACACGCGAGATTCCTTTCAATCTCCTGGCATCAGTTGTGCTCATCCTTGTGTCGGGCAGCATGCTTGTTGGCGGTGCGCCTGGCGAGATGGTAACACGCTATGGCGGAATGTTGCTGCTCTGTTTCCTGGCTATATTCGTGCGTTATACATTCTCAATAACAAACGATGGTGGTGACGAAGAGGCCGGTGAGATGTTGCCGGTGTGGAAGGTGTTGCTTTTTATTGCAGCCGGTCTTGCTGCGCTCATCTTTGGCGGCAACATCTTTGTAGATGGCGCAACAGCGATTGCACGTGTGCTTGGCCTTTCCGAGGCTGTGATTGGTATAACCATTGTCTCTGCCGGCAGTTCGTTGCCCGAACTCGCAGTATCTGTCAGTGCGGCGCGCAAGGGTAATGTTGGCATTGCGCTGGGCAATGTACTTGGCAGCAACATCCTTAACATATTCTTTATTCTTGGCGTGAGTGCTACAATTACACCAATTGCGCTCGATGGTTTTAGTTTCGTTGACTATTATGTGCTGCTGGCATCGTCATTGCTCATTTACATTGTAACACGCTTTGGCGGCAAGGCTGTTATTAACCGCTTTGAGGGTGCTGTGCTTGTAGCCGGCTATGTGGCATATACCACTTATCTCATAATGAATGCCTGACGTGCAGTGTGTCAATTTGTCATAGAGACTGTCTTGTGAACATTTTGGCACGGTTTTGGTTATAATAATTATGTGCGCACGTCCTGTTGCGCTTCCGGATTAAAACAATAATAAAAAAGAATAAAAAATTATGAACATTAAACCATTGGCAGACAGAGTGCTCATTTTGCCTCAGCCTGCAGAAGAGAAGACTATCGGCGGTATCATCATCCCCGATACAGCGAAGGAGAAACCCTTGCAGGGCAAGGTTGTTGCTGTTGGTAACGGTACAAAGGACGAGCAGATGGAAATTGCTGTTGGCGACCAGGTGCTCTATGGCAAGTATGCCGGGACAGAGGTTGAATTTGAGGGTGTCAAGTATCTCATCATGCGCCAGAGCGACGTGCTTGCAATAATAGGATAAATAATCATTGGATTTGTCATACTGAGCAAAGCGAAGTATCTGTTAAATGATGTCAAGATTCTTCACTGCGTTCAGACGTATTGTTGAGGGCTATGCCCGAAAAATGACAGTAATATTGTAATTTATATTTATTTAAATACTAAATCTGGAACTTTTGTTCCCATATATTATGGCAAAGGAGATATTGTTTAATATGGATGCTCGTGACCAGTTGAAGAAGGGTGTTGACGAGCTTGCTAATGCAGTGAAGGTTACACTCGGTCCCAAAGGCCGCAATGTAATCATTGAGAAGAAGTTCGGTGCTCCACACATCACAAAGGACGGTGTATCGGTAGCCAAAGAGATAGAACTTGCCGATGCATACATGAACACCGGCGCACAACTTGTGAAGTCGGTTGCAGCAAAGACAAACGACGATGCCGGTGACGGTACAACAACTGCAACGCTGCTTGCACAGGCTATCATCACCGAGGGTCTGCGCAACGTTACAGCGGGTGCAAATCCAATGGACCTGAAGCGTGGTATCGACAAGGCTGTGACAAAGGTTGTTGCTTCAATCAAGGAGCAGAGCGAGGAGGTTGGCAACGACTATGACAAGATTGAGCAGGTTGCTTCAATCTCGGCTAACAACGACGCCGAGATTGGCAAACTCATTGCCGATGCAATGCGCAAGGTGTCAAAGGATGGTGTAATCACCATTGAAGAGGCAAAGAGCCGCGACACAACAATAGGTGTTGTCGAGGGTATGCAGTTCGATCGTGGTTACCTCTCGGCTTACTTCATCACCGATACCGAGAAGATGGAGTGCCAGATGGAGAACCCATTCATCCTCATCTATGACAAGAAGATTACAAACCTCAAGGATATGCTTCCAATTCTGGAGCCTGCAGTGCAGACAGGCCGTCCTCTGCTCATCATTGCCGAGGATGTAGAGAGCGAGGCACTCACCACATTGGTTGTAAACCGCCTGCGCACACAGTTGAAAATCTGTGCAGTGAAGGCTCCCGGCTTTGGCGACCGTCGCAAGGATATGCTCGAGGATATCGCGACACTCACCGGTGGTATCGTAATCAGCGAGGAGAAGGGTATCAAACTTGAGCAGGCTACACTTGAGATGCTTGGTACTTGCGGCAAGATTACTGTAAGCAAGGACAACACCACAATCGTTGACGGTAACGGCAACAAGGAGGCAATTGATGCCCGCGTTGCCCAAATCAAGGCTCAGATTGCCGCAACAAAGAGCGACTACGACAAGGAGAAACTCCAGGAGCGTCTTGGCAAGCTTGCCGGTGGCGTTGCCGTCCTCTACGTAGGTGCAGCCTCTGAGGTTGAAATGAAGGAGAAGAAGGACCGCGTTGACGATGCTCTCTGCGCAACACGCGCTGCAATTGAGGAGGGTATCGTTCCCGGTGGTGGCGTTGCCTACATCCGTTCAATTGACTCTCTCGAGGGTATTGAGACTGTTAATGAGGATGAGAAGACCGGTGTTGCTATCGTTAAGCGTGCTATTGAGGAGCCTCTTCGCCAGATTGTTGCCAATGCAGGCAAGGAGGGTGCAGTGGTTGTTCAGAAGGTACGCGAGGGCAAGGGCGACTTTGGCTACAATGCACGTGCCGATGTATATGAGAACCTCTTTGCAGCAGGTGTTGTTGACCCTGCAAAGGTTACACGTGTCGCGCTTGAGAACGCTGCTTCAATCGCAGGTATGTTCCTCACAACAGAGTGTGTCATTGTTGAAAAGAAAGAGGAGAAACCCGAGATGCCTATGGGCGCTCCCGGAATGGGTGGCATGGGCGGTATGATGTAATAAGTTACATTATATATAATAAAAGAGCGTTGTGGATTTTTTTCACAACGCTTTTTTATCGTCTATGTATTGATGTTTAATTATTTTTCATTTCCTTTGTCTTATATTTGATACTATGAAAACTATACTAAGGAAATTGATGCTTGCCTTTGCTGTCGTGTCGGCGTTCGGTCTTGTTTCGTGTGAGGTAAATGATTTCTACCTTGAGGACGAAATTGTCGGCTCCTGGAGTTGGATATATGAGGATGCCACAGTGTTCGAGGAAGAGGCTTATGACTTTGACTCCGAAGGGCGCTGGACATATCGTTATATCTATGAGAATACCTATGGCGAATATATCTATGAGGTCGATGCAGGTACTTATTATATCAATTTTGGAGTGTTGGAACTTAAATCCAACTTTACCGGTCTCGAATATTCTTTGACTATGAGTATATACGGCGACAGGCTGTCGTTAAAAAATGGTGAGTATTATTGCGAGTTCCAACGTTACAGATGATTTGACCGGCCAAAAAAAAGAGGGAAACGGGCAGAGATTACCGTTTCCCCCAGGGCAGGGCGGTGAATTAACATCTCACCCCACCTTGCTATGTTGCTTGACAATAGTTACTTGTTGTCAATGTTTATGTCCTGGCTGTAGTACTTGAAGAAGTCGTGGTTTAGTATGACTGATATTTTCTCGAGCAGAGCGGTGTCAATGCTTTCGCGTTTGAAAATACTGTAGATGTTTGTCCTGTCGCAGCATAATTGCTTTGCAAACCATGATACAGAACCTCCCTGCGCGTCGAACTGCTGTTTGATGATGCTTCCAATGTGAATCATATATAGTATAGTGTTGTGTTTGTTGCTGTTAGGTCCTAGATTTTCTGCAAAAGTAAATTGTTAAATTGTTGTATCAAAAGTTTTTGCGTGATTTATATTCCACAACTTATTGGAATTGAGGTAAATATACATTCTCCATATCCTTGTTTTTGCACAAGTGTGCTACCTTTGTGAATAGCGCAGCCGTAATAATAACAAATGAGTGTGCTGTTTTGTTTTGTAGGAGTGTAAAAAAACAGGCTGATATGTATCAGCCTGTTTTGACATATTATTGAAAAGAGAATCAGCAACTCATTGCGCCGCAGCAGTTTATTACCTGTCCGCTGACATATGCCGACATGTCGCTTGCCAGGAACACCGCAACGTTTGCAACGTCCTCGGGGGTTCCGGCACGTCGTAGGGGAATTGTCTTTGCCCACTCGGCACGCATCTCCTCGGGAATGGCTGATGTCATGTCGGTTACAATGAATCCCGGTGCAATGCAGTTGCATCTGATGCCGCGTGGTCCCATCTCCTTGGCAATTGATTTTGCAAGGCCAATGAGTCCGGCCTTTGATGCCGAGTAGTTGCACTGGCCCGCATTTCCGTTCTCGCCAACGACTGATGACATGTTTATGATGCTGCCTGCGCGCTGCTTTGCCATGAATGGAATTGTGGCACGTGTGAAGTTGAATGCCGATTTGAGGTTGGTGGTTATCACTGCATCCCACTGCTCCTCGTTCATGCGCAGGATGAGGCCATCCTTTGTGATGCCTGCATTGTTGACAAGCACGTCAATGCGTCCAAAGTCGCTGACAACATCCTTCACAACAGTGTCGCTTGCTGCAAAATCGGCCGCATCGGCCGCATATCCTTTGCATTTCACGCCCAGAGCCTCAATCTCCTTGATGAGTTCCTCGGCATTGCTGTTTATCTGACGGTATGTGAATGCTACGTTTGCTCCCTCTTGTGCAAACTTCACTGCGATTGCGCGGCCTATGCCTCGTGTGGCACCTGTAACCAGCGCAGTCTTTCCTTCAAGTAGTTTCATAATCAAAAAGTTTAGTGGTCTATGCTGTTAATCTTTGCGAATGTACAAAAAGATAGCGAATAATCCAAATTTGCCTGTTTGGCAGTTCCTTTTTGCAGCAATGGCAAAAAAAGTAAAAAAAACTTTGGCACAAAGAAATAAACGCACTATCTTTGCAGTCGCAAATGGGCGGTTGCCCGCTTTGTGTTAATAGGTAGGTTCCGTAGCTCAGCTGGATAGAGCAACGCCCTTCTAAGGCGTGGGTCAAGCGTTCGAATCGCTTCGGAATCACAAAAAAATCTCGCAATTTTGCGAGATTTTTTTGTTTATGTGCAGTCTTGTTCTCCTTTATTCAATATCCTTCAGGGCCTTTTCAATGGCGTGTACCGTGATGCCGCCTCGGTGAAGGGTTAGGTGCCCGGCATCCTGCATCTCGTTAAGCGCCTTTGAGACATTGAGCCTTGTCTCGCAAAGCAGTGTCGCAAGGCGCTCCATCTTTATTGATATGTGCTTTTCGCCTTTCTGTGTCTCGCAGCGGTTGGCAATGTATTGCAGAATGCGTCCGGGGAGTGTCGTGCTGTTGAAATTCCTGATACGCTCCTCCATCTGCTGTGTCTTGCGGCAGATTATATTCAACAGGTTGATGGTGAATATGTTGTGCCTGGATAGTTCGCCGAATATATATTGTTTGTCTATTGACAGCACTGTGCACTCTCCATCTGCGGTGTAGTCCTTCTTGTAGGTGGTGTCATAGCCAAATATGGAGTAGGGCTCAATGGTGAATGGAGCGCCAATATGTTCTGTTATGCAAAAGGTGTTGTCCGGTGCGTATGTAGCGCACAATAGTGTCCCTTGAGTCAGGATGGTGAACTTGTCGCATTTCTCGCCTTTGCTGAATATTGTATCTCCATTGCTGTATCGCTTGAACTCAAGTGTTACCTTGCCCAGTATGGATGTTATGTCGTCCTTGCTCATACCTTGAAAGTATGGCAGGCACAGGAGTGATTCGTACATCTTTGTAAACGATTTTTATCTATTAACCGCGAATTTAGGCAAATAGTGTGTGCATTGTATGCCTTTTTGTATTTTTTAACTAACATATATCGGCCAGGGCAGGGATAGGTCACTTTATTTGCATCAAAAAGTATTTTTATAATAAAAATATAGTATATTAGCGGCATAATTTGGAAAACAAAATTTGTAATTACAATACCATTATGAAAAAACATTTACTGACCATGGCTGTTGCGTTCATGTCAATGACTGCGATGGCGCAGAGTGTGCCTACACACGACATGTATGTAAGCAGTGGCACGCCCGAGAACATTGTTACCGCTCTTGACAATTGGGAACCCGGTAAACCCTGGAACGGCGATGCGACTTTTGTCGATGAGAACTTCTGGATTTCACGTGTTCCATTGAAGAACCGTTTCCGTCCCGGCGACCAGGCAAACGATGCTCTCAACGACGAGAACAACAAGAATTTCTGCTGGTGTGCTCCTACCGGTGAGATGACAAAGAAATGGGGTGCTCTGCCACGCTACAATTTCGATGGCGACAACTTCAATATGTGGCAGTATGTCGACATCCACTCAAACTGGACAAACGGTTTCTGGCGTGTGCCCGGCGCATTCAATGATGTCGCACACAAGAACGGTGTAAAGACCGGCTGTACCTACTTCATTGACTGGGGTGCCCAAGTAAGTTCTACTACAGCAGCGGGAAAGACTTTGTGGGATTTGTCTGCCAAGCAGAGCAACTCGTATGGCGACACTTTCAAGTATTCACGCAAACTTGTCCAGTTTCTCAAATACTATGGTATTGATGGTATCTGCTTTAATCCTGAGGGTACATGGGAATATCTGCTTAACATCCGTTTTAAGGAGTTCCTTGCCGAGTGCCACAAGATTGCGGATGAACTGAACCATCCCTTCCATGTGGATTGGTATGCCTATG
This sequence comes from Bacteroidaceae bacterium, assembly GCA_045613945.1. Lineage (GTDB taxonomy): Bacteria > Bacteroidota > Bacteroidia > Bacteroidales > Bacteroidaceae > HGM04593. The sequence continues at coordinate 117,339 of JAZLBZ010000017.1, forward strand.
TTTCTAACGGCGGACAACTGTCGGATAACGGCTGTATGTTGGATGCAGCAAACCAGGATTGGTTCCATAACCAGAAAATAAACCAACCGGTGACAGATATGTTCTTCCTGAACTACAACTGGAGCGAATCGGATTTGGCAATCAGCGCCAAAACTGCCGATGCTCTTGGCCGTTCAACATTTGATGTATATGCCGGTTTTGATATGCAGGGACGTGGCTATGGCAAGTATGGCAATGCCGGTTGGAGCGCTTTGATGAGCCATCCTGTCAGCATTGTTGTATGGGGTGCCCACGACCGCAACCAGTTGTATGTAAGCTCTACCGAGGGTGGCCAGAGCGACTATGCCGTGCAGAACGAGTATCAGAAGAAGCAGGAGATGCTCTTCTCGGGCGGTAACCGCAACGTCCTGAATTTGCCGGTTTTGACCGATGCTGTTGTGACATCTTCATATAGCGACCTCAAGGAGTGGCATGGCTATGCAACAGCGGTTATTGAGCGTTCAACACTCAACGAACTCCCATTCGTGACACGTTTCAACTTGGGTAATGGCCGATTCTTTAACAAGGACGGTGTTACAACATGGAACCACAAATGGTATAACTATGGAATGCAGGACTTGCTCCCAACATGGCGCTGGTGGATTGACAATGGTGATGGCAAGACAGTGCCTGCCGATGCTGTTAATCTCGACTTCTGCTACGATGATGCATGGTTCGCGGGTTCTTGCCTAAAGATTCATGGCGCGACAAAGCGTTCTGATGTTCGTCTCTTCGCTACAAAGTGGAACGTTGAGTCGGCTAACGATGAGTTCCGTCTTGTGCTCAAGCCAAATTCTGCAGTAACAAGTCTTGAACTGATGGTTGCTAAAGAGAATGGCGAGAACAATTTTGTCTATGTTCCTGTTGCCGGTGATATAAATGCTGCTGAGTGGAACGAGGTCGTAATCAAGGCATCCGAGGCGGGTCTGGCAGCCGGTGATGTCATCGGTTGTGTGGGACTCTCTGTTAAGAATACCAATGCAGCCTATGAGGTGTTGCTCGGTGAGTTCGCATTTGTTCCCGCAAACTTCAACGAGCAGCCACAGACCCCGACAATCACTCATGCCGAGGTTATGAAACGCTACTATAACCGTGCCGATATAAAGGTGGTATGGTCTATGCCTACACCGGCTTCACGTCCGGCAGAGTATGATGGTTGCCCGGTATACAATGAGGAGGTTGGCGCTTGGTATTATGAGGTATATGTAAAGCAGGAGGGTCAGGAGACACTGCTCACCACAACAACTTCATGGGCTGCGTATGTCGTTGATGCAACGTTGATTCCAAAGGTTGACAAACTGCAGATTGGTGTACGTGCTGTCGGCAAGGATGGCCGCGCAATGGGTGACATCGCATGGAGCGGGGAGATTGAATCGCCGTTGACAACGATTGAGACACTTACAGTTGACAAGGCTATCATCAAGCCGGGCGAGGAGTTTACTATCGGTTTCGAGGATCCTAACCATGCTACTGCTACATTCGCCATCTATGATGCACTCACAGACAAGGCTGTCGTTCAGTCGGCTTCTGGTGTGCTCACATTTACAACATCGTTGCCAGCAGTTGGCAGTTATGATGTTAAGGTCAAGTCTGGCGGAAAAACCACAACCAACCGTTCGCTCATCCTTGTCACTCCCGAGGAGACCGGTCGCCTGCCACAGGTGAACGGCGTTACATCGGATGTTGCCGAGGTTACAGGTCCTGGTCAGAGAGTGAACCTTGCTGCGGATATCGCAACAGGCGCAGAGTATAATGGCAATCCTTGCACAGTGTCACAGTCGCTTTATATGAGCGAGCCTTACCAGTTTACTGTAGATGCTGCTGTTATGAGTGAATATAACAATACATCTTTTGCTCTTTGGTTCAAGGTCGAGAAGTTTGAGCACGCATCTTTGGGTACATTGCTCATGACAAAGGTTAACCGTAACTATGGCGGTACTTGGACCGAGAATGTATGGGGCGAAATGTGGACTGCAATACGTCCTACTGGTTTTGGTAATGCTGCAAATATGGACAGAGCAGTGACTGGTGAAAACGAACTCTCGCTATGTACAGATGCTCCGGCGGCCGGTGCTCCTAATTATGAGCATAACCAGGACTATGATATCATGTCCAACGGATATGCTTTGATGCCGGGTGTGTGGTATCATGTATGTGCAGTGAAGTCTGGCCGTAACTTGAGTCTTTATCTTAATGGTAAACTCATTGCGAGCGGTACTTCGCGCGGAGCAGGTCCAAAGAACTGGCGCGGTGCCAAGTTCTATGTCGGTGGTACTATGACCAACCTCGCAAGTTTCACAGGTTGGGTCGATGAGGTACAGATTTGGAGCAAGGCGCTCACAGCCGATGAGGTCAAGCTTGCTATGAAGGGTTATGCAAGTGCTCCTACAAATCTTGAGGGTTACTTCACATTCGAGGAGGCAAAGACTGACAGCGAGGGCTATATCTACTTCCCAAATAAGGGACAGAATGCATCGGCTGTTCCGGGCGGTTACATGACAACAGGTAAGGAGGAGAATGGCCGAACAACCGACTACAAGCAGAACCAGTTGACAACAACACTTGGTGTGCCAATGTTGACAGGTGTATTCCCTGTAAATTATGAGTCTACAAAGTGGATGGTCGAGGGTGCGCGCATTAATGCGTCAACAGCAACAACTGCCAATGTTACATATAATAGTGGCGATGGCAAGTTCCCAATCACTGTGGTTGCGACAAACTCTTGGGGTTCTACAACAAAGACCATTGAGGATTACATGGTTGTAACATCAATCGAGGGTGTTGATGCCGAGGCCGGCTATATGGTTTATCCAAAGCCTTTTGATGGCGCTGCGAATGTCCTATTTGCCGAGGATGGCCTGTTTGAGGTTGCAGTGTTTGCGACAGACGGCAAGGTGGTTGCAAACAATGCCTTTGAGGTGCGTGCGGGTGAACTTCGCGAGATTTCACTTGCATCGGCCCAGCCGGGAGTCTATGTTGTAGTGATTATGAAGGAGGGCGTTGCGGTGCGCTCATTCAAGATAAAGAGATAATCTTTTGAATATTACGTTTGTATAATGCGCCCCGAGCATTGCTCGGGGCGCATTATACTATAAATATAGTACGCGCGCGTGGGTGAGAGTAATAAAAATTACCTCAATCTTTGCTATTGCCGCTAACTTGCATTAACTTCGCACTATATTACAAATGGTTGTGCGGATGCAGGAACGAAAAGAAAAATATGACCTTGTGTCGGTTGTAGGCCCGACGGCCTGCGGCAAGACATCGCTGGCTGTGGAACTGGCGCTGGCTATTCCCGGTGCCGAGATTATAAGCGCCGACAGCCGTCAGGTCTATCGCGGAATGGATATCGGTACAGGCAAGGATATTGCCGAGTACACGCGTGGCGGTGTGACTGTTCCGTCGCATTTGCTTGATATTGTGGATGCCGGCGAAAAATATAATCTTTTTGAGTTTCAACGCGATTTCCTTGCCTCGTATGAGGATATTAGGCGGCGTGGCGCTTTCCCGATAATGTGTGGCGGCAGTGGGCTTTATGTGGAGTCGGTGCTCAAGGGATATCGCCTTTTGCCGGTCCCCGAGAACCCTCTTCTGCGCGCTAGTCTTGAGGAGAAGAGCCTTGAGGAACTCACTGCGCTGCTGGCTACATATAAGCAATTGCATAATAATACCGATACCGACAATAAGAAACGTGCCATACGTGCGATTGAGATTGAGGAGTATTACCGCACCTGTCCGGTCGAGGAACGCTATTTTCCGCAGATAAATGCATTGACGGTGGGTGTGATGGTCGACCGCGAGGTGCGCCGTGAGAGAATAAGCCGCCGTTTGCGCGAAAGGCTTGACAGTGGCATGGTTGACGAGGTGCGGGGGCTGCTTGCAGCCGGGCTCGAACCGGAGCAACTGATATACTATGGCCTGGAGTATAAATATCTGACCCTCTATCTCACGGGCGCAATGGAGTATGACGAGATGGTGAGCGGGCTAGAGATTGCTATCCATCAGTTTGCCAAGCGTCAGATGACATGGTTCAGGGGGATGGAGAAACGTGGTGTGGAGATACACTGGCTTGATGGCTCATTGCCGGCCGATACTTTGGTTGGACAGATAAAGGAGATGATGTATGAGTGAGGCTATAAGCAGGAACAGACGCCGCTGGGGCATTATATATTTGCCGAAGATTGGGGCCATAAGCCCAATGAGGCGCTGGAAGGAGATTCGCGAATATATTGAGGAGAAGAAGGTCGAGTATGACTTCTTCTGTGCCGACACTGCCAATTCGGTAGAGTGTCAGGCATTGAAGTATGCGAACGACGGCTATGATACTATTGTTGTCATTGGCGGCGACGGTGCCTTGCAGGATGCGTTGAATGGAATGATGGCATCGGGCAGGGCTGGCGATGTGGCGCTTGCAATTATTCCTAATGGAATAGCCAATGACTATGCTCTCTATTGGGGATTGACATACTCTGACTATAAGATGGCTGTGGATAGCATCGTTGCCGGGCGTGTGCGCAAGGTGGATGTGGGCTGCTGCTGTTACTACGTTGATGGCGTGGGGGTGAAACGTTATTTCCTGAACGTGCTCAATGTGGGTATGTCGGCTAATATTGTGGCGCTGGCAAATAAAAAAAATACTATCTTTGCAAAGATAGTCTACAGGGTCAGGGCTTTGGTGCATCTGCTGTTCCGCCGTCAGAACTTCAAGATGAAGTTCAGGCTAAACAATCAGGTGGTTGACAAGAAGTTTATGATGCTGTGCATTGGAAACTCTACGGGCTATGGCATGACGCCAAGCGCGGTTCCCTACAATGGCTGGCTCGATGTGTCGGCTATAAGGATGTCGCCATTCATGGGGGTGCTCAAGGGGCTGCAGATGGTCATGCGCCGCAGGATATTGAACTTCAGGCTTGTTGAGCCTTTCAGGACGACCGAAATTGAGATAGAGTCGGTGGGCGGTGCCAACCTGGGAATAGACGGGCGCATATTTGCCCCGACATTTCCGTTGCAGGTGAGCGTGGAGCCCGAAAAATTGAAATTGATAATTCCTACAAAAATAAAAAACAGATAAACGGTTATGACAATAAGAGATTTGACATCTACCGAGAACTTCTTTCTGCTTGCCGGTCCTTGCGTCATCGAGGGCGAGGATATGGCAATGCGTATTGCAGAGCATGTTGTGTCGTTGACAAGAGACAGGAATATCCCGTATGTGTTTAAGGGGTCCTATCGCAAGGCAAACCGTTCGCGCCTTGACTCTTTTACGGGTATTGGCGACGAGAATGCATTGCGCGTGCTGCGCAGGGTGCGCGAGACATTCAACATCCCTGTTGTTACTGACATTCACTCTGCCGAGGAGGCCGAGATGGCTGCTGAATATGTTGATATTCTGCAGATTCCGGCATTTCTGTGCAGGCAGACAGACTTGCTGACGGCTGCGGCAAAGACAGGCCGCATTGTGAACATCAAGAAGGGACAGTTCCTCTCGCCCGATGCCATGAAGTATGCGGCAGAGAAGGTTGTCTCCGAGGGTGGTGCGGGCAATGTGATGCTCACTGAGCGTGGTACGACATTCGGCTATCAGGATCTGGTGGTTGATTTTCGTGGTATTCCGCAGATGAGGAAATTTGGCTATCCGGTGGTGATGGATATTACTCATTCGCTGCAGCAGCCAAACCAGACGGCGGGTGTAACCGGCGGCATGCCCGAGATGATTGAGACCATTGCAAAGGCTGCCATTGCTGTTGGTGCAGATGGACTCTTTATTGAGACTCATGAGAACCCGGCTGTGGCAAAGAGCGACGGTGCGAATATGCTGCGTCTCGATTTGCTCGAGGGGCTGCTCGACAAACTTCTCAGGGTCCGCGAGGCTGTCAGATGACGCATAAACCGAAACGAGCGGAAAGCGGAAAGCGGAAAACTGAAAGCGGAAAGGTGAAAGCGGAAAACTGAAAACGGAAAACTGAAAACTGAAAACTGAAAGGTTTTTCTCAACTTGGTGAAATGAAAATAATAACATGCTCCACTCTCTTGTCATTCTGAACGAAGTGAAGAATCTGAATGAATGCACGTGGGGTGTTTACAGATCCTTCGCTCTTGCTCAGGATGAGATAACTGATGCAGGTTATTT
>JAZLBZ010000018.1:0-11223 GCA_045613945.1 Bacteroidaceae bacterium
CTGTTTGTGTCATACTGAGCGTAGCGAAGTATCTCTGCTGTGCGCTTTCCGCTTTAACCGCACTTCGTGCGCTTGAAACTTGGCTACGCGAGTTGCGTACGTAAATAAATTTCCGTCCACTCGCTTGCACAAGTTTTCCGTTTTCCGCTTTAACCGCACTTCGTGCGCTTGAAACATGGCTACGCGAGTTGCGTACGTAAATAAATTTCCGTCCACTCGCTTGCACAAGTTTTCCGCTTTCAGTTTTAACCTTTCACCTTTCACCTCGTTTAGTATTCCACTTTATCGCCTTTTTCTCGCCAGGCATTGAATGGTGCCTGTGCCTCGTCGTGTAAAATATTTTCAACGGGTTTGCGGCGCTCCTGGGGCTTGCGCTCCAGTTCGCGGTATATGAACGAATCGTCAAAATTCACCGCAGCGGCATCGTGCTGGTTTGCGCCATAGAAAATCTTGTCAATGTGTGCCCAATATATTGCTCCCAAGCACATGGGGCAGGGCTCGCACGATGTGTATATTACGCATCCACTAAGGTCGAAAGTTCCCAATTTGGTGCACGCTGCGCGTATTGCGCACACCTCGGCATGTGCTGTGGGGTCGTTGTTGGGGGTTACGCGATTTACACCTGTTGCAACAACCTCTCCGTTCTTTACAATGACGGCTCCAAAGGGGCCGCCGCCATTCTCTACATTCTCCACTGCAAGGGCAATTGCCTTGCGCATAAATTCCTGATGGTTCATGATATAGTCTTTTCTTGCTTTGTAAACAATTTTGCAAAGCATACTGTTCGCTACAAGCAAAGATAATAAAGTTTTTGGTTTTTCATCTTTTTTTGTGGGGCTATCTAACAATTTGGCTCTCTGTTTGTTAAATAGTGAAAAAAGTTCTATTTTTTGTTGAAAATTATATAAAATACAAGTACCTTTGCAGACTATTATGTACGTAGGCGCGTAGCGCCCGTGTATCACGTACGTAGGTGCGTGCAAAAGAGTGGCGGGAAACTGCCAGACACTAAAGCGAAAAAACGAAAAAATAAAATAAAAAAACAGAATGAAAACAAAAAAACTATTTCTTTGTTTGCTGTTCCTTGTGATGGGAACAACTGCTTGGGCCGACAAGTACTATCAGCCCGGCTCTTACAAGGGCAACACAACGCCTCGCTTGACACTTGAACAGGCTGTGGGCAAGAAGTTCATGATTTACAACACTGCCATTGCAGGCAATGTGGACCGTACAGGTTTCTTGCGCAACAATGGCGTGCAGTTCGAGCACGACAAGACCAAGGAGCGCGACCTCTTTGTCTACAACGAGAGTTTCGTCTACACAATGGAGAAACATACCGAGGGCGACGATACCTGGTATGCCATCAAGTCAGTGAATACGGGCTTGTATGTGAATGCAGCCGGTAAGACCGATATCGGTTCTGCATCCGATGCCAAGCTCATCATTACCTCTTGGGATGAAGCAACTGAAGGCAAGTCCGGCGTGAACATGGAGAACTGGAAGTACAATGTTATTGCAAACGGCCAGATTACATCAAGCGGCAACGGTTCGACTGTCTTCGTGGTGAAGAACGGCAATGTCTGCTGGAATGGCGATGTGAATGCTTTTGCAACCGGGAGTAACGGTCACCCGTTTGCCTTCTACATTGCGCACGAGGTGACAAACGGCGACTACCTGCAGGATTTGCACATCTACAGCCGAAGCGACATCTTCTCGGCACAGCAGACCTATGGTTATGTGCAGTATGCCGACCAGATAACATCAAGCCCGTCGTTTATAGACGAGGGCGGCTTTGGAAACCTCATTGACGGCGATGCAACCACATACAATGTTACAGATTGGAAAAACACAACAGACGGTCACTACTACCAGATTGACCTTCGCATGAGCGTTGAGTCGCTGTATCTTTACATGCAGCGTCGTGCCGATGGCAAGAACGCTCCTTTGACGTATGAGTTGCAGGCATCTTCGACAGCCGATGGCGAGTATACTACAATTGGCGATTACACAACCGAACTTGCGTCAAAAGCATTCTACACCTCGCCTGAGATTAAACTTAACGGCTCTTACCGACATCTCCGCATCGTGGCAAAGGAGACGACAACAACACCTGAATATACCTGCGTAGGTCTTTCAGAACTCTATGTTCTCCCAGCAACAAATGAGGTTGCCGATGCCATTGGTTATATAAATGCCGCACAGTCGTCTCCAATCTATACAAAGGCAACAGCAAAGGTCTATGCGGCGTTGGTCGAGGAGTACAACCGTCTCTATTCCGATGCTCGATTGCTCTCTGGTGTGCCCATCCCGGGTAACAAGTACCGTATCTATGCCGATACCTATGACCGCACAAACCAACGCTATGTGAACCGCGAGATTATGGCGGAGGGCAGTGGCTTGTTGATTAAGGATTCTGGTACATACCACGCATCTACTGATGACGAAAAGAAAAAACACGAGTGGTACTGCGAGCAGACAGCCGACGGCAAACTTGTGTTCCGCAATGTTGCCGACCCTACAAAGTATCTTGCCTACAATGAGCTGGCAACCACTCCTTACAAGTGGAGCATCAACACCGTGGAGACACACCACTACGGTGTGCCGTTGAAGAATGCTGCAATGCAGTATCTTGCAGTTGCTAATGACGGTTACTGGCAGGGCGATGTAACGGCTGCTCAGGACCAGACTCAGTCATACACACATACTATTCCCGGCAACACAGAAGATGATGATCCCGACAATAACGAGGACAGTACAGAAACAATAGAGGGTGGTATATGTACCGATTTCCTCTTCATCCCTGTGCCGCGTGATGCCGAGACCGAGAAGAAGGTAACCATCAAGGCCGGAGAACTTGCGCAGCGCAACACACAGTTGCTGTATGACGGCGACAACGATGGCACCCCCGAGGTACACACCTTGCCTTTCTCAGTTACATTCAGAAAGGTAGACGGTAATTGGCAGAACCAACCTACAATGCAGTTGCTGTGCAGCGAACTCCACTCTTATGCAGGTGTAAAGGTGAACAACGACGAGACTGACAAGGACTCAACTAAGGTCAAACTCAACGGAACGGTTCTTTCGTTCAATTTGGCTGAGATTGAGAACGGCGATGTTCTTGACATCCAAATGGAGATTAAGCAACCGTTTGAGATTATGGCTCCGGCACTTGATGTGACAAAAACGCCCTCTTTATATTTAATAAGGAATAAGCACCAGCAGGGCCTGGCACAGCAGGCACGCCCCAACCGCGCTGCCGATGTGGATATTGAAATCGGCGATGACGGTAATGATGGCCCAATCTCGTCACAGACCGGTAAGCGATACTATGCAAAGTTCAACCAGCGCGGTGCCAATATGGACTTGGTTGAGGGTTACGAAGATTGGACTGCAACAAAATTCGATGCAACATCACTCTTCTACTTTACAGAAACCGAGGATAGCAGTGTGGATGAGTATTACAGCGTGAACATCCAAAACGCTACAACCGTGATGAAGTGTGCCGACCACGCTGCCTGGAACACCAACGGTAACACCTGGTTTGTTCAGCCCAAGAAGATTTCAAATAACTTCGGTTATAACATTGGCCGCCACCACCTTGATGCAACAAACAATCCTACTGACGTTTGGGGCTGTGACCATGAGAATGGTAACAAGATTGTGATGTCCAGAATCGATACTAACGGAAAAGAGGTAGCCATCAGAGCGAATGATGACGGAACTGCTTGGGAGTTCATCAAGGTAGATAATGACAGTGCCAAGAAAATGCTCAAGGTGTTTATTGACCACGTTGCCCAGAAATTGGATAGTGCACTTAATGCGAAAGCAACCCAGGACGGTATCGATACTAAAAAAGTTGAGTACTACCGCTTTATCATCGATACAATGGAGGAGCGTGCTGCCGGATACTATAATGGCACCTTCTCTACCCAGGGTGATGATGCTACTGCAAAGCTCTTGCAGTTTGCACAGAATATACACATGGTTGAGCACGAGATTCAGTATGCTCTCTATGAGTTGCCCGAACTTAGTGATGATGTTGTTGGTGTGTCAAGTACTCTCAAGACCTATGACCAGCCACACTGGTACTATATTCGCAATGTGAACGGTGTTGTGGACGGCAACAACAGTTATGCTGCTTTCAACGGCAGTGGCACCCCAATGGCTCTGCAGCAGTATGCGGCCGATGCTGACAAGAAACTTGCAAATATGTTCTACCTTGTAGGTGAGAAGAACTCATACGAATCGGTTAGGGGTGGTGACCCTGCGGTATATGGCACCTATGTAGATCATCCGGGCAATAACCTTATTGTCGATGAGTATCTGAAGGTTCACGTCCACAACTTCATGGCTAAGGAGGTGACACTCGTCAGCAAGAACGTGCAGTTGGACGCTATCGAGGATTATTTCCCCGGTCAGGGTCAACAGACCGTGATGAGCAACCTGAGCCTGAAGGGCGACGAGGCCTGGAGTATTGAACTGGAGTATGACCTTGCAGGTAACACTTCGTTCAACGCCTACGGTAGTTGTTTGCTCGCATCAAGCGGTGAACCGCTTGCCGATAACTACGCCAAGGGTTTCCAGGTTTATCTCAAGGACGACCGTTCTCTTGTAATCAAGGTGAACAATGCCGATGACCGCTACCGTTTCTGGCACACACAGGACTACTTCTCACACATCAAGGTGGTAATCACATATTCACAGAAGAAGGTGACACTCGATGTCTATAACTCACTTGGCGAGAAGGAGACAATGACCATTACCGGAGTGACATTGAATGATATTGATAAACTCTCTTCTGCGCTGCCTGCAGATGGTGCGAAAATCACAAGCCTTAAAACTTATCAGGTTGAGGCTATGACCTGGAAGACACATGAGGAGGTTGCAGGTGATGCAAACAAGGACGAGTGGTATATTCTTCCATCATCAAACGCAAATCACGTTGGTCTTGCAATTGTGCTTGGTGAGCCCAATGACACCAAGATGGGATGGACAAACGGCGAGGGCAGCGACTCATATATCACAACCGACCTGGGAACAGCCGACAACTCGACCTGGAAGTTCGAGCGTGTGACCGACTTCGATGCGCACATGGAGGAGTTGCTTGCGATGTACAACTTTGAGGATTGTGTAATCTATGACCGCGAACTCGCTGCGTTGATGAAGTTGATTATGGAAAACAAGGCCTTGATTGAGGCTGATGAGAATGGCGCCGGCGAAGAGGCTCTGTTCAACGAGGTTTACTATGCGTTCCTTAACTACAAGGGCCGTATGCCTGAGCATTTGAAAGCTCCAAACCCGGGTGTCCTGTACACAATACGTCCTGTGGTTGAGGAGTTTACCGAGAATGCACTGCTTGTGCATACAGATTGGACTAATGGTACATACACATCAAAAGAGGTTTACCTTGATGATGTTATCAATGATGACGATAAGAGTTACAACAGCCGTGCGGCTTGGGTGTTCGAGGGCGCCGATGGTCTTAAAAACAGCGGCCTCAAGGCAAAGAACCTCCACACACAGTGCTACATGACAGCACTTGGTGCCGACAAGTCGGTTGTTGATGAGGAGAATGCCGCTTCAATTACCCTTGCACCACTTGGTGCCTGCACAACAATGTTCCAGGTTGGTGGCGAGTATATGAACAGAACGGCTGTTGCTGCAACAATCAGTTACGATAAAAATGCCAAAAACTTCTGGGGCAGTGCCGTAACAGCATCTACTGGTGTACAGGCTGTAATAACTGAAAATAGTTTGGGCGAGGGTGCCGTACACTGCAAGAATACTGATATTGAAGTTAGAACAACAGGTGACGAGACTTCAAAAGATGTTACCGTGACATTTACATACGATGGCGGTAACCACAAGATTAATATTCTTGGTGTAGAACTTGTTGCAATAGATGGCAAGGTAAAATATAGTGATTACCATTATCAAGCAGCGGGTTCGTCACCAAATAATATCAAGACATATACTCTTGCAAAAGTGCTCCCCGGTACATACACTTTGAATTGCTATGTCTATGACCCTGCGAGTGGTGACGATTTGGCACAGCACGTAGGTCACATTGATATTACAGGTGTATCTGCGGTTTCTGGTGCAGGAAAGATTGTGAATGACGGTACTGCAACTACCAAGTGGATTGTCGAGGAGATTAAGGACCCGGAAAACAGCATCTACTTCAACGTGGCGTCACTCTCTTCGGCAACTCTCCCCGATGGCAAGGCCTATGCAAGTCTCTATCTTGGATTCGATGCAAAGATTCCTGACGGTATCACCGCTTGGATTGTAGAGGGCGTGTTCGAGAACAATGTGCTTGATATGGTTGAGGTTGATGGCGGTGGCATTGTTCCTGCTAATACCGGTCTCATTTTGAGCAGCGAGAGCCCAAAGACAAACCAGAAATTCTATTACAGCGCGGTAGCTTCTACATTTGATACAGAGCATAATATACTTACAGGAACACCATACACAAAGATTGTCGATTGTACTGCGCAGAATGTATATATGCTTGGAAAGAAGAATGACCGCATTGCATTGTACTGGACATACGAAAACCGTGACGAAAACGGTAATAAGTTGACTATTGGTGGCACTACAAACCACAACGATGGTGGCTATGTAATGTGTAACGCCAACAAGTCTTATCTGGAGGATGACGCTGAGAATGAGAATGCAGTTTCTGTCTTTGGTTTCTCATTCGGAGGCAATACAACCGATATTGACGAGGTGAGTGATGAGGTGAAAGGTGATAGCGGAAATGTGAAAACTGTTTATGACCTCCAAGGTCGCTGCCTTGTGAAGGTGACATCACCGGGTATTTATATCGTGGATGGCAAAAAGGTTTATGTAACCGAGATTGAGGAGTGATTTGGTCTTGAAATTTGAGGAAATTATTATGGAAAAGAAAGAATATATATCACCTGTTGCAGAGATTGTAGAAGTCGGCACTTTGAATATGCTTGCATTGAGCAAGGAGCCAGAAGTGCAGATTGACGACGAGGAGCAGATGTCTAACGAGTTCCGTGGCGACTGGAGCAACATTTGGGAAGGAATGTAAATAAACTGAAAGGTGAAATGTGAAAGCTGAAAACTTGTGCAAGCGAGTGAAAACTAAGTTTACTTGAGTTTTTGCAACGGCAACGCGAATGAGCGTTGCTTGCGACGACGGGAGTTTTAGCTCCCCAAAGGAGTGCGACAAGGTCGCCTCAAAGCAGTTTCAATCACACAAAGTGTGGTTAAAACTGAAAGGTTAAAGTTGACCCCTTACAAGAACCCAATACCCATAAAAAGAAATAAATAATAAAAAACCAATAATATGAAAAAGAACTTTTTTCTGACATTAGTGCTGGCGCTTGTGGCACTCTTCTCAATAGAGACCGCAACAGCGCAGGCGCCGGTGGCAACGCCCACAGAGGCAATCACCGGATTGCTTAACCGTATTGGTGGCAATGGCGCAGCCGACAGGTTCGAGATTGTGATTGATGCAAACCTCGCCCAGGACGGCAAGGATGTGTTCATCATCACATCGCAGAACGGCAAGCCCTGTATTAAGGGTAACACACAGTTGTCAGTGGCAACAGGTATCAACTGGTACTTGAACCACCATGCACACATCAACCTCACTTGGAACAACCTCACAACCGACCTTTCACAGGTTGAGTTGCCCGTTCCGACACAGGAGGAAAAGCACGTAAGTAGCGCAGTCTACCGTTACGACTTCAACACCTGTACATTCTCTTACTCAATGGCGTTCTGGACTTGGGAGCGTTGGCAGCAGGAGATTGACTGGATGGCTCTGCACGGTATCAACGCTCCGTTGAACCTTGTGGGTTTGGATGTCGTTACACGTAAGTTCCTGCGCGAACTTGGCGTGAGCGAGAACGATATCAACGCCTACATTGCCGGCCCGGGCTTCATCGCTTGGTTTGCAATGAACAACCTCGAGGGTTGGGGTGGTACAATTGAGTCACAGGGTACAGGTGTGTTCATGCAAGGTAACCCCGACTGGTGGTACACACGCCAGGAGCAGCTCTGCCGCAATATGCTCCAGCGTATGCGCGAGCTCGGTATGCAACCTGTTATCCCAGGCTTCAGCGGCCAGGTACCCAACTGCATCGTTAATTACACAATCGACGGTTTCAGCAGCGGCGATGTAGTGAACAACGGTACTTGGGCCGGCGGTTACACACGCCCTGACATCCTGAAGCCAAACACAACAAGCTATCAGACTTTTGCAACTGTTTACTACAAGCACCTGCACGAGGTGATGGGTGTGTCTGAACTCTACAGCATCGACCCATTCCACGAGGGCTCACTCCCCAGCGGTGTAAGCAACGAGACTTGCTACCCCAACATTATGGCAGAGCTTGACAAGCATTTCGGTAATGTTGAGCAGAGTGTAAAGGATACATATAAAGTAACAAAATCTCCAAGCTGGATTATCCAGTACTGGCAGGGTGTGCCACAGAGTGGTGCGTTCACCGCAATGAAGAACGCGGGTTACACAAACCGTTTCATCGGTCTTGACCTCTTTGCCGACAATATCTATGCCGACAACGCTGCAAAGTGGAGAACAAACTACTATGATACTTGTCCATACATCTACTGTATGCTCCACAACTTCGGTGGCCGTAGCGGTCTGCACGGTCGCTTGGAGACAACAATGGACGGTTACTTCCAGGCACTTGCAAAGAACAACAACTGCCAGGGTATCGGTGCAACCCCCGAGGGTATCGAGACTAACCCGATCCTCTATGATATGCTCTTTGAGCTTCCGTGGATGGATAGTAACCCGGGCGCTGATGCGTGGTTGGCCGAGTATGCTCACTCACGCTACGGTGTCGATTCAAAGACAGCCCCTGCGGCTCTCGAGGCTTTGAAGAACCTCAAGAAATCTGTTTGGGATTGTAAGGTTAACCAGCAGGGTACATCCGAGGCTGTCATCCTTGCTCGTCCAAACTGGACAATTAACAGCGTTTCGTCTTGGAGTACATCGGCTATCTACTGGGATACACAGGATGTGCTACTTGCTGCCGACCAGTTGTATTCGGTAAAGGATCTTGTAACTGCAAACGGCGGACAGGACGGTATCGCAAACTATAACTATGACTTTATTGATGTAGTCCGTCAGGCAATGGTGGACTATGCAGCACAGTTGCTGCCGCTCATCAACGCTGCTCGTGGCAACGATGCAGAATATACTCGCCTCTATCACCTCTACTTGCAGCTGATGCTCGACCTCGATGAGATGCTCTCTTACGACGAGAACTTCAAGCTCGAGCGTTGGACAAGCCTTGCACGCAACATTGCCGACGAGGTTAGCGGTACAACAGATAACGACCGCAACTGGCTCGAGTGGAACGCGCGTACACAGGTGACTGTGTGGTCAAATGGTAACACCGACCTTCACGACTACTCAAACCGTTGTTGGGCAGGCCTTATCAAGGACTTCCACTACAAGCGCTGGAAACAGTTCTTTGAGAACAACGGCAATGCTTTCAGTGGCGGATGGTACAGCGGTTTCGAGTATCCCTGGACTGTTGACTTCAACGAGACATATAACCTTGCGGGCGACTACTCAAAGGTGGTTATCCCAACAGATATGACTGCTACTGAAAAGGCTGCTGAGACATTCGGCAACTACTTCGGTCGTGTCAAGGGTGCTACCAAGAACTACATCTTCCCAATGGGTGTTGCAACAAACGCAACAAAGAGCGACGTTATCCCCGAGGTTTATCGTGGCCAGGAGGTAGAGCTTCCTCTCATCATTGGTAAGAATGTCACAATTTCAAGCGTTTGGGTTGACCTCAACAACGACGGCAATGCCGGCAATGGCGAGACACTCACAGCCAACGGCAACAATGTTACAATCCCTGCCGATGCAGCTATTGGCAAGACAACTGCCAAGGTTACATACAGCGACGGCACTATAATCACATTCAACCTCGCGCTCATTGAGGATATTACAGAGGCGCGTACCGTAACGGCTGTTGCAGGTGCGAACGGTTCGGTTGCCATCGAGGGTACAAACGAGCTCTCAATCACAACAACCGAGGCTGTGAAGATGACAGCTACAGCAAACACCAGTTACAACTTCGAGAACTGGACAAAGGGCGGTGAGGTTGTAAGCAACGACAACCCATTCATCTACTATGGTAAGGAAGAGGCTACATTCACTGCCAACTTCATCCAGGACAAGTGGGGTGTGCCCACCGAGGACAAGAGCGACTGGGGCGATGCAAATGTAAAGACATCGTTTGTGAACGAACTTACTTTCGCATATTACAACCGTGAGCCCGAGACTATCTACGAGGCAACTGCTGCTCCCGATAATCTCTTCAATACCATATCACAGATTATAAATGTACCACAGGGCGCAAGCTTTGATGTTACTTGGAGCGATGACAGCAACAACGGTCTCAAGTACTGCTGCCTCAGCGCATACATCGACCTTAACGCCGATGGTGATTTCACCGACGAGGGCGAGCTCTTGAAGGTTGCCGGTACAAAGGGTGCGCAGAGTACTACAGCCTGCGAGGGTAAAATCAATGTGATTCTGCCATACGATGCTCCTTTGGGTATCACTCACATGCGTCTGCGTTTCGACGGTGCATGGAAGGACAACGGTTACGATGCTGAAACAAAATCTTTCGATGCAAAGGCACAGCTCAACCGTATGTGTTACGAGATTGTCATCAACGTGACCGAAAAGAGCGACAAGGCTGCTACAATCAATGTAGAGACCAACAGCGCAGAGTGGGGTACGGTTGAGGTGTGGACCGACGAGACCCCCGACGGCTCAACAGGCACAGAGTGGGTTGTAAGTGCGAATATCCCAATGTACTTGCGTGCTACAAAGGCAAGCGAGGATGTTGAGTTCCTCGGTTGGTACGACCAGTATGGCCGCTTGGTAACAGAGAACTTGGAGCACACAATGTATGCTCGCGAGGATGCTACCTACACTGCCCGTTTCCGCAAGTTCCTTGAAATCGACGGCTGGCAGATTGAGTATCGTACCGAGCCTGGCAAGGACATTGTAATCCTCACAAGCGTGCGCAAGAGCGGTAACCACGACCTTGTAATCCCCGAGACAGTGAACATTCTTGGTGAAGACCTTAAGATTGTGGGCTTCGACAATAACCTGTTCAAGGATAACAAGGATTTGTGGACAATCAGCCTGCCGGCGACTATTGAGCAGTTGGACAATAGCAAGAAAGTGTT
>JAZLBZ010000019.1:0-6386 GCA_045613945.1 Bacteroidaceae bacterium
CTCAGAGAGGTAGTCTGGCATAGCCCAGTTTGTTTCACCGGCATAACCTGACACGTTACCAATCCATCGTGCTTCACCACCGACACCCCACATGATACAGTTAGGAGCAATGCGGTGTACACGTGCGCGCAAGTTGGGAACGTCGTAGTAGATTTCGGGGTCGATGTCGCGGTTGCCACCCTCGCCACCATAGTATCCATCACCACCACGTGCGCCGTCAAACCACATCTCGAACTGGTCAGAGCCGTACTCGGCCAACTCCTCGCACTGTTTCAAGAACACCTCTGTTACGTATGTGTCCTTGCCATAGTGAGCCGAGTTACGATCCCATGGAGAGATGTAGAAGCCGTACTTCATGTTATGCTTGCGGCTTGCATCGGCAAACAACTGAGGAATGTTTGCGCTACGTCCGTTCTCATTACCGG
Organism: Bacteroidaceae bacterium; assembly: GCA_045613945.1. Lineage (GTDB taxonomy): Bacteria > Bacteroidota > Bacteroidia > Bacteroidales > Bacteroidaceae > HGM04593. Next base: position 426 of record JAZLBZ010000019.1, read on the forward strand.
CATTCTTGATGCTGTGTTCTGTTGTAGTTGTTGGCCACAAGCAGAAACCATCGTGGTGCTTTACAACGGCGATACCGCCATTCATACCGGCAGCCTTCACTGCTGTAACCCACTGTTCGGGATTAGGCTTGGCCAATGGAGCATATCTTGACTCGGCTTCATTACCATAGCCCCACTCAGATCCTGTAAATGTATTCATACCATAGTGGAAGAAGGCATAGAACTCTGTCTCGTTCCACAAGAGCTGTCGATCACTTGGCACCGGGTGTACTGGAAGCGGTGCATTGTCGGGGTTGGTGGGTGTCTCAGCCTGGAGCTGGAACTGCGCCGAAGCTCCAAATGGAGCCATCATACCCAACAAGAACAAAGAAGTAAAAATTCTCTTCATATTTAAAAGGTTAGTTTATAAAATAAATCACTCATTAGCGGGAGCATGCAAGCAAGCAGACTCCACCTTATGCAAAGAAAAAAAAATAAAATGACAGATGCAAATATTTGTCTTTTTTATAATAAATTAAATATAGAAAATCAGCACACAACGCCGGTCGTCTATCCTTGTATCCAAAGACGAAAAACGGCAACCCAGGAAAGGGTTGCCGTCATATCATAGTTCTTTGTAAATCACTTCACAAGCACCTTTTCACCATCGACAATGTAGATGCCCTTATCGGTTTCGGCCATGCGGCGACCATTGAGGTCGTAAACTGCTTTCACATTGTTTGCAGCGTTCAAATCCTCAATACTTGTTGTTGAATCGACATAAAGGATTCGCAATGTAGAACCTGCATCCTGGCCACCTGTCCAGAAAGCGAGTTTGTTATCACGGTTATTTACCTTGTTTGAGATATAACCATCCTCGTACATATATGCGTATGCAACATCGGTTGAACCAAGGTCGCGTGAATCCATAAAGCGCCACACTGCAGTGTAACCGGCAGGGAGATTATCTTTCTCCTTGAGCACGGGGTGCGAACCTGCACCTGTTGTGCCGCTCATTGTTGTGGGGGCTGCAAGTACCTTTGTTGCACCGGTCTGCTTGTTGTAGATGTAGTAGCCATCCTCTTCGTTACCGGTAAAGCACCAAAGCTGTGCAGGGTTCTCTGTGTCGAGTTCTGTATTATCGAGTGCAATGTAACTTGCATTGCCGTTGTCGGCGAGGACATAGCCCTGCTGACCAATCTGAATTGTGTACCAGGTGATGCGGCCTGAGAATTCACCGTTCACAACTTTTGTAGTCTCGTAGCGTGTAGGCTTCTGAGGCTCAACGTATGTACCCTTCTCGATGAAGAGACCCTCGACCTCAACATCGCCGCACATATACTCGGCAGGGATTACAATGCAATCCTCACTGTCGAACTCTTGGCGCTCAAAGAATACCTTCTGCCACTGTACATTGTCGTGTACAATGCTGTCACCGCTGAGGTTGTAACCGTACTTGATGATTGCGCCCCTATACTCGAAACCGTTCTCGGGAACCATCTTGATCTTGAACGCCTGGCCGAATGGTGTCTGGTATGTAACAAGGTCGGCACCGTTCTCGGCTGCTACAACCTTACCGTTACGGTTTGCATCGTTTACATAAGCATAGTCGCCGTGAACATTGAGCATTACGTCGATAATACCACCACCGTTGTTAAGGATTGAGTTTGATTGGTCAATGCAACCCGCAGGGTCAACCGAGTTCCAGTCTACCTTGTAACGCATGCGGTAAACGCCATGAGGCATGTCGGCCGGCAGTGTGAACGAAGGCATTGCAAGTGTGTTGCGGTTGTTGCCGCTGATTGATGCACCGGCACTGTTCACACCATTCTCGTTGTCGGCACCGCCATAGAATGAGAATGCCACAAGGTCACTGCCCTGGGCAATGCTCAGGTTGTCGTTCACTGTACCCTGGAACTTACCGTCATTAGCAAAATCTATGTAGGCATATCCGTGCATCCAGCTACCTGTGTAGGCAACACTTGCAGTGAGTGTCTCACCCGGCTTTGCAAAGAACTGGTTGCTTGTCTGGTTCACATACACAGTCTTTGGAGATGTCGGAGAGTTCACAACCTGTGTCTCGCCACCGTTAGCCTGCAACTTGATACCTGAGAGGAAACGGTCGTTGCGTGTATAAAGCTGGTCCTGACCGAAAGCGACCTGATAGTAGCCATAGACGAACTCCGACACAGGGTTGTCGTTTACCTTGATGTCATCGACATAGCAGATAGCATCCTCGGTGTAGTTGTGTGGCGACTCGCAGTCGGGCACAACAACAAGGCTGTATATATCAATGCCACCGTTACCCTTGATTGGGAGAACAACATCCTGCCATTTGTCGGCACCGATGTTCATTGTTGACATTGCCCAGAACTGCTCGGTCTCGGGCGACTGGTCCTTGCGCTCTGTGCGCTTACCCAAACCTACAACCATCACGCGGCCACCGTATGGACGATAGACCTTCACATGGATGTATTTTGTGGTTGGAGTGAGCTCGAATGTCTCGTTCAGGTCAACGCGGACACCAAAGGTGTTTGAACCGAAGCGTGAACGCTGGATGGCAAGAATTTTTGACGATGGGTTGGGAGCAACACCCAACTGGTCGTCGACATAGGTCAAGTGGTTATCGATAACCGCATAGTTACCCTTGAGGACACCTGTGCGGAAGGGAGAAGCCTCCCATGTATCATAGACACCTACAGACTTGTAGTCCTGTGTGTCGAATGTTATCTCTGTCTGCGCCGAAGCGAACATTGGGAATGCCAAAGCAGCAAGCGCAAATATGTTCTTCAATTTCATAATTCCAAAGATTAAAATATTAATAAACGCTTACTTTACTTATTAGCGGACAAGCGCGGCTGTCCTCGATTGTGATGCGTACACCCATGACATCATAGCCGGTGCCATAGCTGTTGGCTGTGTTGCTGTTGAGAGGAATGATGCGCTTGTAACCGATGGTAGTAGTCTGTACACCGGTTGCACGGCGTGTCCAGTTGACACCATCCTGTGTTGTCTCTACTGTAAATTTCTTTACGCGCTGTCCCTTTGCGATGTACTCCATGAGTTCTACATAACGGATTGTCTTGGCAGCATCCCACATGAGTGTGATAGTAGCCTCTGTTGTACCGTCGTTTGTAGCCCAATAGGTCTCCTTGTTGCCGTCAATCATGTTTGCTGCCTCATAATTGCGGTTTGCACCGGCCTGGCGTGTCTCGCTAACCGTTACAGTCGCGCTCTTTGCAAAGTCGTTTGTGAGGCGTGCGCGGATGAGGTCACCCATGCCTGTGAGGGCATTGACAGAAGCGTCGGGCAATACACCAGCCTTGTTGGGAGGAATGTTGAGGATGAGTGTCGCGTTGCGGCCAACGGTCTCAAGATACATCTGGAAGAGACGCTCGGGAGAGAGTGGACTCTCGCCATCGTGGTAGAACCAACCCTTGTTGGTAGCCTTGGCATCGCTCTCGCCGGGGAGCCAGAACCAACCTGTCTCTGTTCCGTACATACCGTTGTTCTCGCCTGCATAGTCACGGTTCTCGGGCGACCAGTTTGTCTCGCCTGCCCAGCCGGCCTCGTTACCAATCCAGCGAGCCTCGCCACCTACACCCCACATAACGCAGTCGGGGCATACCTTGTGGATACTGTCGCGGAGGTTAGGAACATCGTAGTATGTAGCACGGTCAACGCTCACTGTCGTGTTGCGGCCACCATAGTAACCGCCACCGCCATTGGCACCGTCGAACCACATCTCGAACTGGTCTGTGCCATACTCGGCAAGCTCGGCACACTGTTTGAGGAAGACATCCTTAACATACTTGTCGGTTCCGTAGTAATAACTGTTGCGGTCCCATGGCGATACATAGAAACCATACTTCATACCCAGGTCCTTTGCTGCAGCGGCAAAGTCGCGTGGTATGTTTGTGTTGCGGCCATACTCGTTGCCCGAGTTGGTCACATTGTGTGTTGTAGTTGATGTTGGCCACTGGCAGAAACCGTCGTGGTGCTTAACAACGGCAATACCGCCCTTCATGCCGGCAGCCTTTGCAACCTCGAGCCACTGGCGTGGGTTTGGCGCTGCTGTTGGAGCAAAGCGCTTTGGGTCCTCGTCACCGTTACCCCACTCAAGGCCGGTGTAGGTGTTCATACCGTAGTGGTAGAATGCATAGAACTCGGTCTCTTGCCACTTCAACTGGCGTGGGTGAGGAACGGGATGCACCTCAACCGGCTCGTTGTCAGGGTTGGCAGGAGCCTCAGCCTTCAGCTGCAGCTGTGCCGATGCTCCGAACGGAGCAATCATGCCCAACAGAAACAAAGAAGTAAAAAGTTTTTTCATTTCATTTGGTTTTGGTTAGTTAATAATTTTAAATCAATAATTTCAAATCAAAAAGTAGGTAGGATTGCCCAATGCATACTCCACCAAATGCAAAGAAAAAAAAAAAACGACAAGTCGCAAAAAATATTTGTATTTTTTATATAAAATATATATTTACTTTTGGCAAAAAAGGCTTGCCAAAAGAGGCAGCACATTGCAATATTCCACTGCCGACTCCTTGCGCAACAGAACGCCTGCATCGCCATGCAGTTCGCCACCCACCGGAACACACAGAGCAATGGATGGGATGCCGTAGTCGGCATAGTCCCAGGACTCGTCGGGCAAGGCGTTGTGCTTGAAGGCAAAGCGCCCGCCGTACTGCTCAAGAGAAGAAATGATATTATAGCCGGTAAGGATGTCGATGCCAAGATCGTTCTCAAGCGTGAAGAGCGCGCCGCTCTCCCACCCCTCGTTAGTGACATCAAGCACAAGCGCTGCAGCCACCTCGCAACCCATCTGCCCAAGTGCAACAACGGCCTGCACCGCGCCTTGCGAGTCGCTCTCCTCATTGCCAGTGAAGGCCACGACGACATTATCGGGCAAAACGTCGTGCAGCATATTCCATAACAAGGCTGCATTGGTGAAACTGTTATCAAATGTTCCGCGCAGGCAGTCGCCCTCGTCGGTGCAGAAACAGCGGCTATAAACACTATCAATGTGCGATGAGATGAGCAGCACCCTGTCACCCTCGCGCACCTGGCGCTTGGCATAGAGCAAGGCAAGCGGTTGGCGGGCAACGATTTTGTAGTTACTGCTTTCGAGCATGCGCTCAATCACCGCAACCCTATCGGCCACAGTGAAGAACTCGCCGTTGTCCTTGCAGTCAACGGTAATAGTTTGCAGTATATCGAAAAAGTCTTGATTGGAGGACATTTTGAAATTGCGTTATTGCATTCCGGGTCATATTGTCATTCTGACGACCAACGGGAGGAAGAATCTCGGATTCTTCGCTACGCTCAGAATGACACTCTAAAGATATACGAGATGCGTAGTCACAGTTTTTCTATTTTCAAATCATTCCTGCTTGCTATCACCAACTTCTCATAGCGCTCAATGAGGCGTGGCAAGCGCGAAAGGCGCATCGACAGGCGCACCATGCAGTCGTTGTCAAATATCTGCTCAACAACCTTTGGCTCCTCTTCCTTTACAATGCGCAACACCTCGTTCAACAAAGGATATGAGAATTTGAGAACGATCTCGCCGTTGATTGTCTTTTCTATGTGAGGAACAGTTTCAAGAGCCTCGGCTGCGGCTGCACGATAGGCCACAATGAGGCCGCTTGTGCCCAGTTTGACACCACCGAAGTAGCGCACGACAACAACAAGCACGTTGGTGAGTTCCTTGCTATGTATCTGCCCCAAGATGGGTTTTCCGGCAGTGCCCGAGGGTTCGCCGTTGTCGTTGGAGCGCTCCTGGTCGCCTCGTTCACCAAGACGGTAGGCATAGCAGACGTGACGTGCATCGTAATATTTCTTCTGGTACACTTCAATCCACTCCTTAACCTCCTCAATGGTGGTGACAGGAATGGCAAAAGCAAGGAATTTGCTGCGTTTCTCGGTATATATGGCCTCGCCCTGCTCCTCTATGGTCTTGTATATATCGCTCTCAAGCAT
>JAZLBZ010000020.1:0-5528 GCA_045613945.1 Bacteroidaceae bacterium
CAACGGCATCGGCCATGGCCTCTATCTGCTCCGGGGTAAAGAACTCTTTCAGCCTTTTATCCTCGCGTACAATCCTTGCCGATGCGGTGTGGTGATGCTCGCGCCCTTCGCACAGCCCTGTGTCGTGGTATGCAGCTATTGTGTACACCATTTCTATGTTCACATCGTAGTGTTGTGCCAGTTTAAGGCTTTGCGATATGACGGTATTGGCGTGTGTGCGGTCGTGTGCCTTGTCAAAGGCTTCATACCGTGGCAATATTTCTCCTTCTATATGGTTTATGAGTTCTGCTGAAAGATGTGGCTTATCCATTTTGTGGCAGTAAAAAAGTGCGATATATTTTCATATACCGCACTTGTTGTTATGTCTTGGATTATCGTGCGTAGTTCACTGCACGTGTCTCGCGAATGACGGTAATCTTCACCTGTCCGGGGTAGGTCATCTCGTCCTGAATCTTCTTTGCAATCTCGCCCGAGAGCAGTTCGGTCTGCTTGTCGTCAATCTTGTCGGCACCGGCAATTACGCGCAATTCGCGCCCGGCCTGGATGGCATAGGTCTTTGTTACGGCTGGGTATGACATTGCAAGCTGCTCAAGGTCGTGCAGACGCTTGATGTATGCCTCTACAATCTCGCGACGTGCGCCCGGACGGGCACCTGAGATGGCGTCGCACACCTGTACGATTGGGGCGATGAGGCTTGTCATCTCCACCTCGTCGTGGTGAGCGCCGATAGCGTTGCATATATCGGCCTTCTCCTTGTACTTCTCGGCAATCTTCATACCATACTCTGCGTGTGGCAATTCGGTCTCCTCGTCGGGTACCTTACCAATATCGTGCAACAAGCCGGCACGTTTCGCCTTCTTGGGGTTGAGGCCAAGCTCGGCAGCCATAACGGCACAGAGGTTGGCTGTTTCGCGTGCGTGCTGCAGCAGGTTCTGTCCGTATGATGAACGGTACTTCATCTTGCCGATGATGCGAATGAGCTCGGGGTGCATTCCGTGGATACCCAAGTCGATGGTTGTGCGCTTACCGGTTTCGATGATTTCTTCCTCAATCTGCTTCTTGACCTTTGCAACAACCTCCTCAATGCGTGCGGGGTGTATGCGTCCGTCGGCTACAAGCTGGTGCAGTGCAAGGCGTGCAATCTCGCGGCGAACGGGGTCAAATGCGCTCAGAACGATAGCCTCGGGGGTGTCGTCGACAACAATCTCAACACCTGTTGCTGCCTCCAACGCGCGAATGTTACGTCCCTCGCGGCCAATGATGCGGCCTTTCATCTCATCGCTGTCGATGTGGAACACTGTTACAGAGTTCTCAATGGCGGTCTCTGTAGCAACGCGCTGTATTGTCTGAATCACAATCTTCTTTGCCTCCTTGTTGGCGGTCATCTTTGCATCGTCGATGATGTCGTTGATGTACGATGCTGCCTCGCTCTTTGCCTCTTCCTTGAGTGACTCGATGAGGCGCTCCTTTGCGTCCTCGGCCGAGAGACCGCTGATTGTCTCTAGTTTCTCGCGCTCCTGGGCATGCATCTTGTCAAGTTCCTCCTGCTTGCGCTCCAGTACGCCCTTCTGTGCCTCAAGGTTCTCCTTGAATGTGTCGAGTTCGTTCTTGCGGCGCTGCAGGTCCTCGTTGCGCTGGTTGTACTGTATCTCGCGTTGCTTGAGCTGGTGCTCGGTCTGCTGAATCTTGTTGTTGCGCTGCGAAATTTCTTTCTCAAGTTCTGCCTTCTTGTTGAGGAACTTCTCCTTCACCTCGAGAAGCTTGTTCTTCTTGATTACCTCTGCCTCTTTGTGTGCATCATCGATAATGCGCTGATGCTTTGCCTTCAAGGCTGTCTTGTTTATCAAAAACTGGACAAGGAAGCCTATTGCCAATCCGGCTGCCAGTCCGATGATTAATGTTGTAACATCCATAATAGTTATAAATTTTAATATATAATAAAACGCACCGCGATATCCCTTTGCCGGCAATTACGTGCCGGTGCAGGTGAATATGGCAATGCGTGAAACTTCTGTAAAGGACTGTTCTATCAGTTCTTTGCCTTCAGGGTGTTGTCTATCAGGCGTGTGAGTTCGCCAATCTTGCGTCTCACCTCGTCCGATGCAACCCCGCCGTTGCCGCTTACGGCGTGGAATGCGATGTCGAGTGCAACCATTGTCATCACTCGCACGCCACCCTCACCCGAAAAGAGGCTTTTATATCTTGACAGTGTCTCGTTGACAATTCTTGCGGCTTGCCTGAATGATGGCTCCTCGCTCGCCTTTATTGTCAGCGGGTATGATGTACCGTCTATTATAAGGTTTATTCCCAGTTCTCTATCTTCCATATGCAGTCTATTCCGGCTGTTTCTTTAGCGATTCTATGCATCGGTCGATTTCACGCATCAGCCTTGATATTTTCTCCTTAGCCCCTTCTATTCCGTCCTGGTTAAGGCTGATTATCTTGGCTTGCTTGAGATTGCTGTAGTTGCTCTCGAGCGCGGCGCAACGTTTCTGGAGTTCTATGAGAATGTTCTCCTTCTCCTCAATCTTGCGGGCAAGCTCGTTGTTCTGCTCAACCTTCTGCTTGTATTCGTGTATCAGTTGGTGAAGCTTGCTCTCAAAATCGCTTATTATAGTTGTATCGTTCAAGGTCATACTACGACAATCAATTTGCGAACAGACCGGCGTTAGCGCAGTCTACTTTCGCTACTAATTGCAAATATAGGTTATTTTTGCGAAATGGAAAAGATTTGCAGTTTTTTTTCTATTTTTTTCATATGCCGTGCCGGTGGCTGAACAATTATAATGTGTGATGCGACAGTTTTCCATGAAATATTTATCTTTTTGTGAAAAAAAGTATGCAAAATCTTTGTTTTTAATAAATATTGCTATTACTTTCGCAGCGGTAATAAACAAAAAGAAAAAAGCAGTTATGTATAGCAGTTTGTATATCCTCAGCAATCTAAACCTCGTGGTCTTGTGCAGATAACGGGAGAAAGGTTGTGTGTATATATGAACGTTGCAGATATATAAGAGCCTTTCTCCGGTTGGGGAAGGGCTTTTTAAATTAGTGATAACCTTATTATAAAGATATGGACTTTTTCAAGAACTCAGATTATTCCACCGCATTCCCAAAGGAGTTGCCCCGCATCACAGGTGCCGAGGCGGTGATACGTTCTTTGCTTGCCGAAGGGGTTGATACCATGTTCGGCTATCCTGGCGGTGCTATTATATCGGTCTACGATGCACTCTATGACTATCGTGACAAACTGAACCATATCCTTGTGCGCCATGAGCAGTGTGCTGTGCATGCGGCCGAGGGCTATGCCCGCGCAACAGGCCGCACCGGTGTGTGCATGGTGACATCGGGTCCGGGTGCTACAAATACCGTCAGCGGTCTTGCCGACGCCATGCTTGACTCCACACCACTGGTGCTCATCACAGGCCAGGTGGCATCATCGACATTGGGAACCGATGCCTTCCAGGAGATAAACTTCATTGAGATTACAAACTCCATAACCAAGTGGAACTGTCAGGTGAAACGTGCCCAGGACATTCCCGAGGCTATTGCGCGTGCGTTCTATGTGGCATCAACAGGCCGTCCGGGCCCCGTTGTGGTTGACATTACAAAGGATGCCCAGACCGGTATGCTCGACTTTGAGTATAACCCCACTAAGTTCATACGCAGCTATATGCCAGACAACGAAATCGATGGTACACAGATTATGGAGGCGGCCCGCCTCATCAACCTTGCGCGTAAGCCAATGGCTCTTGTCGGTCAGGGAGTTATTCTTGGCCATGCCGAGAAGGAACTGATGGAGTTCCTTGAAAAGAGCGGCGTTCCGGCTACAAGCACACTGCTTGGAATGTCGGCAGTGCCATCGGAGCATCCGCAGTTTGTGGGCATGATGGGTATGCATGGAAACTATGGCCCCAACATAAAGAACAGGGATTGCGACCTGTTGATTGCCATAGGCATGCGTTTTGACGAGCGCGCTACCGGCAAGCCGACGAACTTTGGCATCAACGCCAAGATAATACATCTGGAGATTGACCCGGCCGAGGTGAACAAGCTTATATATGCCGATGTTGCTGTTATGGGTGATGTTAAGAAGACCCTGCCTTTGCTTACCGAGAAGGTCGCAAGAAACAACCATTCGGCATGGATCGACGAGTTCCGCGCCTGTGCAAACATTGAGCGCGAGGATGTTATTGAGCCTGCCATTGAGCGACGTGGCGAACACCTGCGCATGGGCGAGGTGGTTGATGCTGTGTCGCAGCAGTTCGACGATGCAATCATTGTGACCGATGTGGGGCAGCAGCAGATGTTCGCTTCTCGCTATTTCCGTTTCAAGCGTTCGCGCAGCATCATCACATCGGGCGGTCTTGGAACTATGGGTTATGGACTGCCGGCGGCAATAGGAGCAAAGATTGGAATGCCAGACAGGGAGGTGTGCCTTTTTGTAGGCGACGGCGGCTTGCAGATGACATCGCAGGAACTTGGTACAATGTACCAGTCGCAGGTGGGGGTGAAAATTGTTCTTATGAATAACGGATATCTTGGCATGGTGCGCCAGTGGCAGGAACTTTTCCACGACCGCCGCTACTCGTTCACCGAACTTGTGAACCCCGACTTTGAACTTTTGGCAAAGGCCAATCACATAGCATACCGTTATGTCGACAAGCACGAGGATCTTGATGATGCAGTGAGGGAGATGCGCGAAGCAAAGGGTGCATTCCTGTTGGAGGTGAGAGTGCAGAAAGAGGAAAATGTATTTCCTATGGTGCCTCCGGGCCAGCCATTGGAAAACATACGTCTGGAATAAAACATTGAAACAAGATGAACAAGGATTTTATTATAACCGTATTTTCAGAGAACAAGGTAGGTCTTTTGAGCCAGATTACAACGGTGTTTACCCACCGCAACGTGAATATTGAGTCGTTGACGGTGTCAGAGTCGGCAATAGAGGGCGTGCACAAGTATACTATCCTTGTGCGTAACGAGGAGGAGAAGGTTGCTAACCTTGTGAAGCAGATTGAGAAGAAAGTAGATGTGCTCAAGGCCTTCTGCTATACTCCAACCGAGGTGGTGATGCAGCAGATTGCGCTCTACAAGGTGAAGCGCGGACGCAATGTCGAGGAACTGGTGCGACGCCATAATGTGAGGATTCTCGACATTTACGACGATTATATTGTACTTGAGAAGACCGGTCACAAGGAGGAGATAGATGAACTCTATCAGATGCTCTCGCCCTATGGGCTCTATCAGTTCGTCTGCTCGGGTGTTGTTGCAATCATCAAATCCCGTACGGAACTCATGAACGAATATATGCAGCACGTAGAGGAGCAAAGAAAAAAAGCAATGGAACAATAATTTAATCAAATAACAATACAAACAATAACTTTAAAAAACAATACAACTATGGCACAGATGAATTTTGGCGGCGTTGTTGAGAACGTCGTGACACGCGAGGAATATCCATTAACAAAAGCATTGGAGACATTGAAGGACGAGACAATCGCAGTAATCGGCTACGGCGTACAGGG
>JAZLBZ010000021.1:0-59799 GCA_045613945.1 Bacteroidaceae bacterium
GTTAAAGAGGTCGCTTTCGAAAATTACATTGCAATTCACCCACATCTCCTTGGCCGGGATTATTGTGTAGTGAGAAAAAGGAGAGCCTTTAACGTAGGTTCTCTTGATTTCCATCTGTATGCAGTCGTATGTGATGGTGCACACCTGCTTCATCACATCCTTGCGTTTGAAGTAGAGCGAATTGTTGTACACATCATCTTCAAAAGGAATCTCGGCGGTATCCATTTTCAGTAGTTCCGGGTCGGCGCCCTTTTTTTTCAGCGCAGCACGCAGTCCCTGTTCGGTGAACTGCATTCTGCCGTCGTTGAAGGATACTATGGGGTTAGGCTCGTTCTTGAACTTGTACGATTCTCCAAGATAGAATCTAAGGTACTTGCATTCAAGTCTTTTGTTAACCTCTCTCTTTATCTCATCAAGGTCGTACCCACGTCCGATGTAAGCATTGTAACGTTCACCAAATGCATCGCGACGCTTCTGTGCGTCACGTTCACTGTGTGCCAATATCCTTTTCATCTTTTAAATCTTATGTTCACTAACCTTTCAGTTTTCCGCTTTCCGCTTTCCGCTTGAATCTTATCTCTCCATCTGGCATACACGCCCAGTCTTGCGCAGATTCTCATACCTATTCTTGTAACTGCTCTCATTGTCTATCACCCATAGCAATTTTGTGCGCAGACGCTCCGTGTTGGGGCACGGGGCACAACCGTCGGTTATTATTATGAGTCCGTCATATTCGGGGTGCTCTACGGCATAGTCAACAGGTGCCTGGAAATCGGTGCCGCCACGACCTTTTACATTCAATTCTTTAAGGTTCTTCTTGGCATCGGTCAGTTCCAGCGCTTTGCCACATACTTTGGTGTCGAACATAATGATGTCAATCTGTTGAACGCCGTATTTGAAGAACGAGATTATTACATTCAGGTATCGTCCCAAATCCTCGCTGCCCACCGAGCCGCTGGTGTCTATGGCAATGAGCAGGTGCGTGGTAAAGTCGTAACGGCTGCCCATTTGCTCAAAGCCGAAGCGACGGCTGGGGCGCATACGGGTGAGGCGGCGCTTCTGTGAAATGATGCTTGCACGGAACATGCGCAACACTGCGCGGTAGTCAATTTTGCCCTCGGCTGCCTTCTTGATGAGTTCAATCATATCTCCCGGTAGGCTTCCCCACGACGAAGAACTCTTTACAATGTCGGTTATCTGGCGTGCCTGGAACTGGTCTTCCTCCCAAAGATCGGTGTATCCCGATGTGGGCTTGGCATGAGACTCATCTCCTTCATTGCCGTCGACTGTTGATTGTTGACTTTTTTCTTTTGTTAGCTCATCCCCTTCGTTGCCCTGGCCTTTATCTGTTGATTGTTGACTTTTGTCTTCTGTCAGCTCATCCCCTTCGTTGCCCAAGGACGTAGCCAAACGATACTTTTCATATGCCAGTGGCTGACTTTTGTCTTTTGTCTTTTGTCTGTTGTCTTCTGTTGACTCTTCACCTTGCTGTCCTCCGGAATTACCCTTACTGGGTGCATCTCCATCACGATGAGCATCCATCTCGTTCGGCTGTTCGCCTTGACCGCGACCTTGTACTTGCTGTTGCTCACCGTTTCCTCCTTGTCCTTGCTGCTCGCTTTCTAGCTCGTTTCCGCCCTGTTGTCCGCTTTGACCGCCGTATTGTCCTTGTTGTCGGCCTTGACTGTTTCCTTCTCCTTGCTGCCGCTTGCTCTCTTGCTGTTGTTCGCTCTCCCGTTCTTGTTGTTGCTTGCTGTCATCTTGGGCTTGCTGTAATTTCTCACGCTGCTCGTTCAGGCGCATTGCATACCATTCGTAGTTCTGTCTTGTGGGTAGGTCAAAATCTTCGGGGCGTGCAAGGTTTGCCCACGCAAGGTTGTAGGCCGGCGAAATGACAAGGTCGCTTGCTTTCTGCAGCACGATGGATGGGCAGCCCATCGGCTGTCGGGCGTATGGGTGCTGCAGCATTATGCGTATAATCTCCACACGCATAAGGGCATGCAACATTAAATCGGGCATAGTCTCTATGATGGCCGGGTTATACTCTATGCGCCCTTTGCCCGAGCGCAGCGGGCAAAGCATATTGGCATTCATCACAAGACTATGGCTGCAATATACTGTGAAGAACACCGGTTCGGTAAGGAACCACTGTTCTATCTCCTTCTGTATGCGTTCGCGTGCTGTCATAAAGTGCTGATGAATTGCAGTACTTTCTTATAGGTTGTAGGCATTTCTTTGTTTATGAAAACCAGCATTTTCTTGTAATTTGTGCCGTCGATTAGCGACACAAAGTGCGCGTAGGCCTCGCGGTTGCCCTTGTGCAGGTAGTCGTGGTAGGCTTTCAGGTTGTCGGCTGTTGTTGCTGTCTCTAGCGATTCGGCCTTGCCGGTCTCGAAGAAACGTGCCAGCGCATCGTTGAGCAACGAGAACTGGTGCAGCTCGTACTTGTCGAGTTCTTTCTTCACAGCCTTGAAGTTGGCAAGCAGTTCTGCGGGTGTAACATCCTCTTTACGGAACGACTGGAACAGCATTGCTGCTGCGTGTACACCCACAATGCCTGCCACAATCTTCTGGTGCACAGGCGCAGGTTTGGGCACATTTTCCATGAGGCGCGCAACCTTCTCCCAGGCACGGCGGTCGGGGTCTTTCTCAAGGCCCTGCTCCTCTTTTGTGTCGCTGCTGCGGTCGAGCATTTCGGGGTTGGCGCTTATGAACTGTATAATGCGCTTGTCAAGCCCCGCGCTCTCGGCCCAAAGCAACCACTCGTCGGCCGATGGGCGGAATGTGTAGATGTTGAAACGCGACACCAATGCCGGGTCGAGGTCGGTGAGCTGGTACTCGTCGCCATCGTTGCCTGCCGAAATTATGCGGCTTCCCTCGGGCAGGGGCCGTCCGGCGAGCTTGCGGTTGAGCACAAGGTCCATCACTGTCTGCAGAATCTCGGGGCGGGCACGGTTAAGTTCGTCGAGGAACAGCACGATGGGCTTGCCGTCGATGGGGAACCAATAGGGTGGCATAAAGGTTGTCTTGCCCGTTGCCTCGTCCTTTGTGGGCAGGCCAAGCAGGTCGCCCGGGTCGCTCATCTGGCCCAGAAACAAAGTCTTGACAGGCATTCCCTTGCTCTCGAAATATTTTGTCAAAATCTGCGACTTACCAATGCCGTGACGGCCTGTAAGCATTATATTCTGCCACGATGGTGTTACCTCGAGCAGTGTCATAAGTTCTTTGCTGTTTATTGCTATTGCCATGGTTTATATTATAATTTTTCATCAATAAAATCTACAGTAGGGAAAGTGTCGTCGGAACCGTGTCTTGCAAAAGAGCGTACATCCTGCTCCCATCTATCTCGATGCAGGGGATGCAGCCAACTATTTGCCTTAATCCACACCTGTTCATCCGTTGTTTCAGGGTTGGCGCTGTACACATGGCTGCACTCGGCATTAACCCATTTCTCTTTGATTAATTCGTCTCCGTAGATTAAAGGAACAAAACTTTTAATCTCTCTTGCGGTGAAATTAAAGGAGGTGTCGCCTGTTACCGCAATTATACGGGAAACTGCATCTTGATTATTCATCAGGTTCCCGGTACTCCATCGCAAATATTTCATCAACTTGCCCACGGGCTTTCCTGTATGTTGTGCAGACAGTGCCGCAAGGTGCTGCGCAATCTTGTTGTACTCTTCATTCTGCCGGCACATCAGATTGTCATAAATCTGCAAAGCCTTTACAATATATTCATCGACACGGCGATTGATTGTCGGCATATGTCTAAGAAATTTCACGACGGCACTCATCGGCGTCAATGTAGAAATGTCTATGTTGAAATTGTCGTAGCCGGCATTGGGCGAGAATATACCGTCCTGCCAATCGTGGTTTTTAATGCAGCAACTATAACCCTGTTTAGTGAGAACTGTTGCGTGTTTGGTAAGCGATACGTCAACATCCTGCATCCCGGCTTCCTCTAAATGTGGGCGCAGACGATTCTCCACCCAAGATTCTTTGTTGATGCAATTGATGAAGTTGTACAAGGTATCATTTTGAGTCATTATACTCTGTTCAGTGGCGATAGAAAAATACTTCTTTACCGCTGTTTTATAAGGGCGCAACACTTGGTCAATCACCTGGTTTATAGTATAGCCTTTTGCAATGTACTCCTCGATTTTCTTTGCCAGTTTATTGTCGTCCCAAAGGGTGAAGTCGATACTGTCGTCGGCAACAACAGCCTCCATCGTGCGCAAGCGCAGTTTCTTGGCGTGGTAGTTGAGTTCCTCGTCGCGGAGTTCCATTTCGGCAGCAATCTCCATAAGCAATGTCGCAACAGAGAGCATATTGAACTCTGTCTCTTGCAGCAGCATGGCATACCTCGTTAGCTGCTCGCCAAAGTGCAGGCCATAGAACCCGAAAGGAGAGTCTTTTGTGCAATAGCGGTTGATGGTCATTGTGGCTTGCCCTAAAGTGATGCGCACCGTGTCGACATCGGTGAGCCTTGTACTTATCTTCTTGAAAAACCGCTCATCTTCATCCGGGAAAAATTCCGGCCGTCGCAGGTTGGCTGCCGTAATATCCTGATGGGTCGTTTCCATTCTGAAACTTTTGAGGTCGGCCCCTTCGGCTTCCAATGCATCACGCAAACCGCTCTCCGAGAAACGGAACAGCATCTGTTCCCATAATGCAATGGGGTTCTGTTTTGTGTAATGCGATTCTATGTAGTCGTGATAAGCGTAATGATTCAACAGGGTATGCACGGTTTTGCGTATATCCTCCAGCTGCGCATGCTTATCGGCAAAACGCCTGGCGGCCGCCGCCCACGCCTTGCGCCGTTTGTCGGCTTTTTCTTTCCAGTAGTCGTTGAAACTCATTTCAATCATTATCCAAGCACGCGTGGGTACTTGGTCTGTTGTATTATACCGTTGTTTCTTACTTTTCGGTTTCTTGTTTGGGATAGTCGATGTTGTAGTGCAGGCCTCGGCTCTCCTTGCGCTCCATTGCCTGGCGCATGATGAGGTAGCCCACGTTGATGATGTTGCGAAGTTCGCACAACTCGCGGCTCACGACGCTCTGCTTGAAGAGTTCCTCGGTCTCCTCGTACAAGAGGTCGAGGCGGTTCCAGGCGCGTTTCAGTCGCAGGTTGGTGCGCACGATGCCCACGTATGTACTCATAATCTGCTGCACCTCTTTGGCGTCCTGTGAAATGAGCACCATCTCCTCGTACATTGTTGTGCCCTCGTCGTTCCACTCTGGTATTTCCTCTTTGTAGCAGTACTCCTCAAAGTGTGCCAGCGAGTGCTTGGCTGCTGCATCGGCATAGACAACGGCCTCAATCAATGAGTTACTTGCCAGGCGGTTACCGCCATGAAGGCCGGTGCATGAGCATTCGCCAACGGCGTAAAGGCGATGGATGCTTGATGCCGCGTTCAGGTCGACCTTGATGCCGCCGCAAAGATAGTGCGCTGCGGGTGCAACTGGAATATAATCCTTTGTTATGTCAATGCCAAGAGAGAGGCATTTCTCGTAGATATTCGGGAAGTGGCGTTTTGTCTCCTCGGGGTCCTTGTGGGTTACATCGAGATAGACATGGTCGTCGCCACGATGTTTCATCTCGTTGTCGATGGCACGTGCCACAATGTCGCGCGGTGCAAGTGAAAGGCGTGGGTCATATTTGTGCATAAACTCCTTGCCATCCTTAGTTCGCAGTATGCCGCCATATCCTCGCATGGCCTCGGTGATGAGGAACGATGGACGGTCGCCCGGGTTGTAGAGTGCTGTGGGGTGGAACTGTATGAACTCCATGTCCTTAACCGTTCCCTTTGCGCGGTATACCATTGCAATGCCGTCTCCCGTTGCAACAAGCGGGTTGGTGGTTGTCTTGTAGACTGCGCCGCAGCCGCCGGTTGCCATGAGTGTAATCTTGCTAAGGAAGGTGTGCACCTCGTTTGTGGCAATGTCAAGGACGTATGCGCCGTAGCACTCGATGTCGGGTGTTTGGCGTGTAACCTCAACGCCCAGGTGGTGCTGTGTGAGAATCTCAATGGCAAAATGGTGGTCAAAAATGGTGATGTTGGGGTGCTTGCGCACTGCCTTGATGAGCGACTGTTGAATCTCTGCGCCTGTGTTGTCGGCGTGGTGCAGAATGCGGAACTCGGAGTGGCCTCCCTCGCGGTGAAGGTCGAACTCGCCGTTCTCGTTGCGGTCGAACTCCACGCCCCAGTCAATGAGTGCCTGAATCTGTGAAGGCGCCTCGCGCACCACTTTCTCAACGGCTGCACGGTCGCTTATCCAGTCGCCGGCAATCATTGTGTCTTCTATGTGCTTGTCGAAATTGTCGACCAATTTGTTGGTAACCGACGCAATGCCGCCTTGCGCAAAGAAGGTGTTTGCATCCTCTAATGTTGTCTTGCACACGAGTGCAACCTTGCCCTTGTGGGCAACCTTGAGAGCGTAACTCATCCCGGCAATACCGGAACCGATAACTAAAAAATCAAATTTCTTGACCATATTACCTTGTGTTTCTTTTGGGGCGAAACGGGCTTCAGTCCTTTTTACTCCTTTGGAGCGTAAAAATACAAAAAAATGACAAGTAGTCTAACTTTCTACAAAAAAATTATTGTTGTGAACCTTTTTTGCTGCTTGTTTCCAGTGCTGTGATATTGCGCATCAGCTGTTCATATCCGCAGCGCTCCACTGCGCTATTGGCAAACAGCGTGTCATACTCTTCTTTTGTCAGTGTGTTCCACTGCTCCCTTGTCATCTGCAACAGAGCATCGGCCGGCTGCAACTCGGCGGTCGTGTTTGGTGTTGCAAAGCGGTTGTGGGGGCACACAGCCTGGCAACGGTCGCAGCCATAAAAGCAATTTCCCATCTTTTCACCGATGTTTTCGGGCAGGCTGTCGCGGTGTTCTATTGTTAGGTACGACAGACATTTGCGTGCATCAAGCCCATTCTCGCTCAACGCTTTGCCGGGGCAGGCGTCGATGCACTTGCTGCAGTTGCCACAAAGGTTGCGCTCGCAGGGTGCGTCGTAGCATAGTTCAATATCTACAAGCAGTTCTCCCAAAAAGAAACTTGAGCCTTTGCCTGGGATTATGAGTTGGCGGTTGCGTCCAATGTAGCCTATGCCGGCTTTAACGGCCCAGTAACGTTCGAGTACGGGGGCCGAATCACAGAATGCGCGTCCCTTTGCTGTGCAAACATTGTTTATGCTCTGTAATAAAAGGAAAAGACGGTCCTTGACAATCTTGTGATAGTCCTTGCCTTGTGCATAGGCGGCAATGCCCTCGATCGTTTGCCCGGGGGTGTAGTTCATTGCTACCGTAATGATGCTCTTGCACCCATCTACAAGCAGGGTGGGGTCAAATCTTTTTTCACAGTTGCGTTCAAGATAGCCCATTGTGGCATGGTTTCCTTGCTTAATCCAACTATTGTATCTCTCTGCAGTTTCATTCTGTACTGGCTCGGCTTTGGCTATTCCACAAATGTCAAATCCGAGACGTTGTGCCTCGGATTTGATGAATATGGTCAAATCTTCCTTTTTCATCATTCAAAAACCTTGAAACTGTATCCCTGCTCAAGCAACCACTCGATAGCGCGTGGCAGTGCGTACTTGAGATTTTCCTCAGAACGCAGTGAGTCGTGGAATGTGATGATTGAGCCGTTGCGTACGTACTTTTTTACAATGGCAAGTACATCCTCGCCTTGCAGGCGGCGGCTGTAGTCGCGTGTTACAAGGTCCCACATTATAAACTGGTAGGTTTTGCTCAGTTCCTTGTATTGGCTGCGTCGTAACAGTCCGTGTGGCGGGCGGAAAAGGTTGCTGTGTATAAGGCTGTTGGCCTTTTCTACATTCTCGATATACTCTTTCTTGTCTGTAAATAGTCCTTTCAGGTGGTTGAAGGTGTGGTTCCCGACCCTGTGCCCGTTTTCTACTACCAACGAGTACTCCTGTGGATGCTTGCGCACATTGTCTCCAACCATAAAAAAGGTTGCCTTTATGTTGTATTTGCCGAGCAGGTCAACGACCCAGGGAGTGATGACGGGTATCGGTCCATCGTCAAAAGTGAGATAGACCACCTTCTCGTTGGGGTTCATGCGCCACAAGGCCTTGGGGAAAAGCCTGCGTACAAAACCGGGCACTTGCTCTATAAACATTCTTTTTTGCAGCTTATTTATTCTGTTTCATCAATCGTCTCAATGCCGGTTCAATCTTTCTCAATTCGGCATTTGACATCTCAAGGTCATTGAGTGTCTGGTATATGCTTCCAATTACCATCTGCTTCATCTCGCTGCTTTGCCTGTTGCGTATCTTGTCGAGAATCTCCACCTGCTTGTTGAAACAGGTGCAAAGCGCATCTACTACATCTTCTCTTGCAATATCTCCGGTGTTGGCCAGCAGTTTCCATGCTTGTCCGGCGAGTGATACGCGGTGGTATAGCATAATGTCGTTTATCTCACTTGCAGGCAGGGCATTGTACCATTCTATGTGTTCAAGTTCATTCTTTAGAATGCTGTTTGCCATTGCATTGCGTCTCTGCTTTAGCATCTCAAGGGTATCGTTGCCCAGGTAGAGTTCCTTGATGACCTGCTGTCTGATGTAATCATCATTCTCATTACTCTGCTCAAGTTCTTTCCTGTAGTCATTCTGCACCTTGTAGATGATGTCGTAGATATTTGCAAGTGCAATAGTATTATCCCTTAAAGCATCGTATGCTACAATTTCATGTGGCAGTTCGTTGTAGACCTTCTCCAGAACTTCGATAATTCGGGCATCCTCGGTATCGCTGTTTATCATGTCTGTTGCCAGTTGCGCAACAAGATTGCGATGGGTGCTGATCATGCGGCGTATTGTCTCATCGGCATAGTAATCCTTGTGCTCCTTTACGCCGCCCCACTTGAAGCGGTTGATGACATTGTCGCAGAAGCGGTCGATGTCTACCGGGTGCTCGCCTGCGCCGGTGTCATATCCCAGTTTGCTCCAATCGAACGGTGTTATGCGATAGGCTAGTCCTTCGTGAACAAAGAACTTTGTCAGTACCGATGGGTAGTTCTTCTCGCCCACTGTCATTGACATGTACAGCGGACGCTCCCAGTTGGCATTGGCAATCATATCAAACAGAATTAGCTCATGTCGATAAAGGGCGCTCTTGTCACTGATGTCAATGGTCATGTATTCTGGCATGTTCTCTTCATACTCAGCCGGTATGACCATGCCGGAGCGCACTACTGCCGCCGAGTCGATTGGGATATAAAGTTTTTCGCAAGGAATTATGCTCTTTGGTATTTCAATATACTCCCTTCTTGAACGTCCTTCGTTTATTGCAGCCTCGTAGAGTTTGATTATCTCGTCGACAACCTTGCGTGCCTCGGATTTCTTCTGTGCATTAGCCTCAAGAATCCAGTGCTTGGTAATTTTGTTCATCTCGAACGGGTTGTCGCCGAACGCTTTCTTGAATTTCTCGGGGAATGCATTGCGGTATTGCATAATGAACTCCTCCATTGGGAATACATACACATAGATATTTGTGTTTCCTGCATAGTTTATTCTGTCCCAGGTAATGGGCAGGCTGGGTGAGTCGTATGCAGGGCGTTTCATCTGGTCGGTGTACCAGTCGGTCTGCAGATAGGATAGGTTACATACGCGTGCATCGGTGCGCTCTCCCTCAACCTCCTGGCTGTACCACAACGGGAAGGTGTCGTTATCGCCACAGGTGAAGATGATTGGGCATCCCTCGTCAGGCAGCGTATTCAGATAGTTCTGGCCAAAATCGGGGCAGGCGTATCGTCCGCTACGGTCGTGGTCGTCCCAGGTCTGTGATACCATCTGCACAGGGACAAGCAGACACACTGCAGCAACAATGCCGTTGATAACGGCGCTGTCCTTCTTTTTGAACACATTGCTTGCATAGTTGGCAATGCCGGCAACGCCTAGGCCAATCCATATTGCAAAGGCGTAGAAAGAGCCTGCGTATGCGTAGTCGCGCTCACGTGGCTGCAGGGGTGTCTGGTTAAGATAAAGCACAATAGCAAGGCCGGTCATAAAGAAAAGCATGAACACTACCCAGAACTGTTGCTTGCCCTTTTTGCCGTTTGACAACTGCCAAATGAGACCTATGACACCAAGCAAGAACGGCAGGGCAAAGAATACGTTGTGTCCCTTGTTCTCCTTGATGCTTTCGGGGAGTTTGTCCTGGTCGCCCAGGCGCATATCGTCAATGAACGGTATGCCGGTTATCCAGTTGCCGTACTCTCTTTCGCCATAGTTGTTCTGTATGTCGTTCTGGCGGCCTACGAAGTTCCACAGGAAGTAGCGCCAGTACATGTGATTCACCTGGTAGTTCAAGAAGAATCCCAGGTTGTCTATCTGTGTGGGAACCTTTACTTCAAGCGGCTTGTTCTGCTGTTTTCTTATGTCAATGAACTTGGCACGCTTGGTGTTCCTGATGTTTCTGCCAATCCATCTCTCATACTCACCGGCGTGGTCGCTGCTGTACATGCGCGGGAACAGCATGTTCTGGACAAAACTGTACTCCCTGTTGTAGTCAATGATTTCATACTCGTCGGGGTCCGAAGGGTTCTTCTTCTCCACTCGCATGTAGATGGGGCTTGTCTCAACAGAGATTGCGTTTCCATCCCTGTCCCTGTCTACCTCGGCGTCAAAGCACTCTCCGTAGAGGAGCGGGCGTGAACCATACTGCTCGCGGTTGAGGTATGAGCCCAGTGTGAAAATGTCCTCGGGTGAGTTCTGGTCCATTGGGGTGTTCGCCGAGGAGCGAATGACAATGAGGGCGTATGACGAGTAGCCAATCATAATGAGCAGCAGGCTCAGGAACGAGGTATTGAACACTCTGCGGCTTACAAGATACTTTGTTGTAATTTCCGAGCCCTTGTAGAGTGTAGTGTTTCTTGTGCAGATGATGTAGATTACTGCGAGTATTACCGCTCCAAAAATGAGGCTGCCGGCGACACTGTTGCCATAGAACGGGATGCCAAGCAATGCTATGGCAAGCGCAAAGGTACCAGCAATGAGTTTCTGGCTCTTGCCCTTTTCTGTGAAGTAGATACCGGTAACGAGTGTTGCAAAGAGCAGTACAATATATATGTACAGTCCTGTATTGAATGGGAGGCCAAATAGGTTAACAAACAGCAGTTCAAACCAGCCACCAACCTTTACAACACCCGGAACAATGCCGTACAGTACAACTGCAACAATTGCTGCCGACACTGCCAAAGCCAACAGTGAACCCTTGAAACTTGCATTGGGGTACCTCTTGTAGTATACCACAAGCACAATTGCCGGGATACACAGCAGGTTCAATAGGTGCACGCCTATTGACAAGCCAACAAGGTATGCAATGAGTACAAGCCAACGGTCGCTGTGTGGCGCATCGGCATTCTCTTCCCATTTGAGTATGAGCCAGAACACGACTGCGGTGAAGAGTGACGAGTATCCGTATACCTCACCCTCAACGGCGCTGAACCAGTATGTGTCGCTCCAGGTGTATGCCAGTGCACCGACAAGGCCCGACGCAAAGACGGTTATCATCTGCGCTTTGGACAGATGACCATTGCTGTCGGCGAGCAACTTGCGTGTCAGGTGCGTGATGCTCCAGAAGAGGAACAGGATGCCTGCGGCACTGAGCAGTGCCGACATTATGTTTACCATGTATGCAACCTTGTCGGGTGCTGCAAACAAAGAAAAGAAGTTGGCTGTGAGCATGAAGAATGGTGCACCGGGCGGGTGTCCAATCTCAAGTTTGTTGCCCGAAAGGATAAACTCGGGACAATCCCAAAAACTTGCAGTTGGCTCCACTGTCAGGCAGTAGGTCAATGCTGCGGCAAGGAATGTTACCCATCCCAAGACATTGTTCCAGATTCTGAACTGTTTCATTATATTGTGTGAATTTTTATTTTCTCCCGTGAAAAGGGGTATAAGCCTTCTTAAAACGTGCAAAAATACCTAATAAATAGCACAGGGCAAAATAATAGAAGATAATTTGCCCCTGCGTTAAGATTTATTTATAAAAAAGAGTGAAAACCAAGTGGCTATAGCGGGTCTATATCGTAGTACATTACGATAGAACGATAGCGGGGCTGCTCGCAATAGGCCTGCTGGATGTTCCTGAGCACTTCGTTTACCTTGTATTGCGAGAGTGAATTCTCTATCTTGAGCACAATTTTCCTGATGTAGAGTTGTTTTACCTTTGCAACGGGGGGAAGGTCGGGGCCAAGTACGCGGTTGTCAAAGATTTCACGCATACGACGTCCAATAAGTTCCGAGAACTCCTCAAGAACCTTCACATCGCGGTGCTTCATGTAGATGTAAATGAGCCGATAAAAAGGTGGATAATGGAAAAGAAGACGCTCCTGCAGTTGTTGGTCATAGAATGCTGCATAGTCATTGTCCACAATCTGTGGAATAACCGGAGCATCGGTCATCTTTGTCTGCAGATAGACGTTACCTCTTCCATTCTTGCGTCCGGCTCGCCCGGCAACCTGTGACATCAGTTGGAATGCACGTTCTGTTGCCCTGAAATCGGGGTAGTTGAGCAGTGTGTCGGCATTCACTATGCCAACGACATCTACATTGTCAAAGTCGAGCCCCTTTGAAACCATTTGTGTACCTATGAGAATATCGGTCTTCCCATCCTGAAAATCGCTTATAATCTTTTCATAGGCTGTGCGGGAGCGTGTGGTGTCGAGGTCCATGCGCTTGATGCGGGCCTCGGGGAACAGGTTCTGTAGGTCGTTCTCAATCTTCTCTGTTCCGTAGCCCAGGGTGACAAAACTGCGTCCTTCGCAGTTGGGGCAGTGCTTGGGGGCCGGTATGGTGTATCCGCAATAGTGGCACAC
The DNA here is from genome assembly GCA_045613945.1 of Bacteroidaceae bacterium. Classification (GTDB taxonomy): domain Bacteria; phylum Bacteroidota; class Bacteroidia; order Bacteroidales; family Bacteroidaceae; genus HGM04593. The sequence goes on from JAZLBZ010000021.1 coordinate 12,843, forward strand.
AAGCTTGTCGGCATTCTTGTGCAGTGCAAGGCTCACATCACAGTGCTTGCAGCGAGGTACCCAGCCGCAGGTGCGGCACTCTATCTGTGGTGAGTAGCCACGACGGTTCTGGAACAGTATTATCTGCTTCTTTTCTTTTAGGGCGTTGCTCATTGCCTCTACCAAAGGGTCGGCAAAGGGGCCTACTGTGAGTTTTTTGCGTGTGTGTTCCTGCATATCAACCACCTCAATGTGCGGCATCTGCGCAGCGCGGTGCCTGGTAGTGAGGCTTACAAGGGCATATTTGCCGGTTGTGGCATTGTAATAACTCTCAATGGATGGCGTGGCGGTGCCAAGCAGGGTCCTTGCTCCATAGAACGAGGCAAGTACAATAGCTGCGTTGCGTGCATTGTATCGTGGTGCCGGCTCCTGTTGCTTGTAACTGTTCTCGTGCTCCTCGTCAACAATCACCAGTCCCAGGTTCTTGAATGGGAGAAATACCGATGAGCGCACGCCCAGAATAATCTCATAAGGCTCGTCGCCAAGCTGTTTTTTCCAAATCTCAACCCTTTCGGCATCGGTGAACTTTGAGTGGTAAAGACCTATGCGGTTGCCGAATACTCGGCGCAACCTCTCTACAATCTGCTTTGTGAGGGCAATCTCGGGCAGCATATAAAGCACCTGTTCACCGCGTTTGATGGCTTCGGCGATGAGGTGGATATAGACCTCGGTCTTGCCTGCCGATGTAACGCCGTGCAGCAGTGTTACGTTCTTTTGTGTAAAGGATTCCTTGATTTCATCGAATGCTTTCTGTTGTGCATGGCTCAGTGTGTTTACCGGTTGGCAGGGAGTATTGTTGCGCTCAAGCCTGCCTATCTCAACCTCGTAGGTCTCAAGCACTCCCTTCTCCTGCAGTTGCTTGTATATTGGCGGTTGCACCTGCGCCAGTTCTATTAGGCGATGCTTGGCAATCTCCTTCGGGCTTTCACTAAAGGGCTCTGCTTGCTGCAGATAGGTCATCAGCAATCTCTTTTGGCGTGGAGCGCGCCCAAGTGTCTGCATCAGCAGGTTCAGCCACTTCTCGTTGCGGTATTCTGTCGCAAGGCGCACTCTCTGCTCGGTGCGTGGCTTGAACTCGCCCTTGAGCCCTTGAGGTATTGCCGCTTTGTAGATGTCGCCCAAAGAGCACAGGTAGTATCTGGATATCCAATCCCAAAGCCTTACCTGGCTGTCGAGCAGAATGGGGGTCTCGTCGAGCACATCCTTTATTGGCTTTACGGTGTAGCCTGCAGGCTCATTCTCGTGTACTGTCGCCACCAGCGCTGTGTAACTCTTTTTGTTGCCCAGGGGTACGGTCACGCGGCAGCCGGGGAGTGTTCTTCCCTCAAGTTCGCGCGGAATGCTGTATGTGAAGGTTCCGGGCAGCGGCAGTGGTAATATGACATCGGCAAATTTGCTCATAACGCAGTTGCGAAGTTATTAAAAACAGTTCAAACAACAAAATATGGAGCAGGCTGCATTTCTTTTTTATTGCTTTGCTTGAAATGGATAAAATATCTATTTTTGCATTGAACGTATAAATGTGAATGACATGTACAGGATAAGAATTGTGCCGCTTATATTATTGATGATGTTGCTGTGTGCCGGTTGTGGCGCCAGCAAAGAGGAAACAGCACGCATTGCGGCATACAGGGATGCAACAGCAAGGGTGCAAGAGGCCAATAGTTCCGAGGAACTGCTTGAGATATCCTACAGCCTTCACCTTGAACTTCTTGAACTGAATGGTGTGGATGATGCCACAGAGCATCGCAGTGTTGTCAAGGCCAGGAATGAGTATGAGGCCTCTCTCAAGAGCAAGGAGATGGAGTTATATGCAGCAAGACACTCAAGGAAGTAGCGCGCTACTTCCTTGAGTGTCTTTATATCGCAGGGCAATTGCTTGCAAGGGAATCCCTTAGTTATCGATAAAGTTCTTGATGTCGTTACCTGTGGGGCTTTGGAATGTCTTTAGTCCAAACTCGGGCAGCGTGGCAAGGATGTACTCGAAAACCTCGGCCTGCAGGTGTTCATAATCGACCCAGGCTGTGCCGTTGAAGAAGAAATAGAGTTCCAGCGGTAATCCTTGCGATGTAGGTTGCAGTTGGCGCACCATTATGGTCATCCCTTTGTTTACTTTAGGGTGGTTCTTGAGCCATAATTCAAGCCACTCCCTGAACACTGTGAGGTTCACCGGCCTGTCGCTTTCGCCTACAGATACACCCTTTTCCTGCAGCCTCTTTATCTCCTCCTTGCCGCAGAAGGCAACAGAATTCATGTCAATGAAAATTGAGCGCTTGATGCGTCGTCCACCGCTGTCGAACATGCCTCTCCAGTTCTGGAATGATTCACTGACGAGTGCGTATGGCGGCACTGTGGTGATGGTATTGTCCCAGTTCTGCACCTTTACGGTTGTGAGTGATACGTCGACCACCTCGCCGTCGGCACCATATTTCTCCATTGTAATCCAGTCGCCCGGGCGCAGCATGTCGTTTGCCGACAACTGTACACCCGCTACAAGTCCCATTATACTGTCCTTGAAAACCAACATAAGCACCGCTGCCGATGCACCAAGACCTGCAAGCAGTTTTGTGGGGTCTTTGTCTATGATGATGCTTGTTACGAATATTATTCCAATGCAGATGATTATAATCTTCATCATCTGAAAAACTCCTTGCAAGGTGTGGTTCTTGGTCTTCTTTGCCAGGCTTGATATCTTGTTTAGCGATGTCAGTATATTGCAGCATAACTTGACAAAGACAACCGTAATGTATATGTAGCACACTTTAGAGGCAATATCATACAATGCTGTCTTTTCCATTGCGAGCATAGGCAGCACGGCAAGCAGTATAATGCCTACAATGAGGTTGCAGATATTCTTTAGTGTTGCCACGTTGAATATTATCTCATCCCATTTGAACTGTGTCTTTCGTGTAATCCTGCGGCTGAGAGGAATGATGATTTTCTGGCAGATGAAACTGCTGACATAGAACAGTAGTACTATGCACAGTATTACGCACAGCCAATGTATTATATTGGCGTTGTCTGTGTCAATGCCAATCTTTTCTAGAAGTGGAATGAATGTGTCTTTCATATAACAGATACCCGTTTGGAAAGGATAAACATGTTAGAAGATGTATGCCAATGAAATTTGCCATTTGCTATTCTTGAGTTCTGCCACTTTAGAGACATCAATGTTAGATATCTCTGCAGTCTTTCCCAATGCAAGGTTGTAGTTTCCGTGCAATTGATAATGGTCGAGCAGGATGAATCCGAGACCCAAGTTCAGGCTGATGTTGCTCTCTTTTAAGGTGTATGTCGAGTAGTCGGCATTCTTCAGGTTATCGAGTGTTATCTGCTTGTCTCCGATATTCCACTCGAACTGAGGACCAATGGCAACGAATGGCTCAAAGAATTTATTTATAACCGGTATTGTTATCTCGTAGCGCAGATAGAGTGGGATGTCTACACTTTGGTTCATAATCTTTTGACCTTCAATGTCAATATTGCTTTGTGAGTAAAGTACATTGGCTTCAATTCCCAACCCGATAACGGGTACAATAAACTTTGCAGTGGGTCCCACAAACCAGCCGGTGCTTCCTTGCAGGCTGGTTTTCAGGTCATTTATATTCAAGGCCGGTCTTTCTGAAAGATTCACGCCGGCCTTTATGCCAAAATTGAACTGTGCTGACACCGGCATTGCCACAAAGAGGCAAACGAATGCAATTAATCCAAAAAACTTTTTCATATTCCAATGACATTTGCTATTTATGAAAAGCGGCATTGCTGTTACAAGGTATCAACAATGCCGCTATAATACCTATTTACGTTGTAAAAGAACAACAAAATAAGTAAATAAACAATATTTAGCGTGAAAATGTTCAACGACGTTCGCGACGCACCGATACACGATTGCTGCTGCCGGCGTTGCTGCTCTTGGCCGGTTTCTCTTTCTTTGCCGCCTTCTCCTTCACTGTTTTCTTTGCGGCGCGGGTCTTGACCCTCTCCTTCTTTGCTGCCTTGTCGCTCTTACCGCTTATGGTATCATTTGCCGCAGCAATGGCTGCATTGATAGAGTCCTGGCGTATCTCGGCAACAGTCTTTGTGTTCCACAGGTTGGTGCGGAAATCCTTGAGCTGCTGCTCAATCTTCTCCTGCTCTTGCTTCACCTCGGCCGAGTCCTTGCAGTACTGTACAATTGCGAGGTTACGCATATTCACTGTCTTGTATATCTCGCCATCATAGCATCCGGACCTGAAGTAGTCGTCAAGTGTCATTGACATCACGTTGTTGAGGCTGCTGCTCATTACATATTGCTGTGTGAGTAATGATGAGATGTCGTCATAGTTGAGCCAGAACATCGGGTATTTGGTAACTCCTCCCTCCTCCTTGCTGTGTCTTACCGGGCATATTGCTGTTACGCGCTTGCCATATGTGCCTGTATGCTGGTCATAGTAGTGCAGTTCCTTGATGTAGTAACTCAGCACCTCGGCACTTGGGCTGTCGCTCTTGCCCACAACCGGTTCGCCATTCTCGTTCTCCTCGTAGTAGATGTTGTAGTTCTCGAGCAGGTTAACGGGGGTGATGATGTTATCCTCGGTAAACTGTTCTACGCCGTCAAGATTGTACTTGTAGGCGGTGATGTTTCCTTTAAGAATGTTGTTGAACAGGAATGTGAAGAGGTTGCAGTTGTCGCCAATCTGCTCCACAGGGTAGTAGAGCGAAGCGTTCTTCTCATTCTCAAGGTCAAGTGAACGGTATACTTCGCGTTTCCAGTCCACCTCCTGTGGTGTCTGTGCTACAGGGTACTGGCTCTTGGCTCTCTCTGTCAGTTCAACAACTGCTGTAGTTTCGGCCTTCTTGCTTTTCTTGTCGTCGCCCTTGCGTGCAGGAGGCTGGGCATTTGCTGTGTATGCCACCAGTGCAAGCGCTGCAACAACTAAAAATCTGCTAATGTACTGCATATTGTGATATTGTTTATTTCTGTTTTAGTCAATGATAACCTCAAGTGATGTGGGTAGCAGGCGTTCTACATTGTCGGGGCCTACAGCCTTCACGTGCGAGATATAAAAGCGTTTGCCACGTCCCAGGTTGCGGAACATCTCTTTCTGCTGCGCAGAGAACTGTGCTCCCTGTGATACTCGTGGAATGGCGTTGCCCATATTGTCATAGAAAACGGTCTCGAACGAGAGGACCTTGAAACCGATGTTCAACAGGCCGTCGTCAATGGCTGCAACAATTCCATCGGCACTCATAAGTTCCTTTTTGCCGAGTTTTGTGCCGCCACGATAGCGTTGTGTGTTGCCATTCTTGTCCTTGTACTCAATGAATGGTGTCGGGTCGGGCAACTGGCGTACACGGAAAGCATACTCGCCCATGCTCTGGTCTCTGCCCTCGTCATTGCGTGCCGTTACTCCAATCATCAGTTCCTCGCCAATCTTTGTGGGCACAACTATGTAGCCGTTCTTGCCGTCGCTCTTTATGCTGCCCTGTCCTTTTGTGATTCTTGCAGTAATCTTGTTTGCGGGAACGCCGGGAACAGAGATGCTTACCGGGTTCGAGAAGCCTGCATAGAGAACGTTCATCAGTGAGGCGCTTACGGTTGCTGTCGGGTCTACAACGGTGTAGTTCTGTGCAAAGTCATATCGTGTCTGCATGCCGGCACCGTCGTTTACAAGCATATAGCCGTTGAGAGTGTAGTCGCCGGTGCTGTTGCATCGCACTGCATACTCGCCATTCTCTGTGTCTAGCAGCGTGTCATCAATGTATATCTGCGGACGTTGTGTAGAGTCTACCGCAGCAAGGATAATCTGTGCCGAGAAGTCGCCGCCGCGCACAATGTTCTTTGATGTGGGGATAACAAGTGCCTTAATCTGGTTCACGCGCACGTCGCCCATGTCGACTTTCTTTGAGAGCATGTGGATGACCTCGCCCTCAACATATCGTACGTCGTTCTGTATCTTTGTGAGCAGGGTGATTGCTGCTATTGCAGGCATGCTCTCAAAATGATACTCCTGCCAGTTCTTGTTGAGGACATTGTTGCCCTCGGGTAGTTCTGTGCTCAGGCAGTTGGCTATCATATCCTTGTGCATCTGGTCATCTACCAGGCCTGCCATAAAGTCGCGATAACTGTTTATTGCCTTGTATAGCCTTGCACCCTCGTTGCCGGTGAGCATTATGAATGTCGCGGCCTCAAGGTCTTCACGATTTTCAAGGTTGCGGTAGTCGGCATCCTCGCCATCAGCCTCCTTTGCAATTCGCACCTTCAGGTCATCGGCGAAGTTGTACAGGCTGTCAGATTTCTCCTTTACGCTGTTGGCACGCTCGTACCATTCGCGTACCTTCTCAGGGTTCTTTGCCATCATTTCACCGAGCGAACTGTAGAGCGTGTTGTTCTGCACTCCTGCGTTCTCTGTACTTCTTGTCAGGCTCTCGTCGACCAGGGTGAAGCCGTTGAGAACATCAGAAGAGACATTCATCGCAAGCATCGCCATCAGAAGAACGTACATCAGGTTAATCATCTTCTGACGTGGTGAAACTTTTTGTTTTTTTACCTTCATTGTGTGAGATTTAGAAACTGCTTAAACTTGTGGCCTATCCATTTTCAATGTCATAGCCTCAATCATGCGGGCGTACAGGCTGTTGAGTTCCTCAATCTGCTGTGCCATCTTCTTTGTCTGTTCGTTAACCTGGTCAATGGCGTTGAGCTGTCCGCCTGCGCTGCGCAGGTGCACTTCGTACAGCGCGTTTACGCCTGTGAGGTTGCGGCTCAAAGTGTCCATCTCCTCCATGTTGCGTCCCAGTGCCTCGGTCTGCTGTGAAATGCGCTGTATAGCCTCAGTGAGCGCTCGCACCTTCTCTACATACTCCTCTGTTGCCTTGTCCATCTCCTCAATGTTTGCAGGTGCTGCAACAGGTGCTTGCGCAAACGCAGCACCACTTGTGGCTGCTGCTCCTCCTCCAATGACAATGGGGCCCGCAGCAGGCGATGTCGCTTCTGTCGCTGTTGCCGGCATAACTGGTCCGTCAGTTACAGCGGGTGTTGCATTTGCTGCAGAGCCGCCTGCCATAATGGGGCCATTGATGATTATTGGCTGTCCTGCGGCAGTGCTTGGGTTCTTGACCTCCTCGTCGGCAACCTCGAACGGGCGCTCGAATGCCGAGAAAAGGAACACGATAACCTCAGTACCCATACCCAGGAACAGCATGAGATTGGCTCCCGGAAGGTGTGTGAGTTTGAAGAGTGTTCCAAGAATGACAATGGCGGCACCCCAACTGTAGAAGTAGTTCATGATGGTCTTTCCCTTAGCCGAGTCCATGAATGCCTGTATGCCTCCTATAATGCCTTTTGACTTTTTCATATCTTGTTTTTTTTTGATACGTTACTGTTTTGTGTGTTATCTTCTGCTGTCGTTGCCGGCGTAACTTCTCACGCAGCGGAAACCAATGTATGAACGTGACTCGTTCTGGTACTCGTATGAGCGTGTTGCTCCCTGTATATACTTTACGGGGTCTTTCCACGAGCCGCCGCGAATGGTTTTCTTCTTCATCTTGTAGGGATCCTCCTTTGCTGCACGGTACTGGAGGTCGGGGTTGATGTCGCTCATCTGCAGTACACCGGCATCTGTATACATCGTCGATGTCCATTCGGCAACGTTGCCGGCCATGTCATACAATCCGTTTGAGTTTGCCGAGAATATTCCGCATGCCGATGTGATGAGGCTGCCATCCTTTGTGTAGTTGCCCTCGCCCGGCTTGTAGTTGGCATAGTAGCATCCGGCATCGCTCTTTGTGTCGCCCTGCTCCCAGGGGAAACGGCTGGCATTCTTGCCGCGTGCGGCATATTCCCATTCAATTTCCGATGGCAGGCGATAGCGTTGTATCCATTTTGCCTGTGCGCCCATGCCGCGCAGCAAGTACTCTGTGCGCCATGCGCAGAATGCATTTGCCTGCTCCCAACTTACGCCAACAACAGGGTAGTTGTCATATTTAGGATGGTTGAAGTAGAGTTGCAGGTATGTCTCGTTGTTTGCATTTGGAAAGTCGTTCACCCAGCATGTTGTGTCGGGGTAGACGTTCACGATATAAGTATTGAGGAAATCGTATGCGCTTGAGAGTGGGCGGTTGATGGTTTCGCGCACAATGAAACCCTCGTCATCAACGTAGGCAGTGTCCTTTGATATTGTAACCACAGCATCGTAGTCAACGGGGATATCTGTATTGCGGTTACGCTCCTCCGGGTTCAGGCGGTTCTTGCGCAGTGCAGCCTGTGTGTAGTCGTAAATTTCGTAACGGTAGTTCAACTGCGAAGCATCGAGCATTTTCTCACCTGTAATGGGATTGGTAATGTACACACTCTCAATGGCACGTTTCTCGTCCTCAGTAGGTTTCTTCCAGGGGATAGGCTTCTTCCAGTTGAGGTAAGGGGTGATAGGCTCGCCATACTGGTCCTCGGTAATCTTGAATGTCTCGTCGCCACCATATGCGGGGTCGGCAAGGCGCTCACGAATGATGGAGTCGCGCACCCAATATACAAACTGGCGGTATTTGGCATTTGAGACCTCGGTCTCATCCATCCAGAAAGCGTCTACCGAGATATCCTTTGACGGTGCTCCTGTACCCCAGAGTGAATCACTCACTTCGTCTCCCACCTTGATGGAGCCTCGTTGTACAAGCACCATGCCATATGGTGCCGGCTCATTTATGGCCGACCCATGTACACCGGTTACTTCACCTCCCTGCGCTGTGCTCATTCCGCTTTTTGCACCGAAACAAGAGAGCAATGTGAGTGACAGAAGTGCTGCTGTTGAAAGAAAAACAATTTTCCTCATCATTGTAAAATCCTTATGCTGTTATGTTTATTTTTTCCCTTTTTAAAAATCTCAAGGTCTATCTTGTAGCCTATAAATATGTCGTGATTTCCATTCTCGGCCCCAATGCCGGATGTGAAGAGTTCATATCCGTAACTTGCCGTTATGTTCATCATCTCAACGCCAAGAATGAAGGTTACCGATGTCGTGGGGCTGTATGTTATTCCGCCAAAAAAGTCCCTGCCGTTGTAACTGTACGTGCCAAGCGCGGTTATGCTGGCCCGCCAGCCGACAAAGTCGGTCATCACCTGCATAGTGGGCTGTATCGATATTAACGAATTTTTTATTGGAATATTGCCTCCTGCCATAAAATTAAGATAGGGGCTCACCTTAATCTCGTTTTTTTCTCCTATGAGCACGAGTGGAGCATTCAGATGCAGGCCACCCACTCCGGCATAGAAATACTTGTGTTGATAAAGGATGCCGGCTCCTACATCAAAACTGTTACCATCGGCATTTCCCGGAAAGGCGGGGTCGCTGCTGCTCTCGCCGAATATAAGGTCCTTGTTCTCGAAACTGCAGTTTACAAGACCTGCCTGCACGCCAATGGCAAGGCGTCCGCCAAGCAACTTGAAGGCATAGGCATAGTTCAGGTAGAGGTGCTGGTTCGAGAATTTGCCAATCTCGTCGTTTACAATGCCCAGGCCAACACTGTGGTCGCTCTTTATGAAAGGGATAGGAGCATCTATGTTTATGAGCATTGTCTTTGGGTTGCCCTCAAAGCCTGTCAACTGGTTGCTGTAGGCTGCGTATGTGGTCAGTCTTCCCTCGGCTCCGGCTCCGGCAGGGTTAAAGAAGTTGAGCATCTCCCAATAGTGGGTAAAGTGTGCGTCGAATTGTGCCTGCACCTTGACGGTGATGCAGAGAAACAATAATATAACGGCTGTCCACTTCTTCATTTTACTCAAGAATCTCTTTCAATAACGCTAAAAATGACTGTATATTATCTTTGAGGCGGTTTTCTTGAGCGAGGCTTTATATGCGTATGCCGGCCGAAAACTCAAGGTATTCGGCCTTTATGCTGTGTGACTTGATAGCAAATCCCAGGAACGTGTCGCCAAATTTTGGGAAATAGTATCTTATTCCGGCCTTCTCATAGTGCCATCCGCGCTCACGGTCGCCGGCCTCCTTCGCCTCTGCACCATTTACACCCTTATGCCTGTAGGGGTATGCTCCAACAGCGATGTGGACAGCAAGGTTATGCCAGTAGACCTCGTGTACAAGAGCAAGACCAACAGAGATTGGCGAATATCCTGGGCTGTTGTCAACGGCAGCATCGCCATATACGATTCTGTCGCTAGCCTCAAGTTCTTTCATATTCGATGAATAGAAAACATCAAGGCTCACTCCGCTTGCGTATCTCAGGGCATAACGGTACATTGCATCTACGCTGATAGAGAACTTAGGATGTGCCTTGAGCCTGACCTCGCTCTTCTTTACAGGGTCGTCCTCGGTCTCTACCTTTGCATTCCACTCGGCCATGCAGGTGTGCACTGCGCCGCCAAGAACAACCATATATTGCATTCCGCGTTTGTAGTCACGCCTGAGACGCGGAACGCCGGTATACTTCTTGTGGTCATAATCCTCGAGCCTGTAGCGTGCGAACAGGCCCACGCCAAGTGCGTTCAATGCTTCATTGGGAAGCGCGAGTCGGCCGTTGGAGTAGTGGCGGAACATTGCATCGGCTCCAATCTCCCATCTTTTGCCCAAATGCACTTTAGCAAAAGCACCGGCGCCAAAATAGGCCATCACCGGTGAACTGAGCCAGTTGTTTCCAGGGTTGTTCACCGGATCATATCTGCCGGGGTTATATGTTACTCCAAAATCGAGCAGATAACCAAGCGAGAACCATTTACGGCGCAATAATGTGCGCTCAAATGAACCGTAGAGCGAATAAAGGTCGGGGAATCTTGTCTGGTCATAGAACTTGAAATTCTCAGTTCTTGCCAATGAAAAACCGAAATTCAGTATGGGGTAGCCAAATTGCTGGGCATAGGCGGAACTGTCAGCAGGGTTTGTCTGAAAACCGACGCTCGCTTCGTATGTCATATAACCGAAAGTCTTGAGGTTTGGCCTTGTCCTTTCCATATCAAAGCCATACCATCCGTGTCCGGTAATCACCATGTCCTTAGCCCTGAGCCTCTGCGCCTGTATTTCTGCCTGGAATAGAAATAATAAGGAGAGAACTGCTATTGTCTTTATTGGTATTTTCATAATTGTATCATGTTTGATTCAGTCTGTTTATTAAAGCCTATTGTTGCCATGCTTGGAAATCTGTTTTACAAACCTCTCTTGGCGATTTAGGCGGCCTGTGCACTATGTACTTGCTCTCGTTGGGCGCTATATTCAGCGATATGTAGCGGTTCAGCCTAATCTGCTTTGGGTGCGCGAACTTGAGTTTGTGGTTTCCGGCCCATAGTTTGACTACCGTTGTCTCTCCGCCTGCAAGCCTGGCTATCTCCACATCATTCTCAAGCAGCGTGCAGTCAATTTCAGACTTTATGTAGACATCGCAGTGAAACCTGACTTCTATTGTTTGCGGCATGACTCCTTCAAGCCTGTCAACTTTTACGGGTATGTGCAATTCGCTACCAATCAATGCATTTGACACCTTTAAATAGTGCTTTCCCTTGTAAAGGGTGACGGTTTTAGGAATGTCCTTTTTTATTTCGGCAATAACTTCTCCATTTCTGCTTATCTTGCAGTTGGAGTCCGAAATAAATGTGAATACTTTTCCAAAAGGGTCGCCCGATATTGTACACCCTGCAAGTGACATCAGTTGTTTGTAGAAATCAAGCATCTCACTTGTCTTGCCAAGCGAGTATATGTGACGCTTGTAGAGTTTGTTACTCTTGAATTTCTGTTTAAGCAACAGGCGGTTAATCCAGTTACCTGCCAGGATGACGGGAATAAAAGTCTTGTTCAGGTCGCGTGCCTCCTTAAGCTGGCTGCTCAGGCAAGCATCCTTCACCAATCCTTTAGAGATGATAATCATCACCACCTCATACTCAACAGTGGATTCCGTACTGCCAAGTATCGCTATAGACAGGCCAATGCGTCTGCTTATTTCATCTATTAGACTATTGGCTGCAGCCATACTGTCATCTGCGGCAATGCAGCAGTACTTTTTTAAACCCATATCCTCTTCCTTTCAATAATATAAAGCCTATTGCAGCACATCATGGATGTGCTGCAATAGTATATTGTGTATCATTTGCTGCTGACAGACTTGTAGATAAAGTAAGGGATTGTGAATATCAATGTCCAGGGCATTGCAATACTCAATACTACGAGAAAGGCAATAAGGCATCCCGAAGTCTCTTTCTTCTTCTTTTCTTGCTTTTCGCGTTGTTGCTGCAGTTCAAGTTGTCTTCTCTCTTCGGCTTCGCGCTGTTTCTGCAACTCGAGTGCCTGCTGTCTTTGCAACTCTTCCTCGCGCTGTTGCTGCCTTCTTCTTGCAGCCTCCTCCTCGGCTCTGCGCTGCTGCTCAAGTTCCTTCTCTCTTATCTCCCTTCTCATTGCAGCCTGCCTTGCTGCAAACTCCTTCTCCTCCTGTTTCTTGTTGTAGAGGTCTAGCAAAGAAATTTTCAGGAACTGCTTTCCGTCGTTGCTGCTCACTTCATACGAAATGTTGTAACGTATCTCAAAGTCGTTCACAGCCACAAATTCAAGCAGATGTGTACCCTGTTTAAGCCTTATTCGGCTCTCCTTACCCTCAGATACGGTATCCAGTTTCTCACCATTTCGCATAATGTGCGCTTCCATATCTGTGTGAACGTGAACAACAGAACCCACTTCGTCGCCATTCTCAATGTTTACTCCCATTGTTGCTTTCAACTGCAACAAAAGTTTGGCTCTTGCCTCTTTGTCGTTGTAGTTATATGGCTTTGTCCTGAACTTGAATTCAGATGGCATAGAAGTGAACAGGCTCTTTCCAATCTCAATGGGCAGAATATTCTTGTTTGTATTCTGTGCTCTTACAATACAATCCTTGACATAGTCGGTCTTCTTTGAAGCACTTGTTATGAACAGGATGACGACACTGGAGTTCTCAATAGAACGGTATGTCTCGTCATTTGCTTCAAATGTTGTTGTTGCAAATTCATTATCTTCTGCAATCTTTATGTCAATCTCTTTCTCGAGCGCTGTTACAACACGCTCCACCTCGGCTGTATCTTCCCAGGCGTAACATAAGAATATCTTATCAGAAACGTCAATCATAGTAATGTTTTCAATTGAATTTTATTTTCAGTTGGTCTGCGATACCAGATGTCATGTTATCAATACCAATGTTCTTCAATGCCGATACTGCATAGAAATGAAGTGATGCATAGGTGTTCTCCAAGTCAGCAACTTCGGCAACCAGGTTCATCTGGCCGGCAACAAAATCCCTTATTCTCGCTTCATCTCCAACAATGTCACCTGGCACATATCCCGCGTCAATCTTCACAAGAACAATGTTCATATGTATCTTGTTGGTCTTGCGTGTGAAGTGGTGTGACATGGTCTTGACAGTGTCTATGACATTTGATACCTTCTCCTTGTGTCCATTCAATGCTCCTTCATTCTTTTTATACCACTCAGCAAAGTCACCTTCAAGGTCATATCCGCTAAAGTCCATTGTGAGCGGGTCTATGAGGACAAACACAGACTCAACATCCTTGAAGAACTGCACATGTGTGCTCTCAACCCCCGATGTGGTGAACAACTCGCCACCCACGTCATTGATGAAGAGGTGATAGGGCAGTACACCCTTTCCGGGAACCAACAACTGGAGGCTTCGTCTCATATCCAGCACGCTGGTCTTTGATGCCAGTTCCTGTTCTTTGCCGTTCTTGATGTCGGTAATAATTCTTTGTGCCTCTTTGCTTACCTCATCTGTGAATGCGGCCTCAGGGTATTGACGCATAAGATTGCCTGCAAAACGGTATGTAAGGCAGGTCTTTCCCGATTCGGGCAGTCCTACAAAGGCGATGTGCTTCTCAATACCGGTCTGGTAGCTGATGACACGGTTACAATGCGGGCATCGGCGTGAGAGTGAGTCTCGGCCGTTGAGCAGCATTGTTGGCATCTTCTCGCCGGTTTCGGGATGCGTGATGTGGAACAGTCCATATACACCCGGTCTTAGTTTTACAGGCAATTCCTTATTCTCAGAGAGATATACTGCAGGCTCTGACGGATTGTGACAGAATGGGCATGGATGCTTGATGTTATATCTCATTGTCATCAATGCCTCTATCGCCCAGAAGATGAAAGAGCACAGCATTGCAATCAATGCAAGGCCAACGCCAATAACGATTGGCGCTGCAGCAATAATACCGAACAAGGTACCATATTGGGCGAAGATATCTACACAGAAACCCCAGATGTTCAGTTCGTTGTATAACGCGAAACCTGTCTCAACGCATGACTGTCCAAAATCCTCGAGTTCTTCCTCAAAGTAAAGGATTACACCGCCAATTACAAGGGGTATACATCCCACACCACCGGCAAACAGGCCAATTACACCCACAACGGTACATATCCATCCAACGACAATTACTGCCATCACAAGCAGTTTAAGCAGCCACAACAGCAGCCAACCTATTCCTCCTACGGCAAACAGTATGAGTGCCGAGGCGCAGATTGACAGGACAATGCATAGTGCGATATATAGCACCAGCAAGTATGGCTGTTTGTTGTATACGAACTGGCGGCGCATGCCGTTGTCGTTGTATTTACCCCTTATATTGCTCCACAGGTTCTTGCTGGTGGACTTGAACTGGCTGTAAATAAAACAAATGCCGGCAATTGCTATAAAGGCCCAGAATACAAACTGATGCGGTGCTGAGTTTTGAAAACCACTTTCAATTGCAGTTAGTGCAGTTTCTGTATCCATCTTTTATTTCTCCTTATTTTGTTTCTTTTTTCGTGTCTTTCTCCTTCTTTTCCTTGTTCTCTTTCTTTCCCTTTGACTTGAAAATGGATGCTATTGACTTGAAGAAGTTCTTTATCTTGTTCTTCAATCTGTACTGCTTGTACTCCTTCTCATAGTAGTCGGTAAGGAAACGCTCCGCGAACTGTGATGAGTAGCCAAAATCTTCAACAGCCTGCATGGCCTCGGCAAATGCCAGGCCAAAGTTCTTTGCGATTACCGCTCCGGCCATTTCCAGGTTATTCTTGCCTGAATCCAGGTCGGTCAATGTCTCAATGCAGTTCTTCTGCGGGTTCATTTTCTTGTAGGTGTTCACAAATGCCTGCAGACCAATGCTGTTCTCCTTTACCAACAGCATTAGGCTCTTGAGGTGTATGTTGAAAAGCCTGTCGTTCTTGTGCTCAACAATCTTGTCATACATACCCAACAAAATGTTCTTGTCGAGTTTTTCGCCGTTGTCACCAGCAATGACAAGTTCAATGTACTTCTTGAGGATATTCCATTTGTACTCCTTAATTTTAAGGAAATTGAAGATGTACATATTGATATGCTCAAGGCATACCTGAGGTTCCTTGTCGCACTTTGCATCTACAAGCCTGTAGTAGGCGTCATATATGCCGTCCGAAGCAAAGTTCTCCTCAAGGAGTCTCTTCAGTGCACTGTTCTTTGAGAGCAGTGTGCTTGTCTCGACAACCTTCTCAAAGGTGTCCATGCTGCGCTCCTTGAGGCTGTAGTAGAACATTGGGGCATATTCCGTGTCCTCGTGCTTCTTCTCGAACTCTGCAATGAAGTCAATGCTGTCGCCTTTTGCAAGATAGTGCTTCAGATACTCCCACACAACGCTGAATGGCTTGTGCTCCTCCTTGAGTATATTAACGAAGAATTTGATTTTAATGCCATTCTCATGGTAAATATCATCAACGAGTGAAATGAGTATGTCATGGTCAATGTCTCGCTTCATGAAGCGCCAAATGCAGAGGACTTTATTCTTCAGTTCCTCCTCGGTGAAGAACAGGGTGTACAGCCTGGTCATATACTTGTCCAGCACTGTGGCGTCAAGATAACTGTTTTTCTCCTCGAACAGTTCCTTCACGAAGAACTTTGATATATTCTCCTGCTTAACCTCGTCCAGCAACTGCTTGAACAACTTGATATCCGAGAGAATTACCGAGCATACCTTTGTCTTGACATTCAAGGTGATATCCTTGAGCGAGAAACCAATCTTCTCAAATTCATTATACTCCTTGATGAGGGCTACGGCTGTTTCTGCAGTAATCTCATTCATTGCCTCAGTGACGAGCTCGTTGAAACGTGCTGCATTTTCTGCGCTCTTCCCTGTGTATGTGCACAGTACCGGCAGCAGTTCGCGGTTAAGTTCGCCCTTGCTGTTCTTCATTGATGTGTAGAAGAAATTGCTAGGCTGCACGCAGTAACTGAAGAATGCATCGTTAGTCTCCTTTGACATGCTCTTTACAATGTCGTGCTCGGGCAGTGTAACCCATTTCAAGAGGTCGTCAACATCCTCTTTGTTCTCCTCGTAAGAGTCGGACACAAGAGCAACAATGTTGCCTGCGAAGGTTTTTGCCTCTGCTGTGTCGGGCATCTCTGCCGATTCAATCTCTACATAACTGTAAAGAACAGGGTATATTTGGTGCGGGTAGTCCTCGTGTATGAAGTAAATATCAAAATTGTCATTTACGCCCTGACTGCGCAAGTTTACGTATGTGCGTATCTCTGCCGAGAGTTCGGGTGGCAGCATTCTGTAAAAGTCGGCAAGCAACCTGTTCGAGTTCTTGCGGCTTACTCTCACCAGCAATTTCTGGTTTTTACTTTTCGCCTGCAGATAGTAGAAGAACAACTTTACAGCATCCTTTGTAAGGCTGTCAGCAAGGTTGGCACCAAAGGGCTTGTCCTCAACAGCCAATGGAGGCTGCGAACCTACAGAGATGGTAATCATCTCTTCGTTGTCGGTTGTGGGGCAGACTGATTTTGGGATGAAATGGTTTGACTCGGGAAGTGCGTCCTCGTAAAAAATCTCGTAGACACTTCTTTGGGGAACCGAATCAAAGGCGTAGTAGTCTATTACATAGTTTCCCGGACGTGTTGGCATTCCGCTCTTGTAGAATCCATAGTCAAAGCCCACATACGCCCTTCTTGCAACAACAAAGTAGGTGTGTCCGCTCTCATCGGCCAGTTTGGTGAAGGCATAGTTCATTGGAACCTGCTTTATTGTTGTAGGGTCCCCTGTCAACTGAGCCGGTGTAGGCTTCGCTTCATACGACTCCCAGTCATCGGTAAAGAATGTAATATTCTTTATTGCCTTGAGCAGGCCTACCGGTGTTCCGTCCGTCGCTGTGCGTATGCCAAAACCGACACCGCCTTCCATGTATTTCTCGGATGAGTTGTATATTATGTGATAGTACTTCATAATTGATATAGTTAATCTTTTTTAACAGGAATTCCAAAACCGCCAATCTTGTGAAGCAGCCAAATGAGCGGGTCCATTACACGGAATGGTTTGACATCTTCTTTCTCCGGGATGTCTATCTTTAATGTATTTGGGTTTGTCATGGCACCCAAAGCCGACATTCCGAAGAAACGTGCATTGTCGCCCCACTTCTTGACAACGTTATAACCCAACTGGCCTGTATCCCAAGGTCCTTCCATATAGCTCTTGATCATTTCACTGGCCTCGTCCACCTGTCTCAATGAGAACTCGCCTTCCTGTATGAATGAACTGTTTGCCTTGAATGGCTCAATGTCAAAATCAAGGTCCTCTTTGTTTGAGATTATTGAGTCGAACTTGCTCATTACAAAGGCGAATGGGGTTTCGTAAAGGTGTGGGTTGTCTGTTGCAAAGTTGTTCAATGCATCCATTGTCTCCAGGAATGGTGTTGCAATATCCTGGTTTACAATTTTCTTCGATTCAAGTATGCGCTGTACATACGGTATTGACAATGTATCCAAGATTACAATGACTGCTTTTGATTTCGCAAGGTACTTGGCATTGCGCTTCATCTCCTCGGGGTCCTTGAAACTCTCGCCTGCAGTGTCGTAGAACACCAGATACACAGCCTTTTGTGTAGCGTGGCTCTCCAAACGGAATATCCAGGGTATGGGGTGTGGTGTCGGCGGGGTTTTAGGAACAGGCTCATGGTCGGTAAAGACAGTGGTTCTTGCCTTCTCATAGAGCGCACGTGTATATTCGCTCTTGTTCCTACCTACCAACTGTGGCAGAATGGAAAGTTCCAACTTGTAGCCATACTTCTGCAACTGCTGTATGAGGGTAACGATGTAGTTCGATTTTCCGCTTGCAGGTCCACCGATGACTGAAATAATCTCAGAACCCTTTTCAATCATCTCTGTGGGGAGCCAGTTGTTGCAGTGCGGGCACACGTATCTTGTTGAGTCGGCACCACAGCGGTCACATTTTACGGCCTTTGGCTTGTAGCCGCCGAAGAGTTTTTTGAACATACCAATCTTTGGAGAGAATACGTGCTTTGACATGACTCTCTCATCCCAGTGATTGTTGAAACGGGTGTTCTCCTCTCGTTCACAAATTTCGGTTGGTATGCCGTCCATTGTGCGGGTAGAGTGGTTTTCGCATTGAGCCATAGCGTCTGTGTTGTCGAATGTCTCAAAGCAATATGGACATAATATTGATTTTCCCATTGTGTCAGTTGTTAAAATGTTATTGTTCCTCCTTTTACCTCAAAGCGGCTCATAGGTACTTTTTCGTCCTCGTGTGGCCAGAACTTGACAAATAGTGATTTCGCATCTTTGTCAAGGTGCAAGGCTGTTATCTCTTCTGTAATATTTATGACCTCGCCATGCAGCCCCTTCTCCACATCAATGCAGTAGGTGCCAAATCGGCCCTGTGGAATTGATGAAATGGGCTTTGGCGATACCACCAGTACGCTTTTGCAAGGCAGTGGCTCTTCGATGTTGAGAGTGATGGAAATCATCTTCTTTGCACCGAATCCCATGAAACCACCGGCTTTCTTGGATGTTACGTTGATTGTTCCACGTATTGGGTCAACATCAAGTACCGGCAAATCCTCCATTGTCAGTTCCTTCATCTCTTCAATGAGGCTCCTGCGCACGGTCAGTGTAGGCTCGGCCTCGAACTGCCTCTTTACCTCCTGATATCGGCCATAAAGGTCGCTGTACTTCTGTGTCTTCTTGTCATGCTCCTTGCTGATGTTTGCCAGCATGTCAGCCTCGGCAAACAGTTCTCTGAGCTGGCGCTCAGCACTCCTGATGCCACATACTATATCCTGGACATCTTCCAACTGCATCAGTTCAGTGAGCAGTGAGTTGCACTGTTCCACCTCCTTGATGGTGCTTGTAAATTTGCTCCTGGCAACAAGAAGACTGTCGCTTGTTGTCATTCTGTCAACAACCTCCCTTGCCTGTACAAATCTGCTACGTTTCATGAACGACTCCCACGATGCCACAAGGTCGGCATTACGGTTCTTTGCCTCGTTTACAGCCTCCGACATACTCTCGATTGCCTCGGCGAGATTTGTCTGGAGACGGCCCAATGTCTCGGCATTTTTTACGTAGACTCTTATTCTTTCGCGCTCATTCGCCTTGTCATGGTATTTGCGCTCGATGTCGCTGATATCTTCTTCAAGTGTAGAATACTTTACAAAATATCGTCCAAGAGCCTCTTGTGTGGCATTGTCATTGAAATATGTATACTTGCCGTCGCTCGATGTCACGCTCACGCAATCCCTCAGGAACACCTCCTCCTTGAACACGTCACCAATGAGTATGGTGTGCAAATTGCGGTTAATGATGTTCTCCTGGTAGAATTTGCTAATCTTGTTTATTGTCGTGCGTATGGCATCCCTCTCAATCAGGTCTAGTTGCTTTCCGTCGACTTCAAATGGTGGATAGACCTTGCTTGGGTTGTATGAGTAGTGGAAATTTTCAACCCAGAATGTGTCTCCGCTGTTCCTCTCTCTCAGCCAACCTTCGGCAAACTGCATCTGGTACATGTACTCCTGCTCAACCTTGTCCGCAGTAAGCATCTTGTTGTTCTGCTCATAGTAGTCAACAACAATTTTTGCAAGCGCATGCTTCAGGTATTCGTTACCCATCTTCTCAAGGCGCACGCAGTCATCGCCCTGCATGAACATACCTCCGCACCATGTCTGCACCGAGAGCAGAATGTCGCGGCCTGCCGACTGGACAATAAACAACTGGTCTCCAAAGGATGGCGACATGCTGCGATGGTCATGCGCTATCTTTGAAGCAAGCAGGTCGTTCATTTCAACGCTGTAACTGCGCACCTTTCCAAGTTTGCTCTGTATGTAGTTTGCAAACGCCTTTCTCGCCTTCAAGGGGATTACGGTCGAGAAGTTCAGAACCACCTCGGGCGAGTCTGTAAGCAATGCAGCATCAGACCATTCACGTATCTTTGAAATTATACGTGACAGGTCGAGCAAATCGATGTATTTGTACGATGTACCGCTTATGATATCGTCCTTTCCAATATGATGCCAGAAATCGCCATAGAAGCCTTCGCGACCGGCCTCAAAGTTGGCCTTGCTTGCTTCGCTCGACTCGTACATGTTATTGGCCTTGTTGAAGTAGAGCCAAAGACGTCTTGATGCCTGCTGGTCTATATACTTTTGAAAGTCTCCGGACTCGCCGACTCCAATCGGGAGAATGAAGTCGGCGTCCAGATAGAGTTGAATGTATTTTGCCATAATTTAACGACTTAATACTTAATTGTTAGAGAATACCTCCTTCAACAGAACTTCCTCAAGGTAGTAGAGTGCTGTTGCAATGAACACCGGCATGCGGTAAGAATCCTCGTTGCCTGAACTTATGTTCTCGGTGTACTTGCGGAACTCTGTATCCTTGACGATAAAGTTACGGACATTGCTAACGCTCTTTATCTTATCCTTGAGAGTGTTAGTTCTTGGATAGATATTCGTAGCCTGGCCTACAAACTGAATGAATGTATCCATGAAAGCGCTGAAGTTTTCGAATGTGCGTGGCATTGAGATGCTGCCTTCGTACTCGTAGAAGTTGTCATCTACAAGGTCAAGTTCACTAAGAACCACATTATTTCTTGAGATGCCTACCTCGCCGATAACCTCCTGCTTTCTTGCATCGTACTCAGACTTCTGCTGGCCACGCTTGCCGTAGATATTCTTTCTGTTGGCCTCAATACCCTTGATTTCGTGGCGAGACACAAGACCAATCGCAACCTCTGACTTATTCTCAGATTTTGTTCTGCTGCCGTACTGCGACTCACAGCAGTTCTCAAATGTACATCTGATGTACCCGTCGTTATTGCGACCGAACGCCTTGTCAATCTCTTCGTTCTTCAAACCAACCTCGAAGCAGGCGTTGAGATATGCCTCAACCTCCTCTTTCTTGAATGTGAAGAACAACCACTCGAACAGTCGTCCACCCTTGCCAAAGTAACGGAGGTGAACATTTTCAACCATATTCAATTTGTGGGTGATGATAGCGTTACGTACCAACATACCGGTATAGGTCATGAGAGCACCCAGAATGTATGCAGGGAGTGAGAATACGAATGGAACATCGTTCTTCAGATATCCATAGAACTTCTTGAAGTCAATATCGCCACACAACTGGTCGAAGATGTTGTTCAAGTAGTATGGAGCTCTCTCTGGGTCCATTTCAATGCTGTCAATGCCCTCAACCTTGATATTAGTCTCTTTTGAAGCGTGGAAATGTCTGATACAGTCGCGGAACTTCTTTGAGTTGATGATAGCATCAAAGAATACGCCAGCAGCCATTCTCACAGAGCACTGTGTGAAGAGCCTGCGGTCTGTGCCGCCTCTCTCACCGCTATTGTGTGCAACGCTTGGTGTCTGGACTGTAGTTGCGGGTGCTGCAGATGCTGCTGTTGCACCATTCTTCAGCAACTCTACAATCTCGCCACGTCCCATATCATCAAGGGCTGCCTGACTTGCAAGACTGCGCTGGAGTGCAAGGTCGCTAAGTTCCTTGCGGCTGAGTTCGTCATAGTCAATTGCACCAGGCTCGTTTGCCTTGAGCAACTCTACAATCTCGCTACGACCCATATCATCAAGGGCTGCAGGACTTGCAAGACCACGCTGTCGTACAAGGTCGCAAAGTTCCTTGCGGCTGAGTTCGTCATAGTCAACAGCAACAGCCTCGTTTGCCTTGAGGAACTCAACTATGTCACTGCGTCCCATGTCGTCAAGGTCTATCTTGTTCTCAAGTCCGCGCTGGCGTACAAGGTCACAAAGTTCCTTGCGTCCCATATCGTCATAGTTGACAGCAGGAGCCGCAGGTGCTGCAGGTGCTGCTGCAGGCTGGGGTGCAGGCTGGGGTGCAGGCTGCTGTTGTGCGAATGCTGATTCTTTACCCAATACAAGAATATCCGATGTTGAGCCACCGATGTCAATACCAACAAAGAGGTTGTATGCTTCCAGGGCTGTAGCCTTGTTCAGGAAGTGTGAGCATACGGCCTCTGCCTCAGTGTATGAGTTTTTCTCCTCAACTCTGTAGTCGGGGCATGGCGATGGGATATTGGCAAAGATTTCCTCAAGAGCGCTCATGTCTCTTGAACCCATTGCACTTGGGTATGACCAGTTGAGTGTCTTTGGATACTGGCCTTCTGCAAACAGGTCGGCGCAAATCTGTATCCAAACCATCTTCATAAAGGCCTTCTTGCGGCGTGAACCGTCGCTGTCCACCAGCCACTTCATGTTGTAGTGGAGTTTACCCGCATTGGTGGTAATGTCGTAGCGGTTCATGCTCTTCACGTTGATGTTTGTCTCGTTTACAGGTACACCGCCAACAAGTTCCTCGCCCATCTTTGATGAGTCGATGAACATCTGATTGTGCTCGTGCAGCCAAGACTTTATCTGGCCATTGTCATTGCTTGGCTTCTCGTTTGAGATGAAGAGCAGTTCGTTTGGCTCGGCTGTGTTCTTCTCGTCGTTGTCAAAACCAATGATGGCAAGTCTTCTGTTTGAGAATGGAATTGGACTGATGTCTTTACCCTGGCCGCTGTAGTATGCACAAGAGTTAGTACTACCAAAGTCGAAACCAACGGTTGTTGCAGTCAGTCTGTCCGAGTCGGGGATAACCTGCATACCCTTTGGCTGGTTAGGGTCTACCTTGTAGTTCACCTGGCGCAGAACCAGCCATCCCAAATCGTAGACACCGTTACCAATGCGCTTGCGTATCTTGATGCGGCGCAAAGGCTTGTTTGTCCTTATGATTTCATATGTGTGGGCATCTGTTGTTGCTGTTGCAGGGTACTTGACCATTCTGAGGAATGCCTCGGTTGACCAGTTGCTTGTGTTCTGTACATTCTCAATGTCTGCCATCTCATCAAACACAGGAATCATCTGTACATCGCCCGGAGCGTTCATTGGGAACTCGCTATAGTAGTAATACTTCTGCCATTTTGATGAACAGAAGTTTGGCCATGCAAATACCTTCTTGCCCTGGTCGGGGGTCTCAACGTTGAATGAGCGGTTTCTGATGTTAACCCACTCTCCCTCGGCGTCGATGCGTGCCTTCAGGTATACGTCAATCTTCTTGCCGTTCTTCTCGGCAACAATCTTTACGTTCTTGTTCGAGCCTTCAATGATTGGCACGAACTCCTGCTTGAACACATCAGTGAGTGCATATTCGCTGAGTGGAACAGCAAGGAACCATGTCTTTCCATTCTCTACTGTCTCAATGAAATGTACGGGAGACAGGTGATAGTCATGCTTTTTCTGTGTAGTTACACCGCCGAACTGGTTTGTCTCTGCAATTGAGCAGTCGCGCCATATTGCAAGGTAGTCACTGTCAATGAAGAGTCTCTCAATGTCATCTACTACAACATCCTGTCCGTCAATGCCTGCTGCGTCGAATGCACGGGTGTAGAAAGCGTTGTCTCTCCAGTAATAGATAGACTTGATGTTCAACAGTTCGCCAAGCGGGCCTTCGGGACGCTTGTGGTTGACTGGGATGTTCTTTGACTTCTCGGCGGCACTGCCCAGGATTGCCTTGATTTCATCCATCCAGGTTGCAATACCTTTAGAGAGGACATTCTCAACGATGTTGTATCTGTTGTCGGTGGTAATTGACTTGTCTTCATTTTCCTTTACACTTTCCCAGATGCCTTTCAGGGTGTCAATGTAGGCCGGGCAGTTCTTCTGCACGCCATTGAGGAAAGAGTAGAGTTTCTTTAGGTTGTTGAAGTGCTTGTCATTGTATTTTGCCTCGCCCTCCTTGTAGTATGTCTCGAATTTTGGGTCGGCAGGGTCCTGGAACTTGCCGTCCTCAATCCAGTATATTCTCTGCTCGTCGGCAGGCATTGCATAGTTCATACCTGTGAAGAGAATGCTGAATGGAGATGTTCCACCCACGATGTAGCGCTGGTCGCCATTGTGATAGTAGAGCAACTGCATTTTTGGATTCTCAATCTTTCCCTTCTCATATTTCCAGAGGGGCGCATTCTCAAAGAGCATCTCTGAATATATGCTGATGATGTCGAACTTTCCGGCTTTTGCCTTGATGTCCTTTGCTACCAATTCAATAGGCTCGGTCAGTTCAAAGTATTCGGGGTAGAGAACGTATGCTGCAACAAGTCCCTTCCACTCGCTGTAGAGGAATGAGTAGAACTTGGAGAGTATGCCGTTGTCGGTCTTGTCGTTGCACTGCATGAGAGCATGCTGTGTCAAGTGTACACGTGCCCAGGGTGAGGGGACGCTTGAAACAAGCAAATTGAACTTTGCTGCGTCATTGAGCTCGCCACCTGTGGTGTCGATGCTGTCAATGAACTGCTTTGGTTGTTTCATTTCTTCCCAGAAGTTGGGCTTTGCCTGTTGTGTGTCACGACCTTTGACACACTTTGGCAGTAGATTTTTTGTTATAGCCATAGGTCAAGATAGTCTAAAGTTAAAAACCATAAAGTTTTGTAAATGTGTCAAAGGTGCGCTTCAACAGTGCAGAAACTGCAGTCTTGTCGCTGTCAGTGAATACCATATCACCGAACTCTTTCTTGAAAGTATCGTATGCACCGCTCAGCAGTGAAGTATCGTATCCGAATGCTGATTTTGCAGGATACAACTGTTCGCTATATTTGAACTTCCTTGCAGAGTTAGGACTGGTGCTGAACGCAGCGTTGTTGAACAGGAAACCGCTGTATCCCAATGCGTTAGCCGACTCCTGCATCTGCTTTATCCATCCGCAAGACGGCTCTTTTTCCAAATCATAGAAATAGCGGAAGAAATCCCTGATATCCTTTACGTTAGCCTCGGTCAATGCGCTGAACGATGAGTGGTTCCTGCGGTTGCTGGCAAAGTCTTGTGGACCGAACAGGAACGCAGAGGCCATCATGATACCGCATCTCTGGGCAAACTTGTCTTTGTCTGTTCCAAAGAATGACTCAAATGAGAGGCAACTATCCTCGTCTGATGATATTGTGCGGTAGAAAATCTTTGCTGTCTCAACCTCCTTGTTGGTAACCTTTGAGTCAACCAGGTGCTCTTTTGTCCACTGGAAGAAGTCATAGGCTGCCGATGCTGCTGCAAGTTCAATGTAATCTACTGGGTTGCACTGTGCATCACCACCGGTAACGCTTGCAGTGTTCTTCTGCGATACATTGCGTGGGGTGTCGCGTCCAATGAGATAAAGGCGCTTGTATGTCGATTTCACAGTCTCGTCCTCGTTGTAGAATGACAACGCCGCCTGTGAGTTCAACGCGAACTTGTCCGATGTTGCATAGACGGCATCCCTTACGTTTGGCGAGTCGAAACTGAAGTAGTTGGTGAGCATGACTGTACCAAAGTAGTTCTTGCTCAACAGGTCGCCCTGGCCATCCTTTGAGATGATTTTTGCAGCCTCCTGCAGTGCGTGGGGCAGGATGGGAATTGATGAAGCACCTGTACCGCCAAATACAGAACCGAACATGAACACGATGCTGCCCGGTGTAGACATCAACTGCTCTACATAACGTGTCAGGTCTGAACCTATGTGCTTCTTGTTCAACGCCTCTTCCTTGATGGCGTAGTACATAAGCATGGAACCCATCTGTGTCTGTGCTCTGTAACCATGCTGAAGGTCCATCTTTCTCATCTCGGGAGTCAGGAACAGGTCAACAAGGTCGCTCTCCTGCCATTTTACGCCATCATCATCGTGTGAGGTTGACTGTGCCTCGCTGTAGCGTGCCACATCGTCATAGCACATACCAGATGTGTATGTGGGCGAGAATGTGAAGTAGTTGATTTTTGCTGAGAAGAGTGTGTTCTCGGCAACACCTTCGCGGTCGGCAGTAATGCGGTTATAGTTGTCGACAAGCATCTTCAATCTCTTGAAGTTACCGTTCTCGTAGTCGGTGTCAAGAGCCAAGAGATTGACTTCTGTGTTGTCGAACATTCCCATAGCACACAGGTGTACAAAACTTTCTGCACACCTCATACCTGTGCCACCTATTGCTATGATATTGTATGTATTCATAACTTTAGACTTTTAAATAAAGGTATACTCGTCTTTTATTTGAACATTGAGGCGAGTTTTGTGTCTTTCTTCTGGAGTTTGCAAACGATGAAAGTAACAAGGCCATAGAGCACTGTACCAACAGCGGCTGCGGCAATCATGTGAATGAGGTATTCGCTCTGGAACTGTACCTTCTCAATACGTGTCATCCATGTGAAGTAGTCTACGATGAGGTTTGTGAAGAGACAAGTGATGCCCAGAATCCAGAACCATGTTCTGCGTTTTGCCGGAGATTTGTCGTGTGCACCTGGCTGCCAAGAAATCATGTTGGCAACAATGAGGATTACTACAAAGAATGCGATACCAATAACAGCGTCTATCATGTAAGTTGCTGTCTCTGCCTGATGAAGAAGTGGTGCGCTTGCGATTTTAGAAACCATAATTTTATTGTTTTAAATGTTATTGAATTAGATTGTATAAGTAGACATATAAATAGTGTAGATGATTGGATTGCCGCTGTTCTCGGGGCTGATAGCAGGGTCAAGAAGTGTCTGCTTGATGCTCTCGTAAACAGATGTGTTGTATCCATAAGGAGAGTCGAACTTGAAGTTGCCGCCAATCTCAGGGTTGTTGATGAAGTTCTCCTTTGACTGCTTTACGCAGATGTCAATCCTGATGAGGTTGCCCTCTGTGCCGGTAAGTGTCTCGGCGCTGAATGCGGGGTGCATCTTGACAACGATATCACCATTCTCCCATGCCTCCTCGTCAATGATGAACATATTCTTCATTGGAGCGGGAAGCAATGTCTTCCAAGCATAATATTCATTGCTGATTTCGTAGCACTTCAGTTCAAGTTGTGCAGGACGGTATGCGTCCTCCTCGGCAATGCTTGTAGTGATACCCTTGAGAACATATGAACCACCCTTGATCTCATTGCCGTTGTCGTCATATTTGTTCTTCAGGATATACTCATAGATATCATCCCACTTGGCATCAGAAAGATGATATTCGTATTTATGCTTAATGTTGTCTGTGTTCTTTTCAATAAGCATATTGTCGTTATACCGTACACCGCTCTCATCGGCGAACTTAACGGTTGGAGTACCGCTGTAGAGGTGTACCATCTTCACATCGGCCTGCTTGGGGGCGTTGCGTGAGAAAATCTGCTGGATGTTGTTCTCGAGAGTGTGGTCGGTGAACAGCATGTAGTACCTGTTCTTTGTGTAGCCCTGGTGAGTGTATGGCTCGCTGTAGACGTAGATGTCATAACCCATTGTGAGCCACGCCTTGAACTCATCGGCCAAGTAGGGGTTATTGAGGTTTGCGCCAATGCCCCTCTGGTAGAACTCGCCGTCGGTGATGAGGATTGCCTCGTTCTTGCGGGCGATGATGCTGTCAACAGCACCCTTGATGTTTGAGTAGTCAACATTTGTGATGGTGTTCAACAGCCTGTGAACCTTCATCTTGTCGTCTGTCTCAAACTTGATTTCATTACCCTTGATAGAGTAGTAGTTAGGGTTGCAGGCAATGATTGCGGGCTGTACGCTTGTGTAGTACTGTGACTGAGTGGCTGTTGTCATACAGTCAGAGTAGTCTACGTACATGTCTACCATTGTGCCACCTTTGCCACCAATGTTGCCAAGAGTGGTCTTGGTTGAATTTGTCAATGTTGCCTTGTGGAAATCGTCAATCTTTGACAAATCCTCAACTCTTGTATTGCCAACAAACAAGAAACAACTCGTAGCCAAAAAACCGGTGCATAGAGTTGCGAATAGAACTGCGAAAATAGATGCTAATTTTTTCATTGTCAACGTATTTTATTTTTTTATTAGAAACTAAAGAGGGTGCTGATTGCATTATATGCTCCCAAGAAAACCAATAGCCAACCTATGACTTTGCATACGGTGACATTCTGTTTCCTTGCCTTTTTGTTCTTGCCCTTTGGCAGGAAACCCGGCAGAACAAAAACGATTAGCAAACCAATTACAATAAGTGCTATAGCTGAACTCATACTGTTTTAGTGAATTTGTGTAAATTAAGGCATAATAGTTTGCGAATGTATAAAAAAAAACAAACATTAACAAATTTTTTCCCTTTTTGCTGTCAAAAGTCTGTTTTTGTGGTCGTTTTGCAACAGAACAGCGGGCCTCATAAAAGAAAAATCTGCATCATTTTTGGTGTTTATGATGCAGATTATGATAAACCCGATGCAGGTTACTTGTTTGTAGTTTGGGCTAAAATAGTCAATGTGTGAAAACTTTATTTGTTGAAATGTGTTCTGTTTTGTGACTGCGACAAAAAATGTTCTACATACTTTAAAAGGCGATGGAATACTATTTGTCGTAAATATGTATTTTTCTCCCCTTGTCCATTATAAACTTTTGGTCAATAGGAAAAATGTAATGTTTTTCCAATTCTGTTGTAACAAAATCTGCTATTTCTCTTTCTGCTATAGTGTATGCCTTAACTTTATTGCCCTTAATGAATAGAATTGTAGATATTGTTTCTGAAACAGTATTTATGCTACAAAGACTTTCCAAACCATTTGACATATTCAGATTAGCGAATACTGCTTTTTCTGTATTGAAGTATGGCTGAACTATAAAGATACTATCATATTTTTCTATACAATATCTCTCCAATGTGAATGGCTCTTCAAAAACTACTTTATTAAAATCGAGTTTAAGATTTGGTTCACTAGGAGTATCAGGCACACATCCTATTAGTGATAGCAATAATATTGTGTAGAGTAAAATTGTTTTACTTGATAATTTTGAGTGTTCCATTATCCGCTGCATTTATTACTTGATTTAAAAGTTCTTCTTCGCTCCAACCATTTATTATCGCTTGGTTGCCTAAATGGTATCCAACGGAGTTGTTGTGCAAATCCATTGCTTTTGCTTTTATGTCGTTTCTAGAAGTGTTTTCGTGGGCATCTCCAAATTTTTTCGCGTTGGGTGAATTGAGACCTGCGGAAACTTGGTTTAGTGCACACCAATAACAATGCCTTATTGCATCGCCATACCCATCTGTTATACCGTCAAAGTGACTAGTGGCTCTGAATGCCTTCTCTCTATTCTTCTTAATTTTTACGGCTAAAACCGGGTGTCTATAAGATAATGATTTCTCCTCCTCGGTCAATTGATTATACACCTTTTTGTAACCGTCACCATCGTTTTGCGGGTTAATAATCCCTTCCTGTCCATTCTCAAATGCTGTTGCAATTTCAAAAATACTTGGTCTGTTCAAATAGTTTGCCATACAAATAAAATTTTAGTTAATATTGCCGCAAAATTATTGTATGGCTTTTGAGACAAGGTTGCTGAATTGCCACATTCTTTTTGTTACTACAAATATATAACCTCATAAAGCGGTTGTCAATACTTTATCGGTCAAAAAATATTCAAATTTGTTTACTTTAACAAATCCTTGTGTGTTATTAAATTAGGGTAGTGCTTGGACAGTGTCATCCCTCTTACTTACTACTCCTTTTTTCGGGAGGATTTGGTAATAGTTTCAGGACAGTATTTGGGCAGTCTCGCCCCATTTTTGGGCAGTTTTTGGGTAGTTTTTAGGCAAAAAAAGACCGACTGGACTGCCCAATCGGTTTTTGTAAATCGTTGATATTTTGAGGTTTAACCTTTGTTGAGGGGTTAATACTCCTCCTCGTCAAAAAACATTATTTGTCTTTTAATACGTTGATAATCAATACTATTGTTTCGCTATGTTGTAATTGAGAGATACAAACTTGACTCTAAAAGGCGATGAAAGACTATTTGTCGTAAATATGTATTTTTCTCCCCTTGTCCATTATAAACTTTTGGTCAATTGGGAAAATATAATGTTTCTCTACTTCCCTTGAGTCAAAATCAGCATTAACGCATTGTATTTCGCTGTAAGCCTCTACTTTACCGTTTTTTATAAAGAGTAAAGTGGAAAATGAATCAAACATCGTATTATTGTCACACTTTCTTCTTAATATATTTGACATTTTCAGGTTTAGAAAATCTTCTCTTTCTGTGTTGAAATAAGAATATACTATGAATATGCTATCGTAGTCTTCTTTGCAGTAGCCCGAAAAAGAAAATGGCTCTTCAATGTTTTGATTATCAAATGATAAACTAATTCTTGGCTCACGTGGGTTTAATAATCCTGCCATATCTAAAGCAAAGTAAAAATTGCTTTTCGCATTCTCGCTACAACTTGTAAACAAGATGGTGATAATAAGTGTGAAGACAAATGTTTTAAAGCCCAATTTGTAGTTTTCCATTATTTGCTGCGTTTATTACTTGATTTAAAAGTTCTTCTTCACTCCAATTGTTGATAATTGCTTGGTTGCCTAAATGATATCCAACGGAATTGTTGTGCAAATCCATTGTCTTGGCTTCGTTATTCGGAATATTCTCGTGAGCATCTCCAAATTCTTTTGCACGGGATGAATTTAATCCTGCATCCTTTTGGTTTAGTGCACACCAATAACAATGCCTTACGGCATCGCCATATCCGTTTTTCGTTCCTTCTAATTCTCTTCCAATTCTTTTTGCTTTTTTTGCATTTTTGTTGAACTTATATGCAAGAGTTGGGTGTTTGAATACAAAACTCTTTTCATCATCGGAGAGGGTGTTGTATGTGTCTTCATAGCCATCTTCTTGCGGTTGAAAGTTTCCTTCATTCCAATTATCATACGCTCTTGCTCTCTCAAAAATGTTTGGTATTCTCTGGCCGTTGTTAAAAAAGTTACTCATAATTATTGCATTTTTAAAATTACAATGCAAAATTATTGTATGGTTTGCGTGGCAAGGTTGCTGAATTGTCACTTTTATTGTTACCACAAATATATAACGCCCAAAAGGCTTTTGTCAATTGTTTATATAAAAACACCCTTCTTTTTTGACATGTTTTAACAAAAAAGAAAGCAGTCAAACAAAATTTGTCTGACTGCTTGTACTGAATTTCAATTATTTATGCGATTTAATCGCTAGGAAATTAATTACTACTCCTCTTCTTCAAAGAGTTATATCTCATTTGATAATCAATTAATTATATTTCAAAGACTGTTTTTTAGCCAAACAAACTATACCATCTGAGGCTATCAAAGGTAAAGAAATAGTTTTCTCGACAAACATTGATTTATATCTGAAGATATTCTTTATCATACATATATTTTGTAAAACAACTAATTAAATAGGAACAATAACGGCTTATGGAATCATATAGGTTATTCAATTCCGTTATGCTAGTTGCTCCTCCAATCACAGAAGCCCTCTCTCTCCCATGAGCTATTGCCATTCTTCCATTTGCCAAAGTAAGCAAATCTGAATTTACCGACTCAAAATCAGGTTCAAACATTGGAGATTTTAGTCCAAAGGTGTCCCATACCCTTTGTAATTGAGTTTCTTTTATATTCCCATTTGAAGAAGGAAATAATTTATCGCTAATATGTTGCACCATTTCACTTTTGGTAAAATGTACAAAAAGCTTATATCTGTTCTCCCATTTTTTATTTGTTCCAGCTGTCTCAATTCTGTCACAATCTGAATTGTATATCAATCCCCACAAAGTAGGCAATACATCATACAACTTCAAAGATTCATTATTCAGCAACTCAATAGTACGAAACACACAATGAGTTATCGTATACTCCAAAGCTCCATAAAGCAAAACATAAACACTGCCCATCAAAATTCTATCATTGTAATGGTCGCCCAATTTTAAATTTGTGTCATTACAAATATTGATGAGTTCCTTGGCTTCAATTAGCCGTTGAATAGAATCATTATTGACAGCACTAAACATTTGGCATGGAGAATTTTTCCTTCGTATATTGAATTCTATTGTCTATCATGGAGCGTGAATTCGTTGCGCCAGTTACCAACCGATTAAACTCTGGATTTACTGCCCACTCATAAAAACCATCCAAATTAATATGTTCTTGTCCGCTTAATAAAGCCTCTGCAGCTCCTACTGTTACTGCCTCCCAAAAAACTGTTGAAGAATTCTTTCTTCCAGCAATTTTTACAATACCATGTTGCAGCCCTGACAATTCATCAAAAACTTTATTAAATATAGCCTCATATTCTCTTTCGTTATAATTTGTGGCAGCCCTCTTCATAAACTTGTTCAAAAAATCTCTAACATTGTGTTCAAATAAATCACGACCATATAGATAAGCAAAAAACCTCAAAACAAGTTCTTCATACGTTCCATCTTCAAAAGCACTTTTTGGTTTCATCGTTAAACGACGTAATCTTTCATCTTCTGATAATCTTTTAAGAAAATTATTAAAGCTACCCTTAAATACACAATTTCTTATTTCTTGGTCTGTTAATGATATTCCACCAGTATTAAGTCTTTGGAACAAATCAAACCTAACCTGATAATCACTCTTATCACTTAAAGTGATTACTTTAATTGGCTTTAACAAAAAATCCAACTTCAATGCTGCGGGAATTTCCATTATTGTTTTTCCATTCATTTCTGTTAATTTTCCCAAGCCCTTCAGTCTTAAATAGTCATCTCGTCCAACTTCACGACGTGCATTAGAATCTAAATCAGCGACAAATCTTACTATTGAGCTAAGTCTTTGTAAACCATCTATAACCTCCCATGTAGCATTGCTATTTGTTGCCATAAACAATGATGGAACTGGTATTCCAAGAAATATTGATTCTATAAGCATTGATTGATGCTCATCATCCCATCTGAACTTTCGCTGGTACTCTGGAGATATATTAATAATTCCAT
The DNA here is from genome assembly GCA_045613945.1 of Bacteroidaceae bacterium. Taxonomy (GTDB): domain Bacteria; phylum Bacteroidota; class Bacteroidia; order Bacteroidales; family Bacteroidaceae; genus HGM04593. The sequence goes on from JAZLBZ010000021.1 coordinate 45,840, forward strand.
CATTAATCATGGACACTAACTCCTTGACAGAAAAATCATACGTTTTGAAATCCACAAGTCGCTTCTGTTCACTCAACTGTACTGAAATATCGGCCATATTATAATTTGTTTAAACTTTTTATCAATGATATTTGATTTCTCAAAACATTTTCAATCTCTTCCACAAAGGTAGACATAAATTCCTAATAACAATCCCATTTCTATTTATCTAATTTGCTATTTTGCGAATGTTATCTATATATGCAACTTTGATATATTCTTGCATCTCGGTAACGACATTTTATAAGAGATACGATTTGAATGTTCGTTTCCGTTTGAATTTGCACCTTATAAATGGGTAAAGAGCGAACAACATCCAAGGAGTTACACCTCACAGCTCAGCCCTTCCATTAGCACCAATAACTATATCACTTTAAAGTGACTAAGTAAAGTGACTAAGTCAAAGCTCGTTTGTATTTCTGGCTTCGGCTATTAGGTTTCTCAGGAATAGTCATAACCAAGAACCCTCCTTCAATTAGAGGATCAACATAACGATGCTTCACATTATATCTATGTTTAAGTCCAAGATGTACCATAATTTCAGTCATACTTCGAGGAGTAGAACAAAAATCAATTATATCATTAAGTGTGTCACTTAACTTAGTCACTGACTTAGTCACATTATTCTCATCAGTGACCAAGTTAAGTGATAAAGAAGGTCTCACAACAACTTCAAAAGCTGTAATCTTTTCTACATTGAATACAGGTTCAGGATTACCATTCTCTTGCAACAAGTTCTTTACACGTTGAATTCCACGATTGAACATGTTAACGTACTTCAACCCACGCATGGCTTCTGCAACAATAGGATTACGATAATCATTTACCGTTGGGAAGTTCTCAGGACGAGCTTCTCCATAGAGACCTCCAGCATTAAGAATTTCTATACGATCTTCATATTGATATAGTCGTATTGGCATATTGGACTGGTAATCTCTGTGCATACAAGCATTCATCAATAACTCTCTAAGAGCTAAATCTGGGTAGTTCAACACATTCTTTTCACGCAGCATGCTAATAGGCATAGGCCGAGAAGTCACGACCGCATCCCTAACAAAGTTTTCCAATTGTGGCAGCATCTTACTAAGGCTTCCTTTAATCTGTCGTTCATTAACAATTTCGCTACCACGGTCTTTGCCTGCGAAATGAACATATTGCACATAGCAACCATGCATGTAATACTGTGGATCTTTACCAAAAAGAATCATTGCTGCATTCGTAGGACATTCATGTGCAAGGTCGTACAAATGGATTGCCGCCAACTGTTCCTTGATATCACGAGTATCGTTAGCCAACACTTCGTCATCAATTATCTGAGGAAGATATTCTCTTTTGATAAAGTCTGTATCAATATCTTTGATGGTTGCGCCAAAACAAGGTGTGGCATCAAATGTTGCCATATAGGATGTTCTGCGTTCAAGCAATATTCGTTCTTCCGCTTCACTGGCAATATCTCTGCGAGGACCAATGCGAATAAAAGTCCTACCACGATATCGTACAGGAGGGACCAATGACGGTGATACTTCTGCAACTAGCAAATCTCCATCCTCATATTCAAATCTTTCAACCGACATAATAGGAAGAGGTAATATATTACCATTTGAACGTATGGCTGAAATCTTTTTTAGTAAATCATCATCTACTTTTAGTCCCGATAAAATACCATTATCGTATGCACCAAGAATCAGATACCCATTCTTTTTAGAATTGGGCAAATCATTTGAGAAGGCACATATAGCTTCCTGGAATTTATCCATATCTCCAGTAGATGTAGTACGCTCAATTCTATATGTTTCTGTGCTCCTCAACAGCTCACGTACTTCTTCTTTTGATATCATATTTAGATTCTAAGTATTTATATTACGCTAAATATCATTAACATTACAAATGCTTCAGTATATTTAGCAAATAAATTTTTCTTATCAATTTTCTCAATGTCTTTATCTGCAGAAAGGAGTTTTTCAATATCTTTCGCAGTAGCATCTGATTTTAAACAAATATTACCATTCTTTATTTGTATTATTTCGTCAAACAAAGACAAATGATTACGAAAATACAAAAATTGATTCTTTACTGTTGTTGCTTTCGCTCCCCAAATATCTGTTTCTGTTAATGAAGTGGCATAATGCTTATTAAGAACCTGCAAAATTTGAGGCTGATTAGCAATGCTAATTGCCTCTAATTTTGGATAATTCTTTCTCAAATACTTAATATCATCAATTGCCGTTAGAATTGATTCTTGTGTACTATCGTACATTGGATATATACAAAATGCAAACTCATTAAAGGTCAATGGTTCCGTTGAGTCAAGCCCCTTAAGAATTTCCAAACAAGCCCTGTAGGGGAAAAGCGTTCTTTCGCTCTTTTGTTCTTCTAAGGTATGAGAATATCGGAGCATTTGCTTCTTGAACAGATCTCGTGATTTAATTCTCCCATCAAGATAATATTCTCCTAATGGAGTTAGTTTGTAATTCTTACCATCTTTTTCTGTAAGGCCTAATCTAAAAGTATGACTAACATTATTGTGATTTACCTTTAATTCTGTTCCTGGTAAAATGTTTTTGCCTTGTCTCTTAAATATGTCGATGGTAGGATCCACAAGGTTATTCATGAAAGATTCGAATGAGAAATCACCAATAGTCTTGAAAATTCGTGAATGTCCTGTTTTCCTCTCACCTTTTCCAAATACCGTTTTCTTTTGACTATGTATTGGATTCGCGTTAACTGTTGCAATTTGAACATATAATTCTTCTGAGAATTGCTGAATATCAACACCCTCTATCTGAATTGATATAGGCGTGCTGTCTTCTGGTGTTCTACCAATTTTTCCAGTTTTGACATATTCACTATTTAGACGTTCGATCCAATCTTCAAGACGATTATCTTGATCTCTCAAGGCTTGAATAATATTATATACAATTTCAAAGTCTTCTGAATGAAGTATGTCTTCTGCAACAGATGATTCTGGTATTAATATTGGAATTATGAAATATGCTGTTTTATCTACGCCTTTCTTTGTTCTAAGAGCACGTCCACAAGCTTGTACAATATCAACAAGCGATTTCTTTCTATCAATAAAATAAACACTATCAATAATAGGTACATCCACTCCCTCTGTAAGGCATTTTGCATTGGAAATTATAGAAAATTCAGATTCCTTAAATTTTTCAAGTATTTGAGTTCTTACACCTGAATCAATTTGACAGTTAATATTGTCAATATAAAGATTTGAGTTATCTATATTTTGATTGAATTCTCTTATAACACTTGAAAGTGATATTTCTTCTCCACCCTCCGATACAAAATTTTTCGCTCTCTGGATAGACGAATGAAAAGAAATAGTTTTTTTAATTGAAAATTCTCTCATGGCCTTTGCCAAAAGAATTTTTGAATACAAATTTTCTGCAGATTGGACCTTTGAATTTTCATCCAAATCCTCAACTTTAAGGTGCTTGTTTTCTGCAATATAATTGTAAACTTCACTTTCTTTTACTCCTGCTACAATTATTTTGTAATCTGAGATAGTCTTATCCTTAATAGCATCACCAAAGTTGTACTTTGAAAACAATGGCCCATAAACATTCTCATCGTCCATAGAAAAAATAACTTTCCCGCTTTCTTCGGCATTTCTTTTCAATAGCGGTCTAACCATTCTTTCGGTTGCAGTCATGAAAAGTCTCTTCTTTGAACGTATAAACTGATCTTCAAGAGCTAATGAAAAGTTGGAACGCAAGCCCGCAGTTCGATGCGCTTCATCGCATATTATCAAATCAAATGTATCTTTTGCTGCATTTTGTGCTTCAGATATTTTATCAGCAGATTGGTACGTTGAGAATATGTAACGAACTTTACCTTTTGTACTATCTAAGAAACTTGTTATTTCTTCAATATCTGTCGTAACAGGAACTCCTAATTGTGAAACGGTTATGTCGGCTTCATCATCAGAGATGTTTGATGAGACAGTGTTATCACTGCAAACGCATAAATAAGCGAATGGAACTTTTGCTTGATCGGCCCAAGATTCCAATGTCTGTTTTACAAGAGAGATACTAGGAGCAAGAAAAAGAACAGTTTCCGCCTCCATTGCTTCCACAATCCATAAAGATGTTAATGTTTTTCCTGTTCCACAAGCTGCAATAATCTTTCCCCTATCTTCAACAGAAAAACCAGAAACTACATCATCAATTATTCTTGTTTGATAATTATGTGGTGTATAAAATACTTTATTCTTGTCTATTTTCTGGCAGTTTGCAAGAGTGTATAATTGCTCAAAGAATGAGGAATCAAGAGAATCAAAATCTTTAGCCAAGATTTGAAGATTCTCATTATGTTTATCTGATAAATTACTAACTGAATAAGAATTAGCAACCGTACAACAAAAATCGCAATATCTACCATCAGACCAAAATTTTGTAAGTTCCTCATATGTCGGTTTAATTCGACCAGAGCGAAATTTACACTGATAGGCTATAGCCTTTCCCTCTTTTGTAATTATAAGACCATCTACACCACTATCTAAATGCTGTGCATTGCCTAACTTATATTTCTTACGGTATTCATCTGGAATATCCGCTGATGTGTATACCTCCGCAATCTGATACATTTGAGATTTTATGGTGAAATACGCAAAAGTAAACTCTTCGAACACATTTCCTCTAGCTTTTGCTGTGGGCAAAGCTTCAATGGCTCTTTCTAATTCTAGCCAATTTTGATAGCGTGATTTTAACGTATTGGAGTAAATCATATTCCATTAATTTAATTGAAGTTCTATTACTGATTCTCTCATCAAATTATCATAATCATTCGTAAGAATATGCATCTGTTGAGACGAGGAACGAATTTTGCGAGCATGATAAATATTACATACTTTAAACCCATATTTTACTGCGATATCAGACAGAAGCAAGTCGGAAGGAACTAATATTCCTTTGTATCCAGAATTTGCGACAACGATATAGCATTTAGCACCTTTGATAAGTACTTTAGAAATATTTCTAATCATTAATTCCATGTCGTCAAAATATCCTCTTATCATATCTGGGATGTGTTTGTTCCAGATGTTAAATGAGGAGATTAATGAAGCTATCACATCTACGTCATGGTTGGTATTTTCGAATTTGTGGCTAAATTTTGAATTAACGTGTGAGCGCAATGCCATTGACCTGTAAAGTTCAAAATCATCATACGATTTAACAAAGCCTCCAATCCAAAATTCAAGTTTATACACCTCGCAATAGTCAAAACAATTTGCATATGGCGGTGAAAACACGCACAACCCAATAGGCAACTCTTGCAATTTTTCTAAATTTTCCTGAGTCATCATAGACCCAAAGAAGATCTGATGTTCTACATTCTCATTTGATCGTTTAATATCAGATAACATGTCCGAAACTTTATCTATATATAGTTTAACGATGTCTGGTACAGGAATATAATTTTTTTTAAACTTTAAGCCATTACCATCTTTGATTTTTAATGAGCACTTATCGATAATTGAAATTAATGCAAGTCTGAATAACGCTTGTACATATTCCGATTCTATACTTTCAACGAAAAAACGAATTTTTAACAAAGTATCAAGAACGTCTTCAGTAAATGATGTTTGAATTACTTTGCCCATCTCAATCTCAATTTTTGATGACGGCAGACTAAACCCATTAACAAGTTTCTCTATTAACAGAATTTCGTTGTCAGAATAATAATGTGTTTTTGTTTTGGATGCCAAAATTGCCATAGGATTGATGTCAAATCCTACGGTTTTATACCCCATATCTATGGATGTTAGATTTGTCGTACCAACACCACAAAATGGGTCCAAAATAAAATATTCTTTGGACGGGTTCTCTTCATCTATGATATGCCTAACAAGTTTTTCGGAATAACCTTGTTTGTAATCATACCATTTATGCTTGGGAGCGACCATGTTGGTCTTAAAATTCACAAGACCTTCATAATAACTACCATCTACCACACTGTATTTAGCAGCAAGCCGTTCAATAATCTGTTGATAACATGGAAGCATGCTATTAAAAACTTCTTGATTTGTTATCATTTTAGATTCACTCGTCCTCATTGGTTGTGTCATATAGTTTGGCTAAATACTTTTTATTAAAATGCTCATACAAATGATGGGATTCTGTCTCTCTGAGATATGATTTTGCAAATGCATTGATTAATGGTATTGCATCTTCAAACATCTGAAAGATAATATCATTTCTATTCTCATCATTACAATCAATATCCCGCAAGAATATTCCATCTATGTCTTTAATAAATTCATCTTCTGTCAGATATACTTTTACAGGTTTAATAGCAACTTTTTTGAAAGTGTATATAAAATCTCCATAAGGAGATCCTTTGGCCTTTGTATGAGCAGTTTGACGATAGTTTTTTACTCCATCTTGAAAATACATATTATCATATGAAAATCCTGCTCTAAATATTGAAAAGAATAGTGCTAACCACGAACAAATATCTTTATTATTAAATGTTAAAGACAAGTATTTCCCAGGTTTTAGCACTCTATACGCACTACTAAAAACCCCATATAGATTATATTCATAATCATATTGACTCTTAGCACCATTAAATCCTTTCTTTCTATTAGCAACGGCTTCCAATTCGAAAATTGGATAATGTTCATATAAATCTTGATTCCAGGGATACCAAAAATGAGAAAGTTCAAGATATTGAACATTACTTCCATATGGAGGATCTGTTATTATTGCATCTACACAATCATCTGGAATATCAGTGTAGCCAACGGGGCAATTATACAACAAAACATTAGCACTGTTTAAAAGCAACTCATTAATGGATGTTGTGCGTATTGGATTGTAATCTTTCGTATTATTATATTTTATTGAAGCCATAACTCTTGACACTGACTTGTCATAAGCAGGAATTATAGACACCTCACAAAATTGATTTGGAACCCAATATGCATGTTTGCTCCATGTCGTAGGTGCACCACCTTGCCATCCCGCATTGGTGAATGACATGATATTACAATCCTTAAGTATATTGCTAAACATTATTCTCACAAGTTCGTAATTCTCAGGCCCAAGTTTCGTTTCATATGAAGCAATCTTATTCTTAAGAAGCAACAGAACCATCAAGTTTCTTTTAGTAAAAAAGTCTTGAAAATATAATATTCCCTTCTTCGCAAGGCCATCCTCAAATTGACGGTCCCAATCCATCGGGATTAAATCACGAGGAATATTTATCTTGTTGTCAAGTATTTGCTTTTTAAGAAACCTCATGTGCGACTTAAATCGAATCATATCATCCTCCTCAAAAGGCTTTATGATTCTATTTTTATTGACAGAACTTACCAAAAAGATGTATTGTGGCTCTGCTCTTTCACAAGACGCAATATCTATTTCTCCGTCTTTGCTTAATTCACAATACTTATTTAAACAATGATATTTGCCATTTTTAATTTTAAGATCGTTGGTTAATGTTGAAACTCTACCACATTTAGGGCATCTTACAGTCAATGCCATCTCAGCCCATGACAAGTCATATCTTTTGCCATCAACTTCAAAAAACATATAGTCCTTTGTTAGGTCCTCAATGTAATTTCTTAATGCAACAAAACAATCTTCTATACAGGATGTATCATCTACTTTCTTAATCATATTACGCACAATGAATGTAGAAAGAGGATTTAGATCACATCCAATAACTCGTCTATTTTGAATGACCCCTTCATATATGGTAACACCACCTCCACAAAATGGATCAAGCACAACCTCACCTGGTGAAGTGAAATCTTCAATCAATTGATTAAAGACATTATGGGGCCTGCGAGCAAAATACTTATGAATCTTGTAGGGGGGAGTATGAGGCTCTGCTACTATTGGGGTATAAGTATATGATGGCATATTATAATATCTTTTCTACAGCATTAAGGGCTTCTTTTGCAGCTGGTTCATCTTTTACCACATTGTACACCTTGTCTGCAAGCCAAATTTTAGCAAGTGAATCTTTTTCCAAACCATAAAATTCCTCTATAACAGGAACAAAATCTTTCCTAAGTGCAAACTGTCCATTTTCAATCTTACTATAAGTTGCAGTATCTATATCTAATAGAGCGGCTAGCTTTCTTTGTGGAAGTCTTGCGCCTTCTCTTAACTCTTTCAATCGAGATCCAATCATACACTTGAAATATTTATTATTGAACTATACTTTCTTGAATTATTTATTCAAAGATAGTGTTTTTTTACATAAAAAAAGGCCCTTTAGCAAAAAAAAACGTCAATTCCCCCTTCTAATTATCTAGCACGTCCCTTATTCCGCTTTATACTGTATTTAGCCATAATGTATTTGACAGCATGTGAGAAGCATCTTCTTTGGAATGCAAAATCAGGTTCGTCAGGTCTGCGACCATCCCAACGTAAGTCTGATTCATTTCCTCCGCCTCCACCCCCTGATGGAACTAGATAATCTCCACCTATAAGAGCTGTTGCTACTGCACATAATCCATCACGTAAAGATGGTATCGAAAGGTAGTCAAAAGTCTTCAATGCCAAATCCGACCAATAATTCATGCATTCTGTAAGCGTCTTGTTTTCTGCTTTCAACGTATGGACTTCTTTCATATCCACCAAAATATTCTGGCGAACAACTTCAACTTGATTAGCAGCTTCATCTCTATAAAGTTCCTCCAACTTACGCCCCATAGCGGTAAATTGCTTCTCGATAATTGTATTTTTGCGTTCCAGCCACTTATCGGTTCCAAACATTGGTGGTTTCTCGGTAATCTGTGGAGCATTAAACTCAATCTTGTAATTCTTGAACGGTCTATTCACCGAATGAATGTTTTGGATATCTTTCAGTAACGAGTCTAACTCCTGCTGCTTTATCATCAACTTGGTTTCCTTATCATCAAGTCTTTCTTGGCAATCATGTATCAAATCTTCAATGCACGCTTTCTTGCTTTGATATTTAGAAGATAACATCAACATCCCTATCATAATAAGCTTAAAACATAAAAAGAACAATGTGTGAAAGTTTTGAATCTTTCTTCACATTGCTCTTTATCAGTTAGTTATCTACTAAATGATGACTTTTTGCCCATTAATACTCCTCCTCGTCAAAAAAGAAATCCTCTTTGCTTGGGTAGTCGGGCCAGATGTCCTCTATGCTTTCATAAACATCGCCTTCGTCCTCAATCTCCTGCAGGTTCTCGATAACCTCCAATGGCGCGCCCGAGCGTACTGCGTAGTCAATGAGTTCGTCCTTTGTTGCCGGCCAGGGTGCATCTTCCAATTTTGATGCCAATTCAAGTGTCCAATACATATCTGATACTGTTTTATTAAGTTTTTGTTAAGTGCGTGCAAAAATAGATTAATTTTATTTATTTGCAAGGCTTTTGCCACATTTTTTCCTTTCCGCCGAGCAGTTGGCGCTGCAGCACGAAGAGGTAGTCCGACAAACGGTTCATATATACCATTGCAAGTGGTGATACGTTGCACGCTCTGGAAAGGGTGGTCATTGCTCTTTCGGCGCGGCGGCAGACGGTGCGGCACACGTTGGCGCGTGCTGCCTGCTCGCTGTGCGGCGGCATGATGAAGCCTTTCAACGGCGGCAATGCAAGGCTGATGGTGTCAATCTCCTCTTCAATTCTTTCAATGTCGGTTTCGCTCACCGGGGCGGTATCTCCATTCTCCGTTGCCAGGTGGCACCCGATGGTGAAGATGTTGCTTTCAGTCTCCTTGATGAAAGCAACTGTGGCGCTGTCGCTCATTGATGCGGCAAGCAGTCCCAAGTGGGCGTTGAGTTCATCGAGCGTACCGTAGGCCTCAACTCGTGGATGGTCCTTTGCTACTCGCGTGCCTCCACATAGCGATGTGCTGCCTGTGTCGCCTGTGCGGGTGTATATGGTTGCTTTCTTCATGGGCTTCTCATCTTTTAAGTGTGTAGTGCTGCTTGCGTCTTTCCTTGTCAAAGAACAACAGGCCATAGCTGTGCATGTCGTATGTGACTACTGTTGCGCTATCGCTTACCAGTTGTTGCCACCACTTGAGTATTGCCTTGCTGCGGTTTATGCCGTCAACAATTATCACACTGTTATTGTTTGTGCGGGGCAGGGCGGCGTGTATGAATACATCGGCGCCATCAGTGGCATCTACATACAATATTCCAATCTCTCCTGCCCGGTTGATTATCCCGGCAAACTGTTCCGGCGATTCTGCAATGTGGCATCCACTCTCGTTGAGCAGTGTGCGGCTGCTGTCACTTAGCCCTGTGGGTGCTACCGCAAAGTGCTGTACGCTTGGCCTTGCCAATGCCATTGTGCAGGCTGCGGCTGCCGAGCCAACTGAGATGCAGTTGACAGGCTTGTGGTAGTTGGTTATGCGGAACAATTCGCGAAAATGCTTGCGGTTGCTGCCTGTGAGTTTGTCAATGGTGGGGTAGGCATAGTATGGCAGGCGTTCCTTCAGCACCTGTGTGATGAAGAAAAAGGCCGAGGGGGATTGGATGCCAAACCCCCTGTTGTGCCTTTGACGGTTAATCCAGTCGCCTAGCCCCATTTTTTATTAAAGAGAGAATGCCTCTTTTACCTTCTCTACGTAGTCGAGCTTCTCCCAAGTGAAGAGTTCAACTTCCATTGTCTTGCTCTCGAGGTAGCGCGATGTGAACACCTTTGTAACCACCTGTGGCGTGCGGCCAACATGGCCGTACGATGCTGTCTCGCTGTAGATTGGGTTGCGCAACTTCAGGCGCTCCTCGATTGCCTTCGGACGCAGGTCAAAGAGTGCCTTCACCTTCTGTGCAATCTCTCCGTCGGTGAGGGCTACCTTTGCTGTGCCGTATGTGTTTACGAACACGCTGACAGGCTCGGCAACGCCAATGGCGTATGAGAGTTGTATGAGGGCCTCATCGGCAACGCCTGCTGCAACAAGGTTCTTTGCAATGTGGCGTGCTGCATAGGCTGCGCTGCGGTCTACCTTGCTGGGGTCCTTGCCGCTGAATGCGCCACCGCCATGTGCGCCCTTGCCGCCGTATGTGTCAACGATGATCTTGCGGCCTGTGAGGCCTGTGTCGCCATGAGGGCCTCCGATAACGAACTTGCCGGTTGGGTTCACGTGGTACTTGATGTCGTCGTTAAAGAGTGCAAGCACGCTCTCTGATGTGATTTTTGCCTTCACGCGTGGCATGAGGATGTTGAGTACGTCTTCCTTGATCTTTGCAATCTGTGCTGCATCGGCTGCCAGCTGTGCCTCCTTGCCCTCCTCTGTTGGCTGGATAAAGTCGTCGTGCTGTGTAGATACAACAATGGTGTCAATGCGCACGGGCTTGTTGTCGTCGTTGTATTCGATGGTTACCTGGCTCTTTGAGTCGGGGCGCAGGTAGGTCATCTCCTTGCCCTCGCGACGGATGTCGGCGAGTTCGGTGAGGATGAGGTGTGAGAGGTCGAGCGATACAGGCATGTAGTTCTCGGTTTCGTTTGTTGCATAGCCGAACATCATGCCCTGGTCGCCGGCACCCTGTGACATTGGGTCCTCGCGCTCTACACCACGATTGATGTCGGCGCTCTGCTCATGGATTGCCGAGAAGATACCGCATGAATTGCCGTCGAACATATACTCGCTCTTTGTGTAGCCAATCTTGTTGATTACGCCGCGTGCAATGTCCTGCAAATCAACGTATGCCGATGACTTTACCTCGCCGGCAATTACTACCTGGCCTGTTGTGACAAGTGTCTCGCAAGCCACCTTTGACTGTGGGTCGAATGCAATGAGCTGGTCAAGAACGGCGTCCGAAATCTGGTCGGCAACCTTGTCGGGGTGTCCCTCTGAAACTGATTCTGATGTGAATAAATATCCCATAGTAGTGTGTTTTGTGCCCTGGTTGTCCAATAATCTTGTGTCGCGCAGGGAGTGGTTAATATTTGCTTGTTGATAGTTACAAGCCTTTGAAGAACCGATGTGGGATATTGAATGCCGGCGAAGTGCCTTACAAATGCCCTCTGATGGGGCTTTTAGCATTTTTTATCGTGGTTGCAAGCAGTCAAATCTCTCCACACAGCCTTTACTTCAGGCTCTTTTCTTTTGCAAAGGTAATGGTTTTTTATCTATTTGTCCCAATTTGAAGGGCTTTTTTCGCTAAAGTAATCTTTTTTAACCTTTTTGAGCCTCTTGCTCTTTTAGTTCTGCGGCAAGTTGCCTTATGCTCTTGCCAATAGTTGGGTGTACAATACTGGGGGCGATCACTGCCAGCGGCTCAAGTACAAATTCGCGCAGATGCATTAAGGGATGGGGAATGGTGAGTCGTGCACTCTTCACTGCTACATTGCCGTAGAGCAGTATGTCAATGTCAATTATGCGGTCGTGATATGTGTCGCCTGTGGATTTTGCTGTGCGTCCGAGCCTGCGCTCTATGCTCTCTGTGGTGTCGAGCAATTGCTCCGGCTCCAGTTCCGTCTCATACGCCACCACGCAGTTGAGGAATGCATTGTCGCTGTTGAATCCCCAGGGGGCTGTCTCAATGAAGGGTGAGAGCGCGGTATAATGACCGAGCGCGAGCGATAGGGCTTCTATCGCTCGCGTAAGGTTCTCATTCCTGTTACCTATGTTTGTTCCTAAACCGAGGTATACCGTTGTCATTGTGCAAATTAGTCGATGATGAGCATTGCATCGCCGTAGAGGCCAAAGCGGTAGCCCTCCTCAAGTGCGACGTTGTATGCGTTCATCACGTTGTCATATCCGCCGAATGCAGTTGTTAGCATGAGCATTGTAGAGTATGGCGCATAGAAATTGGCAATCATGCAGTTTGCAACCTGGAAGTTGTACTCGGGGAAGATGAACTTGCTTGTCCACCCATCGTACTCCTTGAGCATACCGCCTGTGAGGGCTGCTGTCTCAAGCACGCGCTGCACTGATGTGCCAATTGCGCATATCCTGCGGTTCTCTGCCTTTGCCTTGTTGATGGTCTGTACTGCATCTGTGTCAACACTGATGAGGTCGCTGTCCATCTTGTGCTTGGTGAGGTCCTCTACGTCAATCTCGCGGAAACTGCCCAGGCCTGTGTGCATTGTAACGTATGCAGTGTCAATGCCCTTGATTTCCATACGCTTCATGAGTTCGCGGGTGAAGTGCAGGCCGGCGAACGATGCGGTCACAGAACCCTCTTTCTTTGCAAAGTATGTCTGGAAGTTCTGCAAGTCCTCGGGCTCTTCCTTGCGCAGGCGCTTGAAGTCCTCGGGTAGCGGAGCCACGCCAAGTGCATAGAGCGCCTTCTTGAACTCGTCGTGAGGGCCGTCATAGAGGAAACGCAGTGTGCGGCCGCGCGATGTGGTGTTGTCGATAACCTCGGCAACCATTGAGTTGTCCTCGCCAAAGTACAACTTGTTGCCGATGCGTATTTTGCGTGCAGGGTCAACAAGCACGTCCCACAGGCGGAACTCCTCGTTGAGCTCGCGCAACAGGAACACTTCAATCTGCGCGTTTGTCTTCTCCTTGTTGCCATACAGGCGTGCAGGGAACACCTTGCTGTCGTTCATAACAAAGACATCCTTCTCGTCGAAATAGTGGATGACATCCTTGAAGATGCGGTGCTCAATCTCGCCGGTCTTCTTGTGCAGGACAAGCAGGCGCGACTCGTCGCGGCAGGCTGCCGGATAGAGCGCAATGCGCTCCTCGGGCAATTTATATTTGAACTGTGACAGCTTCATGTGCTGTCCGCTTATACTAAAATGTTCGTCGGTAATTGTTGGATTCATGTTCATTGTTTTTCAAGCCATTCTTGGAATTCCTCCGGTGTTACACAATTCTCAATTTTATACTCTCCGATACGTGTGCGTATGAGGTCGGTCAGGTATCCTCCGCTGTTGAGCGCTTCACCAATGTCGCGCGCAAGCGAACGTATATAAGTTCCCTTCCCACAAACACCACGTATTCCACTTTTGGGCAAC